>NZ_JBEYSO010000002.1:0-579113 GCF_040642675.1 Micromonospora sp. NPDC047738
TTTGGCACTGGCTTATCAAACACCCTGTTGAGTTCTCAAAGAACAACCACACACCATCCAGCAACCCTGCAATCCACAGGACCCTGTCCGGGGCATTTCGTTCACCGCGACCGCCGCTCTCGCGCCGGGCACTTTTACTACGTTACCTCACCGTCTCCGCCGTGTCAAACCGTGTGTCCCGGTCTGTCGTGCTTCGTACGGGTTGGCACCGCTGAACTCGCACAGCGACGAACCGCTGCGCTCGATCATCGGATTTGGCAGGCCGGCCGTCGCGGTGACCGCGAACTCGCCCGGTGCCCTGCCGGTCGACAACCTTACCCGGTCGCTTCCGCTCCACCAAATCCGCCCTACGGCGTTTCCGGCGAGCCCCGCCCGGTCCAGGTCCGATGGTGTCAGCCATCCAAGCCTGGTCGTCGTTCCTGCGCCCCGGCCTCCAGGACTTTCGCCCTTTTTCGTCCGTTCCGCGCTGGCAGAGAGAAAGTTACGCGTCTTCGGCTTTGATCGTCAAATCCGCGGGTGGCGTCCCGCGTCACATCATCACGGTTGGACTATCTTCCCTGCTCAACCCGGGTTCGGGGCGTGACACCCCGAGCCGCACTGGCGCTTCGGGCGGTGGAACGACCCCGGCGAGCCGCGAGCCAGCCCCTGATGCCGAGCACTCCCACGGTGGTGCCGATCGCCAGCGAGGCCGCGATCAGCAGGGCGTGCACCCAGAGGAAGCTCGTCGGGGTGCCCTCGCCGATCGTGCCGGTCGACCAGGAGCGCGGGTCCTTCCAGATGGCGACCGCGAACCTCGGCCAGATCACCCAGGTCCACACCCCGACCCCGACCAGGAACAGCGACCAGCCACGCGACAGCACCATGGCAGGCCAGTATGCCAGCGTCGCCATGGCCGGCGGCCCGTTGCGGCGCGGGGACCAGCTGCGTGCCGGCCCGCGCTGGGTGAGGGCGGGCACCCGGCCCGCCCCACCCGACAGGCGGCCATCCTGGAACGGGTCCGCGCCACGACAGGCGTCAGAAGCAGGTGACGGCACCGCCGATGGCCGGGTTCGCCCGGTCGTGGCGATGCAGGGTGCCCGAGGCGTCGGCCATGGCGCCGCCCCAGATCGCGCAACCAGTGCCGACGTACCCGTAGACCGGGCCGGCGGCGTAGAGCCGGTTGCCGTCGTCGACCGAGAAGGAGGGGATCAGCTCCGGGTCCAGATAGACCTGGGTCCTGGTGAGGCTTCCGAGGTACGCCGACTTGAGGGTGACCGTGCACCCGTACCCGGTGAAGGGGTTGCGCAGCAGGTGGACGGTGCCGAGCCGCTCACCGGTGGTCGCGTTCCGGATGGGGTCCTGGTCGACGCTGACGAAGCCGGGCCCACAGAGCCCCTGGGCGGTGTACGGGTTGCCCACGGCGGCCTGCGCCCCGGTCCCGGCCAGCCCGACCAGTACGGCCACCGCGGCCGCCCCGATTCCGATTCGCCGAATTGCCCGCTGCATCTGCGCTTCCTTTCCTCGACACCGGGGACGCGCGACCAGAATCGTCGGGACGGTCGGCCCGACCGAATGTGCCCGACGAACACTCCGAGCCCTTTCCGGGTGTGCTGACGGGCAGGTTCACCCGGCCCCACCTGCGGAGAAGCCTGCTGCCCGGGGAATGGGCGCCGATTATGAGGTATCTCGCAGAAGCCGGAAATGATGAACCGAAAATTGCGTTGATGTTTCGGCGATTCAACGTGCGGGCAGAGTTTCCGTCGACGACGACAGCGGAGGTGGACCATGCAGCCGTTCAATCCGTGGAGTTGGCGGGACCCGGCCGCGCTCGCCGGCGGCTACGACGAGACCGGCCCGGACGACGTGCCGCGGCAGCGGTCGGCGGGCGCCGACGGTCCCGACGCACCCGGCCCGGGCACCCCGATCGACCTCACCGGTTACCGGGTGGAAGCGACCGACGGCCGGATCGGGTCGGTCGACCAGGCGAGCGAGGAAGCCGGGGCCCGCTATCTCGTGGTGGACACCGGGCCGTGGATCTTCGGCCGGAAGGTGCTGCTGCCGGTGGGCACGGTGGCCCGGGTTGACCACCTGGCGCGCGCGGTGCACGTGGACCGTACCCGGGAGCAGGTGAAGCACTCGCCGGCCTTCGAGCCGGACGACTTCGGCCGCCCCGAGTATCAGGAGCAGGTCGGCAGCTACTACGCGGAGAGCTACCGCGAGCGCTGAGCGGAACCCGGGTGATCCGGTGACCTCGGCCAGCCGGGGGCGGCGAGGACCACCGCCGACCGGCTAACCTGTCGGCATGGTCCGGCCGAGCACCCTCGCCCTGGAGACCGAGAACGGTCTCCCGGCGGCTGCTGCTCCAGTTCTTCCGGCCCGTGTCGACGACGGTCGGGAGCAGATCCTCGACGTACTCCGTGCCGGTGGGTTGCGGTTCCGCGCCGGCGGGCGATGGCGGTTCGCGCTCTGACGAGCCGCCTCCACTGATCCGGGTCCGCCCTGGGTCTCTTCCCGCGCGCCCGCGCGTCCTTCCACCGTTCTCTCGGCACGAAAGGCGTACCACCATGTCCGCAGCACGGATGCTCACCGGCGACCGCCCGACCGGGCAACTGCACCTGGGCCACTACGTCGGCAGCATCGCCAACCGGGTGCAGTTGCACCAGCGGTACGAGAGCTTCTTCATCATCGCCGACCTGCACATGCTCACCACGAAGAACAGCCGTGAGGACATCGAGCAGGTGGCCGGCAACGCCCGCGAGATGGTCACCGACATCCTCGCCGCCGGCGTCGACCCGGACCGCGCCACCTTCTACCTCCAGTCGGCGATCCCCGAGGTCGGGGACCTGAACACCCTCCTCCAGAACCTGATCACCGTGCCCCGGTTGGAGCGCGTCCCGTCGCTCAAGGAGATGGCCCGGGACGCCGGCAAGGAGGAGATGCCGTACGGCCTGCTCGGCTATCCCGTCCTCCAGGCCGCCGACATCCTCTGTGTGAAGGGGCAGGTCGTGCCGGTGGGCCGGGACAACGCCGCGCACGTCGAGGTGACCCGGGAGATCGCCCGGCGCTTCAACCACCTCTACGGCGAGGTCTTCCCGGTGCCGGAACTGATCATGTCGGAGACGCCCGCCCTGGTCGGCACCGATGGCCAGGGGAAGATGAGCAAGAGCAAGGGGAACGCGATCGGCCTCGCCGACGACCCGGCGACCGTCCGCCGCAAGGTGATGGGGATGTACACCGACCCGAACCGGGTGCGCGCCGACGTGCCCGGGACGGTGGAGGGCAACCCGGTGTTCGCGTACCACGACGTGTTCAACCCGGACCGGACGAAGGTCGAGGACCTGAAGGCGCGCTACCGGGCCGGCCGGGTCGGTGACGTCGAGGTCAAGGAGCAACTGGTCACCGCGTTGAACCGGTTCCTCGACCCGATCCGCGAGCGGCGGGCCCGCTTCGAGGCCGACCGCGGCCGGGTCGACGAGCTGATCGTCGAGGGCACTGAGCGGACCCGGGCCGAGGTGCACCGCACCCTGGTCGAGGTCCGCCGGGCGATGGGGTTGACCAGCGCGTACACCCAGGTGCGGCGGCGGGCCGAGCGGTACCGCAAGGCCGTCGCCACGCCAGCCTGAGCTTTCGCGTACGACCTGCCGACCGGCCCAGAAGAGCGCTTGCGCCGCCCCCGGGCCGGCCGGTTAGGCTGCTGACATGACCAGCGCGCACGCCCACCAGCCGACGTCCCCCGACGTCCAGCTCGGCGCGCTGCGACGCCGGCGGTCCCGCGACCGCCTGCGCTGAGCACCATCTCTTGCGACCGGCGGATCGAGCCGCCGGTCATCGCCGATCGTCCTCGGTCCGCCCGCATTCCCGTCCGGAGATCCGCGTGAGGCGGATCCAAGCGAGATCGGCGTACCCATGGATCTGGAGAAACTGCTGACCGACCGGCTGGCGCCGGCGTTCAAGAAGGTGGCCGGCCTACCGGTGGACCCGGTGGTGCGCCGCTCGCAGCGCGCGGACTTCCAGTCCGACGCGGCGTTGGCGCTGGCCCGGCGGCTCGGCCGGCCGCCGCGGTCGATCGCGGCGGAGGTGCTGGACCGCGCGGAGCTCGGCGACCTGTGCGCCGTGGCGGAGGTGTCCGGGCCGGGCTTCCTCAACCTGACCGTTGCGGACCGTGCCCTGGGCGGCCTGGTCGCCGCACTGGCCACCGACCCCCGGCTCGGCGTGCCGGTGGCGGCCGAGCCGGAGACCGTGGTGGTCGACTACTCCGGGCCGAACGTGGCCAAGGAGATGCACGTCGGGCACCTGCGGTCGACGGTGATCGGCGACGCGGCGGCCCGGCTGTTGGAGTGGCTGGGCCACCGGGTGGTCCGGGCCAACCACCTGGGCGACTGGGGTACGCCGTTCGGCATGCTGATCGAGCACCTGGCCGACCTGGGCGAGGCCGAGGCGGCACAGGAGCTGTCCATGGGCGACCTGGACGAGTTCTACAAGGCGGCCCGGGCCAAGTTCGACGCGGAGGAGGCGTTCCGGGAGCGGTCCCGGCAGCGGGTGGTGGCGCTGCAGGGCGGCGACGAGGCGACGCTGCGGCTGTGGCGGCTGCTGGTCGAGCAGTCCGAGCGCTACTTCCTCGCCGTGTACGAGCTGCTCGACGTGACCCTGACCGCGCGGGACTTCCAGGGCGAGAGCAGCTACAACGACCTGCTCGCCCCG
Source organism: Micromonospora sp. NPDC047738 (assembly GCF_040642675.1). Taxonomy (NCBI): domain Bacteria; kingdom Bacillati; phylum Actinomycetota; class Actinomycetes; order Micromonosporales; family Micromonosporaceae; genus Micromonospora; species Micromonospora sp. NPDC047738. Next base: position 4,681 of record NZ_JBEYSO010000002.1, read on the forward strand.
GTGGTGGCGGACCTGGACCGGGCCGGGCTGCTGCGGGAGAGCGACGGCGCCGCCTGCGTCTTCCCGCCGGGCTTCGCCGGCCGGGACGGTGAGCCGCTGCCGCTGATCGTGCGCAAGTCCGACGGTGGATACGGCTACCCGGCGACCGACCTGGCTGCGATCCGGCACCGGACCGGGTCGCTGGGGGCGACCCGGCTGCTCTACGTGGTGGGCCTGCCGCAGCGCCGGCACTTCGAGCTGGTGTATGCGGCCGCGGCGCAGGCCGGCTGGCTGGTCCCGCCGGCCCGCGCCGAGCATGTGGGGTTCGGGTCGATCCTCGGCCCGGACGGGCGGATGCTGCGCAGCCGGTCCGGTGAATCGGTGAAGCTGGTCGCCCTGCTGGAGGAGGCGGTGGCCCGGGCCACCGCGCTGGCCCGGGAGCGCAACCCGGACCTGGGCGAGGCCGAGGCGGCCGAGGTGGGCAGGGCCGTCGGCATCGGCGCGATCAAGTACGCCGACCTGTCGAGCGACCGGCACAAGGACTACGTGCTGGACTGGGAACGGATGCTCTCGCTGGACGGGAACACCGCACCGTACCTGCAGTACGCGTACTCCCGGATCCGGTCGATCTTCCGGCGGGCCGGAACGTCAGCCCGGCCGGACGCGGCGGTCTCGCTGGTCGAGCCGGCCGAGCGGGCCCTCGCCATCGAGCTGCTCGGCTTCTCCGGGGTGGTCGCCGAGGTGGCGCGGAGTCTGGACTTCCACCAACTGGCCGCGTACCTGTACCGGCTGGCGGCGGCGTTCAGCGCCTTCTACGAGCGCTGCCCCGTGCTGCGGGCCGGTGGTGAGCTGCGGGAGAGCCGGCTGCTGCTCTGCGACCTGACCGCGCGGGTGCTCCGGCAGGGGCTGTATCTGCTGGGCATCCGGACCCCGGAGCGGCTGTGACGGAGCCGTACGCCGCACCCGCATCTGAGCGTGGCGGCAAACGCTGAAGCGGGATTTCCTCCTCGGGCAGCCGAACTGACCGCTCGTGGGCCGGCCGGTGCCGGGCGGAAGCCGCCAGGCCGGGGCCGGGCCCGCGCGCCCGCTTTGCAGATTCCACGGTCGCTTCTCGCACCTTCGGCCCAGGGCGCGTCGCAAGTCCGGCTGCCGTAGTGCGCGGATGACGAGGGTTTGGGTCAGCCTGGGGCAAGGAGGCAGAACTCGTTGCCCTCCGGGTCGGCGAGGACCGTCCACGGGACATCCAGGTCGATGGCGGTGGCGCCGATAGTCCGCAGTCTGGCCGCCTCGGCCTCCAGGTCGTCACCTGGATATGGGCGGACGTCGAGATGGACACGGTTCCACACGGTCTTCACGTCGGGTGTGCGGATGAACTGCAGATATGGGCCGACGCCCTTGGCGGAGCGCAGTACCGCGTTGTGGTCGGTCACCTCGTGCAGGGTCCAGTCCATGGCCTTGCCCCAGAAGCGGGCCATGGCTCGCGGATCCGCGCAGTCGACCACTACCGCGGCGATCGGTCCGGTGTCTCGGTAGAGCGGTCGGGGGTCCAGCACGCAGAACTCGTTGCCCTCTGGGTCGGCCATGACCGTCCATGGCACGTCGCCCTGGCCTACGTCGGCGGGTGTTGCGCCGAGAGCCTTCAGGCGCGTGACCACCTCCGCCTGATGGGCCGCCGAGGTGGTGGCGAGGTCGACGTGCACGCGGTTCTTCACCGTCTTGGATTCCGGGGAGGCGATGAGGTCGATGCAGACGGCGACGGGGTCGGGGTAGACGAAGCCCTCGGGTTCGAGGTTGGTCACGCCGGGTCCCTCGCTGGAGACTCTCCAGCCGAGCGCCTCCGCCCAGAAACCGCCCAGCGCGGAGTCGTTCCGAGCCTTCATGTTGATTTGAACGAGCCGCGTTGCCATCCCGACGATGCTAGGGCAGGGGTCGAGTCGGCGGTGGCGCCCGAACTAGCCGCCAAGGTAGGTCGACCATCGCCAACCATTGCCGCGGCGACTCTCCGTTGCAGTCAAGCATCCTCAGCGGCGGGGCGTGCATCCATGGATGCACGAAAAAGCCCCTCTGGTCGATCATTTTCGATCGCCAGAAGGGCGTTTTCCCTGCTCAACCGCTGCGCGCCCGAAGGGACTCGAACCCCTAACCTTCTGATCCGTAGTCAGATGCTCTATCCGTTGAGCTACGGGCGCTTGTTGCTCGGCCAGTCTACACACCCGGCTTTCGCGCGGAGACTCCGGGATTCGAACCCGGGAGGGGCTTTAAAACCCCAACCGCATTAGCAGTGCGGCGCCATAGACCAGACTAGGCGAAGTCTCCCCGGTGGCCCGGAGACCACCGCGCCCGAGGATACAGGCCCACACCCGCCCGGGGCAAAGCGACTACCGGGAAGGGCCCGTCCGCTGCGTTTCCCCCGTGTGCGACGTCACGCTCCGGACTAGGCTCCATCGATATGCAGGAGCAGCCGCCGAGCGATCCGCCCCGTCGCGAGCCAGCCGTCGACGCCCGGCGAAGCCGCTCCGCGAAACCGACCTTCACCCCGCCCCCGACCTCCGAACCGTCCACGGGCGGTGCCGGAGCCAGCTCCGGGCCACCGCCCCGCGCACGGCGGGCGAAGGTCGCTCCGATCGTGATCTTCCAGCCGCCCGACCCGGCCGCCACCGCGTCGCGCGCCGGCGGTCCCGACGGCAGGCCGGAGGCATCGGCCGCCGCGCCCCGCCCCCGCCCGTCCGCAGAAGATGGCCCGACCTCGAGTACGCGGGACAGCGCGGCCGGGCGTGGGGCGCCCCCGGCCGACGGCGGGACGCCAGACCCGACGGACGGCCGAAGGACGGACCCGGCGGACGGCGGGTCGGCCGAACCGGCCGACGGCCGGGCGACGAACCCGGCCGATGCCGCTCCGGCAGGTGAGGCGGCCCCGATGCCGACCCGCCGTACCCCGGCCCGGAAGGCAACCTCGCCGGCAAAGAAGGCCACCACGACCGGGAAAGCGACCCCGCCGGCAAAGAAGGACACCACGACCAGGAAGGCGGCCACGGCGAAGAAGGCCACCCCGGCCGCCCGGAAGCGGGCCGCCGAGACGGAAGCGGATCCGGCGGCAGCACCGGCGCAGGCCGGCGGGGCGGAGCCGATCGGACCAGCCGGCGCGGCCGGCGTCACGGTCGCTCAGGCGGACGTGTCGGGACCGGGCAGCGCGCCGAGCGGCACCGACGACGGGGCCACCGAAACGGACGGGACGGCAGCGGCCAGCCCGCCGGCTGCCTCCCGGACCGTCGAACCGGGCAGGCCGACCGATGTGGCTGGCGTCACCGAAGCGCGGACAGCGGGCACGGCTCCGGCCGGGACCGCGCGGGCGGAAGACCAACCGCCGGCTCGGACCGGACCGCAGAAGAAGGCCGCGAAGACTGCCAAGAAGGCGCCCCCGGCGGCGAAGGAGACCGGGCCGGCGAGGAGGACGGCCGGCGAAGACCCGACGCCTGCCGCTGCTCCGCCGCCGGAGAAGATCACCGCGGCGACCCCGGATCCGCTCGCCGGGGACGAGCCGGAGTCGGGGCGTACCCCTGAAGTGAGCTGGCGGGCGATGGGCGCGCGCCTGCTCGACCACCCCGGCTTCGCGCCGGAGCTGCTGGCCCGCGCCGCGGTGGAGGCCCTCGGGCCCCGCGCCGGCGCCTGGGTCGAGCGGACCCGGGACAGGTACCCGGACGCGGACGCCGACGGGCTGGCCCGGTTGGCGACCCGGCGGTTCGTCCGGCTGGCCGGGGCGGGTGGGGCGCTCGCGGCGGGCGCCGGGCTCCTCGCGCCGGTGGCCGAGCTGGCGGCGGTGCTGTGGTCCCAGGCCAACCTGGTGCTGCACCTGGCGGCGGTCTACGGCCGCGACCCCGGGCACCCGGACCGGGTGATCGAGCTGCTGGTGCTGACCCAGGTACACCCGGACGCCGGCACCGCCCGCGCGGCGCTGGCCGCGGTGACGTCGGCGGGCGCGCCGGCGGACGGCCCGTGGCCGCGGGCCGCCGAGGCGGCGTGGCGGCTGGCCACGCCGTTGGCCGCGCAGGCGGGCGGGTGGCTGGGACTGCGGGTGGCGTCGCGGCTGTTGCCGGGGGCGGCGCCGCTCGCTGCCGCGGCGGGCGACTCGGCCGCCGCCGAGCGGTTGGCCGCCCGTGCCGTCAGCCTCTACCGGCCAACTCGCCGCCGCTGACCGCGTCGCCGCCGGGGGGAGGCCAGGTTCGCCGGGATGCCCACCCACGGCCGTATCGGCGATCAGCAGGCGGGGACAACCCGAGCTGCCGCAACCAGTGGACGCGGCGGGGGCCGCCGACGGCGCCAGGGCGGTCAGAGCCAGCCGAACCAGGACTTCGGCAGCAGCGCATACCCGACGAAGGCGACCACGTCGAGCAGGGTGTGCGCGACGATCAGCGGGGCCACCCGCCGGGTGCGCAGGAAGAAGAGGCTGAACACCACGCCCATCACGGCGTTGCCGAGGAACGCGCCGAAGCCCTGGTAGAGGTGGTAGGAGCCGCGCAGCAGGGCGCTCGCCGCGATGACCGCCCCGAGCCGCCAGCCGAGCTGCCGCAGCCGGGTGACCAGGTAGCCGACCACGATCACCTCTTCCAGCACGGCGTTCTGCACGGCGGCAAGGATCAACACCGGCACCGCCCACCAGAGGTGCGGCAGGGCGGCCGGGACCAGGGTGGCGTTGATGCCGAGCTGCGCGGCCGCCCAGACCAGCGCCAGCCCGGGCAGGCCGATGAGCGCCGCCAGCGCCGCCCCCCGGGCCAGGTCGGCGCCGGGCCGGGTCAGGTCCACCCCGAGCGTCCGGGCCGGGTCGCCGGGGTCACGGGCCAGCAGATGTACGGCGAGCAGCACCGGCAGCAGCGCGAAGAAGATGCCGAGGAGCTGGTACGTCAGGTCGAGGTACGGCCGGGCCGACGCGGAGGTGTTCAGCGCCGCGGTCTGCTTCGCGAGCCCGCCCGTGGCGGTCAGCTTGGCGATCAGCGAGACCAGCGCGTACACCGCCGACTGCCCGAGGGAGAGGCCGAGCACCAGCAGCGCCTCGGTGCTCAGGGTCCGGCGGGACACTGGCCGGGTCAGCTCGTCAACCGTCACCCGACCACTGTGCCGCACGCGCGGGCGGGCCGGCACCTGTCCGGGCATGACCAGGACGGCGCGGCCTCGCGCGACCCGGGTGAGCCGGTCGCACATTCTGTGCGACCGGCGTACACGCTGCGTGGAGATTCTATGGGGGCCCGATCCGCCGTCAGAAGAAGGAGCGCCCCCCGTGGAGAACTTCGCGCGGCTGCTGAAGGAGAGCTGGACCCTGGTCGAGGAGAACCGGGAACGGCTGAGCGGTCACTTCTACGCCCGGCTGTTCCTCCTCGACCCGGAGCTGCGCAAGCTCTTCCCGGTGCAGATGAACGGGCAGGGCGACCGGATCCTGGAGGCGATCGTCACCGCCACCCAGACGGTGGGCGACCCGGAGAGCTTCGACGAATGCCTGCGGGCGCTGGGCCGGGACCACCGGAAGTACCACGTCGAGGCCGCGCACTACGAGACCATGGGGGTCGCCCTGCTGGACGCGCTGCGCAGCACCGCCGGGGACGGCTGGAACCTGGAGTACGACCAGGCGTGGCGGGAGGCGTACGCGAGCATCTCGGAGAAGATGCTGGCCGGGGCGGCGGCGGACGAGAACCCGCCGTTCTGGCACGCCGAGGTGCTCACCCACGAGCGGTACGGCCCGGACACCGCGGTGCTGACCGTCCGCGCTCTCCAGCAGCCGCTGCGCTGGCAGGCCGGCCAGTACGTCAGCGTCGAGGCGCCCCGCTACCACCCCCGCGTGTGGCGGACGTACTCGGTGGCGAACGCCCCGAACGACGACAACGTGCTCGAGTTCCACGTGCGGACGCCGGCCGGCGCGGCGGGGTGGTTGTCGGGGGCGCTGGTCCGCCGGACCAAGCCGGGTGACCTGCTGCGGGTGGCCGCCCCGATGGGTTCGATGACCCTGGACCGGTCGTCCACCCGGGACATCCTCTGCGTGGCCGGCGGGGTGGGGCTGGCCCCGATCAAGGCGCTGGTGGAGGAGCTGACCGGGTTCAACCGGACCCGCTGGGTGCACATCTTCTACGGGACGCGCCGGCCGGAGGAGCTGTACGGCCTGCCGGGCCTGGAGGAACTGGTGGCCGCGCATCCGTGGCTGTCGGTGACCCCGGCGTGCAGCGCGGATCCGGACTTCGACGGCGAAGTGGGCGACATCTCCGAGGTGGTCACCCGGTACGGCCCGTGGACGACCCACGACTGCTACGTCTCCGGCTCGGCGGCGATGGTCCGGGCCACCCTGCGCGCGCTCGCCGCGGACGACGTTCCGCCGGAGCACATCCGGTACGACACGTTCGGCAACCTGTAGGCGTTTCTCCCCCCAAGCCGGGTCGCGTGCCCCTGCCCCCTGGGGCACGCGACCCGGTCCCCGATCGCCGGTACGCGGGCCGGGCCGGCAACCGGCCCGCGTACCGGATTCTCCCGGCGTTCGGGGCGTCAGTAGCGCCAGGGGTTGCCGGTCTCCCGGTATTCCTCGACCGGCACCAGCGGCACACCGGGGGCCATCCGGTCGACGTAGAGGCGCCCGTCCAGGTGGTCGATCTCGTGGGCGACCAGCCGCGCCATGGCGTACTCGAAGGACGTGATGATCCGGCTGCCGTCCCACTGGGCGTGTTCCACGTCGATCCGCAGCGGCCGGGGCACCAGCCCCCGGTGATCGAAGAAGGAGAGGCAGCCCTCGTACTGCTCGTCGGTCTCGGACGCGGTGTCGACCACCCGCGGGTTGAGCAGGACGACCGGCTCGGCCGCCCGGTCGGCGGGGCGGACCAGCGCGGCGGCCCAGCCGAGCCCGAGCTGCGGGGCGGCGATGCCGACACCCTTGCTGAACGGGTGCAGCTCGTCGAGGCGGACCAGGACGGCGGAGAGCCGGTCGACGACGTCCCGGGCGGCGCGTTCGTCGCGGGGCAGGTCGAACTGGCGGACGGGCTGCCGGAGCAGGTCTTCGCCACGCTGCACGATGCCGAGGGCGCGCATCCGGTCGCTGGCGCGTACCCGGCCGTGGGGAGCGTCGGGCTCGGTGTCCGAGGGCTCGCTGCGGAACCGCCACTGCATCCGGTAGCGGGCGTTCAGCGGCGGGTCTTCGGTGGCCCAGTCGTAGCGTGCCCGGCCGCCGTCGTCACGCCGCTGGATGGGGGTACGCAGCGGCCCCTCCTCGGCGGAGAGGGAGGTCTCCATTCCCCACACCTTCGGGTCGAGCTCGGCGGGGAGGTCGAGCCGGACGGCGAGGTGCCGGGTGGGCAGGCGGACGGCGCGTTGAAACCACGGGCCCCACTTGTCCCGACCGACCTGGTACGCGTACTCGATGGTGACCCGGTCGCCGGGGTAGAGCGGGAAGCGGCCCTCGTCGTTCTCGAAGAGCAGCCAGATCTCCTTGAACGCGTCGCGGTCGTGCTTCGCCCGCCAGTGCATCGGCTCCCGCGCGCCGCCGTCGTCCCGGTAGGCCTGCAGCTGCAGCTCGGCGAAGGTGAGCGGGTGCTCCCGGTGGTGCCGGTTGGAGCGGCCCGGGTCGTTGGGGTAGCGGTCGACGGCGACCCGGACCAGGTAGCGGGTGACCGGTTCGGTGCCCGCGTTGTAGAGCTCACGTCGGATCGCGCAGTGGTAGCTCTCGCCGGTGTGGGTGAGGGTGGCTGACTCCCGCTCGACCACCAGGCCCGTGCCGGGGGGCAGCCACTGTCCGGGGGCGGGCTGGTCCCGGTGCGTCCCGCCGGAGCGGCCGTGCCGCAGCTCGTCGTACTCCCGGAAGCGCTGCCAGATCGCGCCGCTGGCCTCCAGGACGGCCTCGGCCCGGCGGGCGAAGTCCTCGGTGGGCCGGTGCCGGCGCCCCTCGACGTGGCTGACGTACGACGGGTCGAAGCCCATCAGGGTGGCCAACTGCTTCTTGGACAGCCCTCGGCCGGTGCGGTGCCGGGCGAGCTCGGCCGCGAACGAGTCGGCGGCACGCTCGATGGGTGAGGTCGTCATCGGCTTCCTCGGACGCGGGAAGACCATTTTCACGTTGGGTGGCCAAACGTGTACGGAAACTGCCTCGTATTCGACACTCACCTTGACAATCCAGCGGCTCCCGTCGATGCTTGCGCGGTCCGCCGGCCGGCCCCGTGGCGTTTTCCCCCGACCCTGGCGGGTACAACGCGACTGCTCCAGGTCGCGGCGTGGCGTCAGAAACGCCGAGCCGGAGTGGCCGAAGCAGGCCGGCGGAGTGACCGGGACCTCTCCCGCCACCCCTCGATGCGACTTTCCCCCGAGCGGTAGCTGTGGTTAGGCTAGCCTTAGTTCGGGCCGACGAGACGCGCCGGCCGGTGCGCGAGCAGACAGGGGCGGATCAGGTGACAGCGGTGATGCCGAGGCGCGACGCCGCCACGCCGCTCGCCCCGGTCACCGCGGCCCTGCGCGCCATGTTCGGCACCGACGACCTGCCCGGGCTCGCGCCCGGCCTGCTGGTCACCGAGGACGTGGCTCGCTGGGCCCCGGCCAGCCGGCTGGTCGACGGCACCCTGCTGCCGGAATTCCTGCACGCCGCGGCCCGGCGCTGGGGCGGCACCCCGCACGCCTGCGCCGCGGTGGCCTGGAAGTCGTACACCTACTGGACCGCGCTGCCGGTGGTGCTCGGCTGGGCCTCGGCGCGGCGGGTGCCGCTGCTGGACCCGGCCGACGTGCTGATCCACTTCGAGGACCACCACCAGCTGCTCACCCTGGGCCTGCGCAGCTCGACCACGATCGCCGTGCTGCCGAGCGATCCGCTGGCGCTGGCCGGCGCCCCGCACGTACGGGTGGTCGCCGACGAGGCCGCGCTGCTCGACGCGCTGCGCGCCTCGCTGCTCGACGCCCATTTCGCCCCGCTGATCGCGGCCATCCAGGCCGAGGTCCGGATCGGCACCCGTACGCTGCTCGGCTCGGTCGCCTCCGGCATCGCGCACGGCGTGCTGCGCGCCTCGGACGCGCTGCCCGGCTCCTCGACCGAGAGCATCGGGACGCTGCTGGACGCGCTCGGCCTGGGCGACCTGGTCGAGCTGGTGCCCGGCCCGGGTGGGGAGCCGACCGTGCAGCGGCGTACCTGCTGCCTGGCCTTCACCCTGCCCCGGCCGAAGATCTGCCAGGGCTGCTGCGTTCGCCCCTCCTGACCCGCACACCGGCCGCCGCCGAGGCGGTGTCAGTCGACCAGCGGGCGGACGTCCCAGAGCCACACCCCGCCGGTGGACACCGGCTGGATCCCGGTCAGCGCGATCATCCCCTCGCGCAACGCGTCGGCCTGCCGCAGCCGGGGGTCGAGGATCACCGCCCCCGCCCGCCAGTAGCGCAGGTCCTCCAGCGCGGCCATCCGGTCCGCCGGGCTGATCGGCGGCACTCCGTCCGTACGCCGGATCGTGGTGAAGAAGCTGCTGGTGGGGCGGGGCGGAGCGCTGAACAGGGCCACCCGGTGGCCGTCGGGGCGGGTGTCCGGGTAGAGGAAGTACCCACGGGCCAGCGGCATGCCCAGCCGGGTCTCGGCGGACCAGCGCAGCGGGTCGGCGTAGTCGGTGTCGGGCAGCGGCAGCGTGACGACGCTGTGCCCGCCGGCCACGTAGGGCCGCCAGGCGCCGGTGGTGACGAAGTCGGGTGTCGGGTTGAGGCGTACCGAGGGGAGCGGGGTGGGCAGGATCGGCAGCAGCGCCATGGTCAGCACGGTGGCCGTGGCGAACCGGATCTGCGGGCGGGCGGCCGGGTGTCGCCGAGCCACCCGCCGGACGTGGTCCGCGCCGAGCGCGAGCAGGATCCCGACGATCGGGGTGAGCGCCAGCGACCAGCGGGTGGGCACCACCGAGTGCAGCACCGGCAGCTTCTCCAGCACGGCCCACGGCCCGGGGATGCCGGTGTCCCGCCCGTCGAAGCGGACCTCCCGGCCGAGGGAGAAGGCCGCGAAGATCACTCCGACGGCGGCCAGGCCGAGCACCACGACGTTGCGCCGCAGCCACCACACCAGCGCGACCACCAGGACGGCGAGCGGCCAGCCGAAGAACGCGTTCTCCTCGGTGGCGTTCTTCACCAGCCGGGCGCTGGTCCGGGCGTCCCCGGCGATTGACTCCCGGGACCAGGCGACGAACGAGGCGAGGTCGGTGCGGTAGCCGCGGATCAGCCGGGACAGCCCCTCGTAGGCCCCGGGTCCGAAGAACTGCACGTACAGCGGGTACGCCAGCAGCACCACGGCGACGGCGGCGGCGACTCCGAGCCCGGCCCAGAAGGTCCGGGCCGACCGGCGCAGGTGTGGCCGGCCGAGGGCGAGCGCGACCACCACCACCCCGAGCCCGATCGCCGTCATCAGCAGGATCTCCAGGTTGAGGAAGGCCTGCCAGACGATTACCAGGCCGAGCAGCACGCCGTTGCGCAGCCAGCGGCCCGGGTCGGTCAGCCGCAGCGTCCGCCAGATGATCAGCGGCACCACGAACTGGCTGACGATGTTGGGGTGGGCGTTGGCGTGCGAGACCATCGCCGGCGCGAAGGCGCAGAAGCCGGCCCCGAGCCAGGCCGGCCCCCGGGCCCCGATCAGCACTCGGGACAGGACGAAATACCAGGCCACACCGGTGGCGAGCAGGCCGACGGTGAGAAAGACCAGAAATGACGTACGCGGTCCGAACAGCGAGGTGATCGGCGTCATTGGCAATGAAACCGATAATACCGACGTATTTGCCATCAAATTGACACCGTCCGGCACATTCATCCGGTCCGAGGTGAACGGGTAGACAAAATCCGTCACCACCCGGGCACCGTGCGCCATCATCCACTCGAACTGCGCCTGATCGGTGCGGTTGTCCCGCACCCCGTGCGCCGGGTTCAGCCAGAACCGGGCGGTCACCCAGAACGCGAGCAGCACGAAACTGAGCACGGCGGCGGCGTCGACCCACCTGCCCCGCGCCGGCCGTCCGCCCTCGTCGGGCCCGTCCTCGCCAGCGCCACCGGAGGCGGCGTCCGATTCAGGAGTAGTCATGACAATTCAGAGCGTAGTCAGGGAATCGCGGTGGCCGTGCATGTTTCTGGGTACTGGCGTACTATGTGCCGAGTTCGCCGACCGCCGATCACGTGCCCACCCCCGACCACAATTCGGCCACTCCCGGTACCCCGATTCCCGCACCATCCATCGGGATGGTTGACTCTGTCGGTCCAGGCGCGGGTCAGTCATATCGTGAGGAATCGACGCATGGCAGATATCACTGGGGATCAACGCGTCCAGTCGGAGGTGCTCGAAGGCCTGGCGACCGCGGTCAACCACCGGAGATGGTTCGTCGAGCTGGCGGTGCCCCACCTGGGTGACAACCCCATCGAGATCGGCAGCGGGCTGGGCGACTACGCCCTGGAGTGGTCCGCGCACCTGCCCCGACTCACCGCCACCGAGGCGGACCCGGACCGGCTGGTCCGGCTCAAGGAGCGGCTGGCCGAGCACCCCACCATCGAGGTACGGCAGATGCTGCTGCCGCACTCCGAGCGGGGCGACTACAGCGCGGCCGTGTCGTACAACGTGCTGGAGCACATCGAGGACCACGTGGGCGCGCTGCGCAGCATGCGCGACCTGGTCCGGCCCGGCGGCGCGGTGATCATCATCGTGCCGGCCTTCCAGTTCGCGATGAGCCCGGCGGACATCGCCACCGGTCACGTCCGGCGCTACACGAAGCAGACGCTCGCGGCGGCGATGACCGAGGCCGGGCTCACCGTGGAAAAGATCCACTACGCCAACGCGCTCGGCCTCATCGGCTACTTCATGGCCACCAAGGTCTTCCGGCTGATGCCGAAGGAGGGCCCGATGGTGAAGATCTACGACAGCCTGGTCCTCCCCGCCACCAAGGCGGCGGAGCAGCGGCTGCGCCCGCCCTTCGGCCAGTCCGTCTTCGCGGTCGCCCGGGTACCGGGCTGACGCTGCTACGGGCACGGGCCCCGCGTCGGCGGGGCCCGTGCCCTGTCACGGCTCGTGGACAGTCACTCCGCGATCTGGTACGTCGGACGGATGACCGCCCGGGCCAGGGTGTGGAACGCCAGGTTGAAGCCGACGTAGGCCGGGCTGGCGGTGGGGCCGACGTCGAGCTGATCCACGTCCACCGCGTGCACCGCGAAGACGTAGCGGTGCGGGCGGTCGCCGGCCGGCGGGGCGGCGCCGCCGTAGCCGGTGTCGCCGTAGTCGCTGCGGACGCTGAAGGCGGCGCCGAATTCGCTCTCCTTGACGCCGGTGGGCAGCTCGGTGACCGAGGCGGGCAGGTTCACCAGCACCCAGTGCCAGAAGCCGCTGCCGGTCGGGGCGTCCGGGTCGAAGCAGGTCACCACGAAGCTCCTGGTCTCGTCCGGGAAGCCCGACCAGGCCAGGTGCGGGGAGACGTTCTCGCCGCCGACGCTGCCGTGCGCGTACCGCACGTTCATCGGCTCGCCGTTACGCACGTCGTCACTGGTCAGCGTGAACGACGGTACCGTCGGCAGCAGCTCGTACGGGTCCGGGGCGATCGGTCGTTCCAGGGTCATCGAGAGGATCCTTCCGGGTGCGCGAGTTCCTGCGCCCCTTCATACCCCGCGAGCGCCCGCCGTGCGCGAGGACGCGACGGGGGACCCGGGTTGCGGAGGGTGTGGGATTCGAACCCACGAAGGACATCGCTGCCCTTACCGGTTTTCAAGACCAGCGCCATCGGCCACTAGGCGAACCCTCCCGGACACGTCCCCCACGGGGCGCGCGACCGTGCCTAGTCTGCCACGGACCGCACCGCGGGCGAGCCGCCGTCCCACCCTCGCTGGCAGGATGGCCCCGTGTGGGAAACCCCGGCGGTGGTGCTGATCACCGGAATCATGGCGGCGGGCAAGTCGACTGTGGCCGAACTGCTGGCCCGGCGGCTGCCCCGCTCGGTGCACCTGCGCGGTGACGTGTTCCGGCGGATGGTGGTGAACGGGCGCGCGGAGATGACCGCGCAGCTCTCGGACGAGGCGTGGCGGCAGCTCCGGCTCCGCTACGACCTGGCCGCCACGGCGGCGGACCGGTACGCCGCCGAGGGCTTCACCGTCGTGCTCCAGGACATCGTGGTCGGCGCCGAACTGTCGGCCATGGTCGAACGGATCCGGCACCGGCCGCTCGCGGTGGTGGTGCTCGCGCCGCACGCCGAGGTGGTCGCCGCCCGCGAGCGGGACCGGCCCAAGCAGGGGTATGGGGACTGGCCGGTCGCCGACTTCGACGCCGGGTTCCGCGCCGAGACGCCCCGGATCGGGCTCTGGCTGGACACCTCGGAGCAGACCCCGGCGGAGACGGTGGACGAGATCCTGACTCGGGCGTGGACGGACGGTCGGATCGGGTAAGACTGGGCCATGCACGCGATCACGATCCCGAAACCCGGCGGACCCGAGGCCCTCGTCTGGTCGGAGGTGCCCGATCCGGAGCCCGGCCCCGGCGAGGTGGTCGTCGAGGTGTCGGCGAGCGCGGTGAACCGCGCCGACCTGCTGCAACGGCAGGGGCAGTACCCGCCGCCGCCGGGCGCGCCGGCGTACCCGGGGCTGGAGTGCTCCGGGATGGTCGCCGCGCTCGGCCCGGGCGTGACCGGCTGGGCGGTCGGCGACGAGGTCTGTGCGCTGCTGGCCGGCGGCGGGTACGCCGAACGGGTGGCCGTGCCGGCCGGGCAGCTGCTGCCGGTCCCGCGCGGCGTCGACCTGGTCGACGCGGCCGCGCTGCCCGAGGTGGCCTGCACGGTCTGGTCGAACGTTGTCCAGCTCGCCCGGCTGGCCGAGGGCGAGACGCTCCTGGTGCACGGCGGGGGCAGCGGGATCGGCACCTTCGCCATCCAGCTCGGCGTGGCGCTCGGCGCCACGGTGGTGGTGACCGCCCGGTCGGGCAAGCACGACCGGCTGCGCGAGCTGGGCGCCGCGCACGCGATCGACTACCGGGAGCAGGACTTCGTCGAGGAGGTCCGCCGGGTCACCGACGGGCGGGGCGCGGACGTGATCCTGGACATCATGGGTGCCGCGTACCTGCCGCGGAACGTGGCGGCGCTGGCCACCGGTGGTCGGCTGGTGGTGATCGGCATGCAGGGCGGCCGCAAGGGCGAGCTGGACCTGGGAATGCTGCTGGCGAAACGCGGTTCGGTCCACGCGACGGCGCTGCGCTCCCGCCCGCTGGACGAGAAGGCGGGGATCGTCCGGGGGGTACGCGAACAGGTGTGGCCGCTGGTCGAGTCCGGGGCGGTCCGGCCGGTGGTGCACGCCCGGGCGAAGCTGGCCGACGCCGCCGACGCGCACCGCCTGCTGGAGACGAGCGACCACCTGGGCAAGGTGCTGCTGGTCCGGTGACCGGTCAGGCCGGCGCCGGGTCCGAGTCGGGGCGGGGCAGCATGAGCCGCGCGCCCGGGCCCTCGGCGGCCAGCGAGTCAGCGGGGTTGTAGAGGGTGCAGCGCTGCAGCGACAGGCAGCCACAGCCGATGCAGCCGTCCAGGTCGTCGCGGAGCTTGCCGAGCAGCCGGATCTTCTCGTCCAGCCGGTCCCGCCAGCTGCGGGAGAGGGCGGCCCAGTCGTCCGGGGTGGGCGTACGCGACGACGGCAGGGAGTCGAGCGCCTCCCGGATCTCTTCCAGCGAGACACCCACCTGCTGCGAGATCCGGATGAACGCCACCCGACGCAGCTCGGTGCGGGCGTACCGGCGCTGGTTGCCGCCGGTGCGCTGGGACCGGATCAGCCCGAGCCGCTCGTAGTAGCGCAGCGCGGAAGGGGCCACCCCGCTGCGGGCGGCGAGCTGTCCGATGGTGAGTGCTTCGTGCATCACAGGGCCTTGAGTTGAAGTGCGCTTCAACTCCGAGGCTAGCGGCATGACGACGACGACCGCCACCGACCCCGCCGTGCTGCGGGCGCTGCTCGACCGGGTCCGCGCCGGGCGCGAGTTCGGCGCGAACGTGTACTCGACGCTGGACGTGCTTCAGGTGCTCTACGACCGGGTGCTCCGGATCACCCCGGAGACCGTCGACGACCCCGACCGGGACCGCTTCCTGCTGTCCAAGGGGCACGCCGTCGCCGGCTACTACGCGCTGCTCGCCGCGAAGGGCTTCATCCCGCTCGAGTGGCTGGACGACCAGGGCGGGCCGGACAGCCGCCTCGGCGACCATCCGGACCGGCTCCTGGTGCCCGGCGTGGAGATCGGGTCCGGGTCGCTCGGGCACGGGCTCGGCCTGGGTGTGGGCACCGCGCTCGGGCTGCGGGCCCAGGGCCGGTTCGACCCCCGGGTGTACGTGCTGCTCGGCGACGCCGAACTGGACGAGGGCTCCAACCACGAGGCGATCGCGTACGCCGGGGCGACGGGGCTGGCCAACCTGACCGCGATCGTGCTGGACAACCGATCGGCAAGTCACGGCTGGCCGGGCGGCGCGGCGAGCCGGTTCACCGTCAACGGGTGGAGCGCCGCGACGGTGGCCGGCCGGGACCACGAGGCCCTGCACACCGCCCTCACCGGGCACGACAACCACCGGCCGCACGTCGTCGTCGCGGTCGTCACCGACGGGGAGTGATCATGCGCGACACCTTCGTGGCCACGGCCACCGCCTTCCTGGACGACCCCCGGACCACCATCGTGCTGGCCGACATCTCCGCCGCGGCGTTCGCCCCGGCCGCCGAACGCCACCCGGACCGGGTCATCAACGTCGGCATCCGGGAGCAGCTCATGGTGGGCGTGGCGGGTGGCCTCGCGCTGACCGGTCAGCGCCCGATCGTGCACAGCTACGCGCCGTTCCTCATCGAGCGGGCGTACGAGCAGATCAAGCTGGACCTCGACCACCAGGGGGTCGGGGCGGTGCTGGTCAGCGTCGGCGCGTCGTACGACCGGGCGACGGCGGGCCGCACCCACCTGAGCCCGGCGGACGTCGCGCTGATCGACACCCTGCACGACTGGACGGTCCACGTGCCCGGCCACCGGGACGAGGTGCCGGGGCTGCTGCGCGGCGTGGTGTGCGGGTCGGATTCGGCGTACGTGCGGTTGTCCACCCAGAGCAACGCGCGGGCGTACCCGGAGGCGGGTGACCTGCGGGTGGTCCGCGACGCGGGACCGGGTGCGCCGCTGCTGGTGGCGGTCGGGCCGCTGCTCGACCAGGCCCTCGCGGCAGTCGCCGACCGGCCGGTCACCGTGGCGTACACCCATCGGCCGCGGCCGTTCGACACGGCGGGGCTGCGGGCCCTTGCCGGCACCGAGGTGATCCTGGTCGAGCCGTACCTGGCCGGCACCTCGGCGCGGGTGGTCGGCGCGGCGCTGGCCGACCGGCCGCACCGGTTGCTCGCTCTCGGGGTGGGCCGGTCGGAGCTGCGCCGCTACGGCACGCCCGAGGATCACGACCGCTGGCACGGCCTGGACGCGGCCGGCCTGCGCCGGTCGGTCGAGGAGTTCCTCGCCGCCTGACCGGGGATCGCGGTGTCGCGGGATCAATCAGCCCGGGACACCGCCGCATCCGCGACCTGGCGATGAGAGATCAGGAGTCGACCGGGCGGCGCCGGGCACGCTCACGGGCCAGGATCCAGATCGCCTCGACGCCGTCCTTCCAGGTGATCTTCTTGCCCTCCTCGCGGCCCCGCGCGCGGTAGCTGATCGGCACCTCGTACGGGCGGATGCGCTGGCGGAGCAGCTTGCCGGTGACCTCGGCCTCCATGCCGAAGCCGCGGGAGCGGATCCGCAGCGAGCGGTAGAGCTCCAGCGGCATCAGCTTGAAGCAGGTCTCCAAGTCGCCGATGTAGGAGTTGAAGAGCACGTTGGCCGCCATCGTGACGCCCTTGTTGCCCATCACGTACCAGAAGCTGTAGGCGCTGTGGCTGCCGAAGGTCCGATTGCCGTAGACGACCGTCGCCCGGCCGTCAAGCACCGGCTCGAGCAGCCGCGGGATGTCCTGCGGGTCGTACTCGAGGTCGGCGTCGAGGATGACCAGGTAGTCGCCCTCGGCGTTGTCGACGGCGGTCTTGATCGCCGCGCCCTTGCCGGCGTTGCGCTGGTGGGTGATGACCCGCAGCCGGGCGTCGTCCACCCGGCCGAGCACCTCGGCGGTGCCGTCGCGGCTGCCGTCGTCGACGACGACGAGTTCGATCTCGCACGGGTAGTCCACTGCCAACGCCTGCTTGAGGGCATCCGCGATGCGTTCTTCCTCGTTGTAGACCGGCATGAGGATCGACAGCTTCACGGGTGCTCCACGGTGGCGACGGCAGATCGGGCCTAGCGTAACCTGGCTGGTCCCCGCGGTCAGCAAAGCATGGCAGCGAATTCGACGAGGTTGAACATCCGGACGGTCCGCTGCCGCCCGCACGGCCGACCCGATATGTCGGAAGGGTCCACTTCCGCACCCGCCGCAACGTTTCTGAGACGCATTCACATCCCTCCTCCATTCGGGTTACCTTCCGGTAACTCAATCGACGTCGAGCGATTGAACCGAAAGGAGTGCGTCGATGCTTGGTACCCCCGCCAGGCGCGCGCGGACGACCCGACGGCGGGCCCTGGCCGTCGTGTCCGCCGCCGCTCTCGCCCTGCCGCTCCTGGTCGGACCGGCCGACCCCGCGGCCGCCGCCGATCGGCCGGCCGTCCAGCCGCTCCCCGCCGCCCTCGAGACCGTCCGGGCCGCCGAGGCCACCGCCCTCTACGGATCCCCCGAACTCCGGCCGCTGGAGCAGCGGCGGACCGCCCTGGTCACCATGGGCGACAGCGAGATCTCCGGGGAGGGGGTGGGCAACTACGTCCCCGGCACCCATCAGCCCGGCAACTGGTGCGACCGTTCGTACGACCAGGCCGTCTTCCGTACCGGCATCCCGGCCGACGAGCGCTACAACCTGGCCTGCTCGGGCGCCACCCCGTGGCACCTGATGGCCGGCGGCCCGACCCAGCACAACGAGCTGAACCAGGGCGACTACCTGGCGATCAAGGCGCGTAACACGCACGTCGAGCTGATCTGGGTGGTCGTCGGCGCGAACGGCGAAGGCACCATCCAGTTCGGGCCGGTCGCCACCGACTGCGCGATCCGCCGGGTCTTCTTCCAGGGGGCGTGCTGGCCGACGTACACCGACCAGTGGACGATCCGCACCGACGGCAGTCGGGTCGCGGTCGAGGCCGCGATCAACTCGATCCGGCAGACCATGACCTCCGCCGGCTACCTGCGCTCCGACTACGAGCTGGTGCTGATGTCGTACCCGAGCCCGGCCAGCCCGGACGTCGAGGACAACCCCGACTTCCCCGGCTGGTACGCCGGCGGCTGCCTGCTCTACCTGGCCGACATGGCGTTCGCCCGGAACAAGGCGGTGCCGCTGTTCGAGTCGGCGCTGCGCGCGGCCGCCGCGAACACCGGGACCCGCTACCTGGACGCCAGCCGGCTCTTCCACGGCCACGAGGTGTGCACCGACAACACCTCGGTCCGCGGGCTCTACATCGAGGTCGGGATCTGGGACGAGAACGCGGCCCGGCAGTCGTTCCACCCCAACTACCGGGGCCACGGCATGTTCGCCCAGTGCATCACCCAGTTCTGGACCGCAGGCCAGCAGCAGGCCACCTGCGTCGACCCGGCCAGCACGGGGCAGGGCGTGCTGGTCAACGGGCTGCTGGCGTTCCGGCAGTTGCGCAACGTCGCCACCGGCACCTGCGTGGACGGCAAGGGATACGACTCGCGCAACGGCACCGTGCAGCAGTCGTACGCCTGCCACGGCGGGCGGAACCAGGGTTTCTGGTACGACCCGGCGCGGCAGTCGCTGCACTCCGAGCTCTCCCACGACCGCTGCCTGGACGTGACCGGCGGCTCGCTGACCGCCGGCACCACGGTCAACAGCTACGACTGCCACGGCGGGCCCAACCAGAAGTTCGTCTTCGCCGGCAACCAGCTCAAGCCGGCCGGCGCGAGCAACCTCTGCGTCGGCTTCGACAACCCACTGCTGGGGACCCCGCGGCTCCGGCTGGCCGCCTGCTCCACCAGCACCCGTCAGCAGTGGTCCTTCGAGTCCCGGTCGTACGCCAACCCGGTCGGCTACGGCCACGACGACTTCATCGGATCCCACGTCTACTGAGCAGAGCGGTCAACCGGGGCCCCCGCTACCACCGGCGGCAAGCGGGGGCCCCGCCGTTCACTGCTGCCTGACCGGCACCACGATCAGCCGGGCGCTGCCACCGTCGCCGTCCTTGGCACCCGCGACCCCGACGGTGGTGCCGACCTTGATGTCGCTGGACCGCACGGTGGTGCGCCGCTCGACGACCCGCAGCTTGTCGCCGAAGGTCCAGGTCATCGTGAAGCCGTCGGTGGACTTCACGGTCATCGACCGCTCGTCGATGGCGGTCACCTGGCCGCGCTGGACGGCGATCGTCTTCGTACCGCCGTCCTTGGTCCGCACCACGACCTCGCCGTGCAGCGTGTTCTTCCGGAGCAGCACCCGGGCCCGGTGCCGCTTCCGCCACTCCTCCGCCCGCTCACCCCGCTTGTCCTGCGGACCGGCCTGCTCACCGGCCGGGGCGGCGGCCGAGGGGGCGGCGACCGGGTCGACGTCCAGCTCGGCGGCGTCGAAGCCCAGCGCGGCGAGCGCCTGACCGTCCGCCCCCATGGCGGCGGCCACCTCGACCGCGGTCTCCTTCGCGGGGTCCGCGGCGAGCGGGGCCGGGCCGCAGCCGGTGAGGCCGAGCGCGGTGGCCGCGAGCAGCGCGGTGACGCCGGTGACGATTCCCTGACGTGCCATCGGTTGTCCTCTCTGGTCCGTGGTGCCGTCATCGTCGCCTGGGCGGACGAGCGGATCGTCAGGCCGATGTTCGGGTCAGGTAAGGATCACCGGGCAGCCGGACGGCGAAGGCCGCGCCGCCCTCCGGGGCGTGCCCGGCGGCGATGTCGCCGCCCAGGCGGCGGACCAGCCCGGCGGCGAGCGCCAGGCCCAGGCCGCTGCCCACCTTGCGCACACCCCGGTACCGCTGGTGCAGCGCGCCGCGCTCGAACGCCACGGCCAGGTCGTCGTCGGTGAAGCCGGGTCCGCCGTCGCGGACCTCGACGACGCCGCCCGCGGCCGGGTCCGCGCCGGCCGGCCGGACCGCGAGCACGATCGGCGCCCCCGGCGGTACGACCCGCAGCGCGTTCTCCAGCAACCCGTCCACGACCTGCCGGATCCGCCCCGGATCGGTGTACGTGGGCACCGGCCCGCCGGGCGTCTCCACCCGGAACGGCACCCCGACCGCCGCGCACCGGTCGGACCAGGTCCGTTCCGCGTCGGCGGCCAGCCGGGTCAGGTCGACCGGGCCCGGCTCCAGCGGGAAGTCGGCGGCCTCCAGCCGGGCCAGCGCCAGCAGGTCGGCGACCAGCCGGTCCAGGTGCTCGGCCTCGGCGAGCATGGTCCGCCCGGTGGCCGGCACCGCATCCGCCTCGATCACCCCGTCGGCCAGCGCCTCGGCATAGCCCCGGATCGCGGTGAGCGGGGTGCGCAGTTCGTGCGAGACGGAGAGCAGGAACTCCCGCTGCCGCCCCTCGCTGGTGGCCAGCGCGGCGGCCAGCCCGTTCAGCGCGTACGTCAGGTCGGCCACCTCGTCCGGGGGCTCCACCGGTACGCGGACCGCCCGGTCCCCGCCGCGCAGCCGGGCGGCGGCCCGGGCGGCGGTCCGGATGGGCCGGGCCAGCCGGCGGGCGAGCAGCAGGCCGGCGACCACCCCGGCGGCGAGCCCGGCGAGCAGCGGCAGCCAGAGGCCGCGCAGCACCTGCCGCCAGGGTCCGCTGGTGGTGGCCCGGGTCAGCACTAGCCCGTCGCCGCCGGCCAGCGTCCGCCCCTCGACCAGCGCCCGCCCCTCGACCAGCGCCCGTTCGCCGTTGACCAGCCGCCGGCCGGAGACGTCCCGCCCGGACGCCACCCGGCTCACCACCTGCCGGGGCAGGCCGGGGCGATCCACCTGGCCGGCCCGGATGAGGTACACGTCGATGTCCTGCTGGCGGAGTTGGCGGATCAGCCGCTCCCCGGCGGCGTCCCGCTGCCGCGCCGCGCTGACCCGGAGCACACCGGCCGCGAGCTGGGCCTGGGCGGCGAGCGCCTCCTGGTCGCGCCGCTCGGCGCCGCGTACCGCCAGCGGGACCGCGACCAGCGCGGTGACCAGCACCGACACCAGCGCCACCGCGCAGGTGACCAGGACCGCGCGGGCGGTCAGGGTGTGCGCGAGGCGCCGCCGGGGCGGGGCCGGGCGGGGCCCGAGCACCGGCAGCGCGACGGTGGGCTGGTGGGTGTGCTCAGGCATCGGCCGCGTACCCGACGCCGCGGTGGGTGCGGATCACGCTGGCCGGGCCGAGCTTGGCGCGTACCTGCGCGACGTGCACGTCCACCGTCCGGGTGCCGGCGTGCGCGGCGTACCCCCAGACGCCGGCCAGCAACTCCTCCCGGGTGAAGACCCGGCCGGGCCGGGCCATCAGGTGCGCGAGAAGGTCGAACTCGGTGGAGGTGAGCTGGACCGGGGCACCGGCCGCGGTGACCGTCCGGCGGGCCGGGTCCAGGGTGACCGCGCCGACCACCCGGGGCTGCTCGGCCCCGGCGGCCGCCCCGGCGGCCCGGCGCAGCACCGCCCGCACCCGGGCGACCAGCTCGCGCGGGCTGAACGGCTTGGTCACGTAGTCGTCCGCGCCCAGTTCCAGGCCGACGATCCGGTCGACCTCGTCGTCCCGGGCGGTGAGGAAGATGACCGGCGTCCAGTCGCCGGCCTCGCGCAGCCGCCGGCAGATCTCGGTCCCGGCCAGGCCGGGCAGCGCGATGTCGAGCACACAGGCCACCGGGCGCATCCGCCGCGCGGCGGCCAGCCCGGCCGTGCCGTCCCGTTCCAGGTGTACGGCGAACCCGTCCCGGGCCAGATAGAGCCGGACCAGATCGGCGATGGCCGGCTCGTCCTCGACCACGAGGACGAGCCCGCGCGGCGCGGTGTCGGCGGTCACCGGCCAATGATTACCGACCGGCGCCCGACCGGGATGTCAGGGACTGTTCGGGTTCGGTAAGGAGCCGGTCAACGCACCGGCGCCGGGCGGAACACGACCGGCCGGGTGCCGACCGGCGGCTCGCCGATGGTGGCGACCAGCCGCTCCGCCGACGTCCGGAGCCGGGTCCGGAAGGCGTGGTTGAGCAGGGCGTCGACCTGCCACACCTGCTTCGGGTGGTGGGTACGGATGAGGAACCGCTCGCGGACCCCGTCGATCGCGGTGGCGGCCAGCTCGACGCTGTGCGACCGGGGGTCCGGGCTCCAGGTCACGTTGCTCAGCTCGCGCAGTTCGGTGTTGAGGTGCAGGCGCAGCCGGTGCAGCACCCGGGTCTGCTGGGTCACCACCAGGCGGCGGTGGGTGAGGAGCATCAGGTACTCGCCGCCGATCGGATGGTCCGGGCGGCTGCATCGGGTCACCAGGATGGTGGCGTCGCCGGAGCCCACGCACCGGCGGAACACCGGCATGTGCCGGCTGACGGTCTGGGTCGCCAGGCCGGTCTCGGCGGCGGCCGGAAGGAACGTTCGCGAGAACACGTCCATGCAAGATGCAACGAGCATGTGAGCAGGGGTGATATGGGTCACTCCCGATTTCTGGAACTTCCAGCTATGCAACTCGCACTCGTTGTCCGGCCGCCGGCCCCGGCCCAGCCCGCCGAGTGCGGGCGCGCCCGTGATCGCCGGGTGGCGGCGCTCGCCAGGTCCGGCCGGACGGGTGGCCGACCGGCGGGCGAGGAGATCGTCCGATCAGAGCAGCTCGACGATGGTGGCGTTGGCCATGCCGCCGCCCTCGCACATGGTCTGCAGGCCGTAGCGGATTCCGTTGTCCCGCATGTGCTGGAGCATGGTGATCATGATCCGGGCACCGGACGCGCCGAGCGGGTGGCCGAGGGCGATCGCCCCGCCACGCGGGTTGAGCCGCTCCGGGTCCGCCTCGGTCTCCGCCAGCCAGGCCAGCGGCACCGGGGCGAACGCTTCGTTCACCTCGTACACCCCGATCTCCTCGATGCCCAGCCCCGCGCGGCGCAGCGCCTTGGCGGTGGCCGGGATGGGGGCGGTGAGCATGGTGACCGGATCGTCGGCGGCGACCACGGCGGTGTGTACGCGGGCCAGCGGGCGCAGTCCGTGCCGGCTGGCCCACTCGCTGGTGGTGACCGCGAGCGCCGCGGCCCCGTCGGAGATCTGCGACGCGGAGCCGGCGGTGACCACGCCGTCGGCCTTGAACGGGGTGGCCAGCTCGCCGAGCTTGGCCAGCGAGGTGTCCCGGCGGATGCCCTCGTCGGCGGTGAACTTGCCGCCGTCGGCGAGCGCCACCGGGGCCAGCTCCGGGTCGAACGCCCCGGCGTCCTGCGCGGCGGCCGCCTTCTCGTGGCTGGCCAGCGCGAACTCGTCGAGCTGGCTGCGCGAGAAGCGCCACCGCTCCGCCATCAGCTCGGCCCCGACGCCCTGGTTGAACGGCAGCGGGCTGTCCGCGGCGACGCCCTCGACGCCGCGGTAGCGCTCCAGGATCGCCGCGCTGAACGGCATCCCGCCGGCCACGCTGGAGCCCATCGGCACCCGGGTCATCGACTCGACGCCACCGGCGACCACCAGGTCGGCCTGACCGGAGAGGACGGTGGCGGCGGCGAAGTGCAGCGCCTGCTGGCTCGACCCGCACTGCCGGTCGAGAGTGGTGCCGGGGACCGACTCGGGCCAACCGGCGGCGAGGACGGCGTTGCGCGCCACGTTCCACGACTGCTCGCCGACCTGGGACACGCAGCCCCAGACCACGTCGTCGACCTGGCCCGGGTCGATGCCGGTCCGCTCGGCGAGGGCGCGCAGCACATGCGCCGACAGGTCGACCGGGTGCACGCCGGCGAGGCTGCCCTTGCGCCGCCCGACCGGGGTCCGTACCGCACCGACGATGACCGCGTCACTCATGTTTACTCCCCGGTAACTTGGGCTGCCCCGATCCTACGTCCTCACCCGGCCGGCCGTCCTCCCCCCGCTACCCGTCCGTCGCGCCGGGGACGGGTCGGCTGGCATGCTGGGACCGTGCATCCCCAGTCGACTCCGGCCCGGCAGTGGCGGGTGCCGGCGGTCCTGCCGGTGGCCAAGCTGGTCGCGGCGCTCGTCCTGGTCGCGCTCGGCCTGCTCTTCGCCGGCGGCGACCGGGTCCAGCTCGTGCTCGCCGGCCTGGCCGCCGCCGCGCTGGCCGGTTGGGGGGTACGCGACCTGGTCGCGCCGGTCCGGCTGGCCGTGGACGCGGAGGGCGTCACGGTGATCCAGGGCTTCGCCGGCCGCCGGCAGCTGCCCTGGCCGGCCGTGGAGGCGATCCGGGTGGAACGGCGTACCCGACGGGGGCTGACCGCCGAGACGCTGGAGATCGACGCGGGCGAGTCGTTGCACCTGTTCGGCCGGTACGACCTGGACGCGCCGCCGGAAGAGGTGGCCGATGCGCTGCGCGCCGCCCGCGCCGCCGGGACCGGCTGACCCGGCCAGCGGCTGACCCGGCCAGCGGCAGGGCCGGCCGGGCTGCCCGTTCAGCCGGTGAGCATCGAGGTGCGGACGAGGACCAACCCCAGGAGCGCGACCAGCACGATCGCCCCGCCCGCCGCCTGGAACCCGGTCCGCCGCATCCGCGGCGCGTACGCCAGGACCAGCGCCATCACCGCGCCGGTGACCAGGCCGCCCAGGTGACCGGCGATGGAGATGCCCGGCACGGTGAACGTGAAGATCAGGTTGATCACCAGGATCGGCAGGATGGCCGAGGTGTCCCGGCCCAGCCGTCGCATGATGACGAAGGTCGCGGCGAACAGACCGAAGATGGCGGTGGACGCCCCGACGGTGCTGGAGTTCGGCGGGCTGAACAGATAGGCGGCGACGTTGCCGCCGATTCCGGCGATCAGATAGAGCGCGAGGAAGCGCAGCGGCCCGAGCACCGCCTCCAGGCTCCGGCCGAGCACCCAGAGCGCCCACATGTTGAGCAGCAGGTGCACCAGGCCGTAGTGCAGGAACATCGCGGTGACCAGGCGGTACCACTCGCCGGCGGCGATGCCGTGGAGCGGGCCGAATGGGACGTACGCGGCGTAGGCGAGTACGCCGCCCCCGCGGGTCAGCGGGGTGGAGCCGCCGAGCAGGCCGCCGAAGCCGGAGCCGCCGACGGCCGCGTCCCCGCCCCGGTCCGAGGCGATGGACAGGATCATGACCAGCACGTTCAGCGCGATCAGGGCCTTCGTGACGTAGCCCTGGCGGCCGGCGGCACCGCCACCGAAGGCGGTACGCGCCGGCCGCACGCTACGGCGTCCCTCGCTGACGCACTCGGGGCACTGGTGCCCGACGGAGGCGTCCCGCATGCACTCCGGGCAGATCGGCCGGTCACACCGGGTGCACCGGACGTACGTCTCCCGATCGGGGTGCCGGTAGCAGACCGGAGTGGTCGGCGTCGGTCCTCCGGTGGCGTCACCTGTCTGCCCGGAGCGCTCAGTCATGCGAGCAAAGGTACCCGGGCCGTGGTCAGGACGGCTTGCGCTCGATCTCGACGCGCTCGATGACCACGTCCTGCAGCGGCCGGTCGCTCGGGCCGGTCGGGGTGTTCGCGATCGAGTCCACGACCTTCGCCGACTGCTCGTCGGCGACCTGCCCGAAGATGGTGTGCCGGTTGTTCAGGTGCGGCGTCTGGGAGACCGTGATGAAGAACTGCGAGCCGTTGGTGCCCGGCCCGGCGTTCGCCATCGCCAGCAGGTAGGGGCGGTCGAAGCGCAGCTCCGGGTGGAACTCGTCGGCGAACTTGTAGCCCGGGCCGCCGCGACCGGTGCCGGTCGGGTCGCCCATCTGGACCATGAACCCGCTGATCACGCGGTGCGAGATGGTGCCGTCGTAGTACGGCCCGCTGCCCGGCTGGCCGGTCCGCGGGTCGATGTATTCCTTCGTGCCCTCGGCCAGCTCGACGAAGTTGCGGACGGTCTTCGGCGCGTGGTTGGGGAAGAGCTCCAGCCGGATCGGGCCAGCGTTGGTGTGCAAGGTGGCGTAGACAGCCTCGGCCACGGGTACTCCTCACTCGTTGGTCAGTTCCATGCGGATCCTCCCATGTGCCCGATCTGGCCATGCGGAGGCATCCGAAGGTGGAGGATGACGGAGGAACAACTCCCAGGAGGTGGGACCGTGTTTGGAATCGGGCGGCGTAAGACCCGGGGGCAGCTCGCGAAGGCGGAGCTGAGCCAGGGCATCGGTCACCTGAGGCAGGCCGCGGCGCATGCCGCGAAGGGTGTCGGCCCGCGGGTCCAGGCAGCCCGGGCTGCCGCCGCGCCCACCGCGATCATGGTCCGGGACCGGGCGTCGGACGGGCTCGCTTCGACGGCGGCCTCGCTCGCGCCGCTGGTCCTGGCCGTGCGCAACGCGCAGGCCGAGGCCGCGGGCAAGAAGGCGGTGGTTGGCCGGAAGGCCGCCGCCCGGAAGGCCGCGGTGACGCGGCAGGCCAAGGCGAAGAACCTCAAGGCCGCCAGGAAGCGGAAGCGGTCGCGGGGCATGATGACGGGCCTGTTCGCCGCCGGCGCGGTGGCCGGCCTGGCTGGCGCGATGGCCATGCGCCGCCGCCGCGAGCAGCAGGAGTGGGCCGAGTACGACCCGACCGGCACGCTGGAGCCGATGCGCGAGGACGTCGACACCATCGTGGTGGAGACGCCCGACCCGACGGCGAAGGTGACCCAGGCCGGCCGGACCGGCGCCGGCAACTCGGCGATGGCCGGCAACGGCAGCGCCGCCACCGCCAAGTCCAGCAGCCAGCCGGTGGTCCAGCCGACCGACAAGGTCCCCTCGGTCGCCGAGGGTGCCCGGGACACCTCCGGCCGCCCGGCCACCGACGTCAGCAAGGCAGTGAACGCGGGGAAGAACTCCGCCAAGTCCAGCGGTGGTCGCTGACCCGGGTCGACCACGGAAGCGCCGGCCGTGCGGGCCGGCGCTTCCAGTTGCCCGGGACCGGCTACAGCCAGCCGTTGCGGCGGAACCAGCGGTAGAGGGCGAGCGAGATGGTGAGCATGACCGCCAGCACGACCGGGTAACCGTACGTCCATTTCAACTCGGGCATGACATCGAAGTTCATGCCGTAGATGCCGGCGATCGCGGTCCACACCGCGGCGATGGCGGCCCAGGCGGCGATCTTGCGCATGTCGTTGTTCTGGTCGACGGTGACCTGGGCCAGCCGGGCCTGGAGGATCGAGTTCAGCAGGTCGTCGTACGAGCTGACCTGCTCCACAGTGCGGCTGAGGTGGTCCTGCACGTCCCGGAAGTAGCGCCGGATCTCCTCCGGCACCTCCCGGTTGACCTGGGAGGTGAGGGTGAGCAGCGGACGCTGCAACGGTGCCACCGCCCGTTTGAACTCCACCAGCTCCCGCTTCATCTGGTAGATCCGCTGGATCCGCCCGCTGCCCTGCCGGTCGAAGACGTCCGCCTCCAACACGTCGAGGTCGTCCTCCAGCCGGTCGGCGACCTCCAGGTAGAGGTCCACCACCCGGTCGGTGACCGCGTACGCGACCGCCCACGGGCCGTGCCGCAGCAGGTCCCGCTTCTCCTCCAGGTCGGCCCGGACCGGCGCGAGCCGGCAGGCGTCGCCGTGCCGGACACTGATCAGGAAGTTCGGCCCGATGAAGAGCATCACCTGGCCGGTCTCCACCACCTCGGAGTTCTCCGTCAGCTCCGCGTGCTCGCAGTAGCGGGCGGTGCGCAGCACCAGGAACGTCACCTCGCCGAAGCGCTCCAGCTTGGGCCGCTGCTCGGCCTTGACCGCGTCCTCCACGGCGAGCTCGTGCAGGCCGTAGGTGGCGGCGATCGCGCTCATCTCGTCCAGTTCCGGCTCGTGCAGGCCGAGCCAGACGAAGGCGTTGCGCTCCTTGCGGGCCGCCGCCAGGGCGTCGGCGTAACCCCACTCGCCCGACTGGCGCTTGCCGTCCACGTAGAGGCCGCAGTCGACGATCCCGCTGCGGCCGGTGTCGGCCGGCTCGGGCGTCCGGGGAGAGCCGTCGGCGTTGAGAATGCGGGACATGGCGCGTACCGGTGCCGCCCAGGCCCGTGGTCTGATCATCCGCCCGCCGTTCTGCCCGGCGGTGCGCTCGCGTGCCACCCGGTCCGTCATCTCGCCCCCTTCCGACGGTGCTGCGGCTTGCAGGTTACGCCGATCGGGGCGAATCGCAGCCCGAGCGGCCGGCAGCGGCGGCCGCGCTGCGACCGGGGTCACGCCGCGAAGGTGGCGCCGGGCGGGCCGGCCGCGTCAGGGGGGTGAGGGGCGACACGGCCCACCCGGCACCCTTGGGGGCGGGAGTTGTGCTGCGCGCGCCGGGGGTCCGGACGAGGGCCGGGTGCGGCTCCCCGGGCAACGGACCCGTCAACGACAGGCGAACGGCGCTCGCAGCATTGTGAGCCGCCGGCCGGCCCAGCGGGAGTGCTGAACCGGCCGGTATCGCCTTTTTGTCAGAAACCCGACAGAAATTCAGCCCCGGACGGCCGCCACCGCCTCGGCCAGCCGCCGGACACCCTCGTCGATCCGGTCCGCGGTCACTGCGGAGAACGCCAGCCGGAGCGCGTGCCGACCGCCGTCGATCATGAAGTCGCTGCCCTTGACCACGGCCACCCCGCGCTCGGCGGCGGCCGGGGCGACCCGGTCGACCTCGACGTCCTCCGGCAGCTCCACCCAGAGGAAGTAGCCACCGTCCGGCTCGACGAACCGGGCCTCGGGCAGATGCCGGCGCAGCGATTCCGCGAGCACCTGGGCCCGCTCGCCGAGGGCGGTCCGCACGGTCTGGATCGACCGCTCGATGTCGCCGGAGACGCAGAACTGGTGCACGATCGCCTCGGAGACCATGCCGGGCGAGATGTAGAGGTTGGTCGCCCGCTTCGCGATCCCGGCGATCAACTCCGGCGGGCCGACCAGGTAGCCGACCCGGACCCCCGGGCAGACCGTCTTGGTGAAGCTGGAGGCGTGCACCACCACGCCCCGGGTGTCCATCGACAGCATCGACGGCAGCGGCTCGCCGCGGAACCGGATGTCCGCGTACGGGTCGTCCTCGAAGATCGTGAAGCCGTACTCGGCGGCCAGGTCCAGCAGCTCGCGGCGCTTCTCCAGGGACAGGGTCACGCCCGCCGGGTTCTGGTAGTTCGGGATGACGTGGGCCAGCCGGGGGCGCACCCCGGACTCCAGCAGCTTGCGCAGCTCGGCGGTGTCCAGACCGTCGGGCTGGATCGACACGCCGTGGATCTCGCCGCCCATCTGCTGGAGGTTGAGCAGCGTCCGGTCGTACGTGGGGCGCTCGACCACCACCGCGTCGCCGCGGCGGACCAGGTGGTCGAAGAGGAAGGCGTCGGCCTGGAGGGAGCCGTTGGTGATCAGCACCTGGTCGGCCTCGACGCCGTGCTTGTCCGCGATCCACTTTCGCAGGGGCGGGTAACCGACGGAGGTGCCGTACGCCGTGATCCCGGCGGGATCGGCGTCGAACGCGCGGACGGCGGCGGCCTTGAGCCCCTCGACATCGACGATGTCCAGCGAGGGAGCGCCACGGGCGAAAGAGATCAGCTGCTCGGCGGTCATGCGCACGAGCCTAGGGCCTGGTCCGGCCGCTCCGACCGGCATACACGCGAAGTTCAACATGCGGGCGGTCGATCCGTCCGACCAGGGGCCGCCGGAGATCCGAACCGGGCTCGTGAGCTGTCGTACCTCGGGCGCTCCGCCGGCGTGGACAAGGTGGACTGGCGGGCCCCGGCGGCCTTCGCCGGGCCCGTGATCTGACGACCGCCCGGCCGTTCCGGCCGGGCCATCGTCATTTCCGCCCTCGGCTCAGACCTTCGCGGCGGCGTGCTCCCGCGCCCAGACCCGCATCAGGTCGCGTACCGAGATCACCCCGGCCACCTCCCGGCCGTCGAGCACGACCAGGTGCCGGAAGCCGCCGCGGGCCATGGCGACCGCCGCCTCCTCCACCGTCCAGTCCGGGCCGGCGTAGACGACATCCCAGGTCAGGTGGGCTCCGGTGCGTTCGACATCCGGATCGAGCCCGGCGCCGATCGCCTTGAGTACGTCGCGTTCGGTCATGATCCCGACCCCTTCGGAGTCCGGGTCGATCACGACCGCCGACCCGACCCGGCGGGCCGACATCATCTGGGCCGCCTCGCGGAGCGTGTGCTCCGGGCCGACCACGAGAACCTCACTGGACATCGCTTCCCGAACCTGCATCACGCATCACCCCTGTGGGACGGTGGCCTCGGTACGGACATGGTGGGCCATCGATGCGTACCGGGACAAGCCCGTCACCGCCACGAGCATGCCGCGACATCAAGGACGAGCTGATCGCCGCGGACGCCTTCGCCGCCCGGCGTTCGATCAGCGGTGACCGACGCCGTTGAGCTGCGGAAACGGCCGCGCATTATAGCCGAATTCAGGGCGCTTCCTGGCTGAACGACCGGCTAACACCAGTTGGCCGGAGCACTGCCGGGCGGTGACGCTATTCTCCACGATGACCATGTGTCAGTCGTGGGGAGGCGTCGGCATGATCGGGATGGTACTGGCAGCCGGTGCGGGGCGTCGGCTGCGCCCGTACACCGACACCCTGCCGAAGGCATTGGTGCCGGTGGACGGGGAGATCACCATCCTCGACATCGCGCTGCGCAACCTCGCCGAGGTGGGCCTGACCGAAATCGTGATCGTGGTCGGCTACGCGGCGGACGCGGTCCGCCAGCGGCAGGCGGCGCTGGAGGAGAAGTACGGCGTCAAGATCACCCTCGTTTTCAACGACAAGGCCGAGGAGTGGAACAACGCCTACTCGCTCTGGCTGGCCCGGGAGCACTTCTCCCGGGGCGTGCTGCTGGTCAACGGCGACACCGTGCACCCGGTGAGCGTGGAGAAGACCCTGCTGGCCGAGCGCGGGCCGGCCATCCTGCTCGCCGTCGACACCCTCAAGCCGCTGGCCGAGGAGGAGATGAAAACCACCTTCGACGCGGCCGGCCAGCTCACCCGGATCACCAAGCTGATGGACCCGGGTGAGGCGTACGGGGAGTACATCGGCGCGACGCTGATCGAGCCACAGGTGGCCGACGCGCTCGCCGACGCCCTGGAGGCGACCTGGCGGCGCGACCCGAACCTCTACTACGAGGACGGCTACCAGGAGTTCGCCGACCGGGGTGGCGAGGTGCGGGCGGCGCCGATCGGCGACGTCTCCTGGGTCGAGGTCGACAACCACGCCGACCTGGCTCGGGCGTGGGAGATCGCGTGCCGCTACTAGCCCGGACCGTCAACACCCCGCTGGCGATCGAGGTCCGCCGCGGTGCGGTCGCCGACCTCGGTCCGCTCCTCGCCGACCGCCGGATCTCCACCGGGGGCGACGTGGCGGTGGTGGTCGGCCCCGGTCAGGGCGAGAAGATCGTCGAGCTGTGTCGGCCGTCCCTCGGCGCGGCCGACGTGTTCACCGTCACCGGCGGCACCATCGACGCGGCCAACCAGCTCGGTGACCGGCTGCGCCGCCGCCAATACGACGCCGTGGTGGGCATCGGTGGCGGCAAGACCATCGACACCGCCAAGTACGCCGCCACCCGCTACGGCATCCCGATGGTGACCGTGGCGACCAGCCTGGCGAACGACGGCATCGCCTCGCCCACCGCCTCGCTCGATCACGAGGGCGGCAAGGGCTCCTACGGGGTGCACATCCCGATCGCGGTGATCGTGGACCTGGACTTCGTGGAGAGCGGGCCGGACCGGCAGACCCAGGCGGGCATCGGCGACGCGGTGAGCAACCTGAGCGCCTGCGCCGACTGGGAGCTGGCGCACGAGGTACGCGGCGAACCGATCGACGGCCTGGCCCTCACCCTCGCCCGGACGGGCGCCGAGGCGCTGCTCAACCACCCCGGCAAGATCACCGACGACGGCTTCCTCACCACCCTCGCGGAGGCGCTCATCCTCGGCGGCATCGCGAGCTCGGTGTGCGGGTCGACCCGACCGGCCAGCGGCGGCGACCACGAGATCTCGCACGCCATCGACAAGCTCTACCCCGGCACCGGCTCACACGGCGAGCAGGTCGGCCTCGGCGCGCTGTTCTGCACCTTCCTGCGCGGGGAGACCGAGCGCTTCCGGCAGCTCGTTCGCTGTCTGCACCGGCACGGCCTGGCGACCACGCCGGCCGAGCTGGGCCTGACCGACGAGCAGTTCGTCGAGGCCGTGCAGTACGCGCCGGCCACCCGGCCGGGCCGTTACACCATCCTCGAACACCTTGCGATGTCGCCCGACGAGACCCGCCGGCGGCTGGGAGATTACGCCGATGAACTTCGCGATGACCTTGGCTGACCCGTCCCGGCCCGCCGTCGCCGACTTCCACCGGGCCAACCGGGGTGGCGGTCTGTTCAGCGAGTCGATAAGCCAGTGGATCGGGGCGTTCTTCGCGCTGGTCGCCCAGCGGCTCGGGCTGCGTCCCACCGCGCTGACCCTCACCAACCTGGTGCTCGGCCTGACCGCCTCGGTAACCGTGATCGCGCTCGCCGGCCCGGTGGCCGCCGGTGACGTCCCGGCCTGGGCGGTCGGACTGGTCGCCCTGGTCGGCTGGCAGCTCGCCTACGCGCTGGACTGCGCGGACGGGCAGCTCGCCCGGGTCACCGGGCAGGGCAGCTCGGCGGGTGCCCGGATCGACGTGCTCTGCGACGTGGCCGCCCAGATCGCCCTCGTCGCCGCCCTGGGGGCGACCGTCGTGGCGCAGCGCCCGTCGACGCCGACCTGGCTGGTGGCGGTCTTCGCCGGCACCTGGATGGTCAACCTGGTCACCTCGGTGATGCAGGCCGGCCCGAACGCGGCCAGCATGGTCACCTCGTCCTCGCTCCCGGTACGCCTGGTGAAGCTGGTCCGGGACTACGGCGCGGTGATCTTCCTGGCCGGCCTGGTGCTGACCTTCGCCCCGGCGCTGGCCGTCTGGCTGGTCGTCGCCTTCACGATCGTCAACGGCGGCTTCCTGCTCGCCAGCATCGCGTTCTCCGCCCGCGCCTCCCTCCGCTGACGACCGCGGCTGGGACCGGCCACGCCCAACAGTCCCGGGTTACGGTGAGTGACCTTCCGAAAGCGGTCGCACCCAACCACCCCACTCGCTTTGCTCTGCAGCCACCGGCGCAGCGGTAGCTGAAAGTGCCTGTTGCGTCGATGGCTGCAGAGCAAAGGCGGCGAAGCGGGGTCTGGTGGGAATCCCTGGGAATCCGGCATCGGCCCAGCTCAGCGCCGAAAATGCTCAGGGGCGGGTGCAGCACTCCCCGAGCGGGCACCCTTCGCCGGTTACGTTGAGTGAGACCTGGGCGACCACCGAGGCGGATCACATTCGGTGATGACCCACGGAGGTCCGCAGGATCAGCGGTCCCCGGCGATCGCCGTCCGACTCCGCGCGACATCCGCGTAGATGTCGATGAGGCGCTTGGTGACCACGTCGGGGTGGAAGGTGCGCTCGTAGCGGGCCCGGGCCGCCGGGGCGAGCCGCGCCGCACCGGCCCGCGCCACCGGCAGGGCGGCGGCCAGCGCGGCCGGGTCCGGGGCCACCACCCAGCCGGCCTCGCCCACCTGGACACCGTCGGGGATGGCCGGGCCAGCGGAATCCCCGGCGACGGCGGAGGCCACCTCGGCCGGCCCGGTGCCCGCGGGCTCCCGTGGGGTGTCCGCGCCGACCAGGTACGGGATCCCGCCGAGCGCGGTGCCGAGCACCGGCCGGCCGCTGGCCAGCGCCTCGATGATCACGGTCGGCAGCACGTCGTGCCAGGTGGAGGTCGCCAGCACCACGGCGCTCGCCTCGATCGCGGCGCACACCCCGGCCCGGTCGAGCTGGCCCAGGTAGACCACGTCGGGGCGGTCGGCAGCGGCCGCCTCGGCCAGCGGGCGCAGCTCGCCGTCGCCGGCGATTCGCAGCGTGCCCAGGGCCCCCACCGGATGCCGTCGCCACGCCTCCAGCAGCAGGTCGAGCCCCTTCTCCGGGGTGAGGCGGGCCATGAAGAGGAACCCGTCGCCGAGCGGCGCCGGCGTACCCGGGTCGGGGACGGCGTTGGGCTTGACCACGATCCGCTCGTCCGGGATGCCGTAGTCCCGCAGGTGGTCGGCGACCGCGGTGGTGAGCGCGATGAACCGGTCCACCGACCGCCAGGTCGGGCGGTGCACGGCGAGGGTGGTGGCCATCAGGGCGCTCTGCGCCCGCGAGCCCCGGTAGCAGCGATGCACGATCGCCGGCACGCCCAGCGCCCGCCCTCGGCAGTCCTGGCAGATAACCCCGTCCCGGAAGTAGAGCCCGGAGGAGCACACCTGCCGGTAGTTGTGCACCGTCTGCACCACCGGCACGCCGCGCTTGTGCGCGGTCCGCACCACCCAGGGCGAGAGCAACGGGTACGGGTTGTGCAGGTGCAGCACGTCCGGACGGTGCTCGGCGAGCAGCCGGTCCAGGTCCTGCTGGGCCTGCGGCGCCCAGATCGGCGAGATCGGCAGCAGCGCCTTGGCCGGCTTCGACATGGTGGGAATCTCGTCGGAGCTGCGCAGGAACGGCAGCACCTCCACCCCGGCCGCGGTGAGCTGGGCGATCTCCGCGTCGACGATCGTGTTCTCGCCGGAGGGCTGGGCTTCCCGGTACCGGTTGTGCGCCACCACGATTCTCACGGGAAAGAAGGCTACCGTTGTACGGTGCCCGAACTACCGGAGGTGGAAGCGCTCGCCGGCTACCTGCGCGAGCGGGCGGTGGGCCGGCGCGTCGAGCGCGTCGAGGTCGCCGCGATCAGTGCCCTGAAGACGTACGATCCGCCGCCGAGCGCGGTGGCGGGCAAGGCGGTGGTCGGCGCGGGCCGGCACGGCAAGTTCCTGGACGTCCGATTCGACGGCGGGCTGCACCTGGTGGTCCACCTGGCCCGCGCGGGCTGGCTGCACTACCGGGAGGCGTTCCCGTCGACCGCCCCGCTGCGCCCCGGCAAGGGCCCGATCGCCCTGCGGGTACGCCTCGACGACGGCTCCGGCTTCGACCTGACCGAGGCCGGCACCCAGAAGAAGCTGGCCGCGTACCTGGTGACCGACCCGGCGCTGGTGCCCGGGGTGACGAAGCTGGGCCCGGACGCGTTCGACGCCGACCTGGCCACCTTCGCCGAGCGGATACGCAGCCGGCGGGGCCAGGTCAAGGGGGTGCTGACCGACCAGGCGGTGCTGGCCGGGGTCGGCAACGCGTACTCGGACGAGATCCTGCACGCGGCGAAGCTGTCCCCGTTCGCGATCACCGACCGGCTCACCGACGACCAGCTCGCCACGCTGCACGCGGCGACCCGCGCGGTGCTCGGCGACGCGGTCCGGCGCTCGATGGGCCAGCGGGCCGCCGAGCTGAAGGGGGAGAAGCGCTCGGGCCTCAAGGTGCACGCCCGGACCGGGCTGCCCTGTCCGGTCTGCGGCGACACCGTCCGCGAGGTCTCGTTCGCCGACTCCAGCCTCCAGTACTGCCCGACCTGCCAGACCGGCGGCAAGCCGCTCGCTGACCGAAGGTTGTCACGCCTCGTACGGTGAGTAATCACACGGGACGACTACGGAGAGGAATCGGCCGCGGATCGCCGAACGTCCCACTCGCGCCTCTACCGGGGCCGCCATCCATCGGTATAGTGGCTCGGTCCCCGGCTTCACAACCGATACGGAGCCGGCCAGATCCCCACGAGCACCGACGGACGGCATCTCCCTCCGGGGGGCCGTCCCGACCGGGCCCGCGTGGGAGACTGGGACGGTGGGCGACCCGGGTCCTCACGGCGAGTGAGGGCGCGTGTCATGCGGGAGGACATGGGTTGAGGTGACGACAAGCCTCCAGCGCCCGGTAACCAACACAGGCCGGAGCAAGAGCGTGCGGCACGTCGACAGCTTCGAGATCCAGCCGCCGACTCCGCCGTCGCACAACGGCGTACCCCGGTCGGCGTGGGCCCGCGCCCGTCGCCGGGTGTCCCGCTGGCACCGCCCCTACACCGCGATCCTGCTCCTGCTGGACTTCGTCGCAGTGGTGGCGGCCGACTGGATCGCGCAGAGTGCCTTCGGCCAGGCCCGGGCCGGCTTCTACAACGCCAAGGAAGACCCCACCTGGTTCTACACGGTGGCGTTCCTGCTGCTGCCGCTCGGCTGGTTGATCATCCTCTGGGGCAACCGGGCATACGATCGGCGCTACCTGGGCCTGGGGCCGGACGAGTTCAAGCGGGTGATCCGTGGTGGTGTCGCGGTCGCCGCGACGGTCTCGTTCATCGCGTTCGCCACCAAGACCGACCTTTCGCGTTACACGGTCGGCTTCGCCCTGCTCGGGGCGCTGGTGCTGATCCTGCTGGAGCGCCTCGTCGCCCGTTTCCTGCTGCACGTCGTCCGGAGCCGGGCGGGTCAGGCCGGGCATCGGATGGTGCTGGTCGGCACCCTGCCGGAGTGCCTGGAGGTCTACACCACGGTCACCCGCAGCCCCGGGGCCGGCCTGGTGCCGGTGGCCATCCACCTGACGGACGGGTATGCCGCCGCGCGCGGCATCGAGACCCCGGTGCCGGTCTACGCCGGCCGGGACGTGCTCGCCCTGGTCCGGGAGGTCGGCGGGGACACCATCGCGGTCTGCGGCTCGGCCAGCGCCGAGCCGGGCGAGCTGCGCCGGCTGGCCTGGCAGCTCGAGGGCTCCGGCGTCGACCTGGTGGTCGCGCCCCAGCTCACCGACATCGCCGGCCCCCGGGTGCACATCCGCCCGATCGAGGGCCTGCCGCTGCTGCACGTCGAGGAGCCGACCCTGTCGGGCCCGGCGCTGCTGGTCAAGAACCTGATGGACCGGATGGCCGCCGGGCTGGGCCTGGTGCTGCTGATCCCGCTCTTCCTCGCCATCGCGGTCGCCATCCGGATCTCCGACCCCGGGCCGGTCTTCTTCCGGCAGCCCCGGGTCGGGCACGAGGGGCGGACCTTCCGGGTCTGGAAGTTCCGGACCATGTACACCGACGCCGAGGAGCGGCTGGCCAGCCTGGTCGACCAGAACGAGACCGACGGCATGCTGTTCAAGATCAAGCAGGATCCGCGGGTGTTCCCGGTGGGCCGCTTCCTGCGCGCCTCCTCGCTGGACGAGCTGCCCCAGCTGATCAACGTGCTGTGGGGCGAGATGTCGCTGGTCGGGCCGCGTCCGCTGCCGGCCGACGACGGTGACTTCCTCGGCGACGTCCGCCGCCGGCTGCTGGTCCGGCCGGGCATCACCGGGCTCTGGCAGGTCTCCGGTCGCTCCGACCTCTCCTGGGACGAGGCGGTCCGGCTCGACCTCTACTACGTCGACAACTGGTCGCTGGCGTACGACCTGAGCATCCTGTGGCGGACCATCGGGGTGGTGGTGGCCCGCAAGGGCGCGTACTGACCCCTTGGCGGGCGGCCGCCGAGCCGCGAGGATCTGGGCCGTGGGTGGCAACCTCTCCGCCGTCTTCGGCGTCGTCTCGCTGGTCACCGCGCTCGCCGCGGCACTCTGGGCGGTGCTGCGGCTGCGCGCCCGGCGGGGCATCGCCACGGCCACCCAGCGGGCCACCTACGAGGTGCTGCACACCGCCGGCCTCGCCGCCGAGCCGCTGCGGGCCGGGTTGAGCAGCACGGGCGCGGCGAAGGCCGTACGCCATCTGCGGGCGCTGGTGGGCGCGGCCGGGCTGGCCCTGACGGACCGGGAGGCCCTGCTCGCCCTCGACGGGCGCGGCGCGCACCACGGCGACCAGTTGCTCGCGGCGGCCCGGCGGGCGGCGTCCGCCGGGCGGTCGACCGTGCTGCGGGAGTCGGAGCTGCGCTGCGACCTGGTGGACTGCCCGGTGCGGGGCGCGGTGGTGGCGCCGCTGAGCGCGGACGGCCGGGTGGTCGGGGCGCTGGTGGCGATCGCCGACGAGCAGCCGGCCCCGGGGCTGGTGCAGGCGACCCTGGAGACCGCGCACTGGGCCGGCGACCAGCTCGCCCTGGCCGAGCTGGACTCGTCCCGGGAGCGGCTGGCCCGGGCCGAGGTACGCGCCCTGCGCGCCCAGATCAGCCCGCACTTCATCTACAACGCGTTGACCGCGATCGGCTCGTTCGTCCGGACCGACCCGGAGCGGGCCCGGGAGCTGATCCTCGAGTTCGCCGAGTTCACCCGGTACTCGTTCCGGGCGCACGGCGAGTTCACCACCCTCGCCGAGGAGCTGCGCTCGATCGACCGGTATCTGACCATCGAGCGGGCCCGGTTCGGCGACCGGCTCCAGGTGCGCCTGCAGATCGCCCCGGAGGTGCTGCCGGTGACCCTGCCGTTCCTCTGCCTCCAGCCGCTCGTGGAGAACGCGGTCCGGCACGGGTTGTCCCGCAAGCCGGGCACCGGCATGGTGAGCATCGAGGCCCGGGACGCGGGCGCCGAGTGCCACATCACGGTGGAGGACGACGGAGTGGGGATGGATCCGACCACGCTCACCGCCGGCATTGCCGAGCTGGCCGCCGCGGGCGGCGACCCGACCGACGACGCGGGGCAGCACGTGGGCCTGTCGAACGTCGACGAGCGGCTGCGGTCGGTCTTCGGGGACCGGTTCGGCCTGACCGTCGAGACCGGCCTGGGCTCGGGTACGAAGGTGAGCATGCGGGTGCCGAAGTTCCATCCCGGGGTACGGGCGGGTTCGTGAGCGAGCGCGGCGAGCGAACGGCGGGGTCAGCGCAGTGACGGCATCCGGTTTTCTCAGGGTGCTGGCGGTGGACGACGAGCCGCCGGCGCTGGACGAGCTGGCGTACCACCTGCGGGCCGATCCCCGGGTGGCCCGGCTGCACACGGCCGGGGACGCCACCGAGGCGCTGCGGGTGCTCCGCGACGCCGACGTGGACGTCGTCTTCCTGGACATCCGGATGCCCGGGCTGGACGGGATGGAGCTGGCCCGGGTGCTGCGGCGGTTCGCCCGGCCGCCGGCGATCGTCTTCGTCACCGCGTACGACGACGGCGCGGTCGACGCGTTCGACCTGGGCGCCACCGACTACGTGCGCAAGCCGGTACGCGCCGAGCGGCTGGCCGAGTCGCTGCGCCGGGTGATCGGCTCCCGGGTGGTGCCGTCGCACCCGGCGGCCCTGGCCCGGGCGGAGGAGGACCCGACCATCCCGATCGAGCTGGCCGGGACGACCCGGATGCTGCCCCGCTCGGCGGTGCGCTGGGTGGAGGCGCAGGGCGACTACGCCCGGCTGCACACCGCGGACGCTTCGCACCTGGTCCGGGTCTCGCTGGCCACCCTCGCCGAGCGCTGGGCGGACGCCGGTTTCGTGCGGATCCACCGGTCGTACCTGGTGCAGTTGAAGCTGATCGCGGAGCTGCGGCTGGTCAACTCGGGCTACGTGGTGGTGATCGACGGGACGGAGCTGCCGGTCAGCCGCCGGCACACGCGGGAACTGAAGGACAAGCTGGTCCGGGCGGCGAAACAGGACTGGAACCGCTGAAACGGCGCTCGGCCGTCCGGCCGGCACGGCGAGCAACGCCCGGTCCGGCCGCGGCGGCACGGCCGTTCGGCCGCGCCGCCGCGCCAATCAGAGGGCGAGGTCGAACTGGGTCCAGGTACGCCCGTCGCGGGTGAGGACGAAATGGTCCGGCTCGCCGTTCGACCCGTCGTACCGGCCGAAGAGCCAGGCATAGCCGGGGGCGACACTGACCGAACCGACGGGCCAGCCCTTCCCCCGCGCCACCGTGAAACTCCGTCCGTCGTCCCGGCTGACCAAAACTTCGGCCGAGTGGCTGTCCTCCGGGCCGGTCTGCGTGATCGCCAGCAGGGACCCGTCCGTCCCCACCGTCAGGTCCCAGTGCGGTCCCTCCGGCAGGTCGGCGCCGGTGGCGGTCCAGCTCGCCCCGCCGTCCGTGGTCCGCGCCAGCGTGGTCGAGCCGGCCGGGGACGACATCAGCTGGTACCCCTCCCGGTCGTCGACCCCCACCAGCGCCAGGAGGCTCGTACTGTCCGGTGGCTGCCAGGTCTTCCAGGTCGCGCCCCGGTCGGCGCTGCGGGCCCCGGTGGTCGCCGCACCACCTGCCCGGTACGTCGCCCAGATGGTGCCATCCGGAGCCGGGTAGAGGCTGAACAGCTGGAGCGGCGACGGCGGCTCGCCTGTGAGCCGGTAAACCTTGCCGGTCGACGGGTCCACCGCCAGCGGCTCATTCATCGCCCCGCAGCCGAACTGGCAGAAGACCGGCCGGGCTGCCGCCGGAAACGCGCGCACCCCCACGATCGCCCGGTCCGCGTCATGCCACGTACGGCCGTAGTCCGTTGAGAGGCGGAGCAGTCCACCGTCGTCGACCAGATACGACCGGTCACCGAGCACGGAGTACTCCAGTTTCTCCGCCGTCTCGGTGGAGCCACGCTTGCATCTGGTGGCCTGGTACCGGGCCGCGTCCCAGTCGGACCAGGTCCGGCCCCCGTCGTCGGTGCGCGCGAAGCGGAGTAGACAGCTGTCGATGCGCACGTCCACCCCCGAGGCGGGACCGGTAAGCGTGAAGTCGCCGGGGTTGCCAAACAGGGTGGGACCGGGCGATGGCCTGTCCGGCACCGCCGGCTCATGCTGCTCTGGCGGGGACACCAGCGGTACGACCGCCATCGCGGCCAGCGCGGCCAGGGCCGTCGCCGCTAGCGCGACCGACCGGTGCCGGCGGGAGCGGGCTACAGCACGCAACTCATCGAGGGGCGGCTGCCGAACGGCGTCTGTCATGGTGTCGATGTCGAAGCCGGAGAACTCACGATCGGACATCGGTCCTCCTGGTGCTCGTGCTGCCAGTGACGTCGGAGTCGCTGAGCAGCGCTGCCAGAGCCTGCCGCCCACGGGAGAGGCGGGACTTCACCGTGCCGGCGGAGACGCCGAGGGTTGCCGCGACCTCGTCGACCGGCAGGTCGACGAGGTAGTGCAGGGCCAGCGCGTGTCGCTGCCCCTCGGGCAGGTCCCGCAACGCCGCCAGCAGGGCCAGGTGCTCTGGCGAGCGATCGGCGACGGCGGGTGGCGGACCGATCCGGAGCAGCAACCGGTCCAGCACGCGTCGCCGCCGGTGCCGGCTGCGAGCCACGTTCACCGCGACCCGCCGCAGCCACGCCTCCGGGTTGTCAAGCCGGGCGAACCGTCCGGGCGCCGTCAGAGCCCGGGTGAACGCCTCCTGGACCGCCTCCTGTGCCTCACTCAGATCCCCGGTCACCGCGTAGATCTGGACCACCAGCCGGCGGAAGCAGCCAGCGTAGAGCTCGGAGATCAATTCACCGTCGGACACCGTCACCTCCCCTCTCCACCTCTCCCACTCGCGGGCGGGGACGAAGGTTCCGGGACGCGCTCAGAAGATGTCAGCGACCGGGAGGACAAGCGGGAACGGCTGATCCGTTCGGAGGACTTCCGCCGCGCCGAGGACGGCCGTCTCCCGGTAGCCGCCGACGTGCTCCAGCACGGTCAGCGTCTGCTTCCGTGGCTCCACCAGCCAGTAGCGGGGGATGTCGGCCGCAGCGTATTCGTGGCGCTTGAGCACCAGGTCCCGGCCGGCGTTGTTCGGCGAGATCACCTCGACCACGAGGAGCACATCAGCCGGGTCGAGCGCGGCACCGCTCCGGTCGAGGGCGTCCTCCCGGGCCACGAAGAGATCCGGTACGGGTCACCGTCACACCTCCTCCCTACCCGACCACCCTGACATCCCGCCCCGTCGTCCACAACGAACCCACCGTCATCCACCGGGTTGTCCACAGGAGTGACGCGTTCTCCACAAGTTGTCCACAGGCCGGTGCGACGGACGCCTCGCGGAACCTTGACATTCGCGGTGATCAGGCGAGACTGCCGGAGATGACCGGAGCGGACGATCGGGGCGTTCCGGGGCGGCCGGCTGCCGCTCCGGTGCCGGCCCCGCGCGCGGCCGAGCCGCCCCGGCGTACCCGGATCGTGCTGGCCGAGGTGTCCCGCTCGGGCAGCCGGGCGGACCGCACCCGCTCCGAACTGACCCAGCAGACCCGGGTCGGCGAGGCGCTGGTCCGGGGGCTGGTGCGGGCCCAGCTCGCGCTGGCCCTGCGGCTCAGCCTGCTGGTGCTGATCGGGCTGGGCGGCCTGCCCTGGCTGTTCGCCATCGCACCCTCGGTCGGTCGGGTCACCGTGCTCGGGGTCAACCTGCCGTGGCTGCTGCTCGGGGTGGCCGCGTTCCCGTTTCTGATCGCGGTCGGCTGGGCGTACGTGCGGCTGGCCGAACGGAACGAGCAGGACTTCACCGACCTGGTCCAGCGGCCGGAGCGCTGAGATGGGCAACGGGTACGTCGTCCCGGCCATCGTGGCGGTCACCCTGGTCACGGTCGGGATCGGCTTCTACGGGCTGCGGCTGGCCCGCACGACCTCCGACTTCCTGGTCGCCTCCCGGGCGATCAGCCCGACCTGGAACGCCGCCGCGATCGGCGGCGAGTACCTGTCGGCGGCGAGCTTCCTGGGCGTGGCCGGCCTGATCCTCAAGTACGGCGTGGACGTGCTCTGGTACCCGGTCGGCTTCGCCGCCGGCTATTTGGCACTGCTGCTCTTCGTGGCCGCCCCGCTGCGCCGCTCGGGGGCGTTCACCCTGCCGGACTTCTGCGAGGTGCGGCTCGGCTCGCGGCGGCTGCGCAAGCTGGCCACCGTCTTCGTGATCTTCATCGGCTGGCTCTACCTGGTGCCCCAGCTCCAGGGCGCCGGACTGACCCTGGCCACGGTCGCCGGCTCGCCGTACCCGGTGGGTGCGCTGCTGGTCGCCGTGGTGGTGACCGCGAACGTGGCGCTGGGCGGGATGCGGGCGATCACCTTCGTCCAGGCCTTCCAGTACTGGTTGAAGCTGACCGCGCTGGCCGTACCCGCGATCTTCCTGGCGTTGCAGTGGCAGGCCGACGCCCGCCCGGCGGTGACCCCGCCCGACGGGCCGGCGTTCCGGACCGCGACCACCGTCGTGGTCGAGCACCGCGCGACCCTCACCTTCCCCGACGGCGACGTCCGGGAGGTACGCCCCGGCGACCGGCTCGACTTCGCCGCCGGCGACCCGGTGCCGGAGGTCTCCGGTACGGCCACCGACGCGGCGGACTGGCTGCTGCCGGACACCGCCGGGGACGACGACCGGGGGCTGTTCGCGACGTACTCGCTGATCCTGGCCACCTTCCTCGGCACCATGGGGCTGCCGCACGTGCTGGTGCGCTTCTACACCAACCCGGACGGCGCGGCCGCCCGCCGGACCACCCTGGTGGTGCTCGCCCTGGTGGGTGTCTTCTACCTGCTGCCCACCATCTACGGCGTGCTGGGCCGGATCTACACCCCGCAACTGCTGGTCACCGGCCAGACCGACGCGGTGGTGGTGCTGCTGCCCGGGGCGGTGCTCGGCGACGGGCAGGTCGGCCGGCTGCTCGCCGCGCTGGTCGCCGCCGGGGCGTTCGCCGCGTTCCTCTCCACCTCATCCGGGCTGCTCACCAGCGTGGCTGGGGTGATCTCCACCGACGTCCTCGGCCGCGGCTCGGTACGCGGCTTCCGGCTGGCCACGGTGATCGCCGGCGGGGTGCCGGCGGTGCTCGCGCTCAATCTGTCCGGGCTGGACGTCTCCCAGGTGGTCGGGCTGGCCTTCGCGGTGGCCGCGTCGAGCTTCTGCCCGCTGCTGGTGCTGGGCATCTGGTGGCGCGGGCTGACCGACCTGGGCGCCGCCGCCGGGGTGCTGGTGGGCGGCGGTGCCGCGATGGGCGCCGTGCTGCTCACCGTGCTGGGTCCGCCGCTGACCGGTTGGCCGGCCACGTTGACCACCCAGCCGGCCGCGTGGACCGTGCCGCTGGCGTTCACGGTGATGGTGGCGGTCTCGATCGCCACCCGGCGGCGGCTCCCGCCCGACGTCGGCACCACCATGCTCCGCCTGCACGCCCCGGAGGCGCTGCGGCTCTGAGCGTGTCCAGGCCTGAGCGGGTGGCGCATCGTGACGATCGCGC
This sequence comes from Micromonospora sp. NPDC047738, assembly GCF_040642675.1. NCBI lineage: Bacteria > Bacillati > Actinomycetota > Actinomycetes > Micromonosporales > Micromonosporaceae > Micromonospora > Micromonospora sp. NPDC047738. The sequence continues at coordinate 48,542 of NZ_JBEYSO010000002.1, forward strand.
TGGGCGAACGGCACGGACGCAGGGGGCTCTGCCGTCAAGTGGCGGAGATGTCCGAAACCCGATTAATCAGTGGACATATTTCGATGTCACAAGAAAGGCTTGTCGCATTTATCGCCACCCGGGGGAGGCGTCCTCATGCGCAGCCGCGCAAGGCTCGGCCGTACGTTCCTGACCACCGCCGCCGCTATCGCCCTGTTGACCGGCCAACTCGCCGTACCAGATCCGGCCCGGGCGGAGCCCGGCCCGGGGGCACCGAAGCCCGGCACGGCAACCGCGAAACCCGACCCGACCACGCCGGACGGCACGGCCCCGGACCCGAACGGGCCGTCGCGTACCGCGATCATGCCGCAGCTCGACCAGGTGCCGCCCGTCAACCCGGCACCCGGCTCGGTGCGGGTCGACCGGGGGCCGTCCGCCGCGCTGACACCGATCGCCCCGCTACCCGCGGTCGATCCGGCCGCCGGGACGGTCGCCATCGACCGGGCCCCGGTCGTGCCGGACCCGCCGGTCCGGCCCGCGCCGCTCACCCTGCCGCTGCATCCGGGCCAGGAACTGGTCGACGCCACCGCCGCGGATGCCATCACCACGCTCGACCGGGCCGGGCGGCTCCACCCGGACCGCACCCCGGACCTGGACGCCCGCAAGCTCCAGCCCCAGGTCTCCTCGGCCCAGTTCGTCGATCCGGCGCAGCCGGTCACACTGGAAGCGCTGATCACGGCTCTCGCCAGCGGAAACATCCCGCCGCCCCTGCCGGTCGACCCGCTGGCGCTGCTCGAGCAGCTGCCCGACGGCATTCCGCGCATCACCTACCGGATCTGCTCGGAGTCGGCCACCAAGACGGTGTCCTGCTCGCTCACCCTGCCGCTGGCCGTACCCGCGATCGTGGACGTGACCGGCGACGGCACCCCGGACGTGCTGGCCGACCTGCTGCCGGTGGCGCTGCCCGGCGACGTGGTCGCCGCGGTGCGCCAGCTCCTCGAGGTGCAGTCCGCCCTCAAGGCGGCCCAGGACCGCCTCGCCGTCGTCCTGGAGCTGCTCAAGGACCCGCTCCAGGTCATCCTCCATCCCGAACTGCTGCTCGAACGGCTGCGGTTGCAGGACCTGATCGCGGATCTCCAGGCGCAGCTGGCGGACAAGCTGGAGGCCCTGCTCGACCTGATCAACGTCGGCGTCGCCCTGCTGGCGCTCCGCCTGCCCACCAGCGAACTGGCCGGCCAGCCGCTGCCGGCACACGTCTGGGCCGTCTACGACATCCCCGGCCACCAGCGGCTCTCGGTCGGCTTCGACGGGCTGCGGCGCGGCACCACCCTGCCGACCGGCACGTTGGGGCTGTTCACCTTCAACCCGGTGACCCTGCTGCGGGGCGTGTACGACATCCAGGCCCGGCTGCTCCAGGGCGGTGCCGGCGACGCGCTCGCGGTGACCGCCGGGCTGGCCTCGGTGACCGACGACAGCGCGGGTGACCCGTACCAGCCGACGGTGGCGAGTGCCCGCTTCTCCCCCGTACCGTCGATCTTCTCGGCACGGGCCCGGATCGATCCGGGCAGCGACACCACCGACCAGCACGTGCTGGTGGACTCGACCAGCGACAAGGCCACCCAGCTGGACGTCCAGGTGCTCAGCAACCGTGACGGCGTCGACGAGTTCACCCAGCTCGTCGTCGACGAGCTGCCCACCAGCGTGTCCGTCGAGCTGACCCGGCCACCGGGCGGGAAGGCCACCCTCGCCTACCGGGCGTCCGCCGGCATCGACCGGGTGCTCTTCGCCGACTTCGGCTACCAGCCGGCGGGCCTGGTCAACGCGGTCCAGGCCAGCGCCGAGGCGATTCCCACCTCGTTCGACGCGGCGTTGGCGAACACCGACACCGGGGTCGACCTCGACTACACCGCGAGCAGCCAGCTCGCCGCGCTGGACGTCGCCGTGTACGACAAGGCCGGCGGCCTGGTCGGCCGGGGCTCGCTGCGCAAGCTGCCCACCGAGGTGACCCTCACCGCCGACACCGGCGCCAGCCACGTGACGTTCAACGGCGCCCAGCCGCTCGGCTCCGGCACCGTGGCCATCTCGCGCAACCTCGGCGCGTTCGCGCCGTACGACAGCGACCACGCGACGCTGGTCACCGCTGGCACCGCGCTGGGCGTCTCCGCCCGGGTCACCGGAATGCGGCAGGTCGACGCCTACTACGACGGGCATCCCCGGCTGACCACCACGTTCGATCCGGGCGGCCAACCCTTCGTCGCCGCCGGTGACCTGGACGGGCTGCACAAGGCCCGGCTGGAGCTCTCCAATCTGCCGGCCACCGCGTCGCTGGACGTGGACACGGCGGCGCGTACGGTCGCGTACCAGACCAGCTCGGTGATCCACCGGGTGTTCGCCGCGTACACCAACACGGCCGCCGGGCCGACCCTGTTCGCCACCGTCACCGAGCTGCCCGAACGGATCAACCTCTCCTACGACCTGGGTGACCGGCCTCGACTGCGGTACGAGGCGACCAGCCGGGTGCAGAAGGTGGAGGTGTTCGCCAGCCCGGCGCACGTGGAGACGTTGCGCCCGCAGCAGGACCACTACCTGTCGGCCGCCGCGGCCGGGCTGGCCACCACCATGGACTTCCTGCTGGACCTGCCGGCCCGGCACCTCGACGGCACCCAGTCCGATCCGCTGACCAGCCTGGCGGCGGTGGTCCGGTTGCCGTCCGGTGGCCGGGACTGGACCGCGATGGCCGACCTGACCGGCGTGCCGGCCCGGTTCGACGCCGACTTCGCCGAGGGCACCTATCGGTTCCGGGGCCTGTCCGGGCCGCTCGGCGGGGCCCGGCTCGCGGTCACCAACCACGGCGGCCAGGTCGCCCCGACCGGGCTGCACCTGGGCGTGCACTACCGGCAGGTCACCGGTGACCTGGACGGCAGCGTGTCGGTGCGCAACCTGTCCTGGGTGGAATACGCGCGCGACGGCGGCGGGCAGACCTTCCGGCTGGACACCGACACCGGCGGCGATCCGGTGTTCGTGGACGCGGACGTGCTGCTCGCCGCGAACGGCGTGGACGACACCCAACTCTCCGCGGTGGCCCGGGTGGACGGCCTGCCGAACACCATCCGGTCCACCTTCGCCGACGGCCGGCTCAGCTACACCGCGACCGGCCACCTCGGGCTGACCATCGGGGTACGGGTGGGCAAGGTGGGTGCGCTGGCGGGCCTGGGCGCACCGCTGTTCGCCAACGGGGTGGCCCTGGTCGGCAACGGCTGCGACACCGGCAACGGCTGCGCCAAGGACGAGAGCGTCTTCTGCACGGTGTTCGCCCGCTGCCTCGGGCTGGTCGGCACGGTCCGGCTGCCCGGGCTGCCGAGCAACCTGGCCGTGGACACCCGGGCGCGGACGGTGGTGTTCACCGGCTACCGGCCGCCGGCCGCGCCGTTGCAGGCGTATCTGCGTCTGGCCGGGCTGGTCGACAGCCTGCCGGACGTGCGGGCCCTGGCCAGCCTCTCCGGGTTGCCGGCCGAGCTGGACATGACGGTCGGCCCGGTCGAGGTCGCCGGCGGCTCGATCGACTTCCGGTACACCGCTTCGGCACCGCTGGGCAGCCTGCGCTTCGACGCCGACGTGACCACCACCGACCAGACCTTTCCGGTGGTACGCGGCCGCGCCACGATCGGCCGGCTGCCGGCCACGATGCACGTCAACGGCACGATCGGTGACCGGACCACGGTGGCGGTCCGCAACTCGGCCGCGGTGGACTCGATCGGGCTCACCGTGACCAACGCCAGCACGGGTTACCTGACCGCGTCGGTGACCGGCGTGCCGGCCACCGTGGACGCGCTGGTCGACCTGCCGGCCCGGCACGCCGAGACCACCATGTCGGCGCCGATCTCGGCGATCTCGTTCCTGGCCCACGTGCCGTACGGGGGCCGGACCTGGTCGGCGTTCGCGGACGTCCGCGGCGTACCGGCCCGGTTCGACGCGGACTGGGGCAACGGCACGTACGCGTTCCGGGCCGCCGAGGGCAGCTCGCTGGGGAGCGCGGCGTTCGCGGTGACCAACCACGCGGCCGCCCTGGCACCGGCCGGGTCGCACCTGGCCACCCACTACGACGAGGTCACCGGCAACATCGACGGCAGCGCGTCGATCACCGGACTGCAGGACGCCGAGTTCGGTCATTCCGGTTCGTCGGTCACGGCCAGCTACCACGCGCAACGGCAGACCATCGCGCTCGACGGCGACGTACGGCTGGCCGCGGGCGGCGCGCAGGACGTCCGGCTGGGGGCACTGGGCCGGCTCGGGCCGATTCCGGGCACCATCACCTTCAGCTCGAACGGCGGTGTGATCAACTACGCCGCCGACGCGACGCTGGACGTGGAGACGCAGTTCTGGCTGGGCAAGGTGGCCGCGCTGGACGGGCTGGGGGCGCCGCGCTACGCCAACGGCGCCTCGGTGGTGGACCGGAGCTGCACCGTCGGGCCGGGCTGCGCCAACCAGGGCCCGTTCTGCGTGGACGGGAAGTGCTTCGGGTTGACCGGGATCATCAACGTCTCGGGGCTGCCCAGCCGGGTGACCGTCGACCCGACCACCCGGAGCTACTCGTTCGCCGGCTACCAGCCCCGATCGAACAAGTTGACCCTGTACGTCGACGACTCGGTCTTCGTACCGTCGCCGCCGGACCGGATCAGGGCCGAGGCGACCCTGACCGACCTGCCGTCCGGGATCAACTTCACCCTCGGCCCGATCGCCCTCACCGACACGCTCAGCATCAAGTACGACTCGGACGTGGCCTCGGCCGGCATCCTGGACGTGCACGCCCAGGCCGACCAGGTGCCGAAGTTCGACTCGACCAGGGCGCTGGCCCACCTGGACCCGATCCCCGGTGGCCTGGAGGTGAGCGGCAAGGTCGGCTCGCCCACCTCGGTGCGGGTCAAGAACTCGACCGTCATCGACAACCTGTCGATCAAGGCCACGGGCACCTTCCGCAATGACCCGGCCACCGGCCAGGTGCAGCTGCGCGACGTGCCCACCGACATGACGTTCAGCGCCCGCGGATTCGGCAACGCCGAGGGAGACAACCTGCCCACGGTGGACTACACGGCGAACGACGGGCGGGACACCCTCGACATCGACGTCGAGGTCGAGGCGAATCTGGTGAAGAAGACCGACGACTTCGAGGCCGGGCCCGACGATCTCGAACTGCACATCACCAACCTCGGCCACCGGACCACTGTGGAACTCGCGCCGGAGACCCAGGTCGTCACCATCACGTCCGTACCGAAGACCGACGAACTGCAGATGGTCGGCAACCTGCACCTCTCGGTGTCGAGGAAGGAGATGGACCTGGAGTTCTTCAACTGCTTCGGCCTGGTCCGCGGGTTGTTCACCGGACACGCCGAGGTGCGGGACAGCTGGATCAGCGACATCACCTTCAACCTCACCGACATCCAGGCGGCGACGCTGCGGCCCGGCAACGTCCGCACCGACCTGCCGTTCGGGCTGCCCCGCGAGTTGGGCTACCTGTTCCTGGCCTTCGACGGCACGTTCGGTCAGGCGACCATGTCGATGGCCGGCGTCCATCTCGATCTCGACATCGACCTGCTGCTCCGCATCGACAAGATCGTCGGGCCGGACTTCTTCAAGCAGGACCTCAAGCTGGTCGGGTTGTACGACAGCGTCGACTACCATCGCTACGATCTGCAGCAGCCCAGCAAGGTGACGGTCGAGGTCAGCACCTGGGGCATCCCGCTCGCCGAGATCGTCCTGGCGATCTGGCCCGGCCTGGCGGAAAAGTCCCGTAACGGGGTGACTGTGCCCGGCGGCCGGCCGAGCGTGGTGACCATGCTCGACCCGGGAGACGACGTGGACGACTACATCTTCGACCTGCTGGCGTACGCCGCCTGGCCGTTCGACGGCGAGCACGCGCCCAAGCAGGAGAACACCGGCGACGGCGGGGCGTGCTGACCGGCATGCCGACCGCGAGCCGTCGGCGAGTCACCGGGCTGCTGGCCCTGGTGCTCGCCGGCGGCCTCGTCGGTCCGCTCAGTGGCTGTTCCGACGGCTGCGCCGACACCGTGCTCCAGGTGTCGCCGGTCGAGGTCGACGACGTGACCGCCCCGCTCACGGTCAGCGCGCGGCTGACCCGGGACGGCAGGCCGGTCGCTGGGGTCACCGTCAAGCTGGCGGTGACGGTGGTGGGCCCGAACAACGCACACAGTGAGGCACTGTTCCACGCCACCACCGACGCCGACGGCCGGGCGAGCGTGACCCGGCCGGGCGGCGTCGCCCGGCTGTCGCCCGTCAACCACCAGGTGACCGAGTACAGCGCCTACTTCCAGCCGATGAACAAGATCGACGGGGAGCGCCTCTGCTGGTCGAGCGTGTCGGCGCCGATCACCTGCCGCACCGCGGCCGGCACCGGCCCGTGCCCGGTCCGGACGGCGACCTGAGGGCGCCAGGTACGGCTGGGGGATGACGCCGAATCATCCTCCGGCCGGAGCGGCGCCTGGTCCGGGCCGGATACGGTCTGGTTCATGAGCGATCAGCACCCCGCGTTGTCCCTCCGTGGCCTGGCCAAGCGGTTCGACACCAAGGTCGCGGTCGCCGGGGTCGACCTGGACGTGCCGGCCGGCTCGTTCTACGGGCTGCTCGGCCCGAACGGGGCCGGCAAGACGACCACCCTGTCCATGGCCGTCGGCCTGCTGCGGCCCGACGCCGGCCAGGCCCAGGTGCTCGGGTACGACGTGTGGGCCGACCCGGTCCGCGCCAAGGGTCTGCTCGGCGTGATGCCCGACGGGGTACGTCTCTTCGACCGGCTCAGCGGCGCCGAGCTGCTGGCGTACCACGGTCTGCTGCGCGGCATGGACCCCGCGGTGGTCGACCAGCGGGCGGCGGAGCTGCTGGACGTGCTGGCGCTGGGCGACGCCGGCCGCACCCTGGTGGTCGACTACTCGGCGGGCATGAAGAAGAAGATCGGCCTGGCCTGCGCGCTGCTGCACGGCCCCCGGCTGCTGGTGCTGGACGAGCCGTTCGAGGCGGTCGACCCGGTCTCCGCGGCGCTGATCCGGGACATCCTGCACCGGTACGTGACCGGCGGCGGCACGGTGGTCTTCTCCAGCCACGTCATGGAGGTCGTCGAGCGGCTCTGCTCGCACGTGGCGATCCTCGCCGAGGGGCGGATCAAGCTGGTCGGCACGCTCGACCAGGTACGCGGCGAGCGGTCCCTGGAGGAGGTCTTCGTGGAGGTGGTCGGCGGGCGGACCGCGACCGGCGAGGAGCTGTCGTGGCTGTCCCGGTGACCGCGCCCGCCGAGCCGGTCCGGCAGGTCTCCGCCCGGCACTTCGTCCGGCTCAAGCTGCGCGTGCTGGCCAACAACTTCCGCGGCCAGGGCTGGCGGATCGCCCTCTTCGTGGTGGGCGTCGTGATCGGGCTCTGGTTCGCCGCCGGCGGCTTCTTCCTCCTGGCCGCGCCGGGCCTGGCCGGCGAGTCCCGGTACGCGCTCATGATCGCCGCCTTCGGCGGCGGGCTGCTGGTGCTCGGCTGGCTGCTGCTGCCGCTGGCCTTCTTCGGCGTGGACGAGACCCTGGACCCGGCCCGGTTCGCGCTGCTCCCGCTCTCCCGCCGCGCCCTGGTCACCGGCCTGTTCGCGGCCGCCCTGGTCAGCGTCCCGGTGCTGGCGACGCTGATCGCGGTCACCGGGCTGGTGATCACCGCCGGCGCGCTGGGCGGCTGGCCGGCTGCCCTGGTGCAACTGGTCGGGGTGATCGTCGGCCTGCTGCTCTGTGTGGCCGCCGCCCGCGCGGTGACCAGTGCTTTCGCCACCATGCTGCGCTCCCGCCGGGTACGCGACCTGGCCGCCGTGCTGCTCGCGGTGCTGGCCGCCCTGCTCGGGCCGTTGCAGATCGCGGTGCTTGCCGCCGTCCGCCGGGCCGACTGGGACCAGTTGACCGGGACGGCCCGGATCGTCGGTTGGACCCCGTTCGGGGCGCCGTGGACCGCCGGGATCGACGTGGCCGAGGGCCGGGCCTGGGCCGCCGGGCTGAAGCTGCTGATCACCGCGCTGGCCATCGGCGCGCTGCTGCTCTGGTGGTCGCGCTCGCTGGAGTCGGCGATGGTCGGCGCGGTGAGCGCCGGGCCGTCCCGGGACCGGCGCGGCACGGTCGGCGCGGCGGTCGCCCAACTCTTCCCGCGGGCGGCCGGCTGGGCCCGGCGGGACCGGTTCGGCGCCCTGGTCGCCCGGGAGGCCCGGTACTGGTGGCGGGACGCCCGGCGGCGGGCCAACCTGATCACCATCGCGGTGGTCGGCATCTTCGTGCCGGTGATGGTCAACGTGGGCGGCGCCCGGTTGGCCGTGGAGGGCGGGCAGGCGTTCGGCGAGGTGACCGCGGACTCGTCGCCGGTGCTGGTCAGCCTCTCGCTGGTCTTCGTCGGGGTTGTCGCGTCGCTCACCGTGGCAAACCAGTTCGGCTTCGACGGCAGCGCGTACGCGGCCAACGTGGTGGCCGGCGTGCCGGGGCGGCTGGAACTGCGCGCCCGGATGACCGCGTTCGCGATCTACGTGGTGCCGCTGCTCGTGGTGGTCGCGGTCATCCTCGCCGCGCTGCTGCGACACCCGGGTTGGCTGGGCGTGATGGCCGGCGCGCTGTTCGCCGCGTACGGCAGCGGGCTCGCGATCAACGCGTTCGTCTCGGTGCTCGGCGCGTACGCGCTGCCGGAGACGAGCAACCCGTTCGCCATGAACACCGGCGCCGGGGTGGCGAAGAGCTTCCTTGCCCTGCTGTCCATGATCGCCTCGACCGCCGCGGCGGTGCCGATGGTGGTGGCGGCGGCACTGTTCGGTGACCTCTGGCTCTGGCTGGCCCTGCCGATCGGCCTGGCGTACGGGTTGGGGGCCGCGCTGCTCGGCTCCTACCTGGCCGGGGACGTGCTGGACCGCCGCCTGCCGGAACTGCTCGCGGCGGTCACGCCCCGCCGCTGACCGTACTCGCCGCCCGAAGATCGCGCTCGAACCGGGAAGTAGTGGCCTCCCACGCCGTCCAAGGCCACTGTTTCCTGGTTCGGGCGCGATCTTCGGCCAGTCAGTTCGGGTGGCCGGTCCGGAGAGCGGCGACGAGGGAGCGCCAGGCGTCGGGGGAGAAGGAGAGAGTCGGGCCGGACGGGTCCTTGCTGTCCCGGACCAGCACCACCCCGGGCAGATTGTCCGCCACCTCGACACAGTTGCCGCCGGAGTCGGTCGAACGGGACGACTTGCGCCAGCAAGGCTCGGCGATGGTCATGGCGTCACCTTCAACTTCCGGATCAGATCCAGCGAGGCTCCCGTGGACAGCGCTTCGCCGAGGAGGCTATCCCACTTCCGCTCGATCAAGCCGATCGTCTCGGGGTCGTCGACGACGTGGCCCCGGGCAGCATTCTCCAGGTAGAGCACCTGGTCAGCGTCCGGCAACTCGGCCAGCACGAAGCCGCCACCGAGCCCCGCGTGCTCGCCCACGGCCAACGGAATGACGTGCAGGCGCACAGACGGAAGCTCGGCCACCTCCAGTAGCCGCCCCAGTTGAGCGTCGAGCACCGGCGGTCCGCCCACCGGCCGCCGCACGGCGGTCTCGTCCAGCAGGAAGACGAAATGCGGCGGCTGGTCACGGTGCAGCAACTGTTGACGCTCCATCCGGACAGCCACCAGTTCGTCCACCATGGCCGGTGGATGGAGGCCACCGGTGGAGATGACCGCCCTCGCGTAATTCTCGGTCTGGAGCAGACCGGGCACCACGCACGCCTCGAAGGCTCGCAACCGCGTCGCCTGCTGCTCGTAACCCCGCCAGGGCACAAACCACGACGGCCCACGCTCCTGGTCGGCGGCTTTGAGCAGTTCGGCGAGGAGGCCGCCGGTGCCGAGGGCCTGGTCGGCGGCGACAGCGAACTCCATGGTCGGCCGTCGACGGCCGGTCTCGATCGCGGCGATCGTGGACGGACTCCACTTGATCAGGGCGGCCAGCCCTTCCTGGGAGACGTCCGCACCGGCCCGGGCGGCCTTGAGCGCCCGGATCCACATCTCGATGTTCATCCTTACCTCTCCGGTAAGTACGTGACCGCGCTGCGTAGTAAGCCCTGGCATCCTCCCCTGCCGACGCTGCCGAGTCCAGGGTGGAGACACGCGGCCCGGCTGGTGGAGGCGACGACCCGGCGGCCGGTCCTGCGCCGGTCGCCCCGGCCATTCCCCCGGCCGGGGCGACCTCGTCCGACCAGAGGAGGCACCCGATGTTCGCCCTGTTCCGCCGCTGCCGGAACGCCGCCGCGCACGCGTACCGGAAAGTCCTGCCGCCACCCCCGGCCGCCACCCGGCCGTACCCAGCGGTCTCGCCACCCCCGGCGGCGGCCTCGGCCCGGCCGAACGCCGCGCCGGCCTGGGCGTCCCAGCCGACGGTGGCCTTCCCGCGACCGGGCCGGGCCGGCTGGCTCACCCCGGCGCAGACGTGGCGGGCGAACGGCGGCCGCTGGTGATCATCAAGCAGATCTTGGTAGGGAATGGCCCCTGGAGGGGCCGGTTTCGTCCAAGATCTGCCGGAGCACTCGGGCGTGGACTGCGCGAGGATCGCCGCGACCGGGAAGGTTGAGTGGCGGTGAGGCCGGGGCATTTGCCGATGCGGCCGCTGTGGCGGTGTCGGGCGTGTGGCGCGCACTGGCCGTGCCAGCCGGCCCGGCTCGCCCTGCTGGTCGAGTACCGGCACGACCGGACGGCGTTGCTGGTGTATCTGGGTGGGCTGATGGCCGAGGCCGGCGAGCAGCTCTCCCGGCTGAACGGTCACGACCACCCTGGCGACCTGCACGAGCGCTTCCTCGGTTGGGCGCGGGCCCGGGGCGGCACAATGTTTCACGTGAATCCTGAGCCGGGTGCCGAGATCCACCACACCGACCCGTTCGCCGTGCCGGCCGGGCAGCGTTCCCCGGCCCGCCGGCTGCGGGGTCGGCTGGCCGCCCCGGTCACGCTCTGGACGGCATCCGGGCCGGCAGGACTGACGGTCTCGTCCACCCTGGTCGCCGAGGGGGAGCCGGACCGGCTGCTCGGGCTGATCGACCCGGAGTCCGACCTGTGGGCGGCCGCGGAGGCGGCGGGGCGGTTCGCGGTCGCGCCGCTGGGTCCGCCGCACCGGCAGCTCGCCGACCGCTTCGCCGGCCTCTTCCCGTCCCCTGGCGGCCTCTTCGCCATCGGCTCCTGGATCGACACTCCGTACGGACCGGTCCCGGCCGACGCGGGCGCGTGGGCCGGCTGCCAGCTCGACAGCTCCCGAGAGTACGGCTGGGGGCTGCTGGTCGAGGCCACCATCGAAACGGTCGAGCTGGCCGAGGAGACAGCCCCCCTGCTTCATTACCGGGGCCGCTACCACGAGCTGGGCTGACCGGGACGCGCCTGCTCGCCGACGTGGCGGCGTCCAGGCACCCGCGATACCGCCAGATCCCCGACCCGACGATCTCCGGCCGCCAAGCGCACCAGGACGCCGACGTGGCGGTGTCCGGGCGCCCGGGATGCCGCCGGATCGGCGAGCCGGAGTCGATCAAGCGGCCTGCGGACCTGGAGTCGATCAAGGCGCCCGGGTCGGAGATCAGGCGACAGCCGGTGACCGGAGTGACCTGAGTCACTCGGCGCAGGGGGGCGACCGTTCGGCGCAGCGGGTGACCGGGGTCGGTCTGCGCCTTCCCCGGTTGGGAGCGCGCTCTCTACCGTGCGCGAAACTCCCCCACGCCTGCGAAGGTGGTGATCCACAGATGTCCACGGACACACCCGCGTCCGCACCGGCCGAGTCCCCGGCGGAGCGGTATCTCGCCGTACAGCGGTCGGACGAGTTCGCCGGGTTGCGGCGCGCGCTGCGCGGCTTCGTCTTCCCAATGACCGTCGCGTTCTTCCTGTGGTACGCGCTCTACGTCATCCTCTCCGCGTACGCGCGGGGCTTCATGGGCACGAAGCTCTTCGGGAACGTCAACGTCGCCCTGGTCTTCGGCCTGCTCCAGTTCGTCTCGACGTTCGTCATCGCGTGGCTCTACGCCCGGTTCGCCGACCTGCGGATCGACCCGGTCGCCGACCGGATCCGCGCCGAGATCGGGGAGGTGACCCGTGACGACTCTCCTCGCGGCTGAGGCGGGCAGCACCACCGCCCGCAACCTCACCATCACCCTCTTCCTGGTCTTCGTGGCGATCACGCTGGCGATCACCGTCTGGGCCAGCCGGCAGACGAAGACCGCCACCGACTTCTACGCCGGCGGCCGGTCCTTCTCCGGCTTCCAGAACGGCATGGCGATCGGCGGCGACTACATGTCGGCGGCGTCGTTCCTCGGCATCGCCGGCATCATCGCCCTGTACGGCTACGACGGCTTCCTCTACTCGATCGGCTTCCTGGTCGCCTGGCTGGTGGCGCTGCTGCTCGTCGCCGAACTGCTGCGCAACTCCGGCCGCTACACCATGGCCGACGTGCTGGCGTTCCGGATGCGCCAGCGCCCGGTGCGGACGGCGGCGGCGGTCTCCACGATCACCGTCTCGATCTTCTACCTGCTGGCCCAGATGGTCGGCGCGGGCGCGCTGGTCGCGCTGCTGCTCGGCATCAAGCCGGGCACCACCTTCCTCGGCATGGACGCCGACACCGCGAAGGTCGCCACCATCATCCTGGTCGGCGCCCTGATGATCATCTACGTCACCGTGGGCGGCATGAAGGGCACCACGTACGTGCAGATCGTCAAGGCGTTCCTGCTCATGAGCGGCGCCATCGTGATGACCCTGCTGGTGCTGGCGCACTACAAGTTCAACCTGTCGTCGCTGCTGGGCGACGCCGCCGCCGCCTCCGGCAAGGGAGACGCCTTCCTCGAACCGGGCCTGCGGTACGGCGTCGAGAAGGCCGGCGACGCGACGCAGACCTTCTACAACAAGATGGACCTGCTGTCGCTCGGCATCGCGCTGGTGCTCGGCACGGCCGGCCTGCCGCACATCCTGATCCGCTTCTACACGGTGCCGACGGCGAAGGCGGCCCGCAAGAGCGTGCTCTGGGCGATCGGCATCATCGGCACCTTCTACCTGCTCACCCTGGCCCTGGGCTTCGGCGCGGCGGCGATGGTGGGCGGCCAGGCGATCACCGCGCAGGACAAGGCCGGCAACACCGCGGCGCCACAGCTCGCCGAGGCGCTGGGGATCAAGTTCCTCGGCGGCGACCTGGGCGGCGCGACCCTGCTGGCGATCATCGCGGCGGTCGCGTTCGCCACCATCCTGGCCGTGGTCGCCGGGCTCACCCTGGCCTCGTCGTCCAGCCTGGCGCACGACTTCTACGCCAACGTGGTCAAGGACGGCCAGGCGTCCGAGCGGCAGGAGGTGAACGTCGCCCGGATCTCCGCCCTGGTGATCGGCGCGATCTCGATCGTCCTATCGATCTTCGCGCAGAGCCTGAACGTGGCCTTCCTGGTGGCGCTGGCCTTCGCGGTGGCCGCCTCGGGCAACCTGCCGGCAATCCTCTACAGCCTGTTCTGGAGGCGGTTCAACACCTCCGGCGCGGTCTGGGCGATCTACGGCGGCCTGCTCGCCGCCGTGGTACTGGTCTTCTTCTCCCCGGTGGTCTCCGGGGCGCCGACGGCCATGTTCCCGGACCACGACTGGCACTGGTTCCCGCTGTCCAACCCGGGCATCCTCTCGATCCCGTTCGGGTTCCTCTGCGGCTGGATCGGCACCCTGCTGTCGAAGGAGCACGACGAGGAGAAGTACGCGGAACTGGAGGTTCGTTCCCTCACCGGAGCGGGCGCGCACTGACGCCACAACCGCGGGTGGGCCGGAGCCGCCGTCGGCTCCGGCCCATTCGCTTGAGTAGGCTGGCCGGCATGAAGGTTGCTCCCCGTTTCGGCCCCGGACACCGCATCCTCGTCACCGGCGGCGCCGGCTTCGTGCCGTCGCACCTGGTCGATCGGCTCATCGAGCGCGGCTGCACGGTCGTGGTGCTGGACAACTTCGTCACCGGGTCCAAGGACAACATCTCCCACCTGCTGGAGAAGCCGACCTTCACACTGATCGAGGCGGACGTCTCCGAGGGGCTGCCGACCCACCACCCGGCCATGGCCGAGCGGTTCGACGCGATCCTGCACATGGCCTCCCCGGCCAGCCCCACCGACTTCGAGAAGCTGCCGGTGGAGATCCTGCGGGTCGGCTCGGTCGCCACCCTGGCGCTGCTGGAGCGGGCCACCGCCGACGGCGCCCGGTTCCTGATGGCCTCCACGTCCGAGGCGTACGGGGACCCGAAGGAGCACCCGCAGCGCGAGACCTACTGGGGCAACGTCAACCCGGTCGGCATCCGGAGCGTCTACGACGAGGCGAAGCGCTTCTCGGAGGCGGCCACCATGGCGTACCACCGCAGCCGGGGCACCGACACCGCGATCGTCCGGATCTTCAACACGTACGGCCCGCGGATGCGGCCGGACGACGGCCGGGCCATCCCGACCTTCATCTCCCAGGCGCTGCGCGGCGAGCCGATCACCGTGCACGGCACCGGCAACCAGACCCGGTCGATCTGCTACGTCGACGATCTGGTGCGGGGCATCCTGCTGCTGCTCGACTCGACCGAGACCGGACCGATCAACTGCGGCACCGAACACGAGATGTCGATGCGGCAGCTGGCGGAGACGATCGTGTCGCTGATCGGAAGCAGGTCCGAAGTGAGCTACATCACTCGCGCCGCCGACGACCCGGAGATGCGCCGCCCGGATCTCACCCTCGCCCGTGAGCTGTTGGGGTACGAACCGACCGTGGCGCCCGAAGACGGCCTCCGGCGCACCATCGACTACTTTCGCGGTCGGCTAGGGTACTGACCCCGGCTGGGAGGAGGCTGACACCCCGGTCGCCCTTGACGGCGGCACTGGCGCCACCGACCTACCCTCGGTACATGTCAGCGACCACGTCTGCCGACGATCCCTTCCCGTACGTCAGTCGGAGCGCGGGGCGCGCCCAGGTGCCCGGCCCCGGTCGGAGCACCACCGGGCGCGCCCGCCCGACCGACGCCAGCCGGCACCCGTCGTACGACGAGGAGCAGCCTCGCTCCGGCGGACCCGGCAGCCCCGGTGGACCCGCCGGGCCGGGCGGCCCGGGCGGTCCCGGCGCTCCGCGCCGGCCCGGCCCGCGCCCGCGCTGGGGGCGCATCGGCCTGGTGGCGGGCGTCGCGGTGCTGGTGCTGGCGCTGCTCGGCGGCGCGGGTGCCTGGCTCTACGCGCGCAACCTCGACAACGATCTGGCCCGCACCGACCCCTTCTCGGCGATCACCGGCGGACGACCCGCCAAGAAGGTCGACGGGGCCCTCAACATCCTGATGGCCGGCACCGACTCCCGGGATCCGGACGCGCCGATGGACAAGGCCGGCGAGTGGCGCGCGGACACCATGATCCTCATGCACATCCCGGCCGACCACAAGACGGCCTACCTGGTCTCCATCCCCCGCGACCTGTACGTGCCGATCCCACAGAACGCGGGCGCGTCCTGCGACTCCGGCCAGCGCAACAAGGTGAACGCCGCGTTCGCGTTCGGCGGCCTGCCGCTCGCGGTGAAGACCGTGGAGTGCTTCACCGACGTGCGGATCGACCACGTCATGGCGATCGACTTCGCCGGGTTCAAGGAGGTCACCGACGCCCTCGGCGGGGTCGACCTGAAGGTGGAGCGGACGATCACCTCGATCCACAAGCCGTACCGGAAGTTCACCAAGGGCATGAACCACATGAACGGCGCCGAGGCCCTCGACTGGGTGCGGCAGCGCAAGCAGTTCCCCGAGGGTGACTTCGCCCGGATGCGCCACCAGCAGGAGTTCCTCAAGGCGCTGATGGACAAGGCGGCCAGCACCGGCACCCTGACCAACCCGAAGAAGCTGAACGACTTCCTCAAGGCGGTGACTGCTGCAGTCACCGTCGACCAGGGTTTCTCGTTGACCGACATGGCGTTGGAGTTCCGGAACCTGCGAGGCGAGAACCTGACCTTCATCACCAGCCCGAACCTCGGCGGCCAGACCATCGACGGCCAGTCGGTGGTGGTCTCCGACCGGGAGAAGGCGCTGGCCATGTACCAGGCCATCGCGTCGGACACGATGACGGAGTGGGTGAAGGCCAACCAGCCGGGCGACACCACCGGCAACTGATCCCGCTCGGGCGCACCGCGCCGATCGGCGGCCGAGCTCACCACCGTGAGCCAACCGCCGATCGGCTGATCTCAATTGGCCGTTCGGGCAATCTGCCTGGTCGAGTGCCGGGATGTGTGGAGATAGCCCGGACACGAGGTCGCGGGAACGGGTACTGATACGTACAGTGGTCCCGCCCCCGATCATCGAGCTGGAGCACGCATGCCGGTTCAGACCAGCCGTCGCCCTCCGTCACTGGATCCCGGCGCACCCGGGCGGATGCCGCCAAATATCCCCACCCAGCCCGGTCCGAGCGGTCGGGGTCCCGGCAACCGGAAGAAGCGGACCAAGCGCAAGGACCCGCTCTGGGCCCGACTCACGCTGATCTTCGGCGCGGTGCTGATGATGACCAGCGGCGTCGCGATCGTCGGCAGCAAGGCGGTGATCGGTCAGGCCACCAGCAGCATCCAGCAGGGCAGCCTGCTCGGCGATGCGGGCAAGAGCGAGGCCGAGGGCGGCAAGAACCTGGACGGGCCGATCGACATGCTGCTGCTCGGCGTCGACGCCCGAGCGAGTTGGGCCGCCGACGACGTGCGGTCGGACAGCATCATCATCCTGCACATCCCGGCCAGCCACGACCAGGCGTACCTGATCTCCATCCCCCGGGACACCGAGGCGGAAATCCCGGGGCACGGCACCGAGAAGATCAACGCAGCCTTCCAATTCGGCGCGCAGAACGGTGGCGGCTGGGAGGGCGGCGCGCAGATGATGGCCAAGACCATCAAGCAGATGACCGGAATCAGCTTCGACGGCGCGGCGATCATCAACTTCGGCGGCTTCAAGAAGGTCATCGACTCTCTCGGCACCGTCCGGATCTGCGTCAGCCAGGAGGTCAAGTCGAAGCACATGTCGTACGTCGACGGCAAGCCGAGGTGGAACTCGGACGCCGAGAAGCTGGGCAAGCCGATGACGCCGGTGGTGCACAAGAAGGGCTGCAAGGAGATGGAGGGCTGGGAGGCCCTCGACTTCGCCCGCCAGCGCTACGGCGTGGAGGGCGGCGACTACGGCCGCCAGCAGAACCAGCAGCAACTGATCAAGGCGATGGCGAAAAAGGCCAGCGACAGCGGCATGCTGACCAACCCGATCAAGCTGAACCAGATCATCAAGGCGGCCGGCGAGTCGCTCATGCTGGACACCGGCGGCGTGAAGGTCGAAGACTTCGTCTTCACCCTCAAGGGCCTCAGCGGCAACGACCTGGTCACCCTGCGTACCAATGGCGGCACGTACGCCACCAACAGCAGCGGCCGGGAATCCCTCAACGACCTGAGCAGGCAGATGTTCAAGGCGGTCAAGGAGGACAAGCTCGCCGACTTCGTCGCCGCGAACCCGGAGGTCCTCTCCACCCGGAAGTGAGCCTGACCCGCGGTGGCTGCGGCGAAAGCGGCCACCGCCGGGGCTCCGGCCCCGTAGCCTGAGGTGAGCGGGTCTCACGTCAGGGCTGCGGGGGAGGGCTGTCACGTTCAGGCCGGGACGGACCAGGCGCGGGCGGGGTCGACCCGTCCGCTGGCCCCGGTTCCTCCTCGGCGCCGGCCTCGCCCTGGTGCTGCTCGCCACGCTCGGCGTGGCGGGGCTGCACTGGCTCACCAACCGGTACGACCACACGGTGGAAAAGCAGCAACTGCTCGCCCCGGCCGTCCGGCAGCCGCGTACCGACCTGTCCCGCGGGCTCAACTACCTGCTGATCGGCTCCGACCACCGGCCCGGTGCCAATCCCGAGGACCAGCGCTCGGACAGCATCCTGATCGTGCACGTCCCGGCCGGGATGCGGCAGGCGTACCTGATCTCCATCCCGCGCGACCTGCTGGTCGCCATCCCGGCGGCGCCCGGCTACGGCGGCGGCCAGGACAAGGTCAACGCGGCGTACGAGCACGGCGGCGGCGGTGAGGCCGGCGCCCGACTGCTCTCCGCCACCCTGGGCCAGCTCACCGGCCTGCGCTTCGACGGCGCCGCGCTGGTCGACTTCTCCGGTTTCAAGCAGGTCATCGACCTGCTCGGCGGGATCCGGATGTGCGTCGACACCGAGGTCCGCTCGATCCACACCAAGACCCTGTTCACCCCCGGCTGCCAGCAGATGGACGGCGCCCGGACCCTGGACTACGTCCGCCAGCGCTACGACCTGCCCGACGGCGACTACGACCGGCAGCGCCACCAGCAGCAGATGCTCCGCGCGGTGCTCGACAAGGCCGGCGAGACGCACCTGCGCAACGACCCGGTGCAGCTGGATCGGGTGATCCGGGCGGTCGGCGGCGCGCTGACCGTGGACACGAACGGCGTACCGCTGGAGGACCTGCTCTTCGCGCTCCGGTCGCTGCCCCCGGACGCGCTGCACGGCGTGCAGGTGCCCTCGTATCCGCAGACCATCGGCGAGGTCTCCTACGTGGTGCTGGACAACGGCGGCAACGGCCTCTTCGACGCGGTGCGGGACACCCGGATGCCGGAATGGGCCGGGGCGAATCCTCGTTGGGTCAACCGGCTCTGAGCGGAATCGCCGTCTAGGCTAGGTAGCCGTGTTCGGACCCCAGGTTCCCAGCGTGCCCGCGTCGGCCGTGCCCGACGACACCTACCTGCTCGACGTCCGGGAGGACGACGAGTGGGCCGCCGGCCACGCGCCCGCCGCCCACCACCTGCCGATGACCGAGCTGCCCGGCCGGCTGACCGAAGTGCCGGACGACCGCGAGGTGGCGGTGATCTGCCGCTCCGGCGGGAGGTCCGCGCAGGTCGTCGCGTACCTCCTGCGCAACGGTTGGGACCAGGTGCGCAACGTCGAGGGCGGGATGGGCGACTGGGCCGCCGCTGGCCGCCCGGTGGTCACCGACGACGGGCAGCCGGGCCGGGTCGCCTGAGGAGTCGGGAGGCATGACCACGCCCCTGGTGTTCGCGCACCGCGGGTCCTCGTACGACCTGCCCGAGCACACCCTCGCCGCGTACCTGCGCGCGCTCGACGAGGGCGCCGACGGGCTGGAGTGCGACGTCCGGCTGACCCGGGACGGCCATCTGGTCTGCGTGCACGATCGCCGGCTGGACCGGACCAGCAACGGTCACGGGCTGGTCAGCGCGCGTACGCTCGCCGAGCTGGAGCTGCTGGACTTCGGTTCCTGGCATCCCGGTGGGATGGCGGTCGAAGGGGACGAACCGCTCGACGAGTCGCACACCCGGCTGCTCACCCTGGAACGGCTGCTCGACGCCGTGCTGGCCGCCGGCCGGCCGGTCCGGCTGCTGATCGAGACCAAGCACCCCTCCCGGTACGGCGGGGACGTGGAACGCCGGCTGGTCGGCCTGCTGCGCCGGTACGGCCTGGCCGACCCGGGGCCGGACGATCGGGTCCGGGTCACCGTGATGTCCTTCTCGGCGCTCGCCGTACGCCGGATCCGCGACCTCGCGCCCGGCCTGCCCACCGTGCTGCTGCTGGAGGTGCTCCCGCGCTGGCTGCGGCTGGGTCGGCTGCCGTTCGGCACCCGGATCGCCGGCCCGGGGATCGGCCTGGTCCGAGCCCGGCCACAGCTCGTCCCCGCGCTGCGGGCCGCCGGCAACCAGGTCTACGTCTGGACGGTGAACGAGCCTGCGGACCTGGAACTCGTGCTGTCCGCCGGGGTGGACGGCGTGATCACCGACCGGCCCGCCCGGGCGCTGGCCCGGCTGGGCCGTTGAGCCGGGTCGCGCCGCCCCACCGCCGATCCCGCCCGCCCGGGCGAGGGGTGTTCCCGGACCGGTCGGCGCGGCACACTCGGGACATGCCGGAGCGAACCGACTACGCCGCCCTCATCGCCGGCCACGACAGCGTGCTCAAGATGATCAACTCGGGTCAGTCCGGCCTGCCGGTGCTCACCCGGCTGCTCGGGGTGGTCCAGCCCGCCGTCGGCGCGGCCAGCCTGGCCTTCGTGGAGTTCGCCCCCGCCGGCGGCCGGGTGATCGCGGCGACCGGCACCGCAGAGTCGCTCATCGGCCGCCCGCTGCCGGCCACCGACCCGGCCACCGTCTGCCTCCTCACCGGCCCCCCGGTACGCGAGGTCCGCGTCGACCGGATCCCGAGCGCGCTCGCCGACGAGGTGGCCGGGCGGGGCCTGCGCCGGATGATCGCGGCGCGGGCCGAGGTCGGCGGCCACACCGTGGGCAGCCTGCACGCCCTCTACCCGGCCGACGCCGCGCTCGACGACTCCCACCACGCCGTCCTCGGCTACATCGCCTCCTGCATCGCCCACATGTACGGAGACCAGACCGGCCTGCCGGTGCACGGCGACGGCCCGGTGGTGGCGGCGCTCGCCGACGGCCTGGCCGTGGTGGACCGGGAACACCACGTACGGCTCTGGAACCCGGCGGCCGCCCAGGTGACGGGCCACCCGCCCGCCGACGCGCTGAACCGTCCGCTCCCGTTCCCGCTCCCCCCGCCCGGGCAGGTGCTCGACCACCGGATGCCGGACGGCCGCTGGCTGCGGATCACCTCCGGGGAGCTGCCCGGCCCCGGCACGCTGCGGGTGGTCACCTTCCGCGACATCACCGACCAGCAACGCCGCGACCACGACCGGGACCTCTTCGTCGCGGTGACCAGCCACGAGCTGCGTACCCCGGTCACCGTGATCAAGGGGTACGCGGACACCCTCACCGACCACTGGGAGTCGCTCAGCGACGACGACCGGCGGCACGCCGCCCGGATCATCGGGCAGCGGGCCAACGAGCTGGCCCGGCTGGTCGACCGGTTGCTCACCGCCGCCACCGAGAGCCGGCCCGGCGGGGAGCCGGCCGCGCCGTTCGACCTCGCCGACGCGCTGCGGGCCGCGGTGTCGGACCTGCCGGCGGACGTCCGGCACCGGATCGTCCTCGCCCTGCCGGTCGACCTGCCCAAGGCGCTCGGTGACCGGCACAGCCTGGCCACCGTGCTCACCGAGCTGAGCACCAACGCCGGGAAGTACTCGCTGCCGGACACCCCGATCGAGGTGTCCGCCGAGGCGAGCGGCCGGATGGTCGCCTTCCGGGTCGCCGACCGGGGCATCGGCATCCGGCCGGAACACGTGGAACGGGCGTTCGACCGGTTCTGGCAGGGGGAGTCCGGTGACCGCCGGCGCTACCCGGGGGCCGGACTGGGGCTGTATCTCGTCCGCCAGATCGTTGAACAACAGAATGGATGGGTATCCCTCCGACCGAGGGCCGGTGGGGGTACGGTCGCAGAGGTGCGGCTGCCCCGGGGGTGACCCGGGCGCAGTGGGGGGTGGAAGGAACACGGTGTCGACGGGTTCGGCCGAACGGTCGTGGTGCGTGGTGGTGCCCCATCACGCCACCGGTGCACGCCTGGCCCGGCATCGGCTCGCCAGCGAGTTGGCCGACGTCGTCCCCCCGGTCCTGCTGGCCGACCTGGTCGCGGTCCTCGCCGAGCTGGTGGGCAACGCCGTCCGGCACGCCGACCCGCTGCCCGGCGGCGTGGTCCGGGTGGCCTGGCGGCTGCGGCCGACGGCCAACGGCCGTTGCGTGCAGCTTCGGGTCACCGACGGCGGCTCCGCCTCGGGCCCGCTGCTCCGGGCGGCCACCCCGGACGCGATCGACGGGCGCGGCCTGCACATCGTCGCCGGCCTGTCCAGTCGCTGGGGCGTCGAGCGGGACGGCCTCGGGCAGAGTGTCTGGGCCGAGTTCGACCCGGCCGTCGCTGCCCAGCCGGGCCTGGCCATCGCCGGCTGAGCGGGGCCCCCGGGAGGGGTGGGTCCTGCGCCCACCGGTCTTCTCCGGCATCTAGGCTGTGTCGCCATGAGCGAGCGCAGCGAGCGAATCATCAGGCGCAGTGCCGTCGAGGCTCATGCGGCCGCGGAGCGAAGCGAGGCGGGCGCGTGAGCAAGCGTCGAAAGAGCCAGCGGGCCGCCGAAGTCACCCCGAAGCGGGAGAAGGTGCGCGACGTCTTCGTGCCCCGACCGTTCGAGGGGCTGGCCGACGAGCCGGAGTGGATCGCCCTGCGTGAGCTGGTCCCGGCCGCCTCCGCGCCGCTGCGGCTGACCCCCGAGCTGGTCGAGGAGTACGGCGACCGACCGGTCACCCTGGCCACCGTGCTGCCGATGGCCGCCCCGGCGATGACCAAGCCGGACGGGCGGGTCTTCATCGGGCTCCAGCGGCACCAGCAGTCCGGCGACGTCTCCCGGGACCTGGCCGACGCGCTGCTCTGCGCGCTGCGTACCGAACCGGGCGGCCAGGTGGCGGTGCCGCCGCTGCCCGGTCCGGGCCCCCGCCTCCAGGACATCCTGGTCGACGGCCCGCTGGAGATCACCATGCACGACGGGTTCGAGTTCTGGCTCGACCCGGGGGCGGCCGACGACCCGACCGTGCAGGCGTCCCTGGAGCGGGCCAACGCGGCGGTCTACCCGACGGTGAAGCTGGCGGCGGCGCGGGCCGCGTACTGGTGCCAGGTGCCGGAGAAGGCGCACGTGCGCTGGGTCCTGCCGGACGACGAGGACACGGCGCTGGACGCGCTGTCCCGGCTGAGCGTTGCCGGCACGCTGGCCCTCGGCGAACGCACCCGGTTCGCCGGCATGTTCCGGGCGCACGGCCGCCTGGTGCCGGTCTGGGACCTGCCCGAGGAGGTCCCGGCCGCCGAGTGGGAGGAGCCGGTGACCGAGTTCGCCAAGCGGTACGCCGAGGCGCTGGAGGAGCAGGCGCCGCTGGACGCCGCCGGGCGCCGGGCCCGCCAGGGCCTCCTCGGCCGCCAGCTCACCCTGCGCTGACCCGATCCTTCGCTCGACGGGCCCCGGTGTCGACCGGGGCCCGTCGTCGTCAGCGGCGCAGCGGCTCGCGGACCAGCGGGCAGGACATGCAGCGCGGCCCACCCCGGCCGGAACCCAGCTCGGAGCCGGCGATGGCGATCACCTCGATGCCGGCCCGTTCCAGTTGGGCGTTGGTCTCCACGTTCCGCTCGTAGCCCACGCAGAGCCGGGGCGCGAGGGCGAGGGTGTTGTTGCCGTCGTCCCACTGTTCCCGCTCGGCGGTGACCGGGTCGAGGCCGGTGTCAATCACCCGGAGCTGGTCGAGGTCCATCGCGTCGGCGGCGGCGCGCAGGAACGGCGCCGGGCCGTCGACCCGCGGCTCGTCGCCGTCCACCCCGGCGATGACCGTGTACGCCGACAGCGAGCTGGCGATGTTCGGGTACATCAGCACGGCGTCCACGTCGACCATCGTGCAGACGGTGTCCAGGTGCATGGTCGCCCGCTCCTGGGCGATCGGGACGACCAGGATGGTGTGGGCCAGGCCGGCGGCGAAGACCTGCCGGGCCAGGCGTTCGGCCCCGGCCGGGGTGGTCCGCTCGCCCACTCCCACGGCGAGCACGCCGGGCGCGAGCAGCAGCACGTCGCCACCCTCCAGGTGCTCCAGCTCGGCGTGGTAGACGAACTGCGTACCGGCGAAGCGCGGATGGTGCCGGTAGATGGCGTCGGTCAGCCCGCTCTCCCGCCGGCGCGCGGGCATGGCCAGACTGGTCACCCCGACCCGGTCCCCGATCCAGACCGAGGAGTCCCGGGTGAAGAGCAGGTTGGGCAACGGGTCGATGACGAAGTCGTGCCGGTCCATCAGTGTCCAGACCAGACCGCCCGGCCGGTCCCGGCCGATCCGCAGCTCCTCGTGGGCGAGCCCGGCGATGAGCACGTCGGCCAGGGCGGCCGGGTCGAGGTATCCGAGGTGGTCGGCGACTCGCCGGCGCAGCGTGTCGCCCAGCCGGGGCGAGCGCAGCACCAGTTCGGTGAGTTCCGCCCGGGCGTCCGGCAGGGCGAGTGTCTCGGCCAGCAGCGTCGACAGGTAGAGCACCTCCACGCCCCGGGCGCGCAGCGCGGCCGCGAACGCGTCATGCTCCTCCTGCGCCCGGCCCACCCATGGGATAGCGTCGAAGAGCAACGAGTCGTTGTTGCGCGGCGTGAGCCGGGCGAGTTCCGGCCCGGGGCGGTGCAGCAGCACGGTGCCGAGCCGGGCGACCTCGCTGTCCACGTAGTGGGTCACCTTCGCAGCGTAGGGCAGGGCTTCCGCACCATCCGGAAAAGAAGTGTGAATGAATATGGCATTCATCCGCACTCATTCCGGTGCTCCAACTTGCCGACCACCGGGGTCCGCAACGTAGGGTAGTGAAGACGTAACTTCGAGGGACCTTTTGCCGGAGGTCGCGATGACTGTCTTTCCCGCTCGTCAAGCCGTACCCGCCCGGGCCCTGCCACCCGTGGCGGTGCCACCGCCCCGGGTCGAGGCCACCCCGGTGCTCGAGCCGGCCCGACCGACACCACTCGAGTGGGCCCGTCGCCGCCGGGCCGAGCGGGGCGCCCGCCGGCTGGAGGCGGCCGGGGCCCGTGCGCTCGGCCAGCTCAACCACCTCGGTCCGGCCTGGCACGTCATCGAGTGGCCCCGGACGGACGTCGCGGACGTGCTCCTCGATCGCGGTCAGGACGAGCGGGCCGGGTTCCTCGCCATCGGGCCGAGCGGTCTCTTCGCGGTCACCATCGCCGACCACGGCCGGGCCCGCGTGCTCGTCGCCGGCGACGTGGTGCAGATCAACGGCAAGCGTCCGCCCTATGTGGCCGAGGCCCGGCGGGACGCCAAGCGGGCCAGCAAGGCGCTCTCCGAGGCGGTCGGCCTGCCCATCCCGGTCACCCCGGTGCTGACCTTCGTCGGCTCCGGGGTGATCAGCGTCTACGGCCTGCCGAAGGACTGCCTCATGGCCACCCACCGGGAGCTGGACCGGCTGCTCGTGGCGGCCGGCAACCGGATCAGCCCGGCCACCGCCGAGAAGCTCTCCCGGGTCGCCCAGCACCCGTCGACGTGGCTCAACGGCACGTACCGTCCAGCAGCCGACTACCGGTGGTACGACGAGGGCCGAACGGCCGCTGACAAGCGGGCCGCCCGCCGGTAACGTCTCCGGCGACGCCACGCGGCCCACGGACCCGCCCCGGTGGTTCCGTCGGCCCGCGCCGTCGCCGGCCGCCCGACATTGGGCACTCTTCGCACCGACACCTGTCCCACGGCTCCGCCGCAGCCGAGCGGCACCGGCGGCCGGAGGATCCAGCGCGGTCGGGCGGTCGTCGTGACGACCGGCTAGCGTGGACAGACCGTCGGTGTACATAGGAGGCGCGGTGGCCCACGTCGAACTCTCGCTCTCGGAAGTGCTCGTGCCCGCGGCGGGGACACCGACCGAGCAGGAGTTCGACAACTTCGGCCAGTGGTCCGGCACGGTCTCCCGGGCCGCCGAGCCGTGCCTGTTGATCGACGCCGACACCACCGTGGTGGCGATCTCCTTGGCGGGCTGCGACCTGCTCTGTCTCGGTGCGCCGGAGGACGTGATCGGACGGCCGCTGCTGGAGGGCGGGCTGCGCCTGGTCGACTTCAGCGCCCAGCCGAGCGAGCTGACCGAGCAGGAGACCGACAAGATCCCGCCACTGCTCGCCCTGCACTCCGGCCGGCTGGCCCGGGGCCTGCTCCGGGTCCAGGGCCCCGGAGCCGACGCCGGCACCACGGTGGACGCCATCTCCACGCCGGTGCTCGCCGAGGGCGAGGTGGCCGGCTCGTTGACCTTCTTCTCGGCGGTCTGACCTGCGGCGATGTGGCCTTCGCCGCACCGGCCGACGCTGGGGCCGGCCCCCACCGAGGCCGTAAGGTGCCATCATGCTCGATGTCGCTCTGTTGCCCGGCGAGTACGCCGTGTGCCGCCTGCCGGCCGGCACCACGCTGCCGCCACAGGTCTGGAGCGACCTGGGTGCCGCCGACGTGGTGACGGTGAGCTGGACGGCCGACGGGATCTCGCTGATCTGCCCGACCGGCCGGGTGCCCGATCACGCGGACGTCGAGACCGACTGGCGCTGCCTGCGCCTGGTCGGCCCGCAGGACGCGCCGGTCACCGGCACCCTCGCCGCGCTGGTCGACCCGCTCGCGCGGGCCCGGGTCAACGTGGTGGCCTTCTCCACGTACGACACCGACCACGTGCTGGTGCCCACGGTGCGGCTGGCCGAGGCCACGAGCGCGCTGGAGCGGGCCGGGCACCGGTTCCACGCGTGACCTTCACCCGGTCGGAAGATCCTCCTACGATGGGCTCGGCCAGCCGGCCGCAATGACGTCCGTCGTGCCGAGGATCGGACCGTGCCCCCCACCGCACCCAGCACCTCCACCCGCCGCCCACTGACCGCCCCGGCGGCGCGGCTCACCCTGCCGACGATCCCGGCCGTCCTGGTCGCGCTGTTGCTCGGCGCCTGCGGCGCCCCGCCGGAGCTGCGGCAGTCGACCACCCCCACCGCCCCCGTCCCGACCGCCACCGGCGTACCCACCCCGACCTCGCCGACCGGGACGCCGAGCGCTCCGGCCACCCTCGCCCCCACCCCCACCGGCCAGGCCGCCACACCCTGCCGCTCCGGCCCCTCCGGCGACCGGGTGGTGTCGCTGCTGCGCGGGCCGGCCCGGGTGCTGTCCCGCGACGTCCGGGTCACGGTCCGGACCGGGCCGCTCTGCGCCGAGGAATGGCAGTACACGGTGCTGCAGGTGACCGGGCACGAGGAACTCCAGGTGGTGACCCGGGGCAAACCCACCGACCTGGAGCTGGTGACCGCCGGGACGGACGTCTGCGGCGTCGAGGTGCGCACGATCGCCCCATCCGGTATCCGCACCCTGGCCTGCGACGGCACGCCTGGTGCGTAGGCTGGTCGCCATGCCGGGAACACCGCCGACCCGCTTCGTCTACCTGGGTCCCGAGGGCACCTTCGCCGAGCAGGCGCTGCGTACTGTGCCCGCCGCCGAGCGCGGCAGCCGTACGCCGGCCCGCAGCGTCGGCGAGGCGCTGGACGCCGTACGGGCCGGGGAGGCGGACGCGGCACTGGTGCCGCTGGAGAACTCGATCGGCGGCGCGGTCGGGGTGACCCTTGACGAGCTGGCCGAGGGCGAGCCGCTGGTGATCACCCGCGAGGTGATCCTGCCGGTGGAGTTCGTGCTCGCGGCCCGGCCCGGGGCCTCGCTGGCCGAGGTGCGCAGCGTGGCGGCACACCCGCAGGCGTCCACCCAGTGCCGGGGCTGGCTGCGCGACCACCTGCCCGACGCGACCGTGATCGACGTGCTCTCCAACGGTGCCGCCGCGGCGGGCGCGGCCGCCGGCGAGTACGACGCGGCCATCAGTGCCCCGATCGGCGCGACCCGGCACCGGCTGGCCGTGCTCGCCGACAAGATCGCCGACCACCCGGACGCGGTGACCCGATTCGCGCTGGTGTCCCGCCCGGGCCCACCCCCGCCGCCCACCGGCGACGACGTCACGTCGCTGGCGGTCTACATCGCCCATGACCGGGTCGGCGCGCTGCTCTCGGTGCTCATGGAGCTGGCCGTACGCGGGGTGAACATGACCCGGATCGAGTCGCGCCCGACCGGCGAGGCGCTCGGCCGGTACGTCTTCTTCCTCGACTGCACCGGGCATGTCGCCGACGTGCGCCTCGGCGAGGCGTTGCAGGGGCTGCACCGCGTCTGTGCCGGCGTGCGCTTTCTCGGGTCGTACCCCCGGCACCGCTGGACCGCGGCGGTGAGCGACCGCCCGGTCCCCGCCCCGGCCGGCCTCTCCGACGCCGACTACGCCGACGCGGCGGCCTGGCTGTCCCGCCTGCGCGCGGGGGAGCTGAGCTGACGGTGCGCGGGACACCCGGACCGGCGTCCCGCGCACCCGACGGTCACTGCAGCAGCCCGCCGAGCAGACCGCCCTGCTCCTGCTGGGCACCGCTGCCCGGCACCGGCCGCTCCTCCGACGGCTGAACCACGACGAAGCCCTGACCGGCGAAGCTCATCGTGAACGCCTCACCGGTGCGGCGGCCGATCAGCGTGCCGAGGCCGAGCTGCTCAGCCCGGTGGTAGCCGGTCTGCAGGTTGGCCGACCAGCAGACCGCGGCCTGCGGGTCGACGTAGGTCGGGGCGTCCACGTTGAGCACCACCGGGGTGCCCTCGGTGGTGACGGCGATCCGGCCGTGGCCGGTGAAGACGCAGTTGAACAGGCCGGAGGCGGCGAAGCCCATGCCGCTGACCATCTTGATGTCGTAGCTCAGCGTGGAGTCGAAGGCGAGCACGCTGGAGCCGTTGATCGACAGGGCGTCGCCGGGCTCCAGGTCGATGATGTGTACGTCCTTGGCGAGGTCGGCGAGGAAGACGTCGCCCCGGCCGGTGAGCTTCATCAGCGGGACGCCCTCACCGGTGAGTCGCTGCTTGATGAACTTGCCGATGCCGCCGGAGCCGAGCGCCTGGAACTGCACCTGCCCCTGGTAGGCGACCATGGACCCGACCCGGGCCATCGCCTCGCCGTTCAGCTCGATCTTCAGCATCTTGGAGTTCTGCAGCCGCATGCCCGGCTGCTGCGACTCCTTCTCAAGGTTCTCCGCGGAGAACAGCGCGCTGCGCATGGGTTTCCTCCTGCATCGGGATGTGCCTGCCCGCAGATTAGGGGAACCGCGCAACACCGGGGATCGGCCGAGCGGAGCGGGCGGCGCGTCCGGTCAGGCCCAGCCGAGGGCGTGCAGCCGCTCGTCGTCGATGCCGAAGTGGTGGGCGATCTCGTGGACCACGGTCACGGCGACTTCGTCCACCACGTCCTCCTCGGTGTCACAGATGCCCAGGATCGGGTTCCGGTAGATGAGGATGCGGTCCGGCAGGACGCCGGAGTAGTCCCAGCCCCGTTCGGTCAGCGCGTGCCCCTCGTAGAGACCGAGCAGGTCCTCGCCGGGTGGTGGGTTGTCCTCGACCAGGATGACCACGTTGCTCATCAGCCCGAGCAACTCCTCGGGCACCTCGTCGAGGGCTTCACCGACCAGCTCCTCGAACCGCTCACGGCTCATCTCCACGGCCACCCGCCCATTCTCCCCCACCGCGCCGCCCGGACCCACGCCCCAAGATCCGCGGTCTCCGCCCGGCTCCGGGCGGCGCGACGGTGGGTCAGGATGCCAGGCGGGCGTTGAGGGTGATCTGCGCGCCCGGGGAGAGCAGCCGGGAGATCGGGCAGTTCTCCTTGGCCGCCTCGGCCAGCTTGCCGAACTGGGCCTCGTCCATGCCCGGGACCTGGCCGACGGTCTCCAGGTCGATCCGGGTGACGGTCATCCCCGCGTCGGTCTTGTCGAAGTGCACCTTGGCGGTGGTCTCCACCGAGGTGTCGGTCGCGCCCGCGTCGGCGAGCTGCTTGGAGAGGGCCATCGAGAAGCAGCCGGCGTGCGCTGCGCCGATCAGCTCCTCGGGGTTGGTCCCCTCGCCCTCCTCGAAACGCGACTTGAAGGAGTAGTTGCCGGTCAGGCCACCCTTGCCGGTGCGGACCGTGCCGGCCCCTTCGGTGAGGTTGCCCTGCCAGCGTGCGGAAGCGGTACGGATAGGCATGCCACCGACGCTAACCGAAACCGGACGGCGCCGCACCGGCCAGTGACGAGCCGGACGCCGACTCGCGGTCCCCGTCGCCGCGCGTCGGCTGTGTCATGATTCGACGCAGGCCCGCGCACGCGGAAGGGTGCCCATGTCCCAGGATCTCCCCATCCCCAGGCAGGACCACCGGTCCGACGGCACGACCATCGTGGAGTGGGGTGCCGACGAGAGTGTGCCGCCCGCCGGCCGGCTCGGCTGGTCCCTGGCCGGACTGGCTCGCGACCACCGCCTGCCGCCGGTGCTCGCCGGGCTCGGCGCGGTGGCCGCCGTCGCCTCGCTGATCGGTGAGTGGTTGGTGATGACCATCCCGAACGGTGGCCCGGAGGGGAACACCATGATCCGGGTGCCGGGCGGGGTGGGGGACGTGGGCGGCTTCGGGGTGGGCTACCTGGTGGGGCTGCTCGGTCTGGCCGGCGCGGCGGCGCTCGCGCTGCGCGGCACCGGTGCGGCGCGGCAGAACGCCCGGGTGGCCGGCCTCGGCCTCGCGGCGGCCGTGTTCGCCCTGTTGACCGCCGCCGCCGTCACCCTGAACGACTCGGGTCAGCGCACCCTCTTCTACTCGCCCGAGGACGGCTTCCGGGTCGACTACGGGCGCGGCCTGGTCACCGCCTTCGTGGCCACCGTGCTGTTCGCCGCCGCGCTGCACCTGTCCGGCCGGGCCGTGGCCGCGACGCCGGAGCGGGAGGACCTGCCCGGTGCCGGGTCACCGCCGGCAGATCGCGGCCGGCGCCGGTCGGCCGACGATGAACTGCCCGCGCCGGCCGACCTGACGGTCCAGCCCACCACCCCGTTCGCCCGCCCCGAACTGCCGCACTGAACCGTCCGGAACCGGTGCGGTCGTCCCGAACCGCCGGTCCGGGTCGCCGGGATCGGCACGCCGGGCGTGCCCGGAGGTCGGACACCTGACGTCCGTCGTGGGTTGGTGCCCGATTCGCCGAAAAGCCATGGTTGGGCCCCGTTCCGCGAGATACGGTTGCTGCCCGCCGTCCAGCGGCCGCGGCATCGAGGACCAGGACGGCCGGCGTGACGGCGGCGGGCGAAGGAGGAACGATGACCCGCCCGGGACTGCCCAAGCTGATCGCCACCGACCTCGACGGCACGCTCGTCCGGAGCGACGACACCGTCTCGGCGTACACCCACGGGGTGCTCGACCGGGTGCGGGCCGCGGGGATCCCGGTGGTCGGCGCGACCGGCCGCGGACCGCGGCTGACCGAGCTGACCCGCAACGACATCCGCGCCGCCGACTTCCTGGTGATGGCCGGCGGCGGCCGCGTGGTCGACCAGAGCGACCCGGCGGGCCCGCTGGTGCTGCGGGACGAGCGGCTCTCCGGTGCCGTGCTCGCCCGGATCGTCGCCGACCTGGAGGCCGCGGTCGGGCCGCTGACCGTCATGGTGGAGGCCTCCGACGAGCACGATGCGCCGCTCTGGGGCGACTACCACGCAAGCTGGCCGTACCAGGACCGGTTCGAGGCGCGCAGCCGTGCGGAGTGCCTCTCCTGCGACGTGATCAAGGCGTTCGCCCGGACCGCCGACCACCACGTGGACGAGTTGCTGGCGATGGCCCGCCGGATCGTCCCGCCGGAGCTGGCCACGCTCACCCAGGCCGGCCTCGGCTTCATCGAGATCTGCCCGCCCGGCGTGGACAAGTCGACCGGGCTGAGCGTGATCGCCGAGCGGCTCGGCGTCGACCCGGCCGAGGTGCTGGTCTTCGGGGACCAGCCGAACGACCTGCCGATGTTCGCGTGGGCCGGCTGGGGGCGGGTGGCGGTCGCCAACGCCCACCCGGAGGTCCGCGCGGCGGCCGACGAGATCACCCTGCGCAACGACGACGACGGCGTCGCGGTCTACCTGGACCGGCTACTCTCCCGGTGATGGGAGAGGTACCTCGGCTGATCGCCACCGACATCGACGGCACGCTGCTGCGCGACGACCGGACGCTCAGCCCACGCACCGCCGACGTGCTGGCCCGGATCGCCGCGGCGGGCACGCCGGTCGTACTGGTCACCGGCCGCCCGATCCGCTGGCTCCAACTCGTGTACGACCAGCTCGCCGAGCCACTGCCGGCAATCTGCGCGAACGGCGCGGTGGTCTACGACCCGGCCACCGACGAGGTGCTCCGGGCCGACCCGCTCGCGCCCGAGTTGCTCGCCGAGGTGGCCCGCCGGCTGCGCGCCGCGGTACCCGAGGTGAGCCTCGCGGTGGAGATCGTGAACAGCCGGCAGATGCGGCACGAGATGCACTATCCGCTGCGCTGGGACGCCGACGTCGAGGCGATCCGGGCGGTGGAGTCGCCGGAGGAACTGCTGGCGGCTCCCGCGGTGAAGCTGCTCGCCCGGGCCGGCGAGCAGGACCCGGACGTCTTCGTACGGGTGGTGGCCGCCGCCCTGGAAGGGCTGGCCGAGGCGACCCACTCCTCGTACAGCGGCTTGGTGGAGATCTCCGCCGCCGGGGTGACCAAGGCGGCCGGCCTGGCCTGGTACGCCGCCCGGCTCGGCGTCGACGAGCGGGACGTGCTCGCCTTCGGGGACATGCCGAACGACGTACCGATGCTGACCTGGGCCGGCCGGGCGGTGGCGGTCGCCAACGCGCACCCCGCCGTGCTGGAGATCGCCGACGAGGTGACCGGCCCGAACTCGGCCGACGGGGTGGCTGCGTACCTGGAGCAGGTCTTCGGGGTGGGCTGAGCGGGCCGGGGCGCGGACGCGCCCCGGCCGGTCAGAGGTACTGGCCGGGGGCATGCCCCTCGTTGGTCGGCGGCATGCCCGGCATCCCCGGGGCCACCCCGCCGGGGCCGCTGGGCAGCGCGGCCCGCCCGGAGCGCATCTGCTCCAGCTGCACCCGGGCGGCCATCTGCTGGGCGACCAGGGCGGCCTGGATGCCGTGGAACAGCCCCTCCAGCCAGCCGACCAGCTGGGCGTGGGCGATTCGCAGCTCACTCTCGCTGGGTGCCTTGTCCTCGGTGAAGGGCAGCGAGATCCGCTCGAGTTCCTCGCGCAGCTCGGGGGCGAGGCCCTCCTTCAGCTCGACGATCGACCGCTCGTGGATCTCGCGCATCCGGTGCCGGCTGGCGTCGTCGAGGGGGGCCGCCTTGACCTCCTCCAGCAGCTGCTTGATCATGCTGCCGATCCGCATCACCTTGGCCGGTTGCTCGACCAGGCGGGTCGGGTCCTCGCCCTGCCCCTCGTCGGTCTGCACCGTGCCGACCGGTCGGCCGTCCGGCCCGACCACCACCACGGTGCCGGGGATGCCGTCGTTGTCCTGTTCGTCGTTCTGTCCGGCGGAACGCGCTTCGGTCATGGGACCCATCTTTACCCAGCCGCGGTCGTCGGCGCGCGCCGGGATCGGCTACCGGACCGGAGCCACCCGACCGGGGCGCGCTACCGTCGCCGTCATGCCCGCAGACCCGCGCGCCGTGCTGACCCGGCCGGCTCCGCCGCCGGACGTCACGGTCGCCTACGGCGACCACCCGGACCAGCTCGCCGACCTGCGCCGACCGGCCGGCGACGGCCCGGCCCGGCGGCTGGTCGTGGTGGTGCACGGCGGCTTCTGGCGGGCCGAGTACGACCGCACCCACACCGGCCCGATGGCCGCCGCGCTGGCGGCGCTGGGCCACCCGGTCGCCCAGCTCGAGTACCGGCGCACCGGTCAGCCGGACGGAGGCTGGCCGCACACCCTCACCGATGTGCTGTCCGGGGTGGCCGCGCTGCCCGGGCTGGCCGCCGCGGCGCTGCCCGGCCTGGTGGCGCCCGTCCCACCGATCCTGGTCGGCCACTCGGCAGGCGGCCACCTGGCGCTGTACGTGGCCGCGCACGCCCCGGGCACGGTCGGCGGCGTGCTCGCGCTGGCCCCGGTGGCCGACCTCGCCGAGGCGTACCGGCTGGACCTGGACGGTGGTGCGGTGGCCGCGCTGCTCGGCGGCGGCCCGGCCGACGTGCCCGACCGGTACGCGGCAGCGGATCCATCGACATTGGTACCGATCCGAGCACGGACCGTAGTGATGCACGGCACACTGGACCGCCAGGTCCCGGTCGGGATCAGCCGCTCCTGGGTTGCTGCGGCCCGCGCCGCCAACACCCCCGCCACCCTGGTTGAGCTGGCAGAATGCGAACACTTCGGGCTCATCGACCCGGAGTCGACGGCATGGCCGCAGGTAATCGACAGGTTGCGGTCGTTACACGATGATCTTCCTGCCATTGACGCAGCGTCGCCGAGCAGGTAGAACGCCCGAGGGGGCGTGCGTCCTGGCAGCCCTTTCGGGAAGGAATCGGTGTCGTAGATGAACCGCAGGCGGGCCCTTCAACTGCTGGCCGCGCTGGGTACCACCGGGCTGGCGGCGGCCTGCGGCTCCGACACCGAAGGTACGAGCACTCCGGGCAGCCCGATCAAGATCGGGCTCATCGTGCCGGGAAGCGGCCCGAACAAGGCCATCGGTGACGAGATCGTCAACGGTTTCCAGCTCTTCCTGAGCCTCAACGACCAGGAGCTCGGCGGGCACCCGGTCACGGTGGTGCAGGCCGAGGAGGGTGAGAACGCCAAGAGTGGCCAGGCCGCCGTCGACCGGCTGCTGAAGGAGGGGGTGATCGCGCTCACCGGCGTGGTCAGCTCCGCCGTCATGTCCGGCATCCGGGACACCGTCGAGCAGGCCCGGGTCCCGCTGGTCGGCTCCAACGCGTCCCCGGCCAGCCTGCAGAGCGTCGTCTACATCTGGCGTACGTCGTACGTGCTCGACGAGCCGGGCGAGGCGCTCGGCCGGTACCTGCGGGAGTCGCTGGACAAGTCCAGCCGGATCGCGGTCTTCGCCCCGTCGAACTCGAGCAGCAAGGACGTCATCGACGGCTTCCGGCGCGGCTACTACGAAGAGGGCCGCCGGCCGATCGACGGCGAAATTCTCACCCCGGACAAGGCCGAGCTGGGCAAGACGGTCTTCTCCGGTGCGATCCACAAGGCGCTGAAGAACAACAAGTGGCCCGACGCGATCCTCTGCCACTACGCGGGTACGCAGGCGGTGCAGTTCATCAAGCAGCTCTACGCCGAGGGCTACCGGGGCCCGATCTACGCCCCCGGCTTCCTCACCGAGGGCGCCGTGCTCAGCCAGTTGGACGACGGGGAACTCGGCGCGCAGCGGGCGCTGATCGTGAAGCACGGCATCGAGACCGTGCTCAACTACTCGGCCGATCTGAACAACACCGCCAACCGGGTGTTCTCCTCGGCCTACCGGAAGGCGCACAACACCTCGCCGACCACCTACGCGATGGCCTCGTACGACGCCGCGCAGGTGCTGGACAAGGCGATCCGGCTGGCCGGCGGGGACCCGACTCCGCAGCAGGTCAACCTGGCGCTCGGCAAGATCGGCCAGATCGACAGCCCGCGCGGGCCCTGGCAGTTCAACCAGCCGCGTACCCCGCAGCAGAAGTGGTACCTGCGGAAGGTGCAGCTCGACGGCCGGATGCTGTCGAACGTCGTGATCACCGAGCTGGCCACACTCGGCTGACCCCTTGTACGCCGAACGGGCGGCCTCCCCGCGGGGAGGCCGCCCGTTTCCGTGCTCGGTGTCCGGTGCGCGTCAGTGGCGCAGCTCGGCGATGCAGCACTTCACGCTGCCGCCGCCCTTCTTCAGCTCGGCCAGCTCGACCGGCACCGGGTGGTAGCCGGCCGCCTTGAGCTTGCCGGCCAGCCGGGTCGCCTCGCTGTTCAGCACGACGTTCAGCCCGTCGCTGACCAGGTTGAGGCCGAAGGCCAGGGCATCGGAGTCGTCAGCGAGCACCGCGTCCGGGAAGAGCTGGGCGAGCACCTTCTGGCTGGCCGCGGAGAAGGCGCCCGGGTAGTAGACGATGTTCTCGTCGTCGATCGAAGCGAGCGCCACGTCCAGGTGGTAGAAGCGCGGGTCGACCAGGCGCAGCGAGACCACCGGCCGGTCGAGTGCCTCCTGCGCCTCGGCGTGCGCCGCCAGCTCGGTGCGGAAGCCGTGGCCGGCGAGGATCAGCCCGCCGTGCGCGTCCGGCAGGTACGCGAAGTCGCCCTCGCCCTCGTTGGTCTCACTAGGCGCGATGAACCGCCAGCCGTTCGCCTCGTAGAACGCCCGGTGCGCGGCGGCCTCGGCGGCCCGCTGCTCGTGCTTGAACTGGGCGCCGTAGACGGTCCCGTCCACCACGAAGGCACCATTGGCCGCGAAGACCATGTCCGGCAGCCCGCGCTCGGGGCTGAGCTGGTGCACCTCGTGGCCGAGGCCGACGAGCGTCTCCCGCAGGCGGTCCCACTGCTTGACCGCCAGCTCCGCGTCGACGGGCGCGGTCACGTCCATCCACGGGTTGATCGCGTACTCGACCGCGAAGTGCTCGGGCGAGCACATGAGGTATGTCCGCTTTCGCGGGACTCGCTGCTGGTTCACGGTCACCAAGAGTAGGTACGGTACAACTTTGGTAACAGCCACAACCATTGCTTCCCAGAGGCGGAACGTTGCAGATAGACGCGGTTGACCAGCGAATCATTGCGTTGCTCGTGGCGGATGCTCGCGCCTCGTACGCGGACATCGGCACGCGGGTGTCACTCTCCGCCCCCGCGGTCAAGCGTCGGGTTGACCGGCTCCGATCCGCGGGCGTCATCCGCGGCTTCACGGCCGTCGTCGACCCCGCCGCCGTCGGCTGGACCACCGAGGCGTTCGTGGAACTCTTCTGCGCCGGCCGGACCACCCCGGCGCAGATCGGTGCCGCAGCACGGCGGCACCCGGAGGTGGTCGGGGCCTACACCGTCTCGGGGGAGGCGGACGCCCTGGTGCACCTGCGGGCCGCCGACATCGCCCACCTCGAGGAGGCGCTGGAACGGCTGCGGGCCGAGTCCTTCGTCACCTCGTCGCGCAGCACCATCGTGCTCTCCCGGCTGGTCGAGTCCCCCGGGGTCGGCCCGTCCGCGGGCTGACGCCGGCCGTCACCGCCTCCCGCAGCGCGGCCTCGCCCACCTCGGGAACCCGTGGCGGCGTGCCGTCGTCCAACCGGCGCTCGACCTTCCTCCTCCCTCCCCCGGCGGGTGGGTCCGGATACCGTCGGTCCGGCCCCACCCGCCGCCCTTGACCTCATCCCCGGTTGAGGTTGTCCACTGGACGCCGGTGGAACGAACGCCGGGGGCACCCGTCCCCGGCCGGGAGGAGGCGGCGTGCGGGCGGTGTGGCTACGGGAGTTCGGCGGCCCGGAGGCGCTGGTGCCGGGGCCGGCACCGGACCCGGCACCCGGACCGGATCAGGTGCTGATCGAGGTCGCCCACGCCAACCTCACCTTCGTGGAGACCATGTTCCGATCGACCGGGTTCGGACCGTTCACCGGGTCGCTGCCGCTGATCCCCGGCAACGGGGTGGGCGGAGTGATCATTCAGGTGGGCCCCGGCGTGGACCCGGCGCTGGTGGGGCGGCGGGTGGTGAGCAGCACCGGCGGCTCCGGCGGGTACGCCGAGCGCGTGGTGGTCGACCGGGACGCGCCGTTCGCGGTGCCAGACGGGCTGCCGCTGGACCAGGCGGTGGCGCTGCTCGCCGACGGTCGTACGGCCGCCATGCTGGTGCACGCGGCCGGGCTGCGCGGCGGCGAGCGGGTGCTGGTCGAGGCGGCGGCGGGCGGGGTGGGCAACCTGCTGACGCAGCTCGCCACGGCCGCCGGAGCCCGGGTCGTGGCCGCCGCCGGGGGTGCCCGGAAGGTGGCCCTGCTCCGTGAACGCGGCCTCGACGCGGTGGTGGACTACCGGCAGCCGGACTGGACCGCCCGGGTACGCGCCGCCACCGGCGGGATCGACGTGGTCTTCGACGGGGTGGGCGGCCGGCTCGCCCGCGAGGCGTTCGACCTGCTCGGCCCGGGCGGGCGGATGCTCAGCTTCGGGCTGGCCAGCGGCGCCTGGGCGGACCTGCCCGCCGACCTCGCGGCCGCCCGCGGGGTGAACCTGCTCCGGCCGTCCGCCGCGCCGGCCGAGCTGCGTGCGTTCACCGAGCAGGTGCTCGCCGAGGCGGCGGCCGGGCGGCTGCGCCCGCTGATCGGGCAGCGCTTCCCGCTGGACCGGGCCGCCGACGCGCACGCCGCCATCGAGTCCCGCGCCACCGTCGGCAAAACCCTCCTCGACCTCTGACGGCTTCTGCTCTCCGCGCGGGCGCCCGAATGTCAGAGGTACATGCCGGTGCGGTGTTCGGGCTGGGCGCGGGAGGGCTTGTCGGCCTCGCCGAAGAAGCGCCGGCCGCCGAACTCGCCGTGCAGCCGGTCGTCCAGCTCGTCGGCCAGGCCGGTCATCACCTGGACGGCGAGCATCAGGTGGGTGGGCTGGAAGTTGCGGCCGAAGACCGGGATCGAGGCCCACACCGTGTCGTCGGCGCAGTAGAGGCGGCCGATCGGCATCCGGTTGGTCAGCTCGGAGAGCTTCACATAGAGGCGCTCGGTCGGCTCGACCTCGGTGAGCACCGGGGAGAAGACGTCGACCAGGGGCGGGTTGTCGCGTACCCGGACGAAGACCATGGCCGAGCCGGCCCGGATGTTGATGTCGCCGTCCGAGTCGATCTGCAACTGGTCGGCATTCGACTTGAGCATCGTGGAGACGACCGTACGGACCCGCTCCTCCAGCGCGAGCACGTCGTTCCCGCCGGCCTGCGCGGTCGCCGCCGCGGCCAGCGCCTCGTCGAGGTCCGCCTCCACGTCCCGGGCCGGGCCGAACTCGCTCCGCGCGGTGCCCAGCGGCTCCACCGGCAGCGGCTCGCCCTCGGCGTCATGCATCAGATAGACCAGGAAGGCGGGGTGCGGCGCCCCGTAGACGTCGCGGAGGGTGCGGGACAGCACGGCCGCCAGCCGGGCGGCCTCGTCGACCGCGCAGTCCAGCCCGAACTGCTCGCCGGAGCCCTCCACCACCCCGGGCGGGGACCAGCCGAGCGCGATCATGTCGGCCACGGCGGCCCGGTCCAGGCGGTATCCCTGCGGCAGGGTGGCGTTGCCCACGGCCCGCGCCGACAGCCGGCCCTCCTCGCCGACGTCCACGCTGATCGAGTAGACGGCGTCCCCGGTCCCGGAGGCGGTGGGGTCGAGGGTCAGCTCCAGGTGCGTACCGGCCGGCAGGTCGCGTAGCCGGTCGGCCAGCGCGCGGGCGAACTCCCGCCAGGCCTCGGTCACCTTGGCCCGGAGGTCCGCCGTGGTCGGCTCGTCCAGCAGGATCGACTCGTACTGCTCCGGCACACCGCCGGCGGGCTCACCGGTCGGCACCGAGGGGTGGTCAGCCGTCATGATCGCCTCCGTCCGTCACGGCCACCCTACCCACGGGCGGTGGGGGTCGAATCACGGCGGACCAGGATCGGACAGCCACCCCAAAACGCCCCGCCGCGGGCCCGTCTCTCCCGGGACCCGGGCGTGGGTCGGCACGGCCGGGGACTACTCGGCCGGCGTGGTGCCGTCCAGGTCGAGCGGCCAGGAGTTGGCCAGCTCACCGAGCCGCGCAGCCGTCGCGGCCAGGTCGCCGCCGCGCCCCACGGCCACCCCCAGCAGGTACGCGGTGACCGGCGCGCCCGGGCGCAGCACCTGGTGGGCCACGTCCTTGGCCAGGTCCAGCACGACCGGCACCGACACGTCGCCCGGGTCGAGCCCCAACTCGGCGCAGGCTGCCGTGACCCAGTCGTCCATCACCGTCATCTCGTCCACTCCTCGGCCCGGCGTACGTCCTCGTCAGTGTCGCAGTCGAACCAGGGCGGCGGCCCGGAGCCGGACCAGGCCACCTCCCGGACCGTCGTGCCGGCCAGCAGCCCGCGTACCGGAGCCCCGTCGACCGTGCCGCCCCGCCCGGCGGCGAGCCGGTCCAGCGCCGCCCGCAGCGCGGCGACCCGCCACACCCCGCAGAGCTGCTGCCGGCGGCCGTCGCCGTCCACGTAGCAGGCCCCGTCGGCGGTCGACCCGTCGAGCGCGCGCCGCAGATCCGCCACGGCCTCGGGGGTGAGCAGGGGAAGGTCGGCGGCGAGCAGGGCGACCGTGGCCGTACCGGGGGCGAGCAGGGCCAGCCCGGCAGCCGTGGCGGCCACC
Organism: Micromonospora sp. NPDC047738; assembly: GCF_040642675.1. NCBI lineage: Bacteria > Bacillati > Actinomycetota > Actinomycetes > Micromonosporales > Micromonosporaceae > Micromonospora > Micromonospora sp. NPDC047738. The sequence goes on from NZ_JBEYSO010000002.1 coordinate 88,077, forward strand.
GGGCCACCGCCGGGCGGCCGCTCGCGGGTCAGCCGTACGTCGTCGGGGAGCGGGCCGGCCGGACCGACCACGATCCGCGGCGCGGCGTCGGCGACCGCGGCCAGCACCCGGTGCAGCATGGGCCGGCCGCCGACCGGCCGCGCCGGCTTGTCCACCCCGCCCATCCGGCGGGCCGCGCCGCCCGACAGCACCACCGCCGCGTACGCCGTCACCCGCCCACGGTAAACCGCAGGGAGCTCCGTCCGCCCTCCGGCAGGACCCCACGCGGCGCCGGGGCGGCATCGCCGTGCGGGTGACGGACCGCGCGCGGCAGGATGGCGGGATGGGACGGGCGACTGACCGGCGCGGCGTGCTCCGGATCGATCTCGACGCGGCGGCCGACGGGCGCGCCCGGGTACGGCGACCGGACACCCTGGCGGTGGAGGAGCCGCTGGAGATCCGAGTCGGCCCGGCGGGCCCCGGCCGGCGGAAGCCGCTCGCGGTGACCATGCGTACCCCCGGGGACGACCTGGACCTGGCGATCGGCTTTCTGCTCACCGAGGGCCTGATCCGGTCCGCCGACGACGTGCACACCGCCCAGCTCTGCGCCGGGGCGGAGACACCGAACACGTACAACGTGGTCGACGTGGTGCTGGCGCCCGGCGTGCCCGAGCCCACCACCGACCCGTCCCGCAACTTCTACACGACCAGCTCGTGCGGGGTGTGCGGCAAGGCGAGCATCGACGCCGTCCGCACCCGGTCGCTGTTCGCGGTGCGGGACGACCCGCTCCGCGTGCCCGCCGAGTTGCTGGCCGCCCTGCCGGACCGGCTCCGCGCGGCACAGCGCGCCTTCAACCAAACCGGTGGGCTGCACGCGGCCGGTCTCTTCACCGCCGCCGGCGAGCTGGTGGTGCTGCGCGAGGACGTCGGCCGGCACAACGCGGTGGACAAGGTGGTCGGCTGGGCGGTCCGGGAACACCGGCTGCCGCTGGCCGGGCACGTGCTGCTGGTCTCCGGCCGGGCCAGCTTCGAGCTGACGCAGAAGGCGTGGATGGCCGGAGTGCCCGTCCTGGCGGCGGTCTCCGCGCCCAGCACCCTCGCCGTCGAGTTGGCCGAGGAGGCCGGCATGACGGTGGTCGGCTTCCTGCGCGGCCGGACGATGAACGTCTACGCGGGCGCAGCGCGGATCAGCGAATAGTGGGAAACGCCAGGGGAGCCTGCGTGAGTTGACGCGACCTCCCTGAGCGCCAACGTCAGATGCGCCGGCGCGGAATGCGGCGGCGGGGCCGGCGGCGCACCACCCCCGGGAAACCGACCGCCGGCCAGCCGTCCAGCTCCGACGGCGGCATCCCGCGGCGGAGCATGTCGTCTAGGAGCAGGGCGAGGGAGTAGTCGGGGCGGGTGGCGAGCACGCGTTCCAGGGCCACCGCCGCCAGGGCACCGTGCCCCGCCCGCCAGGCCGCGAAGGCGAGCAGGCTGCCGGGGGCGGCGATCAGCTCCGGCTCGGCCCGGCGCAGCACGTCGGTCCAGAGGCTGATGTCGGCGTCCCGGCCGTCGGTCCGTTCCCAGGCGTGGTCGCGTACCGGGAGTTGGGTGAGGAGCACGGCCAGCCAGGCCACCTGGTCGTCGCCCAGCCGCTCGCCGCGCCGGTGCACGCGGAACGCGTCGCGCACCGCCGCGACGCCCGCGGAGCGTACGGAGCGGCCACCGGCCAGCGCGGTCTCGGCCGCCTCCTCGGTCAGCTCAGCCAGGCGTCGGCGCGCCCGGACGGTGGCCCGGCGCATGGCCACCCGGACCGGCCCGTCGAGCGCGGCCACCTGTGCGGTCAGCGCGGCCCGGTCGGGCAGGGCCACCTGACCGGCGAAGACGGCCGCCGCGCTGACCTCGCTGGCCCCCGGGTCGTACGGGGTGCCGTCGGGCGGGCAGCACTCGGGCTCGGTGCACAGGTAGGACCACCAGCGCCCGTCGGTCACCCGCAGGGCGTCGAGGACGAGCAGACCGGCGTCGTCCAGCGCCTCGCCCACCGCGTCGACCGCGCCGGTCACCCGGGTGGCCGGGCCGTACCCGATCACGGTGGCGGCCTCGCTGCCCTGCCGGGCGATGACCTGGGCGAGATGGCGGGCGGCCGGCCCCGGGTCGGATCCCGGTTCGGGCAGGTCGCCCCGGGCGGCGAAGACCACCCGCCGGCCGCGTAGCGCCACCACCACCAGGCTGTCGGCGGGGTGGAAGCCGAGCAGGTACGGCACGGCGGCGATCAGGTCGGCGGGCGAGCGGACGGCGAGCCGGGGGCGCGGGGTGGGAGTCATGCCGGGAGCGTGCGGCGGTTGGATGCCGGCGCGACAGGCCCTGTGGACGACACGCGGGTTATCCACAGATACGGAGAGTATCGATGCAGGTGAGCGCCGAACGACAGGCGTCCGAACCGCTCACCGCCCCACGAGGACCGTCCGGACCGGCTACCTTGCGCTCATGGACCTGGCGTACCTGCGGGCACACCCGGAGCACCTGCCGACCTTCCTGACCCACCAGCGGATCCGGGAGACGCCGGTCTCCGGCGGGGACATCTGCGCCGCGTCCCGGCTCACCCTCGACGACGGGCACTCGATCTTCGCCAAGACCTGGCCGGAGCAGGCGGCCCGCCCGGTGCCGGAGGGCTTCTTCGCCACCGAAGCGGCCGGCCTCCGCTGGCTGCGCGCTTCGGGCACGGTGGCCGTACCCGAGGTGGTGGTGGCGCTGCCGGAGCTGCTGGCGCTCGACTGGGTCGAGCCCGCCGAGCCGACGCCGGAGGCGGCCGAGCGGTTCGGCCGCGAGCTGGCCGGGCTGCACCGGGCCGGAGCGCCCGCCTTCGGCGCCGAGTGGCCCGGATTCATCGGCGCGCTGCCGCAGGACAACACCCCCGACCCCGGCCCCTGGTCGGCGTGGTTCGCCCGCCGCCGGTTGATGCCGTACCTGAAGATGTCGGTCGACGACGGCGCGCTCAGCGGCGCGGACGCCAGCCTGGTCGAGGAGCTGATCGGCCGGATCGGCGAGTTCGGCGGGGACGAGCCGCCGGCCCGGATCCACGGCGACCTCTGGCCCGGCAACCTGCTCTGGGGGGCGGACGACCGGGTCTGGCTGGTCGACCCGGCGGCGCACGGCGGCCACCGGGAGACCGACCTGGCGCAGCTGGCGCTCTTCGGCGGCCCGTCGCACCTCGACCGGATGATGGCGGCCTACCGGGAGGCATGGCCGCTGGCCGACGGCTGGCGGGAGCGGGTGCCGTTGCACCAGCTCCACCTGCTGCTCGTGCACACCGCCCTGTTCGGCGCGGCGTACCGGGATGCTGTGGTCTCCGCCGCCCACAGTGCGCTGGGGGGCGCCGGACGCGCTACGGTCGACAGGTGACCGCCGCCCCGACGACCGACGGAGTCCTCGTCGACCGGTACGGTCGGGTCGCCCGGGACCTGCGGGTATCGCTGACCGACAAGTGCAACCTGCGCTGCACCTACTGCATGCCGGCCGAGGGCCTGCCCTGGCTCTCCGGGCCGCAGCTGCTCACCGACGACGAGATCATCCGGCTGATCCGCGTCGCGGTGCACCGGCTCGGGGTCACCGAGGTGCGTTTCACCGGCGGCGAGCCGCTGATCCGGCCCGGCCTGGTCGGCATCGTGTCAGCGGTGGCCGCGCTGCGGCCCCGGCCCCGGATCTCCCTGACCACCAACGGCATCGGCCTGGCCCGCCTCGCGCCCGCCCTGCGCGCCGCGGGTCTCGACCGGGTGAATGTCTCGCTCGACACGGTGGACCGGACCCGGTTCGCCGAGCTGACCCGGCGGGACCGGCTCGGTGACGTGCTGGCCGGGCTGGCCGGCGCGGCGGCCGCCGGGCTGACCCCGGTGAAGGTCAATGCGGTGCTGATGCGCGGGGTCAACGACGACGAGGCCCCCGCGCTGCTCCGGTTCGCCCTGGCACACGGCTACGAGCTGCGGTTCATCGAGCAGATGCCGCTGGACGCGCAGCACGGCTGGGACCGCAGCCGAATGGTCACCGCCGACCAGATCCTGGCCGACCTGCGCGCCGAGTTCGACCTGAGCACCGATCCGGCCGACCGGGGCGCATCCCCGGCCGAGACCTGGCTGGTGGACGGCGGACCGGCCCGGGTCGGGGTGATCGCCAGTGTGACCCGACCCTTCTGCGGCGACTGCGACCGGACCCGGCTCACCGCCGACGGCCAGGTCCGCGCCTGCCTCTTCGCCACCGAGGAGTCCGACCTGCGCGGCGCGCTGCGCGCCGGGGTGGACGACGCCGAGCTGGCCCGCCGCTGGCGGACCGCGATGTGGGGCAAGCGGGCCGGGCACGGCATCGACGATCCGACCTTCCTGCAACCCGCCCGTCCCATGTCGGCGATCGGAGGCTGACCGGTGGAGCTGACCGTCCGCTACTTCGCCGGCGCGCGTGCCGCCGCCGGCCGCGCCGAGGAGACCGTCTCCGCCGGCCGGTCCCTCGACGAGCTGGTGGACGAGCTGGCCGAGCGACACGGCGAAGGGCTGAGCACCGTGCTGAAAGCGGCCAGCTTCCTGGTCGACGGCTTGGCCTGCCATGATCGTCGGGCACCGCTGCCGGCCGGGGCGACGGTCGACGTACTGCCCCCGTTCGCGGGCGGCTGAGGAGGCTCGCGTGTTGGCGATGGCAACGTTCCTCGGCTTCGCCGTGCTCGTCACCGCCCTGATCCACCTCTACCTGTGGAAGCGGCTGATCCGCGACACCACTCGGCCCGGGCGCTGGCGGCGCGTCGGCGGGATATCGCTGCTGCTGCTGGCGCTGCTGGTGCCGGCCACCATGATCGCGACCCGCGGCGGGGTGCACTGGCTGGCCTGGCCGGGCTACCTCTGGCTGGCCCTGATGTTCTACCTGCTGGTCCTGCTGCTGGTGCTGGAAGTGCCGCTCGCGGTGGCGAAGCTGGCGCTGCGGCACCGGGCGCGGGTCGGCCTGCCGGCGTCCGAGCCCGCGCTGGTCGGGGCCGGTGGACCGGGCGCCGGACCGCTCGACATCGCGGCCGCCCAGGCGGACATGCCCTCGACCAGCCTCGCCCGGGCCTCGTCCGTCGGCCTCGCCGAGCCGCCAACCGTCCAGCCGCCAACCGTCCAGCCGCCGGCCGACCAGCCCGCCGAGTCGGCGGCCGGTTCCGCGAATCCGCCCCCGGCCGGCACCGCCGCGGCGCCGGCCCCCGACCATGACCCGTCCCGCCGGTTGCTGCTCACCCGGGGCGCCGCGATCTTCGCGGGGCTCACCGCCGCCGGTCTCACCGGGTACGGCGTCCGCACGGCGATGGGACCGCCGCAGCTGGACCGGGTGCGGATCCCGCTGGCCAAGCTCCCCCGCAGCATGGACGGGCTGCGGATCGCCACCGTCTCCGACATCCACCTGGGGCCGCTGCGCGGACGGTCGCACACCGAGCGGATCGTCGCGATGATCAACCGGCTCGACGCCGATCTGGTGGCGGTGGTCGGTGACCTCGTTGACGGCTCGGTCGCCGAGCTGGGCGCGGCGGCGGAACCGTTGCGTGACCTGCGGTCCCGATACGGCAGCTTCTTCGTCACCGGCAACCACGAGTACTACTCCGGCGTCGAGGAATGGATCCAGGAGGTGGACCGGCTCGGCCTGCGGGTCCTCCAGAACGCGCGCCAGGAGATCCGGGCCCGAGGTGGCGTACTCGACCTGGCCGGGGTGAACGACGTCACCGCCGCCGGCACCGGGCTGGCCGCCCCCGCCGACTACGCCGCCGCCCTCGGCGACCGGGACCCGAGCCGCCCGGTGGTGCTGCTGGCCCACCAGCCGGTGGCCGCGTACGAGGCGGCGAAGTACGGCGTGGACCTCCAGCTCTCCGGGCACACCCACGGCGGGCAGATGGTTCCGTTCAACCTGCTGGTGGGGCTTCAGCAGCCGGTGGTCTCCGGCCTCGGCGAGGTGGACGGGACCAAGGTCTATGTGACCAATGGCGCCGGTTTCTGGGGCCCGCCGGTGCGGGTCGGCGCACCGCCACAGGTGACCCTCGTCGAACTCCGCACTCAATAGCCCGAATCGGCTGCCGGGTCCAGCACCGGATTGCTCACGTCACGCGTACGCGTGGCGGCGGGCGGGCCGGGGACGGCTCGTGGCAGGATGCGGCGTGCCTCCGTTCAGCGCCGTACCCCCCGGTGGCCTCCCGCCGTTCGTCGCGGATCTGCACATCCACTCGAAGTACTCGCGCGCGTGCAGCCGGGACCTGACCCTGCCGAACCTCGGATGGTGGGCCCGGCGCAAGGGCATCGGCGTCCTCGGCACCGGTGACTTCACCCATCCCGCCTGGTACGACCACCTCCGCGAGACGCTGCACCCGGCCGAGCCCGGCCTGTTCCGGCTCAGCCCGGATGCGGAGCGGGACATCGCCCGGCGGCTGCCACCCCGGCTGGCCAGCACGGCGGAGGCGGACCCGGTCCGGTTCCTGCTCAGCGTGGAGATCTCCACGATCTACAAGCGGGACGACCGGACCCGGAAGGTGCACCACCTTATCTACCTGCCGGACCTGGACGCGGTGGCCCGGTTCAACGCCGCGCTGGGGCGGATCGGCAACCTGGGGTCGGACGGCCGGCCGATCCTCGGCCTGGACTCCCGGGACCTGCTGGAGATCACGCTGGAGGCCAGCCCGGACGGCTACCTGGTGCCGGCGCACATCTGGACGCCGTGGTTCTCCGCGCTCGGCTCGAAGTCCGGCTTCGACGCGATCGCCGACTGCTACGCCGACCTGGCCGAGCACGTCTTCGCCGTGGAGACCGGCCTCTCCTCCGACCCGGAGATGAACTGGCGGGTCGGCAGCCTGGACCGCTACCAGCTCGTGTCCAACTCGGACGCGCACTCGCCGCCCGCGCTGGCCCGCGAGGCCACCGTCTTCAGCTCGGCCCGCGACTACTTCGCGATCCGCGAGGCGTTGCGCACCGGGGACGGGCTCGCCGGCACCATCGAGTTCTTCCCGGAGGAGGGCAAGTACCACGCCGACGGGCACCGACTCTGCGGGGTGAACTGGGCGCCCGAGCGGACCCGGGAGGCCGACGGCCGGTGCCCGGAGTGCGGCAAGCCGCTGACGGTGGGCGTACTCAGCCGGGTCGAGGAGCTGGCCGACCGGCCCGAGGGGCACCGGCCGGCACACGCCCGCGAGGTGACCCACCTGGTGCCGCTGGGCGAGATCCTCGGCGAGATCAACAAGGTGGGTGCCCGGTCGAAGAAGGTCGAGGGGAAGCTCAACGAGCTGATCGCCGCGCTCGGCCCGGAGCTGGAGATCCTGACCGGCACCCCGCTGGACGAGATCGGCCGGGTCGGCGGCGAACTGCTCGCCGAGGGCATCGCCCGGCTCCGCCGCGGCGAGGTACGCCGGGTCCCGGGCTACGACGGCGAGTACGGGGTGATCACCTTGTTCGACCCGGCCGAGCTGGGTGTCGGTGCCGCGCCGAACGCGCAGGACGCCCTCTTCGACGTACCCGTGCCCGCGCCGCGGAAGCCCGCGGAGCCGGCACCGAAGCCGAAGGCGAAGCGCCCGGCGACGGCCAAGCCGGAGCCGAAGCGGAAGCCCGTCGCGCCACCGCCGCCACCGATCGCGCCGGTGCCCTCTCCGCACGAGCCGTTCGAGCCGATGCTCGCCGGCATGGAGGAGGTCGGCACCGGCCTGCTGGACCGGCTCGACGCGATGCAGCGGGTGGCGGCCTCCGCACCGGGTGGCCCGCTGCTCATCGTGGCCGGTCCGGGCACCGGCAAGACCCGGACGCTGACCCACCGGATCGCGTACCTCTGCGCGGAGCTGAACGTCTTCCCGGAGCAGTGCCTGGCGATCACCTTCACCCGCCGGGCGGCCGAGGAGCTGCGGCACCGCCTGGACGGGCTGCTCGGCCCGGTCGCCGAGGACATCACGGTCGGCACCTTCCACTCGCTGGGGCTGACCATCCTGCGGGAGAACGCCGCAGCCGCCGGGCTGCCGGCGGATTTCCGCATCGCCGACGACGCGGACCGCGCGGCGGTCCGGACCGAGGCCGGTGACGACGACGACCGGTACACCTCGCTGCTGCGCAAGCGGGACCTGGTCGACCTGGACGAGCTGCTCACCCTGCCGGTGGCGCTGCTGACGGCGGACCGGAAGCTGGTCCGCGAGTACCGCGAGCGCTGGAAGTGGATCTTCGTCGACGAGTACCAGGACGTCGACGCCGTCCAGTACGAACTGCTGCGGCTGCTCAGCCCCGCCGACGGCAACCTCTGCGCGATCGGCGACCCCGACCAGGCGATCTACTCGTTCCGGGGCGCGGACGTCGGCTACTTCCTGCGCTTCTCCCAGGACTTCACCGACGCCCGGCTGGTCCGGCTGAACCGCAACTACCGCTCCTCTGCGCCGATCCTGGCCGCCGCGGTGCAGGCCATCGCGCCGTCGTCGCTGGTCCGTGGCCGCCGGCTCGACCCGGCCCGGCTCGACCCGGAAGCCCCGCTGGTCGGTCGCTACGCCGCGGCCTCCGTCGCGGACGAGGCCGATTTCGTGGTACGCACCGTCGACGAGCTGGTCGGCGGCCTGTCCCACCGCTCGCTCGACTCGGGCCGGATCGACGGCCGGTCCACCTCGCTGTCGTTTTCCGACATCGCCGTGCTCTACCGCACCGACTCGCAGGCCGCACCGATCGTGGACGCCCTGGCCCGGGCCAACATCCCGGTGCAGAAGCGCTCGCACGACCGGCTCCGCGACCGGCCCGGGGTGACGGCGATCGCCCGCGAGCTGCGGCACGCCGGGCTGGACGGCTCGTTGGCCGCCCGCGTCCGGCTGGCCGGGCAGATCCTGGCGGAACGCTTCGCCGTGCCGACGCTCGACGGCGCCGGCTCGGTACGCCCCGAGGACGTCCGCACCGCGGTGGACCTGCTCACCCCGCTGGCCCGGCGCTGCGGCGACGACCTCGGGGTCTTCCTCTCCCAGCTCGCCACCGGGGCCGAGGTGGACGCCCTGGACCCGCGCGCCGAGGCGGTCACCCTGCTCACCCTGCACGCGGCCAAGGGCCTGGAGTTTCCGGTGGTCTTCCTGGTCGGCGCGGAGGACGGGCTGCTGCCGCTGCGCTGGCCGGGGTCGGAGCCGGGCGACGACGCGATCGCCGAGGAGCGCCGGCTCTTCTTCGTCGGGCTCACCCGGGCGCAGGACCGGCTGTACGTGAGTCACGCCGCCCGGCGGATCCGGCACGGGTCGGAGCGCGAGTGCCGCCCGTCACCGTTCCTCGACGTGATCGACCCGGGGCTCTTCGAACGGTTCGGCGAGGCCGAGCCCCGCCGCCCCAAGGACCGCCAGCTCCGCCTGATCTGAAGTGAGCGGGGCCCTGCTCAACGGCGGACGGCCTCCCGGGCTGCCCGGTCGACCGACCGGCTGGGACGCTCGGTGCTCACCACCACGGCCACCCCGGCGACGATCACCGCCCCACCGAGCAGCACCTGGGTGGTGACCGGTTCGGCGGCGAACAGCGCGCCGAGCGCCACCGCGACCACCGGGTTCACGTACGCGTAGGTGGCGACGAGGGAGATCGGGGCGTGGTGCAGCAGCCAGACGTACGCGGTGAAGGCGACCAACGAGCCGGCCACCATCAGGTACAACAGCGCCGCCCAGGAGCGGCCGGTCACCTGGGCCGGGGAGAAATCGCGCAGCTCGCCCCGGACGGTGGCGAGCACGGTGAGCGCCGCCGCGCCGGCGACCATCTCGTAGACGGTGGCCACGAACGGGTCGGCGGGCATCCGGATGCGTCCGGAGAGATAGGAGCCGACGGACCAGCAGGTGGCCCCGACGACCACGGTGAGCGCGCCGACCACGGGTACGCTGCCCGGCCCACCGGTGGGAAGCACGAGCAGGACGAGCCCGACGAAGCCGAGGGCCACCCCGGCGAAGGTCCACAGCCGGGGCCGGTCGCCGCCGAGCGTACGCAGCAGCACGACCAGCAGCGGGACGGTGGCCACCAGCAGCGCGGCGATGCCGGAGGGCAGCGCCACGCCGGCCGGGCCGGACTCGGCGAGGACCACGAGCCCGTTGCCGCCGGCGAGCAGGAGCACGCCGACCAGGGCGGCGGACCCGAGCTGCCGACGATCGACGCGGAGCGCCCCCCGCCCGCGGCGGAGCCGGAGCACCAGGGCGAGCACTCCGGCGGCGGCGGCGAACCGCATCGCCGCGGAGGCGAGCGGCGGCAGCGACTCGACCGCGACCCGGATGCCCAGGTAGGTCGAGCCCCAGAGCACGTAGACGAGGACCAGTGCGGTCCAGACGAACGCGGGACGGGCGGTGGTGGGGGCGTGGTCGACGGTCGACGTCGCAGCTGTGGGGCGTGAGCTCATCGGTGGACCAGGCTACGGTGACCAGGGCACGGTGTCCCCGGTTGGTGGCCGGCCTCTCACCCACTGGCGTACCCAGGAGGACGTCCCATGTCGAACTTCGGACCACCGGGCGACGGCTCCCCTGGCCCCTGGGACGGACGGCGACCCGAGGACGAGTACGGCCCGCCGGCCGACCCTCGCTACGACCCGGGGTACGCCCGGCAGCCGCGCGGGTGGGGCGAGCCGCCCGCCCAGCGGCACGAGCCGACCGTCGGCTGGGACACCGGGCAGCCGGCCCACCAGGGGTACCCGCCGGCCGCGCCCGGCTACGCCGAGCCGCCGTACGCCGAGCAACCGCCCTACGCCGGCCAGCCGCCCCACGCCGGCCAGCCACCCTACGCCGAGCCGGCGCGGTACGCCGAGTCGACGCCGCCGAAGCGCGGCCGGGGCCGGCTGGTCGCGGGGCTGGCCGGGCTGGCGGTGCTGCTGCTCGGCGGCGCGGGGGCGTACTGGGTCCTCGGCCGGGACGAGCCGGCCCGGGTGAGCGGCTCCGGCGCGCCGGCCTCCGCGGTGGCCGACCCGACCGCGGGGGCGAGCACGCCCCCCGATCCGGCGACCACCACCCCGGCTCCGGCGACCTCGACCGACTCGCGCTTCGTCAAGGCGGGTCAGTGCGTCCGCAACGAGGGCTCGGACGGGCAGCAGCCGAAGCTGGCGATCAGCGAATGCGGCGCGAAGACCTACCAGGTGTTGCGCCGCTTCGACGGTCCGACCAGCGGCCAGAAGGACGCCGAGGCGAAGTGCGCCAAGGTCGAGGGCTACACCGACTGGTACTTTTTCGACAGCGAGTTGGACACCCTCGACTTCGTGCTCTGCCTCAAGCGCCGCTGACCTGCGCCGCTGACCTGCGCCGCTGACCTGCGCCGCTGACCTGCGCCGCTGACCTGCGCCGCTGACCCTGCGCTGCTGACCTGCGACGCGCCGGCACGGCCGACGGTAACCAAAACTAGGGCTGTCTAGCGTGGATGCTAGACAGCCCTAGTTTTCTGTCGAGGAGCCCGACACGCCGGTAGCCCCATCTACGGATATCTAGCCTCCCAGCTAGACGGCCCGATACTCTGCGATTCGTGGATCCGGTCCGCAACCCGTACGCCCCCGGTGCCGGCCAGCGCCCGCCCGAACTCGCCGGCCGGGGACGCGAGCTGGACGTCTTCGACGTGGTGCTGGAACGGATCGCCCGGGGCCGCCCGGAACGCAGCCTGATGCTCACCGGACTGCGCGGGGTGGGCAAGACCGTCCTGCTGAACACCCTCCGCTCGCAGGCGATCAGCCACCTCTGGGGCACTGGCAAGATCGAGGCCCGGCCCGACCAGTCGCTGCGCCGGCCGATCGCCGCCGCGCTGCACATGGCGGTCCGCGAGCTGGCACCCCGGCACCGCGCCCCGGACCGGATCGACGCCTTCCTCGGCGTGCTCAAGGCGTTCGCCCAGCGCACCGCGCCCACCGGACGCGGCGGGGCCGCGCCGAAGCTGCGCGACCGCTGGCAACCGGGCATCGACGTGCCGGCCAGCAGCGGCCGGGCCGACTCCGGGGACATCGAGATCGACCTGGTCGAGCTGCTCACCGACGCCGCGGCGGTCGCCACCGACGTGGGCACCGGCGTCGCGATCTTCATCGACGAGATGCAGGACCTCGGCGCGGAGGACGTCTCCGCGCTCTGCGCCGCCTGCCACGAGCTGTCCCAGCTCGGCGCGCCGCTGATCGTCGTCGGCGCCGGGCTGCCGCACCTACCGGCCGTGCTCAGCGCCGCGAAGTCGTACTCCGAGCGGCTCTTCCGCTACCAGCGGATCGACCGGCTGGACCGGATCGCCGCCGATCAGGCGCTCTGCGCGCCGGCCGAGCGGGAGGAGGTCGAGTACGAGCCGAAGGCCCTCGACCTGCTCTACGAGAAGTCCGGCGGATACCCCTACTTCGTCCAGGCGTACGGGAAGGCCACCTGGGACCACGCGCCCCGCTCGCCGATCACCGCCGCCGACGTCCGGGTCGCCGCACCCGAGGCGGAGGCCGAGCTGGCCGTCGGCTTCTTCGGATCCCGGTTCGAGCGGGCCACCCCGGCCGAACGCGAGTACATGCGGGCGATGGCGACGCTCTCCCTGGTGGCAGGGGAGGAGAACGGCCGGGACGACATGGACGCGGCGGTACCCACCGCGGAGATCGCCCGGGCGCTGGGCCGCAAGCCGGCCAGCCTCTCACCCGCCCGGGACGCCCTGATCAAGAAGGGGCTGATCTACTCCGGCGAGCGCGGCACGGTCGCCTTCACCGTCCCGCACTTCGGCCGGTACCTGCGCACCCAGCCGGCCTGACCGCCCGGCTCACACCTTGGCCCAGGGCGGCGGGAAGAGCACCTCACCACCCGGCGGTGGGGCCTCGTCCGTGGTGGACGGGGGCAGCACCAACGCCTGCCACGGCTCCCCGAGCCCCGACCAGGGGCTGGTCAGTCCCTGCCGGTCCGCCCGGCTGAACCCGAAGCGACGGTAGAACGCCGGGTCGCCGAGCACCACCACCAGCCGCTCACCCAGCTCGGTCGCGGCGTCCAGGGCCGCCTGCACCACCGCCGTGCCGTGCCCGATCCGCTGCCGGTACGGCGCGACCGCCACCGGCCCGAGCGCCAGGGCCGGGTACGCCGCATCGTCGCTGCACACCCGCACCCGGGTCAGCAGCGCGTAACCGACGACCTCACCGCCGTGCTCGGCGACCATGGCCAGCTCCGGGATCCAGGCGTCGCTGTGCCGGAGGTCGTCGACCAGCCCCACCTCGGGCGGGGTGGCCACGTCGGGGCGGGCGAAGGCGGTCGCCAGCACCCGGGCGACCGGTGCCTCGTCCGCCGGATCCTCGGGTCGGAGTCGCAGGGTCGTCACCCGCGCGACCTTACCGTCCGAACCCGGTCCATCAGCGACGGTCGCTGAAATCAGCCCGGCGACCGGCCGGCCGGACGTCCATGTCGGCCGATCTCGTTCGAGTGTTGCCGGGGTGGTGACCGGCCCGACGGGGTATGACTGGTTTATGAAGCCCGTGCGCTCCCTCGCCCGAGTCATGTTGAGCGGCATCTTCGTGGTCAGCGGCGCCCGTAACCTGCAGAACCCGGGACGGCTGGTCACGGCCGCCAAGCCGGTCACCGACCGGGTCGCCCCGCTGATCCAGAACCTGCACCCACGGATCCCGACCGACACCGAGACACTGGTCCGCGCGAACGCGGCCACCCAGCTCGTCGGCGGGCTGATGCTGGCGACCGGCAAGTTCACCCGGCCGGCCGCGCTCGTCCTCGCCGGGACCCTGGTGCCGACCACCTTCGCCGGCCATCCCTTCTGGAGCAACGACGACCCGATGGCGCGGAACAACAACCAGGTCCACTTCCTGAAGAACCTCGGTCTCTTCGGCGGCCTGCTCCTCGCCGCCGCAGACACCGGGGGCAAGCCCGGACTGCGCTGGCGGGCCGGTCACCGGATCGACCACTCGCGCCGCTCGGTGCAGCGCGCGGTCCGGACCGCCCGCCGAGAGGCGAAGATCGCCGTACGCTCGGCCGCCTCCGCCCGCCGAATACCTGGTTGACCTGCATCGATACGGCCTCCACCCCCCGCAAGGCCACTAATCACCTGAACCATCCGAGACCCGTTAACGCGATGGAAATGTCAAAAACACGTGTGGGATCGGACACGGTCGCATAACGCGGGAGGCAGCAACGTGAGGCGCCGTTCTAGGCTCCGTGCGGGACCTGGACGGGAAGTAGGATTTTGGTACGGGGGTGGCACCGCCATGCCGACGACCGTCGGTAGACGGATGGACCGCCTCGCTCCAGTCCAGCGCGGCACCCGTCGGATCGATCGCAGGACAGTCGTACGCAGCAGCGTCGTGGCCGCCGTGGCCTACGCGGCGTGGCTCGCCATCGGCGCGTTCGGGCGGCCGTACAACTTCTTCGACATGCGGATCTACCACGGTGCCGTGGTGTGGTGGGCCAGCGGCAACGGGCTCTACGACTTCATCGCCCCCTCGACGACCCTCGGGTTCACCTACCCGCCCTTCGCCGGCCTGGTCATGCTGCCGATGTCCTGGCTGCCGGTCGCGGCGGCCGGCTCGCTCAACGCGCTGGCCAGCATCGCCGCGCTCGCCGTCGTACTGGCCGCGCTGCTACGCCCGATCGTCGACCGACTGGGCTGGTCGCTCTGGTTCACCGTCGGCATCGCCACGCCGCTGGCCGTCGCCATCGAGCCGTCCCGGGAGACCCTCGGATACGGCCAGGTCAACCTGCTGCTGTTCGCGCTGGTCATGGCGGACCTGGTCGGCCTGCGCTGGCGGGCGAAGCGGGGCACCCACCACGACACCGCCGACTCTGCACTGGCCCGGTACGTCTACAGCGGGGCCTGGGCCGGCGTCGGCATCGGACTGGCCACCGCGGTCAAGCTGACCCCGGCGCTGTTCATCGCGTACTTGATGATCACGCGGCAGTGGCGCGCGGCGATGACCGCGATCGGCACCGCCATCGGCGTGACCCTCGCGACGTTCGCCGTGGTCGGGCCGGAGTCGCGGACCTACTTCGGCACCGTGCTCTGGCAGACCGAGCGGGTCGGCGCGGCGGACATGACCGCCAACCAGTCGCTGGCCGGGCTGCTGGCCCGGCTCTACGACTCGATCGAGACACCCGGACTGCTCTGGCTGGCGTTCTCGGTGCTGATGCTGGCGCTGGGGCTGTCCCGGGCGGCCAGCGCCCGCGCCGACGGCGACGAGTTGACCGCGTTCACCCTGGTCGGGCTGACCGCCAACGTCATCAGCCCGATCTCCTGGTCGCACCATCTGGTCTGGGTGATCCCGGCGATCATCGTGCTGGCCGACGCCGCGGTACGCCGCCACGAGGCGAGCCGCGGTCTGTCGGTACGGATCAGCGGGATGCCACCCACCGGCGGGGTGCCCGCGCTGCGCCCACCGATCTGGTATCCGGCGCTCACCGGGCTGCGGCACGGGCTCGGCGCGCTCGCCCTCTACCTGCTCTTCCTGGTCTCGCCCATCTGGCCGTACGAGCACCAACTCCCCGAGGTGTCCCACTACCAGGACGGACTGTTCGGCGCGCTGATGGAGAACTCGCTGGCGATCGCCCTGATCGTGCTCGTCGCGGCACTGCCCTGGCGGCCCGGCGCGGAGCCCGCGTTCTACCACGACCGGCTGGCCCGCGCCGCCCAGCTCGCCGGCCGGCGCTGACCGTCCCACCCGGCCGCGTTCCCCGCCCCCGTGCGCCGGTCAGGGGCAGTTCACCCACTCCTCGGTGCCGTCGGCGAACACCTGCCGCTTCCAGATCGGCAGCCGCGCCTTCACCTCGTCCACCAGCCGGGCGCAGGCCGCGAAGGCCGCCGCCCGGTGGGCCGTGCTGACCGCCGCGACCAGGGCCGCGTCGCCGATCTCCAGCCGGCCGATCCGGTGCGACACGGCCACCGCGTACACGTCCGGATCGGCGGCGATCTCGGCGGCCACCTCGCGCAGCACCGCCTCGGCGGTGGGGTGCCCCTCGTACTCGAGCAGGGTGACCGGCCGGCCGTGGTCGTGGTCGCGGACCACGCCCTGGAACGACACCACCGCGCCGGCCCGCCGGTCGGCCACCGCCGCCTCGTGCGCGGCCAGGTCGAGCGGCTGGTCGGTCACCACGCCGGTGGTGAGACCCACGACCGGGCTCACTGTTCCTCCCTCGTTCGCGACTGCGGGGCTCGCAACCCCGGCTCAAACGCGCATTCCGGCTCGGCCGCGTCCCACGCGAGCCGCCCCGGAACGCGCATCCTCGCGCTCACCATGACCGCTCCCCGGGGGTCAACGGCAGCGGTACGAGCGGCACCCGGTCGCCGGCCTCGCCGCTGGTGCCCGGGCGGATCACCGCGAAGCCGTCCGCCCCGGCCAGCCCGCGCAGCATCGCCGAGCCGACGTGGCGCAGCGGGCGGGCGGTGCCGGCCGCCCGGTCCCAGCGAACCAGGGCCAGGTGGGTGTAGTCGCCCCGGCCGTGGATCGGCTCGGCGAGGGTGACCTGCGGCAGCACCGGCATCGGCCGACCCTGCAGGCCGGCGAGCAGCGGGGCGACCAGCGAGACCAGCGCGACCACGGCCGACTGCGGGTTGCCCGGCAAGCCCGCCACGAACCGGACCCGCCCGTCGTCGCCCACCAACCGGGCCAGCAGCATCGGGAACCCCGGGCGCACCGCCACCGTGTTGACCACGTAGTCCGCGCCGAGCTCCGCCAGCGCCGGGTGCAGGTGGTCGACCGGACCGTGCATGGTCCCGCCGGTGGTACAGACCAGGTCGGCGTCGGCCAGCGCGCCGCGCAGCGCCGCCACGTGGGCGGGGAGGGTGTCGGCCACCGGGCCGACCACGTCGGCCGCCCGCACCTGGCAGCCGTACCGGCGCAGCCAGGCGGGCACCGCCGGGCCGAGGGCGTCGCGGACCCGGCCGGCGCCCGGCGGGCCGGTGGTCAGCAGTTCGTCGCCGAACACCAGCAGCGCCGCCCCCGGCGGGCGGCGGACCCGCAGCGTGTCGTGACCGCAGGAGGCGGCAAGCCCGATCAGCGCCGGGTCGACCGGGGTGCCGGCGGGCAGCAGCTCCTCCCCGGCGTACGCCTCCTCGCCCGGCTCCCGCCACTCGGGGGCCGGACGCGGCGTGCCGGCCACCCGACCGTCCGCCGTCCGGGTCGACTCCTCGATCCGCAGAATCGCGGCGGCCCCCGCCGGGACCATCGCGCCGGTGGCGATCTCGACGGTGGTGCCGTCGGTGGCCAGCGGGGGCGGGGTGTGCCCGGCGAGCACCCGGCCGACCACATGCCACGGCCCGTCCCCCCGCACCGCCCAGCCATCCACGCTGGAGGTGGGGAACGCCGGCAGGTCGGTACGGGTGGTCAGCGGCTCGGCGAGGGTGTGGCCGTCGGCGTCGGCGAGTGGCCGGTCGACCGCGGGGAGCGCGGCGGCGAGGCCCACCTCGTACACCCGGGAGCGGGCCTCCTCCCACCCGGCTGGCGGCGGCGCAGCGACCTGGGCCGCCGTAGCTGCGGTTTCCGTGCTCATTCGGCGAGCCTATCGCCGGCCGGGTGCCTCGTCAGTGGTCGCCGTTGCTCAGTTGGTCGACGGCGTGCCGGAGAATCGGGCCGAGCACGGCCAGCCCGTCCTTCGCCCCACCCCGGGAGCCGGGCAGGTTGATCACCAGCATCCGGCCCGCCACGCCGGCCAGCCCCCGGGAGAGGGCCGCGGTGGGCACGGTGTCGCGGCTGTAGGCCCGGATGGCCTCGGCGATCCCGGGAACCTCGTAGTCGAGCAGGGCCCGGGTCACCTCGGGAGTCCGGTCGGTCGAGGTGATGCCGGTGCCGCCACTGGTCAACACCACGTCGATGCCCTCGTCGCGGGCGGCCCGCAGCGCGGTCCCCACCGGCTCGCCGTCCGGCACCACCACCGGCTCGTCGACCTCGCAGCCCAGCTCGCGCAGGCCGGCGACGAGCAGCGGGCCGCTGGTGTCCGCATATACCCCGGCGGCGGCCCGGTTGGAGGCGACGATCACCCGGGCCCGGATCACGGCCGGTCCTCCGGTCGGACCCACTCGCCGGTCTTGCCGCCCTCCTTGCGCAGGACGCGTACCGCGTCCACGGAGGCCGCCGGGTCGACGGCCTTGACCATGTCGACCAGGGCGAGCCCGGCGACCGCCACCGCGGTGAGCGCCTCCATCTCCACGCCCGTCCGGTCGGCGGTCTTCGCGGTCGCGATGATCTCGACGGTGTCGGTGGTGAGCCGCAGGTCGACGGTGACGCTGTGCAGGGCGATCGGATGACAGAGCGGGATCAGGTCGGGGGTCCGCTTCGCCCCCATGATCCCGGCCAGCCGGCCCACCGCCAGCGCGTCGCCCTTGGGCAGGCCGTCCCGGCGCAGCAGCTCCACCACCTCGGACGTGGTGCGGAGCCGGCCGGCGGCGACCGCGAGCCGGCCGGAGACCGGCTTGGCGGAGACGTCGACCATCCGGGCCGCGCCGGCCGGATCGACGTGGGTGAGCTGCGCGGGATCGGTCACGGCCGCGAGCCTATCCTCCGAGTACGACCAGCTGGCGGAACCGTCGGTGGGGAGGAGCGCCGTGCCGAGCGTGCCGATCGCGCCGCACCGCGCTCCTCCCTCAGCCACCCACCGTCCAGTCGCTGGGGGGAACCTGACGGCGGGCGTCCCGTCGACCGGGTCCGCCGCTGGCTGGACCACCCCCGTTCGGTCGACACGCGGAGGACGGTAGCGGGCGCCGCGATAAGAAATCGATAAGCCGTCAACCGGTCCCCGCCGAACGCGATCCGGCCCGGTCGGCGGTGTCGTCCCCGGCGAGGCGCCGGGCCAGGTCCCGCCGCTCGGGCGCACCGATACGCCCGAAGATCGCCAAGGCACGCCGGCGGTACCGAAGGGCCTCGTCCGGCTCGTCGTCGTCGAGGTGGTCAGCCAGCGCGACAAGGGCACGCCCCTGCTCGTACGGATGCGCGATGCGGGTCGCGAGTTCGAGGGCACGGCGATGGGCGGCCATCGCCCCATCGGTGCTCCCGATGACCGCCAGCGTCGTGCCGAGGTCGTTCAGCACGGCTGCCTGCACATGCCGTTCCCCAGAGTCGCCCGCGATCTGCAGAGCCAACTCGTGCTGCTCTCGCGCCGCATCGAGCCGGCCCAGGTGGCGATACGCGATCCCCAGGTCGTTGCGGGCCTCCGCCTCCCCGAACCGGTGCCCGGTCCGGTCCCGCAGCCGAAGAGACGCAGTGATGAGCCGAACCGCCTTGGTGAAGTGACCTAGCCGGTTCTCGACGGACGCGATATGACCAAGAGCGTTTGAAATGTCGTACTGGTTCCCCCGGCACCGCCCGAGGAACAGGTGCTGCCGGTGCGCCTGAATCGCCTCTGCGTAACGCCCCAGCGTGGCAAAGGCGAACCCGAGGTTCGGCAGGGACAGGATCGGATCGACCGCCTCGCCCCCCAGGCGCTCTCGCAGAAGTTGCCGCCCGAGCTTGACCGACCGTGACGGGCTGCCGGTCAGCCAGTGGACGACGACGAGATTCGCCCGGTACCGGTGTTCATTGGCGCGGTCGCCGAGCTCCCTGGAGATGGACACTGCCGTTTCGAGGTGCCGCAGCGAGTCCAGGTAGCTACCGGTACGGGTGTACGCGGAGGCCAGGTAGTTGTTCATGACCGCCTGTGCCGCCCGGTCGCCGCACTTTTCCGCCGCAGCCAGCCCCCGACGATGGGTGACAAGGATGTCTTCGAAGTAGCCGCGGATGTAGCAGAACCGCCACATGGCGCGGGCGAGCCGCCAGGCGTACCGGTGAAGAGCCTCCCGCTCCGCGAACTCGATCAGAGCGACGAGGTTCGAACGCTCCCGCTCCAGCCACTCGACGTCGGGCGGGTCGGAACGGCCGAGTAGATCGGGTCGTCGCGGCGGGGCCAGACGGACGTGGGCGCGCAGTGCCGAGGGCTCAAGAAGCTGCGCTCGACCGACCGATTCGTGGAGCACGTGATCGAGAAGCCGGTGGGCAGCCTCCTCCCGGTCCCGTGCCTCGTCCGGCGCTTGGGACAGTTCGGCCGAGTACTGCCGCATCAAATCGTGCAAACGATAGCGGCCCGGCTCGATCTCCTCGATCAGGTGCTGGTCGAGGAGGTCGTCGAGCATCGCCTCCACACGATCGAACGGCAGGTCCGCCAGCGCCGCCGCCATCGCCACATCGAAATGGGCACCAGGATGCACGCTGACGAGTCGGAACAACCGCTTGACCGGTTCGGCCAGTGGTTCGTAGGAGGCGCTGAAGGCACCCGCCACCGTCTGCTGCTCGACGGCGAGCTGGCGCAGTACGGTGCCACCGACGCTCAGACGGTGGGCCAGGTCGGCAACCCGCCAGGAGGGTCGATGGGCGAGATGCCCTCCCGCCAGCCGGATGGCGAGTGGCAGATGACCGCAATGGCGCGCCACCGCCATGGCCGCTTCCCGCTCACGCTCAATTCGGTCCGCGCCGGCGGTACGGGCGAGCAGTTGCACCGCCTCGTCCGGGGTCAGCGCCGGGAGCGGCACGGGCGGGCCGGTGTCCCCGCCCAGCAGTCGACGGCGGCTCGTTACGAGCACGACCGAGCCAGGGGCAGCGGGCAGGAGGGGTATGACCTGATCACTGCCGGCCGCGTTGTCCAGCACGATGACAGCTCGGCGCTCTCGCAGCTCGCGCTGCCACAACTCGCCCCTCAGGACGTGGTCGGTCGGTATCCGGCCGGCGGGAACCGCCAGTTGCCGGAGCAGCGCGGTCTGTGCCTCCGCCGGGTCGATGGGCAAGCCGTCGGCATGTCCCCGTAGGTCGATGAAGAGCTGTGCATCGGGGTGGCTGTCGGCAAGTTGATACGCCAGATGTACGGCGAAGGCTGTCTTGCCGCCTCCCGCCATGCCGTGGATGACACGGACAGGTGACGTGCGTTGGCCCGCCACTGCGATCTCGGTCAAGAGGCGCTCCGTGAGCTCCCGCCGCCCGACGAAGTCGGCGACCACGCGGGGCAGATGGTTGACGGCCAGCCGGCCCTCACTCCCGAACGCGGCCTTTGCCGAGTGCCTGCGCGGCGCGACCTGACCATGAGGGCGGCCATCCGGCGCAGGCGGCTCGGAGAAGTCGAAAAGGGGTTCCCGATTGACGATCCGCTCGCGCAACTCCTGCAACTCCGCGCCGGGCTTGATGCCGAGCTGCTCCCTGAGTACGGACTCCGCGTGGCGGATCGCGGCCAGTGCACCGGCCGGATCGCCGTCCATGTAGAGCGCGCGAACGAGTAACGCATGAGCCTGTTCCCGGTAGGGATGCGCGACTACGTGATCGGTGAGGAAGGCGATGGCGGGCCTGCTACGACCGAGCCGAAGATCCAGCCACGCCCGGAGTTCGATCGCGGACAGACGCTGCCCGTCCAGGGCTGCCCGACGGGCGGCGAGGACCGGCCCCAGCGACAGACCGGCCAGCAGGGGGCCGCGCCAGAGCTCGCCACTACGCGCCAGCAGCGTGCTGGCCTCGCCGACCTCGCCGCGTGCCCACGCGCTTTCGGCCGCATCGACGAGGTATTCGAATCTGGGTACGTCCACCGACTCGTCGGTCAGCTCCAGCCGGTAGCCGCCCGGCGAACGGGAGAGGACGGGATCCTGGTGCTTCTCGAAGGTTCGCCGCAGATTGCCGGCGTACGTCCGCACGTTCGCGACGGCTGAGCGGGGCGGCTCATCCGGCCACAACTCGTCGACGAGCGACTCGATCGTGACGACTCGCCCGCCGTGCACGGCGAGCATCGCCAGCACGAGTTGCTGCTTCGGCGTACCCAGGGGAAGCCGGGTCGACCCCTGCCACACCTCCGGTGCCCCCAGGAGACGGACCTCCGTCAATCCTTCCTCCGCAGCGTGGTAAACGAAATTCAAATAACCACTGCATTTCACGTCAGAATATGCGTAAGCCGCCCTAAAGCCGGATAGCGCGCGATCCGACCCCCCGACTTTCAGAAGATATCAGAGAGCGACGACATTTTTTCGGTGCGTGGAACGGCAGGTTGGACGACTGCCGGGACAACCGCGCGGCCCGGCTCTGGAACCAAACTGCTAGAGACATCCCGTCGACGCCGCCTCGATAATCAGCATTGGCAGGCCACCCGGAATATGCGTTCAGTCTCCAGACAAAGACAGCGAGTGACAAGAGGAGACAGCATTAGCGCATTATGCGCATATGGACATCTAATGTAACCAAGTCTGCCGAAACGCCATAAGATAGCCCGCGTCGGTGGGGGTCGAAACCGAACGGCTCCGCAGGATCGAGTGAAGGGCGAAGCAGATGCGCGGCAACGACTGGCTGTGATCAACCTTCCCGGGCGCCTGAGCGGGCCGTACAGTACGGGTACACGCACCGCAACGCTTGAGCGCGGTGGAGGCAGGAAACGTGACTCGCGCCAACGCACGCGACAATGGGACCGATCGGCGGCTGCTGCTGCTTGTCGGTCTCGTCGTGTTTGCCGCCGCGATCACGCTGCTGGCAAGTCTCCGGCTCATCCAGGTTCAGGGCCTGACGACCTCGGCCGATCTCACGCGGGCCGCCACTCTGACATTCCTCGTCGCGGTTGCCGCCACCGTCAATGTCCGGATCCGTATCCGGGCCACCACCCACGGCGTCTCCTGGACAGATGCGGCCTCGGTGATCGGCCTGGCCGTCGCCCCGGTCCCATGGGTGATCGTCGCCACCGGGCTGGGGGTCGCGATCGCCCGGATGATCGGTCGGCTCCCTCCCATCAAGCTGGCCTTCGGCGTCGCCAAGGAAATGACGCTGGCGGCGGTGGGCGGGATGGTGCTGGTGGCGTCCGGATGGACATGGCCCTGGTCGGGGCCGGTTCCCCACTCGCTCCCCGCCCTAGTGCTGGCTTATCTGACGGTCGTCGTGCTGGATGAGCTGCTCATGTTCCCCGTTCTCGCCTTCGCGACGCGGACCCCGATCCTCAATCGCTTCCGCCAGCAGCTCGACCTCCGGTTGGCGAGCGTCGTCGCTCGCTTCTCGGTGATCCTGTCGACCCTGCTGATCCTCCGGATCAACCCGACGTTCCTGGTGGTCGTCCCACCACTCGTCCTGAGCCTGCACCTCGCTTACTCAAGCCGGCTACGCAGCCGGGCGGAACGGGACGCCTGGCAACGTCTCGCCCGCACCACGGACGCTCTCAACGTGGTCGACCTGGACGAGGTGCTCACCACTGCGGTCACCCAGGCCACCGAACTCTTCTCGGCCGACGAGGTCGACATCGAGCTTCGCGAGGAGTCGCGACTCGTCCGAGGTGCCGGAGGTGCCATCACCTACCGCGGGCCGGCCGGTAACCCCAGCGTGATCAAGGGCTCGGTGCTCGCGACCCGCCTGGAAGGCCATGACCAGAACGCTGATGTCGGTGTGCTGCGACTCCGGTTCGCCGGGCCCGTCGAGCTTTCCGAGCGGGAGCAGTACACCCTGCGTACCTTCGCCTCCGCGCTCTGCACCGCAGTCCGCAACGCCCAGGCGTACGCCGAGTTGGCCCGGATCGCCGAGGAGCACGCGTACGCCGCCACCCACGACGCCCTGACCGGGCTCTCCAACCGGCGTCACCTGCTCGATGAGGGCACCGATCAGCTCACCGCCCGGCACGCTGAGGGCGTCACCGCGCTGGTCCTGATCGACCTCAACCACTTCAAGGAGGTCAACGACACCCTCGGGCACGGCGCCGGTGACCGGGTGCTGATGCAGGTCGCCGACCGGCTGCGCGGCGCGGCCCGCCCGGGCGACCTGGTGGCCCGGCTCGGCGGCGACGAGTTCGCCGTGCTGCTGCGCGGGCTGCCCGCTCCGGCGGTGGCCGCGCACCGGGCCGAGGCGCTGCTGGCCGCCCTGCACGAGCCGCTCGACCTGGACGGCATGCGGATCAGCGTGGAGGCCAGCGGCGGCATCGCGGTCGCCCCGGCCAATGGCGGGATGCCCGAGCTGCTGCGTCGCGCCGACGTGGCGATGTACCAGGCGAAGCGGGCCGGCCAGCGGATCTCCACGTACGCCCCGACCCGGGACACCGCGGACCTTGGCCGGCTCACCCTCGGCGGCGAACTCTCCCGCGCGGTGGCCGACCACGAGTTCACCGTCAACTTCCAGCCGATCGTAGACCTGGGCAGCGGCGAGGTGATCGGTGCGGAGGCACTGGCCCGCTGGCACCACCCGACGCACGGCATGATCGACCCGCTACGCTTCATCGAGGCGGTGGAACGCTCCGGGCTGCTGCCCGCGTTCGCCGAGGCGATCCTCGACCAGGCGCTGATCGCGGCCGGCAGCTGGCGGGCCGCCGGCTTCGACCTGCCCGTCTCGGTGAACGTGTCACCCCGCAGCCTCCTCGACGCCCGCTTCCCGGGGGCGGTCCTGGCCCGGCTGCGGGCGCACGACCTGCCCCCGGACCGGCTGGTGCTGGAGCTGACCGAGACCCTTACGCTCAGCCAGCTCGACGTGGTGGACCGGGTGCTCAGCCGGCTGCGCGACTCCGGCGTACGGCTGGCCCTCGACGACTTCGGCACCGGCTACTCCTCGCTGTCGCTGCTGTCCCGCATCCCGGTGCACGAGTTGAAGATCGACCGCAGCTTCGTCACCGCCATGGAGAGTTCGGCCGAGGCCGCGGCCGTGATCCGCTCCACCCTCGACCTGGGCCGCAGCCTCGACCTGACCGTGGTGGCCGAGGGCGTGGAGAGCGAGCCGCAGCGGCGGGCGCTCTGGGAGTTGGGGTGCGCCGCCGGCCAGGGCCATCTTTTCGCCCGGCCGCTGCCGGCCGGAGCGCTGCTCGCCGCCCTCCAGCGGGGGGCGGGCGGCCGACCGGGCAGCCTCGTGGCGCCGCTGCACGACGCGGGTGCGGTGATCCGCCTGCCGGGTCGCCGTACCGGCCGGGGGCGCGCCGCCACGTCGGCGTCCGCTGCCGGCCAGACCGCCGACGAGTCCAGCCACCACTGATCCCCCGGCGTAATCCGCCAGCTCTTGGCGGTACGCGGAACCCACCGCCGCCGGCCGGCCCTGCGACGAGGAGCACGACCCGGGCGCCGGGGCGCCCGTCTGCCAGACTGGGCCGCGTGATCGTCGACCCCGATCGAAGCTTCCGTCGCTGGCGGGCCGTGGACTCCGCCGCCGGCGGGCTCGCCCTCGACCTGGGCCTCTACGCCGTCTCGGCGGTCTTCGCCGGGGTCACCGCCGCCACGTCCACCCTGCTCCCGCACCGGGCCTGGGGCACGTTCGCCGCCGTCGGCTACCTGGTGGCCGCGCTCGCCGTGGCCGGTCAACTCCTCGCCCGGCGGCACCGCTGCGACGCACCGCTCACCGGACTCGGCGCCCGCTGGGCGGTCACCGGGTTCGCCTGGGCCACCACCGCGCTGCTGCCGGTCGTGGCGCAGAGCATCCAGCGGGCGGCCGGGCGTACCGACCGGGCGCAGGAGGAGGTGGTCGTGGTCGAGCACGCCGGCGCCCGGCTGGCCGAGCACGGCACCCCCTACCTGGGGCACGACGCGATCGCCGCGCTACCTCCGGCGGAGCAACTGCTCGGCTACACCCCATACCAGCCGGGCATGGCGCTGTTCGGGCTGCCCCGGGCCGCCGTCGACGCCTGGTGGACCGACGCGCGGGTCTGGTTCGCCCTGGTCACCGCCGGTGTGCTGGCCCTCGCGGTGGCCACGCTGCGCAGCCGGCCCGCCCCGGCCGCGCCGCGCCGCCACGCCGCGCTGCTCCGGGCCGTCCAGGCGGCCACGGTGCTGCCGGTCTGCGCGCTCACCCTGGCGACCGGCGGCGACGACCTGCCCGTACTCGCGCTCTGCCTGCTCGGGCTGGCCTTCGCCGCCGCCGAGCGGCCCGGTCGGGCCGGCCTGGCGGTCGGCGCGGCGGGCGCCCTGAAACTCTTTGCCTGGCCGGTCGCGCTCGTGCTTATCTGCTGGGCTGCCACCCGTCGGGCCGGCCTCCGCACCGCCCTCGGTGCCCTCGGGCTGCCGGCGCTCGCACTGGTCCCCGCCCTGCTGGTCGACCGTGACGCGCTGGTGGAGAACGTGCTGCGCTTCCCGCTCGGGCACGGGCTGGTGACCAGTCCCGCGCAGTCCCCGTTCCCCGGCCACCTGATCGCCACCGCGCTGCCCGCCGGCCGGATCGTCGCCGCCGCGCTGCTGGTCGCGGCCGGGGCGGCGATCGCCGTCCGGCTCCTCCGCCGGCCACCGCACACCGCCGCCGCCATCGCGCTGATCTGCGGGTACGGACTGCTCGCGGCGATCCTGCTGATGCCCTCGACCCGTTTCGGCTACCTGCTCTACCCGGTCGCCCTGCTGGTCTGGGCCCCCGCGCTGGCACTCCCGGAAGCTGCGGTACGCCCGGAGGCGCCCGCCGGGGCCGCTTCCGCCAACTCCCGGACGCGGCCGGTCGGCAGGGCGTAAACCTGAGGACATGACCACCTATCGCGATCGAGCCGAGGCGGGCCGCATGCTCGCCGACAAGCTCACCGACCTCGCCGGGCGGCCGGGGGTCGTCGTGCTCGGGCTGGTACGCGGCGGCGTGGAGGTCGCCCGGGTGATCGCCGAACGGCTCGGCGTGCCCCTCGACGTGCTGGTGGTCCGCAAGCTCGGCGTGCCGTTCGCACCCGAGGTGGCATACGGTGCGCTCGGCCCCGGCGGCGTGCAGGTCCTCAACGAGATGGTCGCGAACCGGCTCAGCGAGGTCGACAAAGCCGAGGTCCGGCAGCGGGAACAGGCTGAACTGGAGCGCCGCGAGGGCCTGTACCGGGCCGGCAGGCCGCCGCTCGACCTCACCGGGCGAACGGCGGTCATCGCCGACGACGGGCTGGCCACCGGCGCCACCGCCCGCGCCGCCGTGCAGGTCGCCCGCCACATCGGTGCGGCCCGGGTCGTCGTGGCCGTGCCGGTGGGCTCCCGGGAGGCGTACGAGATGCTGGCCGGCGAGGCCGACCAGGTGGTCATTCTGGAGACGCCGCCCGACTTCATGGCGGTCGGCGCGTACTACGAGGACTTCCACGAGGTCTCCGACAACGAGGTGACGGAAACGCTGAAGGCCACCGCGTGAGGTCACCGGGTACCGTCGGTGCCATGCAGCTCACCTGTCCCAAATGTCATGGCGAAATGCGCCAGTACGAGCGCAGCGGAGTGATCATCGACCAGTGCGGCGAGTGCCGGGGCATCTTCCTCGACCGCGGCGAGCTCGAGAAGCTGTTCGAGGCCGAGGCGAACTGGAACCAGCAGCACAGCCCCCAGCCGGCCGCCCCGGCCGCCGGCGGCTACGCCCCGCCGCCCCCACCGCCACCCGCCGCAGCCCCGCACCAGCCCGGCTACGGCGCCGTCCCGCCCCCTCCGCCGCCGCCCGGCCACGGCTACGCGCAGCCCGCGTACGGCCACGGCCAGCACCACGGCTACCACGGCCACTACCGCCGCAAGAAGCGCCACGGCTTCCTCGGCGAGCTCTTCGACTGACCGGTGCCCGGCAGGGCCGGGGCGCATCCCGGCCCGCCGCGCGGCACCTCCGTCGAGGTGCCGCGCGGCGTTTCGTGTGCGACGCTCACCCCCATGAAGCCCACCGGGCAGCACATCGCCCTGGCGCAGGCCTACGACGGCATCACCCGAGTGGTCGCCGATCTCGACGACGCCGACCTGCAACGACCGACCCGCTGCCGGGGATGGCTCGTCGCCGACCTGCTCTTCCACATCCTGTGCGACGCCCAGCGGGCCCTGGTCGCGCTCGCCAGCCCCGCCGACCGCCCGGCCGACGTGGACGACGTCAGCTACTGGCGCGCGTTCACCCGGGGAGGCGGCGACGAGGCCAGCGTGCGGCACGCCTGGTGGGTCCGCCGCTCGGCCGCCGCCTTCGACCGGCCCAGCGAGGTGGTGCGGCTCTGGTGCGACACCGCCCCCGCCGCCGTCCGCGCGGCCGGCGCGGCCGTGCACGGCGCTGATCCGCACGCCTGCGTCACCACCCAGGGCCAGGTGATCGCCGTACCCGATCTGCTGGCCACCCTCACCACGGAGGCCGTCGTCCACCACCTCGACCTGGTGGTCGATCTGCCGGACGCACCGCCACCCGGCGCCGCCGCCGTCAGCGTCGCGGTGACCACCGTCGACGGCCTGCTCAGCGACGACGCGGTCCGGCCGACCGGCTGGGACGACCGGGAGTATCTGCTCAAGGCCACCGGCCGGATCCCGCTCACCGACCGCGACCGGCGGGACCTGGGCGAGTCCGCCGGCTGGTTCCCGCTGCTCGGCTGAACGCGGCGGGACGGGTCAGACGATGGCCATGTCGACGAAGCGGGACAGGTGCAGCTGGGCCGCGACCGTCACAGTGTCGGTGGGGCCATTCCTGTGTTTGGCAACGATGAAGTCGGCTTCCCCGGCCCGCGGCGACTCCTTGTCGTAGTAGTCGTCGCGATGCAGCAGGATGACCACGTCCGCATCTTGCTCAATTGATCCCGATTCACGCAGATCGGACAATTGGGGCCGCTTGTCGGTGCGCTGCTCGGGGCCACGGTTCAGCTGGCTCACCGCGATCACCGGGCACTCGACCTCCTTGGCCAGCAGCTTGAGGCCACGGGAAAGGTCGGCCACCTCCTGCTGCCGGCTCTCGGTGCGCTTGGGCGAGGTCATCAGCTGGAGGTAGTCGACCACGATCAGCTTGAGGTCGTGCTTCTGCTTGAGCCGCCGCGCCTTGGCCCGGATCTCCATCAGGTTCATGCTCGGCGTGTCGTCTACGAAGAGCGGCGCCTCACTGATCTCGCCCATGCAGCGGGCCAGCTTGGTCCAGTCGTCGTCGGAGAGCTGGCCGCTGCGCAGCACGTGCAGCGGCACGCGCGCCTCGGCCGAGAGGAGTCGCATGACGATCTCGACCTTGCTCATTTCCAGCGAGAAGATCGCCGACGCGTGGTTGGAGCGAATGGAGGCATTTCGGGCAAAATCCATACTTGCCGTCGACTTGCCCAAACCGGGCCTACCGGCCACGATGATGAGTTGGCCCGGGTGCAGGCCGTTCAACAGCCGGTCGAGGTCGCTGAAGCCGGTCGGCACCCCGGTCATCACGCCGCCCTGGGCACCCACGGCCTCGATCTCGTCCAGCGTCGGCTGGAGCATGTCGGCCAGGATGGCGAAATCCTCGCTGACCCGCTTCTCGGTCACCTCGTAGACCGCCTGCTGGGCGAGGTCGACGATGTCGTCGACGTCCCGGCTGCCGCCCTGGCCGGTGCCGTACCCGAGCTGGACGATCTTGGTGCCGGCCTCGACCAGCCGACGCAGCACCGCGCGCTCGCCGACGATGCGCGCGTAGTAGGCGGCGTTGGCGGCGGTGGGCACGCTGGCGATCAGCGTGTGCAGGTAGGGCGCGCCGCCGATCCGGGCCAGGTCGCCGGAGTCGGCCAGGGCGGCGGCGACGGTGATCGGGTCGGCCGGCTCGCCCCGGCCGTAGATGTCGAGGATCGCGTCGAAGATGGTGGCGTGCACCGGGCGGTAGAAGTCGTTGGACTTCAGGATCTCCACGACATCGGCGATGGCGTCCTTGGAGAGCAGCATGCCGCCGAGGACGCACTGCTCAGCGGCCACGTCCTGGGGCGGGGTCTTCTCGAACTGCGCGTCCCGTTGTGCCTGTGCGGGCGGCGGCCCCCCGGTCCGCTCCGTCCGCGCGTCGTCGGTGACCGACACGGGTCCCCCCTCGCTGCGTCGGATCGAGTCCAGCTCTACCGCCGGGGTATGACATCTCCGACGACCCTCCGGTCGATCGGGGGCCACCGCCCGGACGGTCGGGGGACCACGATACGGAACCCGAGGTCAGACCCTCAACAATGCCGGTGGACGAGCCTCGGGACAACCTGTGGACGCCCGGGGACGGACATGTGCGCAGCGTGTGCACAGGGTGTGGACAAGTGCTGGAGAATCCTGGCTCGACCGCCTCTGACCTGCGGTTCTGCAATCCACAGCCTGTGGACGACAGATTTCCGGTCGGGCCTGGGCACCGTTCGTCCCGTACCATCACCGCGAACGGCTACACCTGGGCAGCTGATTGCATTTTGGTTGAGAAGGGGTCACGCTCCGGCCGTGAGACACCGGGACTGGGGAGGCGGGGAGGGCAGCCCGCGCGAGCGCCAGCCGATCTCCCCGTGGGACGAGCCCGCCGAGTCGTTCCCGGTCGCCTCCAGCTCGGCGTCGTACGCGCCCGAGCGCTACCGCACCCCGAGCCGCCGCGCCATCGAGCGCGGCCAGCAGGAGCCGGTGGACACGTACCTTCCGCAATGGGCGGTGGAGTCGGGCGTCCGCCGGGCGGACGGCAGGGGTCGCCACGCCGCGCCCGACGACGATGAAGACGTCGAGCCGCCGTACCCGGATGGTGGCTGGCGGCCGGACGTCGGATGGCGCCGGGAGGCTGCCCGGCGCGGGCTGCCGGCCGGCGACGCCGGCCCAGCCGGCGAGCACACCGCCGAGTGGACCCTGGACACCCCGCAGGAGCAGGGGTACGTCGGGAGCCGACGGGCCGAGTCCACCGAGGACGAGCCGGGGTCGGGGCCGGCCGTGCGGAGCCGGCCGCGCCGCGCGCAGTCGCGCCGGCCGCCGGTGACCCGGTCGGGCCTGGAGGACAGCACCGCCTCGGGCGGGCAGGAGGACCGGTCGGATGCCGGGCGGAGCCGGCGGGGGGCCTCGGAGTCCTGGTCCCGGCCGGCGGTGGACCCGTGGGAGCGGGGCCGGTCGGCCGAGCCTGATCCGGTGGCGCCGCCGGTGGTCGACCCGTGGGACGCCTCGGGTGTGCACGCCTGGGCCCGTTCGGCCACGGGCCGGTGGGACCAGGCGGAGGGCGCCGACCGCTGGGACCGGACGGAGCACACTGGCGAGCAGGACCGGCTCACCGACACCGGCGAGTGGGGCCGGTACGCCGAGGTCGACCACCGGACGATGCCGCCGAAGCCGGTCCGGGAAGGTTGGGCGTCGCCGGAGCAGGCGGAGGGATTCTGGTCGGGGACCCGGCTGGCCGGTGACCTGCTGGATCCGGATCCGGGCGGTCCGGTCCGGTCGCTGGTCTACACCGCCGCCTGTTATCTGGTGCCCGCGCTGCTGGTCTTCGTGGGGCTGCTGTTCCTCGACGGGCAGGCCCCAACGGGGTGCGTCACGGACATCACCGGCGGGGGTTGTGATTCGCCGCGGGCGCACGCGTTCGCCTCGCTGGTCGCGGGTGCGCCGCGGTTCGGGCTGGCGCTGCTGAGCAGCCTGGTCGTCGCGGTGGTGCTGCGCGGTTTCGGGGCGACGTGGCGGTCGGGGGCGGTGGCGCTGGCGGCGGCGGTGGTCGGTGGCGGCCTGTCGACGGTGATGATCAGCGTGGTGACCGGGCAGCCGATCGGCTGATCGGCAACGGCGAAGTCGCCGGACGACGGCTCCAGGTCGCGGCGCGGCGTAAGACGCGCCGCTCTTGCGTTGTCGCAAGGAGCATGCGGAAGGGCCCGCACCGGGAGACCGGTGCGGGCCCTTCCGTCGTGCTGTCCGCTGTCAGCTCGGGGTGACGTTCAGGTTGAACTTGGCGGTCACCTCGGGGTGCAGCTTGATGCTCACCGGGTAGGAGCCGGTCGACTTGATGTGACCGGGCAGTTCCAGCCGGCGGCGGTCCAGGCTCGGACCACCGGCGGCCTTGACGGCCTCGACGACCTCGGCCGGGGTGACCGAGCCGAAGAGCCGGCCGCCGTCGCCGGCGCGGGCCTTCAGGTTGACCTTCAGGCCCTCGATCTGGGCCTTGACCTCGTTGGCGTGGCCGAGGTCGCGGATCTCCCGGGCCGCGCGGGCCCGCTTGATGACCGTGACCTGCTTCTCCGCACCCTTGGTCCAGGCGATCGCGAAGCCCTGCGGCAGCAGGTAGTTACGGCCGTAGCCGTTCTTCACCTCGACGATGTCGCCCGGAGTGCCGAGGCCGGACACCTCCTGAGTCAGGATGATCTTCATGTCCGTGCCTCCTCTCAGCGGGTCGTGGCCGTGTACGGCAGGAGCGCCATCTCGCGGGCGTTCTTGACCGCACGGGCGATCTGCCGCTGCTGCTGCGAGGTAACGCCGGTCACCCGCCGAGCACGGATCTTGCCGCGGTCGGAGATGAACTTGCGCAGCAGCGCGGTGTCCTTGTAATCGATGTAGGTGATCCCGTCCTTGTCGAGCGGGTTCACCTTCTTCTTCGGCTTGCGCAGTGCCGCAGCCTTGGCCATTGCTCTTGCTCCTGGTTTGCGATCGCGGGCGCTCGGCGCCATTAGAACGGGGGCTCCTCGTCGAAGTTTCCGCCGCCCGAACCACCGCGCGAGGGAGCCGGGGCAGCCGAGGCCCAGGGGTCGTCGAAGTTGCCTCCGCCGCCGCCCTGGCCGCCACCACCACCGAAGCCGCCACCGCCACCCGAGCGGGACATCTTCTGCACCTTCGCCGTGGCGTAGCGCAGCGACGGGCCGATCTCGTCGACCTCCAGCTCGATGACGGTGCGCTTCTCACCCTCGCGGGTCTCGTACGACCGCTGACGCAGCCGGCCGGACACGATCACCCGGGCGCCGCGCTGCAGCGACTCGGCGACGTTCTCGGCGGCCTGCCGCCAGACCGTGCACGAGAGGAACAGCGGCTCGCCGTCCTTCCACTCGCCGGACGCCTTGTCCATGAAGCGGGGCGTCGAGGCGACCCGGAACTTGGCGACGGCCGCCCCGGAGGGGGTGAACCGCAACTCGGGGTCATCGGTCAGGTTGCCGATGACCGTGATGGTGGTGTCTCCTGCCATGACCATCTCCTCGCGCACTCATCGTGTTGCCCTACAGGCTCTCAGAGCCCTCCGACACCATCGACGAGGCTTGATCCGGACGTGCCGGGTCGAATGTCAGCGCATCTCCGGCCGGATGACCTTGGTGCGCAGCACGGACTCGTTGAGCCGCAGCTGACGGTCCAGCTCGGCCACCGCCTCAGGCGTCGCCTGGAGGTCGATGACGGCGTAGATGCCCTCGGCCTTCTTGCTGATCTCGTACGCGAGGCGCCGGCGGCCCCACACGTCGGTCTTCTCCACCGAGCCACCCGCGGTCCGGATCACGTTCAGGTACGTGTCGAGCGACGGGGCGACGGTGCGCTCCTCGAGGCTGGGGTCGAGGATCACCATGATCTCGTAATGACGCAAGACGTGCTCACCTCCTGTGGGCTAAGCGGCCACGGTCCTTCCGTGGCAGGAGGTCGTGCGTCGTGGCCCGTGACCGGCAGCGGGGGGACCCGGCCGGGCGCGGACAACCGGACCAGGATACCCGGTCCGGACGATCATGCCCGGGCCGGTCGTGCGCGGCGCCCGGGCGCGGCGACAGGGGCCCACCGCCGGCGTCGCGTACCGGTGGTGGGCCCCTGTCCACAGGGCCGCGGGGCGTCCCGTCCGCATTCCTTGGGTGGGACCTGGGGAGGAACGACCACACCGATGAGGTTGGATCGAGGACGCCCCGCGGAGCTTTATCGTGTTGTCATCTGGTCTGACCATACAACGGCTCTCGTCACCTCTTGGGGGAAATGGAGGAATTTGCCCCACCGACCGGATGCTTGGCCGTCGGGTCTGACGAGTCGGAGGATCCCGCCCCGTCGTGCCGGGCCGCACGGCGGGGCGTCCCGTTTCCGGGGGTCTCCCCTGCACCAGTACCCGCTGTGGACCCGGGCCCGGGTGCAGGGTTGACCGTCGATCCCACCTGGAAAACGAGCGCCCGGCCGGCGGGTGACGCCCGGCGCGACGTGCCCGTCACACGCCGCCGTCGGTACGCCGGCCGGCTGCGGTCACCCCGCTCGTCAGGGGCGCGACGTAGGCTGCCCTGCATGCGAATCGGAGCCCACGTCGATCCGTCCGACCCGTTGGCCGAGGCCGCCGCCCGGGACGCCGAGGCCGTGCAGTTCTTCCTCGCCGACCCACAGGGTTGGAAGGCCCCGAAGCCACGGGAGGACGCCGACCGGCTACGTGACGCGGGCGTCGACCTCTACGTCCACGCGCCGTACGTCATCAACGTGGCCACCCTGAACAACCGGATCCGCATCCCCAGCCGCAAGCTGCTCCTCGGCCACGCCACCGCCGCGGCGGCCGTCGGTGCCAAGGGCCTGATCGTGCACGGCGGCCACGTCAACGCCGGCGACGACCTCGCCGCCGGATTCGACAACTGGCGCAAGACCTTCGCGTACGCCGCGGACTCGGGCGGCTTCCCGCTCCCGGTCCTGATCGAGAACACCGCCGGCGGTGACAACGCCTGCGCCCGTCACCTCGACGCCCTGGCCCGGCTCTGGGACGCCCTCGCCGACTACGAGGTGGGCTTCTGCCTGGACACCTGCCACGCGTACGCCGGGGGTGAGGAACTGCTCGGGCTGGTGGACCGGGTGAAGGCGATCACCGGCCGGATCGACCTGATCCACGCGAACAACTCCAAGGGCGCCTTCAACTCGGGGCAGGACCGGCACGACAACCTGACCGGCGGGACCATCGACCCTGAGCTGGTGGTGGCGGTGATCCGGGCGGCCGGCGCGCCGGTCATCGTGGAGACCCCGGGCGGCGTCGCGGGCCAGGCGGCGGACATCGCCTTCCTGCGGGAGCAGTTGGGCAAGGCGGCATGACCACCGAGCAGTCCGACACCACCGACGGCGGCCGCCCGGCCGGGAGCGACGGTCAGCCGACCGCCGGCGGCAGCGACCCGGACGGCCCCGTCGCGGCGACGCCCGAGCCGGTCATCCGGCAGCCGGGCGCGGACACCGCCACGCCGGCGAAGGAGCCGGCCACGGGTCAAGCCGCCACGTCGACGAAGGAGTTGACCACCGAGCCCGCCACCTCGAAATCCGCCGGCGGCAAGGCGAACGGGACGGCTCAGCCGACCGACGGGAACGGCACCGGAAAGTCCGCCGCGGAGCCGGCCGGAAAGGCTGGCCGCGACGACACCGCCGCCGACGCGTCCGGAAGAGCCGACGCGTCCGGGAAAGCCGACGCGTCCGGAAAGAAGGCCGACGGCAAGTCGGATACGGCGGCCGATCCGTGGTCCGCCTTCGGCCCCGCTCCGGACCCGGTGCTCACCCGGCCCCGCCGGGCGGTCCGCGCGGTGGGCCGCTTCCTGATCCACGAGTGGACCCTGGCCACCGTCGCCTCGCTGGCGGTGGCCGTCCTGATGACCTGGCCCACGCTGCGCTACCCGAACTACACGCTGCCGCAGGACTACTGGGACCCGAGCCTTCAGGCCTGGCAGATGGCCTGGTCCGGGCACATCCTGCTGACCAACCCGGCTCAGCTCTGGCACTCGAACAGCTTCTTCCCCGAGACCTGGAGCTTCGCCTTCTCCGACACCCTGCTCGGGTACGCCCCGGCCGGCATGCTCGGTCACGGTCCCGAGGCCGCCGTGCTGCGCTACAACATCATGTTCGTGCTGGCGCACGCGCTCGCCACGCTCGGGGCGTACGCACTGGCCCGGCAGTTGGGCGCGGGCCGGATCGGGGCCGCGGTGGCCGGTGCCGGCTACGCGTACGCCCCGTGGCTGCTCGCCCAGGCTGGGCACCTGCACATCCTCTCGAACGGCGGCATCCCGCTGGCGCTGGCGATGCTCGCCCGGGGCCACGGCTGGTCCCTGCGCTACGGCTACCGTCCGCACCGCCGCCACGCCGGTTGGGCGTTCACCGGCTGGCTGGTGGCGGCATGGCAGCTCAGCCTGGGCTTCGGCATCGGGCTGCCGTTCGCGTACCTGCTGGCCGGCGTCGTACTGGTCTCGGCCGTGATCTGGTTCGCCCGGCGCTGGGTGGTCGGGCGGGTGAAGCGCCCGTTCGGTTGGCGGCTGCTCCTCGCCGACGCGCTCGGCGGGCTGCTCTTCGCCGCGGTGGGCGCGCTGTTGGCGCTGCCGTACTTCACGGTTGCGCAGCAACACCCGAACGCGGCCCGGACCCTCGCCGACATCGAAATCTACTCGCCGCCGGTGAGCGGCTTCTTCACCGCCCCGGCCGAGTCACGGATCTGGGGTCCGCTGCACGAGGGGGCGCGGGCGGTGCTGCCCTGGCACCCCGAGATGACGCTGCTGCCCGGCTTCGCGCTGTACGCCC
Source organism: Micromonospora sp. NPDC047738 (assembly GCF_040642675.1). Taxonomy (NCBI): domain Bacteria; kingdom Bacillati; phylum Actinomycetota; class Actinomycetes; order Micromonosporales; family Micromonosporaceae; genus Micromonospora; species Micromonospora sp. NPDC047738. The sequence goes on from NZ_JBEYSO010000002.1 coordinate 123,998, forward strand.
TGGCTGCCGGCGGGCTCTTCTTCTCCGTCTGGCGGGTCCGGCACCGGCTCTTCCTGCTCGCCGGGGTGCTGCTGACGATGGTCCTGGCCATGGGCACGCGGTTCTTCGGCGGCCGGTTCAGCTACGTGCCGCTGTTCGACTACCTGCCCGGCTGGAACGGGCTGCGGACCCCGGGCCGGATGATGCTCTGGACCACTCTCCTGCTCGGCCTGCTGGCGGCGGGTGCGGTGACCGCGTTCTGCGCCCGGGTACGCGAGGTGGCCGCCGAGCGGGTGCCGCCGTGGCCCGGCCCGTGGCTGCGCCTGGCCACTCTGCTGCCCCTGCTGCTGGTGATCGTGGAAGGGCTGAACGTCACCCCGCACCCGGTCGTGCCGGCGCAGCCGGCGGCGATGCGTACGGTCGACGGCCCGCTGCTGGTCCTACCCAGCAGCCAGAACCTGGACCAGCCGGTGATGCTCTGGTCGACCAGCCGGTTCCAGGAGATGGTCAACGGCGGCAGTGGCTTCACCCCGGACAGCCAGGCCCGGGTCCGCGACGCCGTCGTCAGCTTCCCCGACCAGCCCAGCATCGCCTACCTGCGCGAGCTCGGGGTGAAGAACGTGGTCGTGTTGCCTGGGAAGCTCTCCGGTACGCCGTGGGAGGGGCTTCTCGACCGACCTTCCGACGGGCTGGGGGTGACTCGCACAGAGGTCGGTGACGCTGTCGTCTTCCGCCTCTGAGGTGCTTGTTGCTCGCGGTGGGGCAACGGCAGGCCGTCCGGTACTTGTGTGGGCATGGGGACGACTCGGCTTGGTTCGGTCGTCCTGTCTGCGGGTCAGGCGGTGACGGGCTCGGCGGGACGGTCTGTGGCTGCGGGGCGATGGCGCCACCGGACGAACCAGGGGGCGTCGTCGGCACCGTTGAGGACGCCGCCGTCCGGGTCGTCGGCGTAGGTGGCCCGGACCGCGTCCCGCTCGGGGCGCAGGATGTCGCGGATCACCAGGCCGCAGAGCACCGCGACGGTGATCAGGCGCAGGCTGGCGGCCAGCACGAAGACCCCCTCGGGGAAGACCGGTCGACTGGTCGCCGCACCGAGCAGCTCGCCGTAGAAGGCGGCGAAGTAGCAGACCTCGGCGACCTGCCAGGCCAGGAACGCGCCCCAGCGCGGCCGAGCGAGCACCGCGAGCGGGAGCAGCCAGAGCACGAACTGCTGCGACCACACCTTGCTGAAAATCAGGAAGGCGGCGACCACCAGGAAGGCGAGCTGGGCGAGCCGGGGCCGACGCGGGGCGAACCATGCCAGCGCGGCCACGCCGAGGCACGCCAGGCCGAACAGCAGGTACGACACCCAGTTGAGGGTGGCGATGTGGGCGTTCAGCCACTCGAAGGGCCCGAGGTCACCGGGCGCTGCCGGGCTCACCTTGCCGTCCAGGTACCGGCCGATGTACCAGAGGGTGCCCCAGTCGATCGGCCGGGTGGTGTTCAGCTCGAAGAACCGCCCCCAGTTCTCCCGGTAGGGAATCGCCACCGGCAGGTTCACCACCACCACCGTCACCGCAGCCGTGATGACGGACAGGAGGGCGGCTCGGGCCCGGCCGGCGCGGACCGCGAGCACCAGGATCGGCCCGAGGAGGAACAGCGGCCACAGCTTCGCCGCGCCGCCGAGCCCGATCAGCACCCCGGCCAGGGCGGCCAGCAGGGCACCGATCCGGCCGGGTCCGGTACGCGCCCAGGCCAGCAGCCCGAACGCGGCCAGCCCGACGGCCAGCAGGTCCCAGTTGACCGTGGCGGTGAGCAGCAGCGCGGGGGCGAGCGCGAACATCGCCGCGTCCCACGGTCGTCGTCGGCGCAGCCGGAGGATGACCGCCACGGTGGCGACCGCGAGGACGCTGAGCACCAGCGCATTGAGGTTGTAGAACCACCGCCCCTGGTTGATGCTCGGGTTGTCCACACCGAGGGCGTGCACCGGCAGCCCGAGCGCGCCCATGAAGTAGCCGGTCAGCACCGGGTATTCCACCGGGTGGTCGGCGTAGGGCACCTTGCCCTCGTTGAGCCCTTCGGCGTAGTACAGGGCGAGCACATCCGTGTAGCACATCCGGGTGTACTGCGTGTTGTTCTGCCAGGCGCCGTCCTGGCAGGGCGACTTCTGCACCCAGTGCAGCGCCAGCGTCAGGCAGGCCAGGGCCAGCACGATCCGGGCGGCGGTCCAGAACCGTCGCTCGCCGCCCGCCGGCCGGTCCAGGGCGGCGGCATGGTCGCCCAGCGGGCCGCCGATCAGTTCCGAGGTGCCCCGCACGAAGCCATCCGAGCGGGACGGATGGTCGGCAGTCCCGGTGTCGTCGATGCCTGCCGTCGACTGGGTGCTCATGGAGAGGCATCCTGCCGTACGTCGGGCCTTCGCGTCCCGCCGCGACCACAGATTTCCGGTGCCCGGATACGCCGACGGCGGCCGGACCAGTGGTCCGGCCGCCGTCGTGGGTGCTGCGGTCAGTAGGTCTGCCGTGGAGGTGTGCTCGGCAGGATGCCGCCGCCTCCTCCACCACCGCCGTTGCCGGGTCCGGGTCCGGGCGGGAAGCTCGGGAAGCCACCGCCGTTGTTGCCGCCGCCGTTGTTCCCGCCGCCGTTGTTGCCACCACCGTTGTTGCCACCACCGTTGTCCGGGCAGAACAGGCCGAGCGGGTTGTCACAGCCCGGCTGGGTCGGGGCCGGTGGCGGCGGCATCTCGCCGTTGCCAGTGTCGTCCTTGCCGACGTGCGCGGCGGGTGGGAAGTCCATCTTCTCCTTGCCCTTGAGCGCGTCGTTCATGAACCGCTGGAAGATGGCACCCGGCATGCCGGCACCACTGATCTTCGTCCGGCCGTCCTTCATGACGAGCGCCAGGCGCTTGTCCTTGTTGCCGACCCAGACGGCGGTGGCGAGCTGGGGCGTGTAGCCGATCATCCAGGCGTCACCGTTGTCGAGCGGCTTCTTGTCATTCAGCTCCCAGGTGCCGGTCTTCTCGGCTGCCTTCCGGCCGCCAGCGAGTCGCCGTTTTACCTGTTCCGGGTACTGCTCCAGCACCGAGGTCACGTCGGCCACGATGTCCTTACCGATGCGCTGCTGCGGCTTGAGCTTCTCGCTGCCGACCTGCTTCCACGTGCCGGTCTGCAGGTCCTGCTTCTCCACCTTCCGCACGAAGTGCGCCTTGTTGTAGACGCCCTGGTTGGCAAAGGTGGCAACGCCATTGGCATGGTCCAAGACCGTGATCGGGTACTGGCCATAGCCCACCACGTGGTAGAACGGGTCCGGTGCCACGTCCTTCGGGTCCTTCTTGGTGAGGTCGTACGCCGTGGCCGGGTTGGTGTCGGTCCGCCACATCGTCGTGACGCCGGCACGCTTGGCCATGTCGATAACCTTGTCCGGGCCGATCTCCTGGGTCACGTAGTAGAACGGCACGTTCAGCGACAGCAGCGTCGACTTCTCCAAGGTGCAGGAGTTGCCACAGGACGGGTTGTCCTTGCCGGCGTTGCTGACCTTGAATTCGACGCCCTCCGGCGTGAACGCCTTGCCCTTCCACCGGGACTCGATGGACTTGCCCGCCTCGAGGGCTGCGGCCAACGTGTAGATCTTGAAGCTCGAACCCGGCGAGTGGCCGCCGCTGACCACGCCGCCGTCGTAGTTCTTGCCGGCGTAGTCGGTGCCGGTGCCGTTGTCGCCGCCGTAGTAGGCGAGCACCCGGCCGGTCTTCGGATCGACCGCCACCACGGCTGCCATCAGGTTCGGCTTCTGGCCATCCAACTCGGAGCCCTTGGTGGCCCGCTGGGCCGCGTCGAGCGCGGCCTGTTGCATCTTCGTGTCGATGGTGGTGGTAATCCGGTAGCCACCTCGGCTCAGCGCCTTCGAGCAGAGCGGCTTGTCGGCCGTGGCCTGGGCCTCGTTGTCGGTGCAGAGGTTCATGTCGCGCATCTCCTGCGCGACGTAGTTGACCACGTTGCCGTACGGAGTGTCGATGCCGAAGCCGCCACCGGCGCCCTTGGTGGGCTTCTTGATCGTCTTCGGGTACTCGGTGGGGTGCTGCTGCTTGCCCGGCGCGTCGAGCCACTTCTCGGTGATCATGCCCTGGATGACGTAGTTCCACCGGTCCAGCGCGGCCTGCGGGTTGATCGCCGGGTCGTAGCCCTGGTGGGTGGCGCTCGGCTCGGGCTGCTTGATCAGCGCCGCGAGCACCGCCGCCTCCGCCACGGTCAGCTTCGACACGTCCTTGCCGAAGTAGGTCTGCGCCGCGGCCTGGATGCCGTACGCGCCCCGGCCGAAGTAGATCACGTTCAGGTAGTGCTGCATGATCTCCGGCTTGGAGTACCGATCGTTCAGCTTGGAGGCGAGGATCGCCTCCTTCACCTTGCGCCCGTACGTGTCCTGGTTGAGGTTGTCGAACGCGTTGCGGGCGTACTGCTGGGTGATGGTCGAGGCGCCCTGCTTGTCGCCGCCGGTGAGGTTGTTCCAGGCGGCCCGCGCAATGCCCTTGTAGTCCACCCCGGAGTGCCGGTAGAAGTTCCGGTCCTCCGCCGCGGCCACCGCGTTCTGCACGTACTCCGGAATCTGGTTGATGGTGACGAACTGCCGGTTCTGGTCACCGACCTTTGCGATGGTCTTCTTGTCCGCCGAGAGGATCGTGGTGGACAACGGCGGGACGGTGTCCTGGGGCAGGACCACGTTCGTCGAGTAGTAGGTGAAGCCCACGACGCCGATGCCGGCAAGCATGATGAAGACGGCGAAGCTGGCGATCAGCAGGTTGATCCGCCGGCGCTTCTTCGCCCGGGCCACCGCGCCCGGGTCGTCACCGCGACCCCCGCGACCGCCCCGGCCAGGGCCGGTCGGGCCGCCCGGCCCACCCGGACCGCCGCCCGCCATGCCGGGCACACCGGCCCGGGCCACGGTGGCCCGGCCACCGACGGATGCCGAGCCGACGCTCGCCCGGCCGGCCGTACCCACGCTGGCCGCACCGACCGAGGCGCGCCCCGCCGGACCGGCGGGGGACACCGGCACCGAGGCGCGGCCCGCGCCGGCCTGGCCCATCGAGGCCGAGGCGCCGCGCGGCGCCGGGGCGACGCCGCCGACGGAGGCGCGCCCGCCGGACGCAGCGCCCCGGGGCGTCACCGAGGCACGGGCCGAGGCATTGCCTTCGGACCCGGATGACCAGCCGTTCCCGTGTGGGCCACCGCCGTAGTCGGGGTCACCGCCCGGGCCCGGGATCTGGGCCCGCCCACGCGAAGAACTGGAATCGCCGTAGTTCATTCCTCACACCCTGCCGCTCGCGGTGGGGCGCGAAGGCGCCGCCACCCGGTTGCCGTGAGCTGGAACACGAGACGCTACACCCCGGGCTTGCCGGGGCGCAGCCGTCGAATCCGACCTAATCGGACCAATCAGACCTAAAAGCTGTCGGTCGTCCCGCCCGGGGATCGGGCCGGATACGACCGGACCAGCCAAGTTCACCGTTGCGCCTCTCGCCTTCGACGAGGGGTGGAGCCGGCCGGCGCGGCCGAGCCGCTCACCGCTCCCTGCTCCGACCCGTCCTCCGTGCCGCCGGCCAGCCCGTCCCGGCCGAGCAGGAACTGCTCGACGAGATGGTTCCAGTCGCAGCCGGGGCACACCTCCACCACGAAAACCTGGAACTCACGCAGCGTCATCGCCAGCAGCGACAACTCGGCTCGGCTGCGCGCCTGGCCGGCGGACTGCTTGAGTTCGTCGCCGTAAATGTAGTGGACGTGGATGAGGTTCTCGCTGCGACAGATCGGGCAGCGCTCCTCGGTGGGCTCGCCGTGGAACCGGGCAGCGTTTTTCAGGTACGGCGAGGCGTCGCAGACGTCGTACGTGCCGATCCGGTTGGCGAGGAGGTCACGCAGCACCGCTCGCTTCCGGAGCGAGTAGTCGACGACCTGGCGCTGCGTACGCATGCGGCAAAGGGTACGCGACCCCGCCGGGCGAGGCGACCGTCGTCACGATCCGTGACGACAGGACCGCGTAAACGAGGGTTTGCCCTGATCATTCGTCTCCGCTAACGTGCGATGTATCGGTCCGATACATCGCGGCGGTTACGACTCCGCGCCGGGGGTAAGAAGGGGTGGCCCATGCTCGAGTTCGCCATCCTCGGCCTCCTGCAGGAGGCTCCGATGCACGGCTATGAGCTGCGCAAGGAGTTGGCCGCCAAGCTCGGCGCCATCCGGGCGGCGATCAGCTACGGCTCGCTCTACCCGACCCTGCGCCGGTTGCAGGCGGCGGGCTGGATCACCGAGGCCGCCGAGACACCCGCGACCGCCGAGGAGGTTCCCGCGCTGACCAGCCGACGTGGTCGGGTGGTCTACACCATTACCGCGGAGGGCAAGGAACGGTTCGCCCAGCTCATAGCGCAGGCTGGACCCGAGACGTATGACGACACGGGCTTCGGCGTGCACTTCGCGTTCTTCGCCCGGACCGACCAGGCCACCCGGCTCCGGATCCTGGAAGGTCGCCGTCGCAAGATCGAGGAGCGTCGCGAAGGCCTTCGTGACGTGCTCGGCCGGGCAGCCGAGCGGCTCGACGCGTACACCCTGGAGCTGCAGCGTCACGGCCTGGAGGCCTGTGAGCGCGAGGTCCGCTGGCTGGAGGAGCTCATCGCCAACGAGCGCTCCGGCCGAGCCCCGACGGTCCCGGAAGCCGGGACGGCCGGCGGCCGACGAGAAAACGACAGCCCGCCCCCGCCTGGCGAGTCCAGGAAAGAGCGGCCGTGATGAAAGAAGAAGGAGGCAGACGCTATGGGCTCCGTCCGCGTCGCCATCGTCGGCGTAGGTAACTGCGCCTCGTCCCTCGTGCAGGGCGTGGAGTACTACCGCAACGCCGACCCGACCGACCGCGTCCCGGGTCTCATGCACGTCACCTTCGGCGACTACCACGTGTCCGACGTGAAGTTCGTCGCGGCGTTCGACGTGGACGCCAAGAAGGTGGGCATGGACCTCGCCGAGGCGATCGTCGCCAGCGAGAACAACACCATCAAGCTGTGCGACGTGCCGCCGACCGGTGTGACCGTGCAGCGCGGCCCGACCTTCGACGGTCTCGGCCAGTACTACCGGGAGATCATCGAGGAGTCGGACGCCGAACCGGTCGACGTGGCCCAGGCGCTGCGCGACGCGCAGGTCGACGTGGTCGTCTCCTACCTGCCGGTGGGCTCCGAGCAGGCCGACAAGTTCTACGCCCAGGCGGCGATCGACGCGGGCTGCGCGTTCGTGAACGCCCTGCCGGTCTTCATCGCCTCCGACCCGGAGTGGGCGAAGAAGTTCTCCGACGCCGGCCTGCCGATCGTCGGTGACGACATCAAGAGCCAGGTGGGCGCCACCATCGTGCACCGCGCCCTGGCGAAGCTCTTCGAGGACCGCGGGGTCGAGCTGCTGCGCACGTACCAGCTCAACTTCGGCGGCAACATGGACTTCATGAACATGCTGGAGCGCAACCGCCTGGTCTCGAAGAAGATCTCGAAGACCCAGTCGGTGACCTCCCAGATCCCGCACGAGATGGCCAAGAGCGACGTGCACATCGGCCCGTCGGACCACGTGCCGTGGCTCGACGACCGCAAGTGGGCGTACATCCGCCTGGAGGGCCGCTCCTTCGGCGACACCCCGCTCAACGCGGAGCTCAAGCTCGAGGTGTGGGACTCGCCGAACTCGGCCGGCGTCATCATCGACGCCGTCCGGGCCGCGAAGATCGCGCTGGACCGGAAGATCGGTGGCCCGATCCTCTCCGCCTCCTCGTACTTCATGAAGTCCCCGCCGAAGCAGTACGCCGACCACGATGCGCACGCCGCCGTCGAGGCGTTCATCAAGGGCGAGGTCGAGCGCTGACGCGCTGACCGTCGCACCGTCGAGGGCCGGGTCCGCTGCGGACCCGGCCCTTCGCGCGTCCCGGCCGGTCTGCCGGGTACGTCAGGACCAGGCGCGTTGCAGGGCCACGCCCGCTTCCAACTCCAGCAGCGTCACCTTGCGCGGCAGGCCGCCACCGAAGCCGACCAGCTTGCCGCCGGCACCGACGATCCGGTGGCAGGGCACGATCACCGGCACCGGGTTCCGGTTGCAGGCCACCCCGACCGCCCGGGCCCCGCCCGGATCCCCGACCGCCTTCGCCACCTCGCCGTAGGTCCGCGTCTCCCCGTAGGGGATGAGGGCCATCTCCCGCCACACCGCGCGCTCGAACTCCGACCCCCGGGGCGCCACCACCGGCACAGTGAACTCGGTCAGCTCGCCGGCGAAGTACGCGCGCAGCTCGGCCAGCGCGCGGGCGGCCACCTCGTCGCCGGGCCGGTCGGTCGCCGACTCCACCCGGCCGAAGTGCGCCCCGCGGACAGCCTCGTCGTCGGTGGCGACGGAGAACTCCCCGATCGGCGAGTCGAGCACGGTCCAATGCATGACCCGATTGTCCCGCCCGGAGCTCGGCCGCCACCACCAGACTCACCGTCCGGGCAGCGCGACACCGAGCAGCGCCCCGCTGACGCTGAGGTTTCACCACTTCTCCGATCGATGGGGCAATATTCCGCGGGCGACGCGCGTCTTCCATACGGAGGTGGGCGGTGGCAGAGGTGACCGACGGGGAGTTCACCGCGTTCGTCAACGAACGGGGGCCCGCCCTGCTGCGCGTCGCGTACGCGCTCGCCGGGAACCAGCACGCGGCGGAGGACCTGCTGCAGAACGCCCTGGCCAAGGCGTACGCACGCTGGCCGCGGATCCGGGGCGACGCCGAGCCGTACGTGAAACGGATCCTCTACCACGACCAGATCTCCGGCTGGCGGCGCCGCTCACGGCGCCTGGAGGTCCCGGTCGCGGAGCTGCCGGAGCGGGCCGCGGTGGGGGACAGCGGCGACGACAGCGACCTGCGGCTGCTGCTGCGGGCGGCGCTTCGGTCGCTGCCGCCCCGGCAGCGGGCCGTGCTGACCCTGCGCTATCTGGAGGACCTCAGCGTCGAGCAGACCGCGGCGCTCCTCGGCTGCCGGGCCGGCACGGTGGCCAGCCAGTCCGCCAAGGCGCTGGCCCGGCTGCGCAAGTTGGTGCCGGGGCTGGACGAACTGACGAGCCGCGCGGAGGTGACGCGATGAGCCGGGCCCTCGACGCGACCCTGCGGGCGGCCGTGCACGACCTCGCCGACGAGGTCCGGCCAGCGCCCGACCTGGCCGCCGGCGCGCTCGGCCGGGGTCGCCGGCTGCGTCGCCGCCGGCGGGTCACCGCAGCCGGTGCCGCCCTGCTGGCGGTCGTCGCCGTGGCACTGCCCTTCGTGCTGCTCCGGCCGAGGCCAGCCGCGCACCCTGCCACGCCGCCCGTGACGGCCACCGCCACCCCCTCACCGACCATGCTGCCCATGTCGGGGCCGGACTGGACGAAGAAGCCGTTGCTGCTGCCCGGCGACTGGGTGGTGACCAGGGCGCAGGCCAGGGGCGGTTCCGGCACGGGCTTCCTGCTGGACCGGGGGCGGGGCCGCTACTACCCGACCGACCGCTACGACGGCATCTTCCCGGCGCCCACCGGCTCGCTCGTCGCGGTCACCGACGAAACCCGCCCCCGCGACGTCGGCCTGATCGACCTCACCGACGGAAACACCCGCTGGTACGAGGTGGGCCGGGCGCTCTCCAACCCGCAGTGGTCGCCAGACGGCCGTCGGCTGCTCTTTACCACCCAGCAGGTCGACCGCTTCGGCTTCATCGTGCTCGGCACGGACGGCACCAGGCACACATACCCGGTGAACAAGAGTGAGTTGCGCTTCCTCTGCACCGACTACTGCTTCTTCGTCTGGACGCGCGACGGCCGGGAGGTGGCGCTGCAACAGACCGACCCGAATAAGTCCCGGTCCGAAGCGGCCCGCCACCCCCGTCGGGGCGTGCAGCTCTTCTCCGTCGACGACGGCCGGCCGACCCGGTTCGAGCCGATGCCTGGGGACCCTGCCGGCCCGTGGGCCTGGTCGCCGGACGGGAGGTTCGTCGTGGTGCAGGGGCAGCAGGAGCCGCTGCTGGTCGAGACGGCGACCGGGCGGGTGGTGAACCCGCTGCCCGCTGCCAACGTGGCCTGGGTCTCCGCCGACCGGCTGCTCTATCGCAGGCCCAACGGGTCGGGGGATTTCGTGCTCGCCGACCTCACCGGTCGGGAGCTGGTCCGTCAGCCACTGCCGAAACAGCTGGTCGATCTTGAGCTGACCGTTGCTCCGCGCTGAGCGTTCGGACAGCCGTCGACCTTGCGCGACATCGATACGGTGCAGGTCGTGGCCACGGGGACGCTTATCTTCCTGATCATCGGTGGGGTCGGGGTCGGCGTGCTGGCGCTCGCCCTGCTCGGTACCGAGCTGTTCACCTTCGGCCATCCGGACGTCGACGGTCCGGTGTCGCTGGAGGCGGTCGCCGGGTTCACCGGCGCGTTCGGCTTCGGCGCCGCCATCGTCAACGAACTGCTCGGCGGGCGTACCCCCGGGATGATCGCGGCGGCGGTGGCCGGCGGCGTGTTCGCCGCGGTGCCCACCGGATGGCTGGCGGCCCGGCTCAGCCGAGCGGCCCGCAACATGCGCACGGATCCCACGCCAACCCGGGACCACCTGGTCGGCGCGATCGGCCTGGTGGTGACCCCGGTCCCCGCCGGCGGCTACGGCGAGGTCCGGGTACGCCTCGCCGGCCAACCGGTCAAGCTCAACGCCCGCGCCGACCAGCCGATCCCGGTCGGCGCCCGGATCTTCGTGGTCGAGGCGCTGAGCGAGACCAGCGTGCACGTCGAGACCTACTGATTCCCCCATCCAGAGACGGGAAGTCCCATGCTCCTGCTCGTCGCCATCGGCGGCGCGGTCCTCCTCGCCGTCCTCCTCATCCTCTTCGTGCTCTCCCGGATCAAAGTGGCCGGACCGAACGAGGCGTTCATCGTCACCGGCCGCAAGGGCCGGACCACCCAGACCGCCGACGGCGGACGCTCCACCGACATGTCCGGGCAGAAGGTCGTGCTCGGCGCGTCGGTCTTCGTCCTGCCCGTGGTGCAGAAGCTCCAGTCCCTCGATCTGTCCAGCCGCCGGATCGACGTCGGCATCCGGGGCGCGGTGAGCAAGCAGGGCATCCGGGCCGACCTGCACGGCGTCGCCATCGTCAAGGTCGGCGGCACCGAGGACGCGATCCGGGCCGCCGCCCAGCGGTTCCTGCACCAGCAGGACGAGATCGACAACTTCACCCGCGAGGTGCTGGCCGGTGCGCTGCGCTCGATCGTCGGCCGGCTCACCGTCGAGGAGGTCATCCGGGACCGGGCGGCGTTCGCCAGCGCAGTGGCCGAGGAGGCGGAGCACTCGATGACCAACCAGGGCCTGGTGCTGGACACCTTCCAGCTCCAGGACATCCTGGCCGAGGGGTCGTACCTGCAGGACCTGGGTCGGCCGGAGGCGGCCCGGGTGCTCAAGGACGCCGCCATCGCCGAGGCCCGGGCCCGGCAGCAGGCCGAGCAGGAGCGGCTGCTCGCCGAGGAGGCGATCGCCGAGGCGAACCGGAACCTGTCGCTCAAGCAGGCCGCCATCCAGGCTGAGATCGATGCCGCCAAGGCGAAGTCGGCGGCGGCCGGGCCGCTCGCCCAGGCCGAGCGGGACCAGGCGATCCTCTCCGAGCAGCAGAAGGTCGCCGAGCGGAACGCCGAGCTGAAGCAGCGCCAGCTCGACACCGAGGTGCGCAAGCCGGCCGACGCGGCCCGTTACAAGGTCGAGCAGGAGGCCGAGGCGGCCCGCAACGCGGCGGTGCTGCGGGCGGACGCCGAACGGCAGGCCACCATCGCCGCCGCACAGGCCGCCGCCGAGCAGGCCCGGCTCACCGGTGAGGGCGAGCGGGCCCGCCGGGCCGCGCTGGCCGAGGCGAACGCGATCGAGGGCGCCAAGGAGGGTGAGGCCGAGCAGCGGCGGCGTACCGCGATCGCCGAGGCGATCGAGCGCGAGGGCCAGGCCGAGGCCGCGGCCATCCTGGCGAAGGGGCAGGCGGAGGCGGAGGCGATGGGTCGCAAGGCCGAGGCGTTCGCCGCGTACGGCGAGGCCGCCGTGCTCGACCTGCTGGTGAAGGTGCTGCCGCAGGTGGTCGAGGCGGCCAGCGCGCCGATCGGCGCGATCGACAAGATGACCGTGATCTCCACCGACGGCGCCTCCTCGCTGACCAAGTCGGTGGCCGGCAACGTGGCCCAGGGCCTCCAGCTCGGCAGCGACCTCACCGGCATCGACCTCGCCGGGCTGCTCGCCAAGCTGGGCGGTACGCAGGCCAACGGCCGGACCGCGGTGGACAGCAGCGCGGTCGAGCACTGACCGGTGGCGGCCGGGCCCGTGGCGGGCCCGGCCGTCGCACCGGAGCAACGACGGCGCCCGCCGGAACCACCCCTGCTCAGGGGACTCCGGCGGGCGCCGTCGTGATCGTCAGTCGAGGACGCCCTGCTCCCGGGCCCACCGCAGCAGCGCCGCCTCGGCCTCCTCGCGGTCCAGCGGGCCGTGCTCCAGGCGCAGCTCCTTGAGGTGTTGCCACGCCTTGCCGACCAGCGGTCCCGGCGGCACGCCGAGCAGTTCCATGATCGCGTTGCCGTCCAGGTCGGGCCGGACCCGGGCCAGGTCCTCCTCGGCGGCGATCCGGGCGATCCGCTCCTCCAGCGCGTCGTAGTCGGCCGCGAGCTGGGCCGCCTTGCGCCGGTTGCGGGTGGTGACGTCCGAGCGGGTCAGCTTGTGCAACCGGGGCAGTAGGTCGCCGGCGTCGGTGACGTACCGGCGCACCGCCGAGTCGGTCCACTCGCCCCGGCCGTACCCGTAGAACCGCAGGTGCAGTGCGACCAGCTTGACCACCTGGGCGGTGACGTCCTTGGGGTAGCGCAGGGCCTTCATCCGGGCCTTGGTCAGCCGGGCGCCGACCACCTCGTGGTGGTGGAAGCTGACCCGGCCGTCCGGGCCGACCGCCTTGGTGGCCGGCTTACCGGCGTCGTGCATCAGCGCGGCCATCCGGAGCACGAAGTCGCAGCCGTCCGACTCCAGCGCCATCGCGTTGCTGACCACGGTGAGGGTGTGCTCGTAGACGTCCTTGTGCTGGGCGTGCTCGTCGATCTCCAGCTTCAGGCTGGAGAGCTCGGGGATGAACCGGTCGGCCAGCCCGGTGTCGACCAGCAGCCGCAGCCCGGTGATCGGGTCCGCGCCGCAGAGCAGCTTGGTGAACTCGTCCCGGATCCGCTCGGCGGTGATCCGGTCCAGGTCGGCGGCCATCCGGGTCATCGCCTCGCGGACGTCCGGGTGGACCGCGAAGCGGAGCTGGGCGGCGAACCGGGCCGCGCGCAGCATCCGCAGCGGATCGTCGCCGAACGACTCCCGGGGCGTGCCCGGGGTACGGATGATCTTGGCGGCCAGGTCGGCCAGCCCGCCGTACGGGTCGGTGAACCGGTGGTCGGGGACACTGACCGCCATCGCGTTGATGGTGAAGTCCCGGCGCTTGAGGTCGTCGACCAGGCTGGTGCCGTACTCGACGATCGGGTTGCGGCTGACCTGGTCGTACGCCTCCGCCCGGAAGGTGGTGATCTCCAGACGGAGCCCGGCGCGCTGGCAGCCGATGGTGCCGAACTCCCGCCCGGTCTCCCAGATCGACTCCGCCCAGCCCCGGACGATGTCGAGCGTCTGATCCGGGTGGGCGTCGGTGCAGAAGTCGAGATCCTCGCCGAGGCGACCGAGCAGCGCGTCCCGGACCGATCCGCCCACCAGGTGCAGTTCGTGACCGGCCCTGGCGAACCGCCGGCCGAGTTCGTCGGCGACCGGCGAGACGCGGAGCAGTTCGGCGACGGCGTTACGCTGCGCGGCGGTCAGCTCGCGGCGGTCGGCGGCGTGGGAGGCGGAGGCTTCGGACATGGGATCGCCAGCCTATCGGTCCGGGCCGGAGGGTACTGCGCCGGGCGTGGGTAAGCGGTCGAGGTTGACTAAGGTCATGGGCGTGCGGGCCCGGTGGTCCGGCTCCGACGTAGTACCCCTTGGAGGCTGGAGATGAGCGGCGGGCTGTACCGCAGCGCGAACGCGCACGGTGGCGGCCAGCCGCCGGACGACGGGGCCACCTTCATCTCCGCGGAGCCACTGAACCAGCCGGGCGTGGCGGCCACCGCGCCCCCGCAGGAGGTGGTCGCGGAGACCAGCGCCGCGGCGAACAGCGCGGTGATGGCGATCGGCAGCCTGGTCAGCCGGGGTACGGGCTTCGTCCGCAACCTGATGATCGGCGCCGCCCTCGGCAACGCGGTCGGCAACGTCTACACCACCGCCCAGTTCCTGCCGAACCAGGTGTACGAGTTCCTGCTCGGCGGCGTGCTCACCAGCGTGCTGATCCCGGTGCTGGTCCGGCGCCGCAAGATCGATCCGGACCGGGGCGAGGCGTACGCGCAGCGGCTGCTCACCCTCGCGGTGCTCGCGCTGGCCGGCGCCGCGCTGCTGGCGGTGGTCTCCGCACCGGTGCTCACCGCGATCTACGCCAGCGGCAAGGACGCCACATACAAGGGATTGGTCAACGACCTGTCCTACCTGATGCTGCCGATGCTGTTCTTCACCGGGGTGAGCGCGCTGATCGCCGCCGTGCTGAACACCCGGGGGCACTTCGCCGCACCCATGTGGGCGCCGATTCTGAACAACCTCGTGGTGATCGGCGTCTTCGGCCTGTACATCGGCGTCTACGGCGCCAAGGCGCTGCAGCCGGGGCAGATGACCCCTGGTCGGATCCTGCTGGTCGGCGGCGGCACCCTGCTCGGCGTGGCGGTGCAGGCCGCCGGCCTGCTGCCGGCGCTGCGCAAGGTCGGTTTCCGGTGGAAGTGGCGGTTCGACTTCCGCGAGCTGGGCCTGCGCGAGCTGGGCCGGCTCGGGGCGTGGATGTTCTGCTACGTCGCGATCAACCAGCTCGGCCTCTTCGTGGTGGTCAACCTGCTCACCCGGGCCGCCGGCAAGGAGAACGCCGGCCTGCTGATCTACAACAACGTCTTCCTGCTGCTGATGATGGCGCACGGCATCATCGCCGTCTCGATCATCACCGCGCTGATGCCCCGGATGAGCGCCGCCGCCGCCGAGGGCCGGTTCCGCGACGTCACCGCCGACCTGTCCCGGGGCACCCGGATGGTCAGCGCGGTCCTCGCCCCGGTCGCGGTCTGCTACGCGGTGCTGGCCGGCCCCATCTCGGTCGTGATCTTCCGGTACGGCGCCTTCACCGGCGAGAACGCGGTGGCCACCTCGACCGTGCTGCTGGTGGCGGCGGTCGGCCTGGTGCCGTTCGCGATCAGCCAGCTCTTCACCTTCGCCTTCTACGCGCTGCCGGACACCAAGACCCCCGCCATGATCAACATCCCGGTGGTGGCGCTGCGGGTGCTCCTCCAGATCGGCCTCTTCCTCGCCTTCTCGGCCACCTTCGCGGCCGCCGGCATGATGCTCGGCAACGCCATCTCCTACCTGGCGGCGGCGGTGGTCTCGGCGATGCTGCTGCGCCCCCGGGTGGGCCGGATCGGGCTGGGTGCGATCATGCGGACGCTGGGCCGGGTAGTCGTCGCCGCGCTGGGCGCGGCCCTGGTCGGGCTGCTGGTGGTCCGGCTGCTCCCCGGCGACCCGGCGAACCTGAGCTGGCTCGCCGCCGCGGTTCAGTTGGTGATCGGCGGCGTGGTGATCGGCGGGACGTACCTCGGGCTGGCCATGGCGCTGCGGATCGGTGAGATCACCGAGGTGGTCGGGATGGTCCGCCGCCGCCTCGGCCGCTGACCCGACCAACCTCGGCGACGGACAGTGAACGAGGATCACCAGCCTGGGGATACGGCTGTGGATAACTCGAAGTTTCCCGGCCCAGTGGGCCACTCGGCCTGTGGACAACCAACCGTAAGGATGAGGATGACCCTCCTGACCGGGGGAATCCGCCAAGGCGTCGCGGGGGCCTGCCCCACCGGGCGACGGCGCCAGGTCGCGGTGCGGCGCCAGACCGGCCTTCATTCGGTCCAGAGCACCGCGGCGGCCGAGTTGTGGCCGGCAGCCGAGCCGGAGTCGTCGAAGCCCCTGCGCCGACCAGTTGTCGCCAACCTCTAGATTGGCTGGTGCGTGTGCCAAGGCCGAAATGGGACGCGACCGTGACCCGGTCGACCGCCCCGGTCACTGGCGTCCCACCGGCTACGGCGGGAAGATGACATGTCGAGGAACCGGGCATCCCGGGTAAGGTCGGTCTCGACGGGTACGGCAGGTGGCGACGGGGACGTCGACGCCGGTGTGCCGGTTCCTTCGATGGCAGAGCAGGAAGCCACATGCCCAGCAGCACGGGTCCATCGATCGACACGATCACCGAGGGAGGACGGGTGACCCAGGTCGGCGAGGGTCAGGAGGCGGAGGAGACTGCCCCTCCGGTCATGACCTTCGGTGCTCCCACGGTCGGTGAGCTGCTTGCCGAGCGGTATGAGCTGGTCGAGCACATCAACAACGACAGTGCGGGTCGGCTGGTGTGGCGCGGTGTCGACGTCGTGCTGCGCCGTCCCGTCGCGGTGGTCCTCCGCTACCCGGGTGGCGACTCCGCCACCGAGATGCTCCAGGCCGCCGTCGCGGCCAGCCGGGTGATCCACCCCAATCTGGTCGGCGTCTACGACGCCATCGACGAGGCCGACCGGGCGTACGTCGTGCGCGAGTGGGTGGACGGCCAGTCCCTGCGCGAGATGGTCGCCGCCGACGGTCCGCTGGACCCGGCCCGGGCGACCGCCATCGGCAACGCCGTGGCCAGCGCCCTCGCCGCGGTGCACGCCACCGGCATGGTGCACGGCAACCTGCATCCCGGCACGGTCATGATCAGCGACGACGGCCGGGTGGTGCTCGCGGACGCGCGTACCGACGGCGCGGACAGCCAGGAGAACGACCTCCGGGCGGTCGGCGGGGTGCTCTACTTCGCCCTGACCGGGCACTGGCCGCACGGCGAGGCCCCGCTGCACGGCGCCACCGCCGGGCACGGCCGCGCCGCGATCCCGGACGCGGTCCGCGACGCCAGCGGCGCCATCGCCGCACCCCGGCAGGTACGCGCCGGCGTGCCGGCGTACCTCGACGACCTCACCATGGACCTACTCGACCCGGAGATCGCCCCGCCGTCGTCGGACGTGCTGGCCGCCGAGCTGAGCCGGCTGGACGTCCCCACCGACGACCACTTCCTGGAGCCGACCGGCCCGCTGCGCTTCACCGCCGAACCGGGCGAGGAGCCGTCGCCGCTGGCCGTCGCCGGTGGCCGCAAGGTGGCCGTGGGTGTCGCCGGACTGCTGGCGGTGGCCCTGGTCGGGCTGCTCATCGGGATCAGCATGCTCGGCGGCGACGACAAGAAGCAGCCGACCGAGCCGGTGGCCCGTCCGTCCAGCAGCGCGCCCGCCGGGGCCGGGAGCACGCCGGCCGCCCAGGTCCGCAAGCTCACCATCCAGGACGTCCGGATCATCGACCCGGTGGGCGACCGCCGCGAGGTGCGCGACGCCGAAAAGGTGATCGACGGCAACGTTGACGAGGGCTGGGCGACCGCCACCTACCGGAACAACGGCAAGTTCGGCGGGCTGAAGAAGGGCATGGGGGTCTGGATCGACCTGGGTGCCCCGCACACGGTCAAGTCGCTGGAGGCAGTGCTGTCGTCCCCCGGCGCCTCGGCCCAACTGCTCACGGGGACCGGAGACTTCCAGTCCAGCAAGTCCGGCGACACACAACTCGTCGCCAGCTACACGACCCAGATCGGCCAGCCGTTCGAGAAGCACAACGGCAACAAGATGACGTTCGTCGCGTTCGACCCGGAGCAGAAGTACCGCTACTTGCTCTTCTGGATCACCGAGCTGCCGGAGAAGGACAGCGGGGACGGCTGGAAGCTGGAGGTCCAGGAGATCACGGTCCAGGGGTCGTGAACCGTCAGCCGCGGCTTCCGCGCCGCCTCCCGTGGACGTGGTGATGGCGGGTCGCGGGGGGCGGACGCCCGAGCCGTCGACCGGGGACGGATCGCCGGCCGGGGGGTCCGACCTCGATCTGCTGCGCGCGCACGTCGCCGGCGACCGGGACGCCTTCAGCGAGCTGTTCCACCGGCACCGGGACCGGCTCTGGGCGGTGGCCCTGCGTACCCTCGGCGACCGCGAGGAGGCCGCCGACGCGCTCCAGGACGCCCTGCTGTCGGCGCACCGCGCGGCGGCCCGGTTCCGCGGCGACTCGGCGGTGACCACCTGGCTGCACCGGATCGTGGTGAACGCCTGCCTGGACCGGATGCGGCGACGCCAGACGCACGCCACCGTCCCGCTGCCGGACGGCGTGCACACCGACGGGGAGCCCGGCCGGCACACCGGCGGGGTGGAGCCGGCCGCCCCGGCCCACGACCACGACACCGCCCTGGTGGTTCGCCAGGCCCTGGCCGAACTGCCGGTCGAGCAGCGGGCCGCGCTGGTCCTCGTCGACGTGCAGGGCTATCCGGTGGCCGAGGTGGCCCGGATCCTCGGTGTCGCCGAGGGGACGGTGAAGAGCCGCTGCGCCCGCGGGCGGGCCCGGCTGGCCGTGCTCCTCGGGCACCTGCGTACCGGTTCCGACGAGAAGAGGGACGTGCCGCGCGTCACCGGGGGGAACCCCCGACCGCCCGAGGGCGTCGGATCGACGTCGGGGTGGTCCCGGCGGGACGCCAGCCAGGAGGAGACGTGACTTCCCGGGAGTTCAGCGGGGTCGACCCCGACCTGCTCGCCGACTACGTCGGCGGCGCGCTGGACGGCACCCCGGAGCAGGCCACGGTGGCCCGGCTGATCGAGTCGGATCCGGCCTGGGGCGACTCGTACGCCTCGCTGGCGCGGGCGGTCGACCTGGTGCACGCCGACCTGGCCGACTGGGCCGCCGCTCCCGCGCCGGAGCTGCCGCTGGCTGTGGCGGAGCGGATCACGGCTGCGCTCGCCGGCGCCGGGCCGGCCCCGACGGACGCCGCCGGGTCCGACGCCGAGGAACCGGCCGGCGTGCCCGCGCCGGGCGGCCACGAGGTAGTCGGTTCGGATCCGGACTCCTCCCGTCCGGCCGAGGTCCGCGCCGCTCGGACGTCGCCGCCGGCCGTCGTGCCGACGCAGCCCCGGCGGGCGGACGGGGCGACGCGGCCGGCCGAACGCCCGGCCCGCAACACGGGACCGGGCCGGCGCTCCCGGCGCTGGGCCCGGATCGCCGGGCCGGTCGCCCTGGCGGCCGCCTCGGTCACCGCGGTCGGGTTCGGGATCAGCCACCTGGTCGCCAACCGCGGCGTGACGTCGATGGCGGACAACGCCGGGCCGGCCGCCGGCCGGGCGCAGCCGGAGCTGGCCACGGCGGCCGGCGCGCCCTTCCGGACCGCCGCACCGCCCCAGCACAGCGGCACCAACTACAGCCCGGACCAGTTGCCCGGGAGCATCATGACGCTCACCTCGCCCTCGGCGGTTCACGGGCCGGGGTTGGCGCCCGACGACCGGCGCCAGTCCGACGCGGCCGGGCTGGAGCGGCTCACCCGCCCGGAGGCGCTGGAGTCCTGCCTCGGGGCGATCAGCGCCGAGCACCGAGCCGGGTTGATCACCCTCGATCTGGTCGACTACGCGTCGTTCCAGGGCCGGCCGGCACTCGTCGTCACCTTCGTCGACGGGAGTGGCGAGCGCTGGGCGTGGGTGAGCGGAGCCGAGTGCGGGGTGCCCGGGTCCGGCGCGGACACCCGCTTCCGCACCCGGGTAGGGTGAGGCCACGGTCACCCGGGCGTGTCCCGCCACGTGACGTGACCCACCGGATGACCGGCTCGGGAATCCCCACTTCGTACGATGACGTTCTGCAAGTCAGGCGCCGACGCCGCTGAGCCGTCGGCACTCGGGATCGACATCGGTGCGCGCCGGTGACGAACACACACATCGGGAGACGGCAGTGGACGAGGTCCGCAACCTGATCATCATCGGCTCCGGGCCGGCCGGTTACACGGCGGCGGTCTATGCCGCGCGCGCCAACCTCAAGCCGCTCGTCATCGAGGGCGTGCAGTCCGGCGGCGCGCTGATGACGACCACCGAGGTGGAGAACTTCCCCGGTTTCGCGGACGGCATCCTCGGCCCCGAGCTGATGGACAACATGCGCAAGCAGGCCGAGCGGTTCGGTGCCGAGTTCCTGACCGACGACGTGACCCGGGTCGAGCTCAAGGACACCGGCGAGACCGGCTCGGACGCGGTGAGCACCGTCTGGGTGGGCGAGACGGCCTACCGGGCGAAGGCCGTCATCCTCTCCACCGGCTCCGCCTGGCGCCCGCTGGGCGTGCCGGGTGAGCAGGAGTACCTCGGCCACGGCGTGTCGTCCTGCGCCACCTGCGACGGCTTCTTCTTCCGCAACCAGCACATCGTGGTGGTCGGCGGCGGCGACTCGGCGATGGAGGAGGCCAGCTTCCTGACCCGGTTCGCCGAGTCGGTGACGATCATCCACCGCCGGGACTCGTTCCGCGCCAGCAAGATCATGGCCGACCGCGCGCTCGCCAACGACAAGATCAAGGTCGAGTGGAACACCGTGGTCGAGGAGATCCTCGGCGACGACGGCAAGGTCAGCGGCGTCCGGGTGCGGAACGTGCACACCGGCGAGGCCAAGGTGCTCGACGTCACCGGGGTCTTCGTGGCGATCGGCCACGACCCGCGCAGTGAGCTCTTCCGCGGGCAGATCGAACTCGACGACGAGGGGTACGTGAAGGTTCAGGCACCGAGCACGCGGACGAACGTGCCGGGCGTCTTCGCCGCCGGTGACGTGGTCGACCACACCTACCGGCAGGCGATCACGGCGGCCGGTACGGGTTGCGCCGCCGCCCTGGACGCCGAGCGCTTCATCGCCACCCTGCAAGGCTGAGAAACATCTTCAGAAAAGTCCCGGAGGAGGGGTTCATAGTGGGAGCAACCAAGGCGGTCACCGACGCGAGCTTCGCGAGCGACGTGCTGAAGTCCGACAAGCCGGTCCTGGTCGACTTCTGGGCGGAGTGGTGCGGCCCGTGCCGCAAGGTCTCGCCGCTGCTCGAGGAGATCGCGGGCGAGATGGGTGACCAGGTCACCATCGTCAAGCTCAACATCGACGAGAACCCCGAGACCGCGCGGACGTACCGGGTGATGTCCGTGCCGACCCTCACCATCTTCAAGAACGGCGAGCCGGTGCAGTCCATCGCCGGCGCCAAGCCCAAGGGCGAGCTGGTCAAGCTCATCGAGTCGGCGCTCTGAGCCGATCGACGACCACCGGAACCCCCGTCGCCACCCGGCGACGGGGGTTCCTGCTTCCCTGCTCGGGTATCCCGACCTGCCCGAACGGGAAGCCGATAGTGACCGGCCACGGTACGCTCCGTAAGCGTCCCCAGCCATGGGGGCCACCTCCGTCGGAGTCTCCGGCCAGCCAGTGTCCGTGCAGAGGGGGTCGTCGTGCGTCCCATCCGACCCGGTGACCGGGGACCCGCGGTGACCGAGATCCGTACCGTCCTCACCGGCCTCGACCTGCTTTCGGCCGATGGAAAGGGCGACGACTTCGACGCCGAGACCGAGCGCGCCGTCCGGGCGTTCCAGCAGTCCCGCGGGCTGAGCGTGGACGGCCGGGTCGGGGCGGAGACCTGGCGGGCGCTGGACGCGGCCCGCTGGCGGTTCGGCGCCCGGACCCTGTACCACGCGGTGCCCGAGCCGCTGATCGGCGAGGACGTCCGGTCGCTCCAGGAACGCCTCCTGGAGATGGGGTACGACGTCGGCCGGGCCGACGCCATCTACGGCATCCGCACCTCCCGGGCGGTCGCCCAGTTCCAACGGGAAATGGGGCTGAAGCCGGACGGCGCGTGCGGCCCGCACACCATGAACGCGCTGCGCCGCCTCGGCCGGAAGGTGGTGGGCGGGCGGCCGCAGTGGCTGCGCGAGTCCGACGCCATCCGCCAGGCCGGGCCGACGCTGGTCGGGCGAACCGTGGTGATCGACCCGGGACACGGCGGCACCGACCCGGGGGTGGTGGTGCCGGACGGCCCGCTCCGCTGGACCGAGGCGGACATCGTGCACGACCTGGCCAGCCGGCTGGAGGGGCGGCTCGCCGCAGCCGGCGTACGGGTGCAGCTCACCCGCGGCCCGTCGCCGGAGACCTGCCTGCCGGACGCCGATCGTGCCCAGCTCGCCAACTCGCTCGGCGCGGACGTCTTCATCTCGCTGCACACCGACGGGCACGCCAACCCGGCGGCCAACGGGGTGGCCACCTACCACTACGGCACCGACAACGGCGTCACCTCGGCGACCGGGGAGCGGCTGGCCGGGCTGGTGCAGCGGGAGATCGTGGCCCGGACCGGGCTGCAGAACTGCCGTACCCACGCCAAGGCGTGGGATCTGCTGCGGCTGACGCGGATGCCGGCGGTCCGGGTCGAGGTGGGCTACCTGACCTCACCGGAGGATCGGGGCCGGCTGGTCGACCCGCGGTTCCGGGACAAGGTCGTCGAGGCCATCGTCGCCGCCGTGCAGCGGATGTACTTCCCGATCGAGCGGGACGTGCCCACCGGCTCCATCGACGTGAGTGAGCTGCGGGCGATCGTCGCCGCCGGCACGGTGGTGGACTGACGGCGCGGAGCCGCCACAGTGCGGGCTGGGCCGGGTCAGCGCATCGACCGGGTGGCCGGGGCGGGACGCACCGGCCGGAGCAACGTCTCCGGGCTCATCGAGCCGAGCAGCTTCTCCAGCGCGTACTCGACGTCGGACTTCCAGCTGAGCGCGGTGCGCAACTCCAGCCGCAGGCGAGGGTAACGGGGGTGCGGGCGGACCGTCTTGAACCCCACCGAGAGGAAGAAGTCGGCCGGCGCGAGGCAGGCCCGGGTGGGGTCGTCCCCGTCGTCCCCGAACTTCGCGTCGCCGAACGCCTCGATCGCCTTGATGCCGCGTTTGGTGAGGTCCCGGGCCACGCCCTGAACCAGCATCCGGCCCAGGCCGCCGCCGGCGAAGGCGGGCACCACGTTGGCGGTCATCAGCAGCGCGGCGTCCGCCGAGACCGGCGAGGTGGGGAAGGCCATCGAGCGTGGAACGTAGGCCGGCGGGGCGTACATGACGAAACCGGCCGGCATGCCGTCGACGTACGCGAGTTTGCCGCAGGAGCCCCATTCCAGCAGCGTCTGGGAGATCCAGGCCTCCTTCTCCAGCCCGGGGTCGCCGGCGGCGCACGCCCGATCGGCGGAGACGGGGTCCAGCTCCCAGTAGACGCACTGCCGGCACGGGCGGGGCAGGTCCTCGAGAGTGTCGAGGGTCAGACTGACCAGACGTCGCGACATGAGCGCCATCCCCACCAGTAGGCTCGGAGCGGGAACCAGCGACGGCTCCAGGTCGCGGCGCGGCGTCAGACCGGCCGTCATTCGGTCCGGACCGCCGCCCAGCGGCGCGGAGGCCGAACTATGGCCACCAGCCGAGCTGGAGTTGCCGGAGCTGACCACTCCGCCGCGTCCCTGCCCCCGACGAGCGATCGTACGCCGTTGTCCGCCGGTACGGGAGAGGACGCGCGTAGGCCCACCCGGGACGGGGAGGGCCGGTCCGGGATGTGGACTTTCTTCACATGGCGGCGCAGGTGGTGGGGGTCACGGACTACGATCGACCAACCGGTGTCCCGGGCCGCCATGGTTGCCGGTATCGCGGGTACCACATCCGGGCGGCAGCCCCGCCGACACCCGATCGAGGTGATGTCATGACCGGCACGACGCTCGACGACTACACCGACCGGTACGCCCGCCGGGTCCGGGGGATGACGGCCTCCGAGATCCGGGCACTCTTCGCGGTGGCCAGCCGGCCGGAGGTGGTCTCACTCGCCGGTGGGGCCCCGTACATCGCGGCGCTGCCGCTGGACGCGGTCGGCGAGATGCTCGGCCGGCTCGGCTCCGAGCACGGCGTCACCACCCTGCAGTACGGCATCGGTCAGGGCACCCTGGAGCTGCGCGAGCGCATCTGCGAGGTGATGTCCCTCTCCGGGATCGACGCCTCGTGCGGTGCCTCGCCCGAGGACGTGGTGGTCACCGTCGGCGGCCAGCAGGCGCTCGACCTGGTGGCCCGGCTCTTCCTGGACCCGGGCGACGTGGTGCTCGCCGAGGGCCCGACGTACGTCGGCGCGCTCGGGGTGTTCCAGGCTGCCCAGGCCCAGGTGGCCCACGTGCCGATGGACGAGCAGGGGCTGATCCCGGAGGCGCTGGAGAGCGCCATCGCCGACCTGGCCCGCGCCGGCCGGCGGGTGAAGTTCCTCTACACCATCCCGACCTACCAGAACCCGACCGGCGTGACGCTGAGCGAGGAGCGGCGCGAGCGGGTGCTCGACATCTGCGAGCGGGCCGGCCTGCTGGTGGTCGAGGACGACCCGTACGGCCAACTCGGTTTCGAGGGGGACGCGCCCGCGCCGCTGCGGGCCCGCCGGCGGGACGGGGTCTTCTACCTGAGCACCTTCTCCAAGACCTTCGCCCCCGGCCTGCGGGTGGGTTGGATCCTCGCGCCGCACGCGGTCCGCGACAAACTGGTCATCGCCAGCGAGGCGCAGATCCTCTGCCCCAGCGGTTACGCACAGGCCGCCGTCTCGACGTACCTCGGCACCATGCCCTGGCGGGAACAGCTCAAGGTCTACCGGGAGGTCTACCGCGAGCGCCGGGACGCCATGCTCGCCGCGCTGGAGGATCTGATGCCGGCCGACACTACCTGGACCAACCCGGGCGGCGGCCTGTTCGTGTGGGCGACCCTGCCCGACGGGCTCGACTCGAAGGCGATGATGCCGCGGGCGATCTCGGCCCGGGTCGCGTACGTGCCGGGCACCGGCTTCTACGCCGACGGCGCCGGCAGCGGCAACATGCGGCTCAACTTCTCCTTCCCGTCGCCGGAGCGGATCCGGGAGGGCGTCCGCCGGCTGGCCGGCGTGATGGAGCAGGAGATCGCGATGCGCCGGGTCTTCGGCGCGGTCGGCGGCTCGGGGCCGCGGCGTCGGCAGGGCGGCTCGGACGCGCCCGGTCCCGACTTGGCATGATTCCCGCATGGCCCTCAGCCCTGCCGAGCACACTTCCGTGACCGAATCCGCCGTCACCGACGAGCTGCACGTGCTGGTGCTCGCCGGTGGACTCTCGTACGAGCGGGACGTCTCCCTGCGATCCGGCCGGCGCGTGCTCGACGCGCTGCGGGCGGTCGGTGTGGAGGCCGAACTGCGGGACGCGGACGTGGCCCTGTTGCCCGCCCTGGCCGCCGACCCACCGGATGCCGTGGTGATCGCACTGCACGGCGCCACCGGCGAGGACGGCTCGCTGCGCGGGGTGCTCGACCTGTGCGGCGTGCCCTACGTCGGCTGCGACGCCCGGGCCTCCCGGCTCGCCTGGGACAAGCCGTCGGCCAAGGCCGTGCTGCGCGAGGCCGGCATCCCCACCCCCGACTGGGTGGCCCTGCCGCACGACCGCTTCTCCGAGCTGGGCGCGGTGGCCGTGCTGGACCGGATCGCCGACCGGCTCGGCCTGCCGCTGATGATCAAGCCGGCGCAGGGTGGCTCCGGACTGGGCGCCGCGGTGGTCCGGGACGCCGCGTCGCTGCCGGCCGCCATGGTCGGTTGCTTCGCGTACGACCAGACCGCGCTGGTGGAGCGCTACGTGCCCGGGATGGACGTGGCGGTCTCGGTGGTGGACCTAGGCGAGGGACCGCAGGCGCTGCCTCCGGTCGAGATCGTGCCGCGCAACGGCGTGTACGACTACGCCGCCCGCTACACCGCCGGCCGGACCACCTGGCACGCACCTGCCCGGTTGGACCGGGAGACGACCGAGCGGGTGGCCGAGGTGGCGCTCGCCGCCCACGGCGCACTCGGCCTGCGCGACCTCTCCCGGGTCGATCTGATCGTCGACGCGGACGGCCAGCCGCACGTGCTGGAGGTGAACGTCTCCCCGGGGATGACCGAGACCTCGCTGCTGCCGCTGGCCATCCAGGCCGCCGGGCTGGATTTCGGGCGGGTGCTCGGCGCACTGGTCACCCGGGCCGCCGCCCGTCGCCCGTAAATCGCCAGCTCGGTCGCTCAGCCGGCGGGCTCCTTGCCCGCCTGCTCCTTGCCCGCCTGCTCCTTGCCCGCTGCCGCTTGCTCGCGCTCCAGCTCGGTGCTCGCCGCCGGATCGCTCTCCGGCTCCGGGATCTCCTCCGCCGCCTCGATCACCGACACGCTCTCCTCCTCCTCGGCCGTCACCCGCTCCGGGGACGGCGAGGAGAGGCTCGACGGAGCCTGCCACTGGATGCGGGGCGGCTCGGCGAGCGGGCGGCCGCCGAACTCGGCCAGCCACGCGGCGACCAGGGCCAGATTTTCCCGCCACTGCGACTCGGCGATCGGGGGCAGGATCGAGTCCCACAGGGAGAGAAACGTGCCGCGCAGTTGCAGGCGCCCGTACGGCCGCGCCAGGAACCACATGTGCAGGTGCGCCGAGCCGTCGCCCCAGCGGTTGACGTGTACCCGGGCGACGCCGTCCAGCGAGCGGATGGCCCGCTCCAGGCGGACGGTCATCACGCCCAGCTCGGCGGCGAGCAGGTTCGGCAGGTCGCCGAGATCGAGATGGGAGCGGGACTCCAGGATCAACACCATCGGCAGGCCGGTGGGTCGGTCCATCGCGCGCACCCGCCACCGCTCACCGACCCAGATGTACGCCTCGTCCGGGGCGTTGCAGGCGGTGCATTCCCGGTTTCCCTCGCCCCGGCGGGGCGGTTCGACCGGTACCGGATCGTCGAGCTGCTTGACACGGAGGTCGCCCTCGAAGGGGAAGGAGGGCCACTGGGTGAAGTCCGGCACTGAGGGAGGGGTGTCCTGCACGAGGCTGACCCTAACCGAGTCGGCGACGCCTGTCCCTACCCGTTTCGTCGGTTGACGAGCGTCCGTCGTCGGCCACCGCGATGTTTGTCCACCGCGTTGTCCACAGGCCGCTGAGCTCACCACCACACCGCGTCATCCACAGCTCAACACGGCTTTCGCAGCGCTGTTTCACGTGAAACGAGGGCACCCTGTGGACAACGACTGTGGATAACCCACCGGGGATCGAGGCTGGTTGTCCACCGGATGTTCACCCCATGGCCGGGCCTTCCTACCTAACGAGCGACGGGCCGATGGGCATCGGCCTCGCTCGTTTGGTTCCAGGGCCGGGCTGCCCTGGTTCGGCCCTGACCAGATGCTCGGCTTGACTTCCCGAGGCTGCCTCCCGCCCTGCCGCGCCTCGCCCCCGGAGGCGGTTCTGTCCCAGCCGCGAACCCGGCCGACGGCGCTCCGCCTCGGATGCCCCTGGGCGTTGCATCTGCCCCGCCCGCAGGGCTGAGGCGGCACCGGTTCGCCGGGCGGCGTCACATGGGGCCCTAGCTCCGGACGCCGGTGAAGCGCGGTCGGCTTCGGCAGCGTGCGTTGGCTCGGCCTCGGCCAATCCGGCCGGATCGCGATGGGCACCCGCATACCGTGCCGCCGGGCCGGTTGGCGACGGTGAGGTGGGCCACCGGGGCGTCGCCGTGGAGGCCCTCAACAGGGTGCGCCAGCGGCCCTTCGTCGTCCGACACCGCCCGTCGGCCAGCCCATACCCCCCGATCGGGGCATCAGCCGCCTCCCGACTCGCCGGGGCCGCCGCACTCCATGGGGGCCGCCGTGCGGGCGATGGTGCTGCCACGACCGCCACGGCCACGGCCGGTCCCGCCCGTCGGGGGGCGCGCCGGTGACGGCACGCCTCGGCGGTGGGGACCCCGGGCGCGGCCGGCCGGAGGTAGACCAACGATGCGGACGGCCGGAGGACGACCAAGGGTGCGGACGGCCGGAGGACGACCAACGGTGTCGCCGACGGGCGATTCGGCTGCACTCCAACCCAGCCCGAGCCGGGGTCGTCGCCGGGGTCGTCGCCGGGGTCAGGTCCGGCGCCCCGGAAGGCCGCCGGGCGGGCATGGGTGTTCACGCCCGCGAGGTCGGACTTCCCCGGCCAGCGGAACCACGTCTTCCCCTCCGCCACACAGGGGCGGAGTGCCGGTTGCGCTCGCGAGCGCGCGATGCGGCTTTGCACTGCGGCCCGGTCGGCGGTTCGCGCAACGTCGGGTCCGGGTCAGTGGTGCAACTGTCGAGGCGG
Organism: Micromonospora sp. NPDC047738; assembly: GCF_040642675.1. Taxonomy (NCBI): domain Bacteria; kingdom Bacillati; phylum Actinomycetota; class Actinomycetes; order Micromonosporales; family Micromonosporaceae; genus Micromonospora; species Micromonospora sp. NPDC047738. The sequence continues at coordinate 152,025 of NZ_JBEYSO010000002.1, forward strand.
CCGAGGAAGCCAGCTGACTGCTGACCGCCGGCCGCCGGCGGCGACGCGCGCGGCAGCCGTTGACGGCAGGTCCTTGGCACCGCCGCCACCATGTCCGGCCTGAGTCGACCCCTGGTGGGCTCCGCCCGTGCCGACGCCGGCGACCGCTGCTCGTTGCTCTGAAACGCGCCGGTTACTCCTCCCGCCAGCTCGCCTGTTTCACGTGAAACGGCCGGCCTGCCGACGTGGCTTTGTTCCTCGCTCCGCCCGTGCCCCTTTGAGCAGGGACGGCAAGGCGGGGACCGGGCCGCCGAAGAAAGGGAGGCGGGCACTGACAATAAGTTGGGCCCAGAGCCACGTTAGAGCGCCGCGCGTCACATCACGGAGGCAGGCAGAAGGCAGGCCCTAGTGCGGTGCTGGCGACGACCAAAGTCCGGCCAGCGAGCGACCTGCAATCGGTCACATGCCGGCGAGCGCCAAGGACCAGGTTCTGCTCTCGCCCGGACGAGCGGCCTCGTTTCACGTGAAACCAGCGAGTGCGGGGATGGACCCGAAGCGCCCTACGTCCTACCGGCGCAGCCGGCCCGACACACGGCCGGCTTCGGAGCCGAGGCGCGCGCCGGCGCAACCCCAACGGCCAACCCCGCAACCACCACCCACGTCGGACCGCCCACGCCGGCGTCGCGACTGGCACGTCGCCGCGCACCGCGCTACCGGCCTGCGCCAATCCGCTCCGCCGGTGCCGTTTCACGTGAAACCCGCGATGCTCCGGCCGATGATGCCGGTGAGCCCGCTGAACAGCCGGCCTACCCAAACCGCCGCCAACCCCGGTAACCCCCAGCAGCCTCTCCTCGCCACCGCTCCACGTGAAGCGTCGGCCGCAAGCGTCAGCGGTCCCCACGATGGACTAGAAGCGCCAGAGCGACCGGGACTCCTCGACGAGGCCGCCTGTCGATCCACCGACCCGGAGGTGTGCGCCCCACCGTCGGCCACGCTGTGGATCGCGGCGAGCAACTCTGCGAGATCACCCGGCTCGAGTCCTTCACGCGGACCGCCAAGGGCCCGCTACCTCGCCGTCCGAGCCTCCCAGAGGCCCGTGAGCACAACGGCAGGGCAGCGGGCCAGTAGAGGGCACCTCCACGCCGGAATTGGCGGCAGGCGGGCCGCAGAGCGGGGTCGTCTGCATTCCGGCGCCAGCCAACCGAGCCGCGGCAACCGAGCGGCGGCAACCGAGGCGTCCCGGCAACAGCCAGTCCGCCTTCCCGTATCCCGCCACAGGCTCGCCCGTCCCGGCGCCGGGCGGTGCCGGTGTCGCCGGACGGCGGGACGCGGCGCAGGCCGCCGGGGCCATCGGCATCAACGGACCACTCTCCGGCGACCTCGACGAGCAGTCGCAGCCCCCAGACAAGTCGGCCGCGCCGCCACAGGGACGACGCGGCCGAAACCGACGAGCTGGTGCTCACTCGCCTGGCTGTTCCTCCTGGCCCACTCCGATGATCCCGACGATCCGCTCCAGGTCGTCGACCGTGGCGAACTCGATCGTGATCTTGCCCTTGTTGCGGCCGATGTCGACCTTCACCCGGGTGTCGAACCGGTCGGAGAGCCGGTCCGCGAGGTCCGTCAGCGCCGGCGCGTGCGGCTTCGGCCGGCGCTTCGCGGTCGACGTCTTCGCCGGCCCGTCGGCGAGCGCGAGGGCCACCATTTCCTCGGTGGCGCGTACGGAGATGCCCTCGGCGACGATCCGCTTGGCGAGCTGTTCCTGGGCCTCGGCGTCGTCGAGGCTGAGGAGCGCCCGAGCGTGGCCGGCCGAGAGCACCCCGGCGGCAACCCGGCGCTGCACCTGAGCGGGCAGGTTCATCAGCCGGATGGTGTTCGAGATTTGCGGCCGACTCCGGCCGATCCGGCGGGCCAACTCCTCGTGGGTGGCCCCGAACTCCTCAAGGAGCTGCTGGTACGCGGCCGCCTCCTCCAGCGGGTTCAGGTTGGCGCGGTGGATGTTCTCCAGCAGCGCGTCCCTGAGCATCGCATCGTCCTTGGTGTCCCGGACGATGGCGGGGATGCTCTCCCGGCCCACCGCCTGGGCCGCCCGCCAGCGCCGCTCGCCCATGACGAGTTCGTACTTCTCGCCGTCGAGCTGGCGTACGACGATCGGCTGGAGGAACCCCACCTCCTGGATCGAGGTCTTCAGCTCTTCCAGGGCCTCCTCGTCGAAGACCTGCCGGGGCTGCTTGGGGTTCGGCACGATGGCGTCGACCGGGATCTCGGCGAAGCGGGCTCCCGGCACCGGGCTCAGCTGCGGCTCGGACTCCTCGACCGCTGCCGCCGCCCCGAGGACGGCAGCGGCGGCGCCCGCCACGGCGGGGGGCGGTACCGGCGCAGCCGCCGTACTTTCGGGCTCGGCGACCGTCGGGCTGCTGCCCGGCACCGGCCCGGTGGGGATGAGGGCACCCAGCCCTCGGCCCAGACCGCCGCGAGGACGGTTCTTCATGCGACGCCTCCCAGCGACTTCTTCGCACTACGCATTCCGGCTCACCGGCTCCTTGACGCCTCGCTCGGCGATCTCCTGGGCGGCCTCGAAGTAGCTCGTGGCCCCGCGGGAACCGGGATCGTAGGTCATCACCGACTGCCCGTAGCTGGGGGCCTCGGAGACCCGGACGTTCCGGGGGATCACGGCCTGGAGCACCTTGTCCCCGAAGTGGTTCCGGACGTCCTGCTCCACCGCGTCGGCCAGCCGGGTACGCCGGTCGTACATGGTGAGCAGGATGGTGGAGACCTCGAGTCGCGGGTTGAGGTGCTGGCGGACCAGGTTGATGTTGTTGATCAGCTGGTTGAGGCCCTCCAGCGCGTAGTACTCGCACTGGATCGGAATCAGCACCTCCTGCGCGGCGACCAGCGCGTTGACGGTCAGCAGACCGAGCGAGGGCGGGCAGTCGATGAACACGTAGTCGAAGTGCCCCGGGTACGCGGCGATGGCGCGGGCCAGCCGGGACTCCCGGGCGACGACCGAAACCAGCTCGATCTCGGCGCCGGCCAGGTCGATGGTGGCCGGTACGCACCACAGGTTCGGGATGCCCTCGACCGTCTGGGCGACGTCCGCCAGGGGCACGCCCTCGATGAGGCAGTCGTACACGTCGGGGACGCCGGTGTGGTGCGGGACGTTGAGCCCGGTGGAGGCGTTGCCCTGCGGGTCGAGGTCGACCACCAGGACCCGGTTGCCGTGCAGGGCGAGCGCCACCGCCAGGTTCACCGTGGTCGTGGTCTTCCCCACGCCGCCCTTCTGGTTGGCGACGCACATCACCCGGGTCCGTTCGGGCCGAGGCATGGTCACCTCGCCACTGGGATTCAGGATCTGCACGGCGCGCATAGCCTCCATAGCCAACGGTGGATCATCCTCTTCGCGCGTCGGGGTTTCACCTGAAACGTACGTGCTGTCGGCGACTTCGGCACCGTAGGCGGCGGCCGGTGGCGTGTCGGCCGCGACATCCGGGGCGCTCTGCGGAGTGAGCTGCTGCGGCACCGCCGAGACCGGCGGCTGCGGCTCGTAGCGCCCCGGAACGCCCGCGTTGCCGCGTACCGGGGTGGGACGCGAGCTGGGGGCGTTCACGGGGTGCCCGGTCGGCTCGTGTGGATCCCGGGTCGGCGGCACGTTCGCCGTCACCGCCGAGGGGGGCCGGGTGCCTGCTCCGGCCGGTACGTCCCGGCGTGCCTCCGGGTCGACGTCCGGCGGGCGCGTGGACGGGTCGTGGGACTCGCCACTCGCCGGCCAGCCCGGGTAGTCGGTTTCACGTGAAACGGGGTCGGCGGCAGAGGGTCGTCCTCCTGGCCCGGTCACCCGTGGATCTTCGTACCTGCCGTCGTCATGCACCTGTCATCCCTGCCCGCTCCGGATGGTCGGTCCGCACCCCGTCAATCAGGCCCCCGCGCTCGCGGCGCGGCCTACGGCCCGGCGGGAACGTCGGGTTCGGTGCCACCCGGCACCGCCGTTCCACATTATCGACGCGCGGCCAGCCTACGGCCGACGGGCGCAGCCGGTCCACGTCGGGTTCGGATCGGTCGGCCATCTCGCGTCGCGGCAACGGCAAAATCGGCGTCAGCGATCCCGGCCGTGCCCACCACGGCGGCGGCCGCCGCGCGAGCGCTTGGGGCCCTTCTTACGGACCGAGCCGACCACTCGCTCCCGCACCACCTCGATCACCGTGGCCGGCGGGTCGATCACGCCCACACCGCACCGGTGCAGCTCCGGCTCGCCACCGCCGAGCCGGGCGACCGCGTCGGCGTGCTCGGCGATCTCCTCGGCGGCGGAGGCCCCCTTGAGTGCCACCAGCCGGCCGCCCGGCGCCGTGAGCGGCAGGCACCACGCGGCGAGCCGGTCCAGCGCGGCCACCGCCCGCGCGGTCACGATGTCCGCGCTGAGCGCGGCGACGTCCCGGGACCCGGCCGCCGCCTCCTCCGCCCGGCCCCGGAAGACCCGGACCGATGCAGTCAGGCCGAGCTGCTGCACCGCTTCGATCAGGAACGCGGTCCGTCGGGCGAGTGGCTCGACCAGCGTGACGGTGAGGTCGGGACGGGCGATCGCCAGGACCAGGCCGGGCAGTCCGGCGCCGGAGCCGACGTCAATCAGGCTCGCGCCCTCCGGAATCCGCTCCGCCATCGCCGCGCAGTTGAGCAGGTGCCGCTCCCAGAGCCGCGGCGTCTCGCGGGGGCCGATCAGGCCGCGCACCACGCCGTCCGTCGCGAGCAGTTCGGCGTACGCGGCAGCCAGGTCGAGTCGGTCGCCGAAGAGGGTGCGGGCGGCCGCCGCCAGCTCGGGCGGCAGCGTCGCCGTGCCCGGGGACGGCGTCCCCTCACCGTTACCGCCCTCTGGAAGGGAAGGCGTCGCCGGCTCGGCGAACACCGGTTCGACGGCACCCACCGGCGCCGCCGGGGCCGTTTCCTCTTCCGCCACCGGTTCGGTCGAGAAGGCCGGAGTCACGGCATCCGAGGAATCGACCGGAATCGAAGGCTCGTCAGCAGGTCCGCCACCGGAGAAGGTGGGGTCCGCGGCCGACGGCGTGCCGGTAAACGACGGCCGGGCCGGGGAGGCGGCGTGGTCGTCGGAGAAGATCGGGTCGACCGTCGGGTCGGGCCGGACAGGCGACGGCCCGGGCGGCGTACCACCCGGGCCGGCCACGGCACCCGCCGTCGTCTCGTCGTGGGTCACCCCGTCAGTCCGCCGCCGGCCGGACAACGATGCGGCGGTTCGGCTCGACGCCCTCGGACTCGCTCTCCACGCCGCTCATCGCGTTCACCACGTCGTGCACGCACTTGCGCTCGAACGCGGACATCGGCTCCAGGCGCACCGGCTCGCCGTACTCCTTGACCTTCTCCACCGCGTTCTTCGCGACGGCGGCGAGTTCCTTGCGCCGGGCGGCCCGGTAGCCGCCGACGTCGAGCAGCAGGCGGCTGGGCGAACCGGTCTGCCGGAACACCGCCAGCCGGGCCAGCTCCTGGAGCGCCTCCAGGGTGGCGCCGCGCTGACCGATCAGGTTCTGCAGGCGGCCGCCGACCACCTCGACGACCGGACGGCCGCCGGAGACCAGCTCGTCGATGTCGCCGTCGTAGTCGAGGATGTCGAGCAGACCCTCGACGTAGTCCGCCGCGATCTCGCTCTGCCGGAACAGGTCGCTGTCGGCCGGGGCCTTCTTCTCCGCGGCCGCCGACTCGGCCTCGGTCTCCTCGGCCTCCTCGGTGGGCACGGTCTCCTCGTCCAGGGACTGCTCGGCGCTGGGGATGCTGGTGTCGGTCACGGTCTCATCTCCGTACTCGCTCGGCCGGACCGTCGGGTCCGCTGGTCTCCCGGGGCGGCGCGGGGTTCGCCGATGCCCTCGGGCACGTCTGTACGGGCCAGTTTCGCCCGTGACCGCGCTCCGCGCGGCGGTTCCGGCCCGGCGCCGACCGTACGGCGGCAGCTCGGGGGCCGGAACGGGCCGCCACCGGGATCCCGGTGGCGGCCCGGAGGCTCAGCCCTGCCGCTTGGCGGGGCGGTTCTTCTTCGGGTTGGCCGGCTTGGCGCCGGGCTTCGGGCCGGCCACCTTGGGCGCGGTCGCCGGGGCCTTCACCGCCGGCTGGGCCTTGCGGCCGAGCAGGCCACCGGTCTTGGCCGGCTGGGCCGTGGTGCGGGCCGCAGCGCCGGTCTTCGCGGTGGGCGGCGGGGGGAACTTCCGCAGCACCCACTGCTGCTGGCCGAGGGTGAAGAGGTTGTTGGTGACCCAGTAGATGATCACACCGATCGGGAAGATCGCGCCGGACACCAGCAGCGACACCGGGATGCCGTAGAGCATCAGCCGCTGAACCATCCGCTGCTGCGGGTCCTCCGCCCAGCCGGTCTTGAGGATCATCTGACGGCTGGTGAGGTACGTCGTGGCGATCATGATCAGCACCAGGACGCCGGCGATCAGCTTCACCGTGTGACCGTTCGCACCAAGGCTGGCCAGCTCGGCCGGGGTGGAGCCGAACTTGCCGGAGATCGGGGCGGTGAAGAGCTTGGCGTGCGAGGCGCTCTCGAACTGGTCGACCGTCCAGCCGTAGAGCGTCTTGGCCTGCTTGTTGGGGTCGAGGCGCCGCAGCACGTGGAAGAGGCCCAGGAAGACCGGAATCTGGAGAAACATCGGAAGGCAGCCCATCAGCGGGTTGGCCTTTTCCTTCCGGTAGAGCTCCATCATCTCCTTCTGGAGCGTCTCCCGGTCACCCTTGTGCTTCTCCTGGAGCTCCTTGACCCTGGGCTGGAGCGCCTGCATCGCCCGCTGCGACTTGATCTGCTTGACGAAGACCGGGAAGAGGATCACCCGGACCGTCACCACCAGGAAGACGATGGCGAGGATCCAGGGCCAGTTCGTCCCGATCACCGCCTCGGCCGGAACGATGGCGTCCCAGGCCGAGTGCCAGGTCAGCAGGATCCACGAAATGGCGTAGTAGACCCAGTCGAGGCTAAACACTCAGGCTCCAGTCACGTCGGCACGGCGGCGGTCGCCCGGCTCCGGCACCGGGTCGTGTCCACCAGGGTGGAAGGGGTGGCAGCGCGACAGCCGCCGGACCGTCAACCAGGCTCCCCGCAGTGCGCCGTGCCGGGAGACCGCCTCGACGGCGTAGGCACTGCACGACGGGTAGAACCGGCAGCGGGCCGGCAGTGCCGGACTTATCCACCGACGGTACGCGATGATGGGCACCAGCAGCATGCGGGCACCGCTAGTCGTCGGCCGCGGCGCGGCGTTCCCGCCGCTCACCGGGCCCGCCGACCCCGGGGGGTACGCGCGGCGGCGACGGCGGCGTCAAGGTCGGCCCCCAGCCGGGCGTACGACACGTCGGCGGCCTGAGGCAGTGCGCGTACCACCAGCGTGGCACCGGCCGGCAGGTCCGCCAGGCGCTCGCGGACCAGGTGCCGCAGCCGGCGTCGGACCTTGTTGCGGACCACCGCGTTACCGACCGCCTTGGACACGACGAAGCCGGCGCGGCTCGGTGCGGTGGACTCCGCACCGCTGGCCCGCGCCGGCTCCGGCGAGGTTGTCGCGGTGGGTCCGGTCTGCTCGGGGAGGGTCAGGTGCACCACGACGGCACCACGGCCGACGCGTCGGCCACCCCGGACCGCTGCGGCGAAGTCGCTACTGCGCCGCAGTCGCTGCGCGGCGGCCAGCACCTCTGCCCACGTCCCCGGACCGGACCGGTCGGCCTCAGGCCGCCAGGCGGGCGCGGCCCTTGGCGCGACGGGTCGAGATGATGGCGCGGCCGGCACGGGTGCGCATGCGCAGCCGGAAGCCGTGGGTCTTCGCGCGCCGGCGGTTGTTCGGCTGGTAGGTGCGCTTGCTCACGTCAGGCTCTCCGTTGTCGTACGCCCCGCGCGGGGGATCGCCCGGGGTCGTGTGGTGGTCCAGGCCACCTTCCCGGTGACCTCCGATCGGTGCTGCCCGACGACGCGGGACCTCGGCGATACGGGGAAGCGACCGCGGACAGCAAGCACCCATCACCCTAGCAGAGGGCGAGAGAGCAGCCGCTCCAGCCTACGCAGGGGGGCAATAGCCGTCAAACATCACACACTCCCACCCCGGCCGCCCTTGGGAGCGCGACCGAAGGGGCGGTTTTCGCGGATGTTGACAAGGCTGCCACGGTGTCGACGGTTGAACGCGCGGGGTCCCCGCTGTTAGCGTGCCCGATTGCGGTCAGCGTCGGGCTCCGGGTTGTCGCTGATCGGCAAGACCGGACAAGGTAGTGAATCGTTCGGCACGGTGAACCCGCTTCAGCGCCTCCCGGGAACCAGGGGGCAGGTCCGACCCGCGTCCGGTGGGCGGCCACAATCGGTCGGTACACACAGGCTGTGGATAACTTGTGGATGACGACCGGTCAGCCGTCCGGGTGGGCGTGGCGTACGCCCGCGCGTACGCGGTGGCGGGCCGGGACTGCCGATGGACAGCAGCGGTGGTCGGGAGCAGAGGCGAGGGGGTGGCACGACGGTGACCGGAGCGACCGACCTTGCCGCGGTGTGGACGGCGACGACCGAGGAACTCGCCGACGAGATCATCTCCGCGCAGCAACGGGCGTACCTCCGGCTCACCCGGCTGCGGGCGATCGTCGAGGACACCGCCCTGCTCTCGGTACCGGACGCCTTCACCCGGGACGTGATCGAGTCGCGGCTGCGCCCGGCGATCACCGAGGCCCTCAGCCGGCGGCTCGGCCGGCCCATCCAGGTGGCCGTCACCGTGCGGGTCGCCGAGGAGGCGGGCAGCCGCGCGGCCGGCACCGTCTACCGCACCGGTCCCGAATCGGCGGACCGCGACGTCCCGCTGGACCTGCTCGCCGGCCTCGAGCCCGGCCCGCCAGTCGAGGCACCCGGTTTCCCCAAGCTCGGCTACCCGGGCCGGCCCGAGGCCCCGCCGTACGCCGGTGAGCCGGCCGACCTCCCGATCGAGGAGCCGGCGCCGCGGCAGCGCACACCCGACGGCGGCCGGCCGCACCTGATCCCGGCCAGCCGGGACGGTCAGGACACCCTGTTCAGCACGGCCTTCACCGAGCCGATGCGCGCCCCCGAGCGCCGCGGCTTCGACGAGCGGTCCCGGGTCGAGCCCCCGGCTCCCGACGCCGGCGGGTACGAGCCCCGCTACCGGGAGCACCCCGGCCCGGCCGACACACCGCTGCGCGGGCTGCCCCGGGACGGCGCCACCGACAGCGGGCCGGGTCGGAGTGGCCCGGACCACCGCCCCGGCGGCCAGGCCGACCGGCGGCTACCCGGTGGCGGGGAGACCGGCGGCAACCGGCTCAACCCGAAGTACATGTTCGAGACGTTCGTCATCGGCTCCTCGAACCGCTTCGCGCACGCGGCGTCCGTCGCGGTGGCCGAGTCGCCGGCGAAGGCCTACAACCCGCTCTTCATCTACGGCAGCTCCGGGCTGGGCAAGACCCACCTGCTGCACGCCATCGGGCACTACGCCACGACGCTGGGCAACGCCCGCTCGGTCCGGTACGTCTCGACCGAGGAGTTCACCAACGACTTCATCAACTCGCTACGCGACGACAAGACCAGCGCGTTCCAGCGCCGCTACCGGGACGTGGACATCCTCCTGATCGACGACATCCAGTTCCTGGAGAACCGGGAGCGGACCCAGGAGGAGTTCTTCCACACCTTCAACACCCTGCACAACGCCAACAAGCAGATCGTGATCACCTCCGACCGGTCGCCGAAGCAGTTGGCGACGCTGGAGGACCGGCTGCGGACCCGGTTCGAGTGGGGGCTGCTCGCCGACATCCAGCCGCCGGACCTGGAGACCCGGATCGCGATCCTGCAGAAGAAGGCGGCGCAGGAGCGCCTGTACGCGCCGCCGGACGTGCTGGAGTTCATCGCCTCGCGGGTGTCGAACTCGATCCGGGAACTGGAGGGCGCGCTGATCCGGGTCACCGCGTTCGCCAGCCTCACCCGCTCGTCGGTGGAGCTGTCGCTCGCCGAGGAGGTGCTGCGGGACTTCATCCCGGACGGCGCCGGCCCGGAGATCACCGCCGACCAGATCATGGTCTCCACCGCCGACTACTTCGGGGTGAGCCTGGAGGACCTGCGCGGCCACTCCCGCTCCCGGGTGCTGGTCAACGCCCGCCAGGTGGCCATGTACCTGTGCCGCGAGCTGACCGACCTGTCGCTGCCGCGGATCGGGCAGGCGTTCGGCGGCCGGGACCACACCACGGTCATGCACGCCGACCGGAAAATCCGCCAGCAGATGGCGGAGCGGCGCTCGCTCTACAACCAGATCGCCGAGCTGACCAACCGGATCAAGCAGACCACCTGACTCCTTCGCCGCCGCAGAACGGTGGCGCAGGGCCCGGCCGGACTTCCGGCCGGGCCTTTTTCGTGCCGGCGGACGTCGGAAACTTGACCCTCCACCCGGTCGAGGGCCCACGATCGGCGTCGGGTTCGTCCACAGCACGGCTTCGTTGTCCACACCCCCTGTTCCACAGACGGTGGAAAACCACGCTACGTCCCGGCACGGTTACCCACAGACTGTGGACAACTCCTGGGGACGACGCTGTGGACGCCTGGGGACGACGGCCGGGTTGTCCACGGCCGACGGTCGGCCTGTGGGCGGCCTGTTGAAGGTTCTGGGGATGACGTCGATCGACGCGGGCCAGCCCGTCCACAACACTGGGGAGAAACCCCGTGGATTAGCGGTGGACAACCGGTGGACAACCGTGGACAACCTGGGGGCCGGCGCGGGCTGTGGACCAGAACACGGGTTGTACCCCTGGTTCTCCACAGCCAAACCACTGGTGGATAACCTGTCTGACCTGCGCGGACGCCGGTTCTCCACAGTTTGCACAGGTGCGATGAAGACGATGAGTTATCTCTTCTAAACAACAAAAACCAATCATCACCGTTGGACTTCCTGTGGATCGGGCCGGAACGCTGCCATCGGCAGTCGCCCCGGCACCTGGATCCACGGGGTCGGGCGCACAGCCGATGCCCGCGCGACCTAAGGTGCGAGGGGTACCCGCCGGTCGGGCGGGACGGGTGGCAGCGGTCGGCATGAGAGAGTTGTCGCTGACGTCGACGCGGAGGCATTGATGAAGTTCCGAGTGGAGCGCGACGCGCTCGCCGAGGCGGTCGCGTGGACCGCCAAGAGCCTGCCCAACCGACCCTCCGTACCGGTGCTGGCCGGAGTGATGCTCCGGGTCACCGACGGCAATCTCCAGGTCTCCGGTTTCGACTACGAGGTCTCCAGCCAGGTCACCGTTGAGGTGCAGGGCGACGCCGACGGCGCCGCGCTGGTCTCCGGCCGCCTGCTCGCCGAGATCACCAAGGCGCTGCCGGCCAAGCCGGTGGACATCGCCGCCGTCGGTGCCCACCTGGAGCTGGTCTGCGGCAGCGCCCGCTTCACCCTGCCGACCATGCCGGTCGAGGACTACCCGGCCCTGCCGGAGATGCCGGAGAGCGCCGGCACGGTCGACGCCGCCGCCTTCGCCGCCGCGGTGGCCCAGGTGGCGGTCGCCGCCGGCCGGGACGAGACGCTGCCGATGATGACCGGCGTCCGCATCGAGCTCTCCGGCAGCACCCTGGCGATGCTCGCCACCGACCGCTACCGCCTCGCGCTGCGCGAGATGGAGTGGAACCCGGACGACCCCGAGGTGAGCCTTAACGCGCTGGTGCCCGCCCGGACCCTGCACGACACCGCGAAGGCCCTCGGCCCGCTCGGCGGCCAGGTGACCATGGCGCTGTCCCAGGGGGGCGCGGGCGAGGGCATGATCGGCTTCTCCGGTGGCACCCGCCGGACCACCAGCCGGCTGCTCGACGGGGCCAACTACCCTCCGGTCCGCTCGCTCTTCCCGGCCAGCCACAACGCCGAGGCCCGGGTGCCCGTCAGCACGCTGATCGAGGTGGTCAAGCGGGTCGCGCTGGTCGCCGAGCGGACCACACCGGTGCTGCTGAGCTTCAGCGCCGATGGCCTGGTCGTGGAGGCCGGCGGCACCGAGGAGGCCCGGGCCAGCGAGGCCATGGAGGCCACCTTCACCGGCGACGCACTCACCATCGGCTTCAACCCGCAGTACCTGATCGACGGCCTGGCCAACCTCGGCGCCCAGTACGCCCTGCTCTCGTTCGTCGACGCCTTCAAGCCCGCGGTCCTCTCTCCCGCGGGTGAGGATGGCGAGGTCATCCCGGGGTACCGGTACCTCATCATGCCGATCCGCGTGTCCCGCTGATCGCGCCCCAGCAAGACAGACGTACGGAGGTAGGAGCAGATGCAGCTCGGCCTGGTAGGACTCGGCCGGATGGGCGGCAACATGCGGGAGCGGTTGCGCGCCGCCGGCCACGAGGTGGTCGGCTACGACCGCAACGCGGAGCTGAGTGACGTCGCGAGCCTCGCGGAACTGGCCGAGAAGCTGGAGTCGCCCCGTGCGGTCTGGGTGATGGTCCCGGCCGGAGTCACCGACGCCACCATCGACGAGCTCGCCGGCGTCCTCGGCGAGGGCGACATCATCATCGACGGCGGCAACTCCCGGTTCAGCGACGACGCCCCGCGCGCCGAGCGCCTGAACGAGCAGGGCATCGGCTACGTCGACGTCGGCGTCTCCGGCGGCGTCTGGGGCCGGCAGAACGGGTACGCCCTGATGGTTGGCGGCGCCCAGGAGCACGTCGAGCGGCTGATGCCGATTTTCGAGGCGCTCAAGCCGGCGGGTGAGTTCGGCTTCGTGCACGCTGGCCCGGTCGGCGCCGGCCACTACGCCAAGATGGTGCACAACGGCATCGAGTACGGCCTGATGCACGCGTACGCCGAGGGCTACGAGCTGCTGGCCAAGTCGGAACTGGTGACCAACGTGCCGGGCGTCTTCAAGTCCTGGCGCGAGGGCACGGTGGTCCGCTCCTGGCTGCTCGACCTGCTCGACCGGGCGCTGGACGAGGACCCGGAGCTGGCCGAGCTGAGCGGCTACACCGAGGACACCGGCGAGGGCCGCTGGACGGTGGACGAGGCGGTCCGGCTGGCCGTGCCGCTGAACGTCATCGCCGCCTCCCTGTTCGCCCGGTTCGCGTCCCGCCAGGACGACTCGCCCGCCATGAAGGCCGTCGCCGCGCTGCGCCAGCAGTTCGGCGGGCACGCCGTCGTCCGTCGCGCCAGCTGACCGGTATCCACCGCCTGTGTACGTCCGCCGGCTCGAACTGGTCGACTTCCGCTCGTACGAGCGGGTCGGCGTCGACCTGGAGCCGGGCCCGAACGTGCTGATCGGCCCCAACGGGGTCGGCAAGACCAATCTGGTCGAGGCGCTCGGCTACGTGGCGACCCTGGACTCGCACCGGGTCGCCACGGACGCCCCGTTGGTCCGGATGGGCGCCGCCTCGGCGGTGATCCGTTGCGCCGTGGTGCACGAGGGCCGGGAGCTCCTGGTCGAGCTGGAGATCGTCCCCGGCAAGGCCAACCGGGCCCGGCTGGGCCGGTCACCGGCCCGGCGCGCCCGGGACGTGCTGGGCGCGCTGCGGCTGGTGCTGTTCGCCCCGGAGGACCTGGAGCTGGTCCGCGGCGACCCGGCCGAGCGCCGCCGCTACCTCGACGACCTGCTGGTCACCCGGCAGCCCCGGTACGCCGGGGTGCGCGCCGACTACGAGCGGGTGGTCAAGCAGCGCAACGCCCTGCTGCGGACCGCGTACCTGGCCCGCAAGACGGGCGGGTCGCGGGGTGGGGACCTCTCCACCCTCGCGGTCTGGGACACCCATCTGGCGCAGCACGGTGCCGAGCTGCTCGCCGCCCGGCTGGAGCTGGTCGCCGCGCTCGCCCCGCACGTGGCCAAGGCGTACGACGCGGTGGCCGCGGGCAAGGGCGCGGCGGGGATCGCCTACCGGCCGTCGGTGGAGCTGACCGAGCCGACCACCGACCGTACGGTGCTGGCGGACGCGCTGCGCGCCGCGCTGACCGAGAACCGGTCGGCGGAGATCGAACGCGGCACCACGCTGGTCGGCCCGCACCGCGACGACCTGGCTCTCACCCTCGGTCCGCTGCCGGCCAAGGGGTATGCCAGCCACGGCGAGTCCTGGTCCTACGCGCTGGCCCTGCGCCTCGCCGGGTACGACCTGCTGCGCGCCGACGGCATCGAGCCGGTGCTGGTGCTGGACGATGTCTTCGCCGAGCTGGACGCCGGCCGCCGGGAGCGGCTGGCCGAGCTGGTCGGCGGTGCCAGCCAGCTCCTGGTGACCTGCGCGGTCGACGAGGACGTGCCGGCGGCCCTGCGCGGCACCCGGTACGCGGTGGGCGAGGGGACGGTGCGCCGTGTCGGATGAGGTCCAGCTTCCGCCGGCCCGGCTGGGGCCGGGACGCGGCGGGCGTACCCCCGAGGACGGCCGCGGTGCGGACGGCGCCGCTGGTGTCGAGTCGGGCGCTGCGGGCGATCTGCCGGCCGGGGCGTCCGGGCCGGAGCTGGCCCGGGCGGTGCTGGACGCGGCGAAGGCCCGCCGGCAGGCAGCTGCCACTAACCGCCGGCGCAGCGCGGTACGCGGGGACGGGGAGCGGCGGCTGCGCGGTTACTCCGGTCCCGGACCGGATCCGCGCGACCCGCAGCCGCTCGGTGCGGTGCTGGACAAGCTCGTCAAGGCGCGCGGCTGGCAGCAGCCGGCGGCCGAGGCGACGGTCTTCGGCGCCTGGGAACGCGTGGTCGGGCCGGAGGTGGCGCAGCACAGCCGGCCGGTCAAGCTCGAGGACGGCGAGCTGACCGTGGAGGCCCGCTCCACGGCGTGGGCGACCCAGCTGCGGCTGCTTGCCGGCTCACTGCTTCAGCAGATCGCCCGCGAGGTCGGTCACAACGTGGTGCGTAAACTCCACATCCACGGCCCGGCCGCGCCGTCCTGGTCGCGCGGCCCGCGCCGGGTCCGCGGCCGCGGACCCCGCGACACTTACGGCTGACCGTCCGGCGGCCCGGGTCGACGGCCACCTCGCCGAGGTGGCGGCTTCCGAGCGCGGCCGACCCCGCCGCTTCGCCGACCTGCGGACATCCGGCCGAGACCGATCCCCTCCCCCGGGAGGGGCAGCGGCCGGGGGAACAGGCGTCGGTCAGGCGTCGGCGTAGACGGCGAAGCCGCGGTCGGCGCAGCGCCGGTAGAAGGCCGCGAGCACGCCCAGCTCGGCGCAGGTGAAGTTCCACTGCGGCGGGTCGCCGTTCTCGTCGCGCAGCCGGTCGAGCCGGCTGTCCAGCCAGCGCAGCTGCTGCTCGGCCAGGCGGCCGTCGCCCAGCAGCGACCGGAGCACCTCGCTCACCGACTCGAAGGTCACCGCCTCGCCGATCGGCCGATGTCGGGCGACGAACTTCTCCAGCCCGTCGGCGATCCAGGAGCAGCCGTCCGGGTCGATCACCGGGTCCTCGTCCTCGGCCGCGTTCTCCGTGGCGTAGAGCACATTTTCCAGGCCGAGGATCAGGTCGACCAGCTCGGTGTACGCGGTCGCGCGTACCGTGCCGGTCTTGGCGATCAGCTCGGCGAGCGCCGCGGTGGGGGCGGAGATCCGTGGCAGGTCCACGATCTCGCCGAAGTCGACGAACTCGGCCGGCGCGACCGGGTCGTAGAAGCGGCCGGTCCGCGGCCAGTGCACCGCGACGTTGTCCAGCCCCATCTGGCGTCACCTCTTACCAAGCGCGTTGTCGGACCGATCGGGTCGATCGTCCCGGTTCCGTCCGCCAAAGATCAAGACCGCTGCGGCGGCGCCGCAAAGGTACGGCACGGCGGGGCCCGCCGCGACCCCCGGTCGGTTACGCGCCGGTACCGATGGGATGGCACCCTGGATCGGGGCGCAGCGACGCTTCAGCTCGACTGGCGGCCACGATCCGGCCTCCGGTGCCCCCGACCGAATGAAGGCCGGCCTGAAGCCCCGCCGCGACCGGAAGCCGTCGTTGGTGTGTAGGGGGAGTCGCGGACGACGCGATTCGGCCGGCTACGGAGTTCTCAGCCGCCGCGCAGGGGTGCCGAGTGGCGGTTTAGTCGTGCGCGCAGAGTAAGATTGACGGCGAGACGAAAAACCCGACACGGAGCGACGGACAGGGGCCCGAGGGCCCTTGATCATTGTCCCGGATCGGGTCGAGCCGATCGCGATCCGCGGGCGACCGCGGCGCCCGGCGCACGCGATCCGTGACCTGGAGATCCGGGGACCGGTACGTGCGCCGACGTCGCGTGCTGTCCGCCGAACCCGCGCCCCGCGCCCTGGCGTGGTCGGTGCGAGAAAGTGGCCGAGGGTGGCAGCGGAGGACAACAAGAAGTACGGCGCCGAGTCGATCACCGTTCTCGAGGGGCTGGAGGCGGTCCGGAAGCGGCCCGGTATGTACATCGGCTCCACCGGCGAACGCGGTCTGCACCACCTCGTGTGGGAGGTCGTCGACAACGCGGTGGACGAGGCGCTGGCCGGATACTGCGACACCATCGACGTGGTGCTGCTGGCCGACGGCGGCGTACGGGTCACCGACAACGGGCGTGGCTTCCCGGTCGACCTCCACCCGAAGCTGAAGAAGCCGGGTGTCGAGGTCGCGCTGACCGTGCTGCACGCAGGCGGCAAGTTCGACGGCAAGGCGTACGCAGTCTCCGGTGGTCTGCACGGCGTCGGCGTGTCCGTGGTGAACGCCCTCTCCACGAAGATGGCGGTGGAGATCCACAAGGACGGCTTCGTCTGGCGGCAGCAGTACCACCACTCCAAGCCGACCACGCTGGAGAAGGGTGAGCCGACCGACCGCACCGGCTCGGCGGTCTCCTTCTGGCCCGACCCGGACGTCTTCGAGACCGTCGACTTCGACTTCCAGACCATCTACCGGCGCCTGCAGGAAATGGCCTTCCTCACCCGTGGCCTCACCATCCACCTGCTCGACGAGCGGGTCGAGGAGACCGAGGAGGGCAAGCCGCGCGAGGTGACCTTCCATTACGAGGGCGGTATCGCCGACTTCGTCCGGCACCTCAACGCGTCGAAGACCCCGATCCACAAGACGGTGGTCGAGTTCGGCGCCGAGGAGGAGGGCATGTCGGTCGAGATCGCCATGCAGTGGAACGAGTCGTACGGCGAGTCGGTCTACACCTTCGCCAACAACATCAACACGCACGAGGGCGGCACCCACGAGGAGGGCTTCCGGGCCGCGTTGACCAGCGTCGTCAACCGGTATGGCGCGGACAAGAAGCTGCTCAAGGGCGACGAGAGGCTCTCCGGCGAGGACATCCGTGAGGGGCTGGCCGCGATCATCTCGGTCAAGCTGACCAACCCGCAGTTCGAGGGCCAGACCAAGACCAAGCTGGGCAACACCCCGGTGAAGAGCTTCGTGCAGCGGGTCTGCAACGAGTCGCTGGTCGACTGGTTCGACCGGAACCCGGCCGAGGCGAAGATCATCATCACCAAGGCGTCCCAGGCGGCCCGCGCCCGGATCGCCGCGCAGCAGGCGCGGAAGCTGGCCCGGCGCAAGTCGCTCCTGGAGTCCGGCTCGATGCCGGGCAAGCTGGCCGACTGCCAGTCCACCGACCCGCGCGAGTCCGAGGTCTTCATCGTCGAGGGTGACTCGGCGGGCGGCTCCGCCAAGCAGGGCCGCGATCCGCGTACCCAGGCGATTCTGCCGATCCGCGGCAAGATCCTCAACGTGGAGAAGGCCCGGATCGACCGGGTGCTGAAGAACAACGAGGTCCAGGCGCTGATCACCGCGCTGGGCACCGGCATCCACGACGACTTCGACATCGAGAAGCTGCGCTACCACAAGATTGTGCTGATGGCCGACGCGGACGTGGACGGCCAGCACATCCAGACGCTGCTGCTCACGCTGCTGTTCCGGTTCATGCGGCCGCTGGTCGAGCTGGGGCACGTCTACCTGGCCGCCCCGCCGCTCTACAAGATCAAGTGGAACAAGAAGGGCGACGACGCCCAGTACGCGTACTCGGACCGGGAGCGGGACGGGCTGATCGCGCTGCGCCAGCAGAAGAAGCCCAACGCCAAGCCGGACGACATCCAGCGGTTCAAGGGTCTCGGCGAGATGAACTACCCCGAGCTGTGGGAGACCACGATGAACCCGGCCACCCGTACCTTGCGCCAGGTGACGCTCGACGACGCCGCAACCGCCGACGAGCTGTTCAGCGTTCTGATGGGTGAGGACGTCGAGGCACGCCGTTCGTTCATCCAACGCAACGCCAAGGACGTGCGGTTCCTGGACATCTGACGGGTCCGGCCGGGCCGGCCGGAGATCCACCGGCCGGCCCGGCGGTCCACAGAGTTATCCACAGTCTGGCCGGTTTCCACAGCCGTTATCCACAGCACGAACACGACTCTGAGTCTGATAAGGGTTAACAGTGACCGATACTCCCGAGTCCACCCCGAACGAGCCGGAGACCCCGGAGACACTGGCCGCGGTCGTCGCGCACGACCGGATCGAGCCGGTCGGCCTCGAGGTCGAGATGCAGCGCTCGTACCTCGACTACGCGATGAGCGTCATCGTCGGGCGGGCCCTGCCGGACGTCCGGGACGGGCTCAAGCCGGTTCACCGCAAGATCCTCTACGCCATGTTCGACTCCGGCTACCGGCCGGACCGCGGCTACGTGAAGTGCTCCCGGGTCGTCGGCGACGTGATGGGTCAGTTCCACCCGCACGGTGACTCGGCCATCTACGACGCGCTGGTCCGGATGGCGCAGCCCTGGTCGCTGCGCTACCCGCTGGTCGACGGCAACGGCAACTTCGGTTCGCCCGGCAACGACCCGGCCGCGGCCATGCGGTACACCGAGTGCAAGCTCGACCCGCTGGCCATGGAGATGCTGCGGGACATCGACGAGGACACCGTCGACCTGCAGGACAACTACGACGGCCGGGCCAAGGAGCCCACGATCCTGCCGTCCCGCATTCCCAACCTGCTGATCAACGGCTCCGAGGGCATCGCGGTCGGCATGGCCACCAAGATCCCGCCGCACAACCTGCGGGAGATCGGCGCGGCGGTGCAGTGGTGCCTGGAGCACCCGGAGGCCGACGAGCCCACCACGCTCGAGGCGCTGCTGGAGATCGTCAAGGGCCCGGACTTCCCGACCTACGGTCTGATCGTCGGCCAGGCCGGCATCCAGGACGCGTACCGGACCGGGCGCGGCTCGATCCGGATGCGGGCCGTGGTCGAGGTCGAGGAGGACAAGCGGGGCCGCCCGGCGCTGGTGGTCAGCGAGCTGCCGTACCAGGTCAACCCGGACAACCTCGCCGAGCGGATCGCCGAGCTGATCAAGGAGGGCAAGCTCGGCGGCATCGCCGACATCCGCGACGAGTCCTCCGGGCGTACCGGCATGCGGATCGTCCTGGTGCTCAAGCGCGACGCGGTCGCCAAGGTGGTGCTGAACAACCTCTACAAGCACACCCAGCTCCAGGAGACCTTCGGCGCCAACATGCTGGCGCTCGTCGACGGCGTGCCGCGCACGCTCAACCTGGCCCAGTTCATCCGCTACTACGTCGAGCACCAGATCGAGGTCATCCGCCGGCGGACCGCGTTCCGGCTGCGCAAGGCGGAGGAGCGGGCGCACATCCTGCGCGGTCTGGCCAAGGCTCTCGACGCGCTGGACGAGGTGATCGCCCTGATCCGGCGCTCGCCCACGGTCGAGGACGCCCGCCAGGGCCTGATCCGGCTACTGGAGATTGACGAGGTCCAGGCGACCGCGATCCTGGACATGCAGCTGCGCCGGCTGGCCGCCCTGGAGCGGCAGCGGATTCTCGACGACCTGGCCAAGCTCGAGCTGGAGATCGCCGACCTCAAGGACATTCTGGCCAAGCCGGAGCGGCAGCGGAGGATCGTCTCCGAGGAGCTGGGCGAGATCGTCGCGAAGTGGGGCGACGACCGGCGCACCAAGATCGTGCCGTTCGACGGCGAGGTCTCGATGGAGGACCTCATCGCCCGCGAGGACGTCGTCGTCACCATCACCCGCACCGGGTACGCCAAGCGCACCAAGGTCGACCTGTACCGCTCGCAGCGGCGGGGCGGGAAGGGCGTCAGCGGCGCCACCCTCCGTCAGGACGACATCGTCAGCCACTTCTTCGTATGCTCTACGCACGACTGGATCCTGTTCTTCACCAACAAGGGTCGGGTCTACCGGGCCAAGGCCTACGAGCTTCCCGAAGCCAGTAGGGTGGCCAAGGGCCAGCACGTGGCCAACCTGCTCGCGTTCCAAGCGGACGAGCAGATCGCGCAGATCATCGAAATTCCGAACTACCAGGTGGCGCCCTACCTGGTACTGGCCACGAAGAACGGCCTGGTGAAGAAGACGCGGCTCGAGGAGTTCGACTCCCCCCGGTCAGGCGGCATCATCGCGATCAACCTGCGCGATGAGGACGAGCTGGTCGGTGCTGCCCTGGTGAGTTCGACGGACGACCTGCTGCTGGTCTCCAAGAACGCTCAGGCCATCCGCTTCAACGCCACGGACGAGGCGCTGCGCCCGATGGGCCGCGCCACCTCCGGTGTCATCGGCATGCGGTTCAGCGACGACGACGAACTGCTGGCCATGGAGGTCGTCCGCGAGGGTATGGACATGGACGTGCTGGTCGCGACGAACGGCGGATACGCGAAACGTACCCCGATCGAGGAATACCCGGTCCAGGGCCGGGGAGGTAAGGGCGTGCTGACTGCGAAGATCACCGAGCGACGTGGCGGTCTGGTCGGAGCTGCGGTGATCAGCCCCGACGACGAACTCTTCGCTATCACCAGCAACGGGGGCGTCATCCGGACTCCGGTGAAGCCTGTACGCCGTACGCGTGATCGGAACACAATGGGGGTCAAGCTGATGGACCTCCCGGACGGCGTGACTATCGTGGCAATTGCTCGCAATGCCGACGAGCCTGACGAACAGGACTAGTTGATGACGGAGACACAGGCGAAGTCGGGGAACACGGGGGCCTCGGCCAACCCGGTCGACGAGGAGGCCGCGCAGGGCGGTACACCAGCGTCGGGCCGGGCGGCCGTGGGCCGGGCCACGGTCCCCGCCGACGCGCCTGCCCCGAAGTTCACCCGGGCCCCCGGCATGGCACCCCCGCCGGACAAGCCCGGGGAGGACTCGGGGACGAGCGAGAAGGCCGAGAAGGCCCCGGTCGACGCCCCGACCTCCGCCGACGGGCCGGCCGGGCCGTCGGTCACCACGGCGAAGCCCGGCACCACCCAGGCGATCAAGACACCGGGTACGGGCCGGCCGTCGCCCGGGACTCCCGGCACCCCGCCGAAGGTGGGCGCCGGTCTCGGCACCGCGCCCAAGCCGTCGCCGGACGGCGCCCGCGCCGGCGCCACCGGCCGCCCCGCCAACGGTGGTGGCCTGCCGCCGAGTATCAGCGGTGCGGCCGCCGTCGGGGCCGCGCGCGTGGGTGAGGCGGTACGCGCTGCGCGTACCTCGGTCAGCTCGGCCGCGTCGCGCGGACCGCGCCGGGCCCGGCTGAACCTCAAGCGGATCGACCCCTGGTCGGTGATGAAGTTCGCGTTCGCGGTCTCGGTGGTGCTCTTCATCGTGGTGGTCGTCGCCACCTCGGTGCTCTATCTGGCCCTGGACGCGATGGGCGTGTTCAAGAGCGTCAACGACAGCCTGACCGACCTGGTCAACGCAGGTGGCGGCTCGGGCGGCTCCGGCGGCTTCCAGATCACCGCCAAGGGCGTGATCCTGAGCTCCGCGCTGATCGGCCTGGTCAACGTCGTGCTCTTCACCGCGCTCGCCACGCTGGGCGCGTTCGTCTACAACGTCTGCGCCGACCTGGTCGGCGGGATCGAGTTGACGCTCGCCGAGCGGGACTGACTCCGACGACGCCGGGGCACCGCGTAATGCGGTCGCCCCGGCATCGCATATCCGGGTAGGTTCTTCATTGGCGCGGCGCACCGGCCCCCGATTTGGGGCCGGAGGCGGCGATGGGTTAACCTTGCTCGTCGCTACGCGGGGCTATAGCTCAGTCGGTTAGAGCGCAGAGCTGATAACTCTGAGGTCGCTGGTTCGATTCCAGCTAGCCCCACCGCACATCGTCCGACGATAGTCGAGCGCGAGGGGTCGGCCCATGTTCAAGAAGCTCCTGATCCTGGTCGGCGTGGTCGGGGTGGCCGCCATGGTGGCCAAGAAGGTGAAGGCGGCGAACGACGAGCGCGCTCTGTGGCACGAAGCGACCACCGCGCCTGACCTGCGCTGAGCGTTCCCTCCGACTGCCAGCACCGGGCGACTCCGCCCGCCTCGGGGCCCTAGCTCAACTGGCAGAGCACTGCCTTTGCAAGGCAGGGGTTAGGGGTTCAAGTCCCCTGGGCTCCACCATCTCCACTCCTCACCTGCGGTTTCTTAACCGGCATGATCGACTAGCACAACGGCAGTACAGATCAGGCTTGATCTTGGATTGAGAGCGCCGCCCGTAGGGCCGCTCCCGACGATGCCGCGCGGTCGGTCCCGCTTCGGCCACCAGTGCACGTATGTCTCCAGCGTGATCCGCAGCGTCTTGTGCCGGAGCGTCCGTTGGACCTCCTGCGGCTCGGCGTGGTTCGTGATTAGCGTCGTGGCGAAGAAGTGCCGAAGCGCGCCTGATCGTCGCTGATCACGGTCACCTCAAGCGCCGGCTAAGACCGATGCGCGGCCGGCCGGCAGCTTGATCGGTATGGCCAGCGAGGCGAATGCGTACCCGAACGGGGGTCCACCACCCGCAGGTCCCACTGCGCGACGCACTCCGCCAGTTGGTCCGGCAGCACCGCCCGCCAGGGCCGGCCCGCCGGGATCTGGTCGGTCCACCGAAGGCTCTCAGGGATCTCCATCCGGCCATCCTCGGGCCCTTTTCCATGATCGCGTACAACCGTTTCCGGCACGGTGCCGTCTGGAACAAGTGAACCCCAGGGAGGTAGCCGGATGCCGGACGCATCGGACCAGGAATACGTCGAGTACGTCACGGCGCGCCTGCCGGCGCTGCGGCGGCTCGCGTACGGACTCTGCGGCGACCGCGACCTGGCCGACGACCTGGTGCAGGAGACCGCCACGCGGCTCTACCTGCGCTGGGCGCGGATCGCCGAGGTCGAGCAGCTCGATGCGTACGTCCGGACGGTGCTGGTCCGGCACTTCCTGGACACCCGGCGGCGCGGCTGGTGGCGGGTGCACCTGTTCGGCGGGCCACCCGACGTGCGGTCCACCGAGGACCGGAGCGTCGAGGAGCAGACCGTGCTGCGCGACGCACTGGCCAAGGTGCCGCCCCGGCAGCGAGCGGTGCTGGTGCTGCGTTTCCTGCACGACCTGCCAGTGGAGGAGGTGGCCCGGACGCTGGGCTGCTCGCCCGGCACGGTGAAGAGCCAGACCTCGCATGGTCTGGCGGCGATGCGACGGCTGCTCGGGGACCGCGAGATGGCTGGCCGGACCGGAAAGGAGCGGTGGGCATGAGGACCGATGACGAACACGTCGCCGACCGGCTGCGGTGGCTGGACGACGAGCCGCCCGGCCCGCCCCGGATCGACCTGCCGGGGGCGATCCGGGAGGCCCGCCGGCGGCGGCGCAACCGCCGGGTGGCGGCGGCCGGGGCGGCCGCGCTGGGTGTGCTGGCGATGGCCGCGCTGCCGGCGGCGCTGGGCGGGGACGGGCGGGCGGCGCCTGCGCCGGCCGCGAGCCCCAGCCCGTCGATGCCGTTGCCGGACCCGCAGCTGACCGGCCCGTGGCAGGGGGTGTGCACGGCCACACTGCTGCCTGTGCCGGGCGATCCACGGGCCGCGGTCACCGGCGGTGACCCGGACGGCCGGTGGCTGTTGGGCCGTCGGGCCCCGCAGGGGCAGGGGCGCATGGATTTCGGCCTGCTGATCTGGGAGGGGGACCGGGTCCGCGAGGTCGAGCTGCCGGGCTCGATGCAGAAGTTGACGGATGTGAACCGGGCAGGCCTGGCTGTGGGTTCGTCGTTAGGGGCCGGCAACGAGGGGCGGGCGTGGGCGGTGCGCGACGGCGAGGTCATCCGCCTGCCCGGGGGAACGTCCGAGGGCGCGACGGCCGTCAACGACGCTGGCCGGATCGTCGGCTACCGCAGCCTGGGGGCTCCCTGGGAGCCGGGGTTCAAGCAACTGCCGGTGGTCTGGGACTCGTACCAGAGCCGGCCGGTCGACCTGCCACTGCCCGGCCCGCAGTGGGAGGGCACGGCCATCGACATCGACGAGGACGGCACCATCCTGGGCGCGATGTCCGACGGGCATCCGGACAAGCCCACCCGCGCGGTGGTGTGGCGTCCGGGCGCCGCCCGGCCGGAGGTGCTGCCGCTGCCGCAGGTGCCCGGCGGGAAGGCCGACCGGTTCCTGCCCCTGTCGTTGGCCGGTGGCTGGGTGACCGGCACCGCCGAACGCGACACCAAGGTGGTTCCCCGGAACGGCATACCCCGCTACCCGGTGCGGATCGACCTGCGGACCGGGCAGGCGGACGTACTGAAGGGCGTCCTCTGGGCCGGGACCGGCAACGGTCGGGGCTGGATGGCCGGTTGGGTCTCCGATGATGTCCCCAGCGTGATCACCGACACGAGGTCGGTGAAACTGCCCATGCCGGACGGCTGGCGCGGCCAGCGGCAGGGCGCGGTGACCAGTTTCAGCGACGACGGTCGGGTGCTCGGCGGGAAGCTCGAGTCCGACGACCAGGTCCGGCCGGTGCGCTGGACCTGCCGGTGACCGGTCCGGGGGCGGCCCCGCACCGCCCCCGGACCGGAGCCATTCAGCGCGGCCGGCGGATGTCGCCGTACGCCCGGTGGGCGAGACCGTCAATTGGGCGGAAGCCGGTCGGCAGGGGCGTTCGGGGTCTGCGGCCAACGCCAACGCAGGTACCGCCGTAGACGCTACTCACGACAGTCTTCGAGTATCGGGGCGGGCGAACGGTTAGTTCTGTCGGCGCCGGATCCACCAGAAGCAGGTACCGGCCAGCGCCCCGGCGAGCACGAGGAAGATCCCGGTTTCCATCCACTGCAGGGGCCAGTAGTTGCTCGCGGGGTGGTAGGTGACTGTCTGGTGGAGGTTGTCCTTGGCGAGGCAGGCGCCGATCTGACTCAGGTCTGGGGCGTCGCCCTGGCTGCTTGGGAAGCATTCGGGGTAACTGTCGATGCGGACCACCTGGCCGGCCGGGTTCTTCACGGGCGGCTGGGATGTCAGCCAGGCGCCTCGCGGTGCCGGCAGGTCGAAGTGGAATTCCGTCTGCGTGCCCCGGAAGTCGTGGAACTGGCTCGTGCTGGCCTGGTTGATCGGGAAGGTGGTTGTGGTCGAGGAAAGCAGGTGGGGTCGGATAAGGGTGGGTACGAGAATCTGGAAGGCGATGAACACGGCGAGGGTGATAGCCATGGCCGGCAGAGTGCGGCGCAGCAGTAGTCCCAGCGTGGTACCCAGGGCGAAGGCGAACGCGGTGTAGCCGAGCGGGACGATGTCGCGTGAGGCGAAGGTCATCGCCGCCCACCGGTTGCCGTTGAGGTTGTCCAGCGGCCCGGCCCACCAGGTCAGCAGCCAACTGAGGATCGCGGTGGTGGCGATCGCGGTGACGCCGACGACGGTGAGTTTGACCGCGAGCCACCGGGTGCGCGTGACGGTTTGGTTCCAGGCGAGTTGGTGCGTGTCGGTTTCCAGTTCCCGGCCGATCAGCGGCGCGCCCAAGAAGATGCCGATCAGCGCCGGTACGGCGATCACGAGGAGTTGCAGGAGCATCAACATGGGCTCATAGCTTC
This sequence comes from Micromonospora sp. NPDC047738, assembly GCF_040642675.1. Taxonomy (NCBI): domain Bacteria; kingdom Bacillati; phylum Actinomycetota; class Actinomycetes; order Micromonosporales; family Micromonosporaceae; genus Micromonospora; species Micromonospora sp. NPDC047738. The sequence goes on from NZ_JBEYSO010000002.1 coordinate 177,638, forward strand.
GCTGCAACTGGCTGAGCTGGGCACCCAACGCCCGCGCCGCGGGGGTCGCGCCGTCGCAGGCGTCCAGCGGGGCGCACGCGGCCAGGGCCGCGGTGTAACTGTGGTGCATCGGCAACCCGGTGACCAGGAACACGATCGCCGCGGCGGCGAGCAAGGCCAGGACGGTGAGGGCCTGGGCACGGAACTGCCGCCAGGTCAGCCAGAGCATCGCGCTTCTCCCGTCGGTTGCATCGCGGTATCGGCGCCGTGGTCGACGGGCCGCTCCAGGTAGGTCAGCACGAGGTCCTCCAGTTCGAGGTGTTCGGCGGACCAGTCCCCGGCGGGCAGTTCGCTTTCGCTTCGCACCACGAACGTGGACTGCCGGTCGGTGTGCTCCGCCGAGATGACCTTCAACCCCGTGGGCAGGTCGGACTCCTGGCGCCGCGTGCACACGATCCGGTGGTGCTGCGCGAGCAGATCGTCGGTTTCGCCGGCGAGCTGTACGCGGGAGGAGACCAGCACGACCAGGTAGTCGCAGACGCGTTCGAGGTCGGAGACCAGGTGCGAGGAGAGGATGACGCTGGTGTCGTGCTCGGCGACCGACTCCATCAGGTGGCGCAGGAAGTCGCGGCGGGCCAGCGGGTCGAGGCTGGCGACCGGTTCGTCGAGGATGAGCAGTTCGGGTCGCTTGGCCACCGCGACGGTCAGGGCGAGCTGGGCGCGCTGCCCGCCGGAGAGCTTGCCCGCCTTCTGCTTCGGGTTCAGGCCGAGTTGCTCGATGCGGGCCTGTGCGAGCTTCGCGTCCCAGGCCGGGTTCATCTTGGCGCCGAACTTCAGGTGGTCGGCGACGGACAGGCTCGCGTAGGTGGGGGTGTCCTGGGCGACGTACCCGACCCGGGCCAGTTGCGCGGTTGCGCCGTTGGGTTGTTCGCCCAGCACCTCGATCCGCCCCGTGGTCGGCGCGAGCATGCCGCAGGCGATCTTCAGCAGGGTGGTCTTGCCCGCGCCGTTGGGCCCGATCAGGCCGACGACGTGTCCCGGTGGGAGCTCCAGGGTGCAGTCGGCCAGCGCCTGGCGCTGGCCGTATCTCTTGCCTAGCGCGTGGGCTTGCAGGATCGCGTTCATTTCTCCCCTTCGGCGCTCTCGCGCAGGGTGTTCTGGAACATCGCCTCGATGCCCGGCTCGGTCAGGCCCGCAGCGCGGGCCTTGTCCATCCAGGCGCGCAGCTCCTGCTGCAGCGGACCGTGTTCGGTGAGCGATGCGTGGCCGAGCGATTGGGTGATGAAGGTGCCCACCCCCGGCTTTCCCGCGGCCAGGCCGAGGTGTTCGAGTTCGCGGTACGCCTTGCTCACGGTGTTCGGATTGATCGCCACCTTGGCGACCACCTCCTTGACCGTGGGCAGCTTGTCGCCCTCGGTGAGCAGCCCCAGCAGCAGCGCTTGCCGTACCTGCCTGACGATCTGCAGGTACGGCGCCATGCCCGAGCGCGCGTCGACGTGGAAGTCGATCACCCATAATTCCGTTTCACTAGATTACTAGTGAAATCAGGATGTATGAATGCCGGGTGCGTGTCAAGCGGTGAGCACCCCGGTGTCCATGCCTGACCCAGCAGGCCGGCCAGCGCATCCTGGACGGCCCGCTGACGCCCTGAGGATCCCGTCAGCAGGCGGCGTCGGCGAGGACCTCGGCCAGCGCGTGCGACGCCTGACGGACGATCCCCGGGTTGGTGTCCCAGTAGTACGGCAGCGCGTTCACCGCCTGGACCAGGGCCCAGCCGCGGCCGCGCAGCCACGAGGCGTCGTCCACGTCCAGCTCGGCGCGGAACCGTTCCCGGCTGCGACCGGCGAAGACGTTCCAGGCCGGTTGCAGGTCGCAGGCCGGGTCGCCGACGTTGAGCCCGCCGAAGTCGATGACGGCGGAGAGGCGGCCGGCCACGACCAGCAGGTTGCCGGGCAGCAGGTCCCCGTGCACCCATACGCCCGGCCCGTCCCACGCCGGGGCGTCCAGCGACTCCTGCCAGGCGCGCAGCGTCGCCGCGCCGTCGACGCGGTCGCCGAGCTGCGCCACCGACCGGCGTACGCCGTCGTCGAACTCGACCAGGTCGCTGCCCCGGCCGCCGGGCTTCCGGGGATACGCGCCGGTGGTGTCGATTCCCCGCAGCGCGGTGATGAACGCGGCGAGGTCGACCGCCGCCTGGTCCAGGTCGGCGAGGGTGCCGTTGGCGTTCTCGCCGGGCAGCCACTCGTACACCGACCAGTCGAACGGGTAGCCCTCGGCGGGGCGTCCGCGCACGAGTGGCACCGGCAGGGCGAGCGGGAGGTGCGGGGCCAGCCGGGGCAGCCACTCGGCCTCCCGCGCCGCCTGCTCGGTAGCCCAGCCGATCCGGGGCAGCCGGACCACCAGATCCGCGCCGAGCCGGTAGATGTCGTGGTCCGTCCCGTACGAGGGGACCAGCCGGATCGCCAGGTCGGCCCAGTGCGGGAACTGCCCGGCGACCAGTCGACGGACGAGGGCGACGTCGGTCTCCACCTCGTCGACATGCATCTTCACCCGGGCCATGGCGAACATCCTGGGTGGTTCCGCCGAGCCGGACAACCCGGTTTCGGGGCCGACGGCAACAGCTCGGTCGACCCGGCGCGACCCGCCTCCGGCGGCAGGCTAGCGTCGGGGCGTGAGCACCGGATCCCCGCGCGTCCTGCCGGCCGACAGCGGCATCGCCGAGGCCGCCTCCGTCCTGCGAGCCGGTGGGCTGGTCGCCTTTCCCACCGAGACGGTCTACGGGCTGGGCGCGAACGCCCTCGACGCCCGGGCGGCCGCCCGCATCTTCGAGGCGAAGGCCCGGCCCAGCTTCGACCCGCTGATCAGCCATCTGGCCGACGCCGCCGACCTGGCCGGCCTGGTCGGTGCGGTGCCACCGGCGGTCGCCGCGCTGGTCGAGCGCTTCTGGCCCGGCCCGCTCACTCTGATCGTGGACCGGCCGGCGGCGATCCCGTCGATCGTCACCTCAGGCCTGGACACCATGGCGGTCCGGGTGCCGGACGAGCCGTCCGCCCGCGCGCTGATCGCTGCCGCCGGGGTGCCGGTGGCCGCGCCGAGCGCCAACCGGTTCGGGCAGCTCAGCCCGACCCGGGCCGAGCACGTGGTGGCCGGGCTGGGCGACGCGGTGGACGTGGTGCTGGACGGCGGGCCCACCCGGTGCGGGATCGAGTCGACGATCGTGGACGCCCGCGGCGAGCGCCCGGTGGTGCTTCGGCTGGGTGCGCTGCCGGTCGAGGCGCTGGCCGAGGCGGTCGGGCCGGTCGAGGTACGGCCGGGCAGTTCGGGGCAGCCGGTGGCACCCGGGACGCTGGCCGCGCACTACGCCCCGCGTACCCCGTTGCGGTTGGGGACGGCGGAGTCGGCGCCGGGGGACGGCGGCCGGCGGGGTTTCCTGGCCTTCCGTGAACGCCCGACGGCCGCCGGGTGGGCGGCGGTGGAGGTGCTGTCGCCCGAGGGTGAGCTGACCGCAGCGGCCGCGCGGCTCTTCGACGCCCTGCACCGGCTCGACGCGGCCGGGGTGACCGAGATCGTCGCCGAGCCGGTCCCCGAGGTCGGCGTGGGTCGGGCGATCAACGACCGGTTGCGGCGCGCCGCCGCCACCTGGCACTGACCGTCACAGGTCCAACTCGCCGACCACCTGGTCGCCGCTCGTCTCACCGGTCAACCGGAAGCCGAGCTGCCAGTAGAACCGCTCCGGACCGTGGTCGCCCGGCACCCAGGTGACGGTCAGCCTGGTGCAGCCGCGCTGGCGGAGTTTCGCCGCCAGCGCCTGGACGGCGAACCGCCCGTACCCCTTGCCCTGCTCATCGGCGGCGATGTTGAGCCGCCAGAGCCCCGAGCGGACGTCGGTCGGATCGTCGTCGGGGCGCCACGGCACGTCGAGGAAGCCCATCACGAAGCCCACTGGACGGTTGCCGTCAACGATCAGCCGTGGCCAGGCGACCGCCGGCTGGGCGTACGCCTCGGCGAGCGATCGGGCGACCGGCGCGACCAGGCCCTCCTGGTCGGGTCGGATCGCGATGGCGCAGGCGGCCAGGACGTTGTCCGGCGTGATCTTCTCGAGGCGGGGCGAGGACATGCCGGCACTCTAGTGACGGTCGGCGACGACGGCCGATGGCATTACCGGGCATGGCTGCCGTGCTGCGGGAGGCGGTCGACCAGCCGGGTGAGCGCGCCGTTGGCGAAGGTCGCGCCGAGCGCGGAGCCGGCGGCGATCGTCCAGCTCACCGGGCCGAGCGGGGTGCAGCCGAAGAACTGGCTGACCCCGGGCGTCTGCACCACCGCGACCAGGACGCCGATGGACGCGGCGGTGGACGCCAGCACGGTGGGGCTGGTGCCGCCGGCCAGCACGGTCTGGCCGAGTTGTGTGCCCACGAGCGAGGCCAGCGCGACCGTGCCGGCCGTGCGTTGGCTGCCGGTCCACCGGGCCAGGCTCCAGCCGGCGGTCGCGCCCAGCGTGGTGGCGCTCGCCCGCAGCCCGATCTCCCGGGTCATCGTCGCGCCGAGTGAGGTGTCCGGCCCTTCCCGCAGCAGGTGGTCGGCACCGTGGGCGGCCGGCGGGCGGACCGCGATGGCCAGCGCGGGTGCCAGGTCGGTGAGCAGGTTGACCAGCAGCAGTTGCCGTCCGGTCAGCGCGGACCGGCCGGTGGCGGCGGCGGTCAGCACGCTGAACGCGATCTCGCCGAGGTTGCCGCCGACCAGGATGCTCAGCGCGTGGCGGACCGACGACCACATCGCCCGCCCCTCCACCAGCGTGGCGATGATCGTTTCCAGCCGGTCGTCGGTGACCACCAGGTCGGCAGCGGCGCGAGCCGCCGGGGTGCCGCGCTGGCCCAGCGCGATGCCCACGTCGGCCAGCCGGATCGCCGGAGCGTCGTTGGCGCCGTCCCCGGTCATCGCCACGGTCCGGCCGCGGCGCTGAAGCGCCTGGATGATCCGGACCTTGTGCGCCGGGGTGCAGCGGGCCACCACGTCGGTCGCCATGAGCCGCTCGGCCAGCGCCTCGTCGTCGAGCCGGTCCAGGTCGGTCGCGGTGACCACCCGCTGACCGCCGTCGGCGGGGCTGATGGTCGCGGCGATCGCCTCGGCGGTCGCCGGGTGGTCGCCGGTGATCATGATGGTGTGCACGCCGGCCTGCCGGATCCGCCGGACCGCGGGCTTCGCGCTCTCCCGCACCCCGTCGGCGAGCGCCAGGAAGCCGACGAAGACCAACCCCTCGACGTGCTCGTCGGTCACCGACTCGCTGTCCACCGGGCACTCTGCGACGGCGAGGATGCGGTTTCCGGCCGCGGCCCGCTCGGCGAGCATCGCGTGCAGCGCGTTCCGGCCCGCCTCGTCCAGCGGCTGGTCACCACCGGCGGCACGCCGCGCCGCGCAGCGCGGCACCACCGACTCGGGTGCCCCCTTGACGCTGAGCAGCAGGCCGTCCGGGGTCCGGCCGATGGTGGCGTGGTAGCCGCGGGACGGCTCGAACGGCAACCCGCCCACCGCCGTCCAGTCCGCCGCGCCGGTCTGCTCGACCACGCCGGCGGTGTCCGCGCCCCGGCGTACCGCCCGGTCGGTCTGCTGGGGCAGCTCGTCCGGGTCGGCCGCCGCCGGAGTGGCCCGCAGCGCCGCAGCCAGGGTCAGTCGCAGCGGCTCGTCCAGCCGGTCCGGTGGCGCGTACCGGTCGCCGGCACCGTCACCCACCCCGGCGAGCAGCAGCTTGCCCTCGGTGAGGGTGCCGGTCTTGTCGAAGCAGAGCACGTCCACCCGGCCCAGCGCCTCAATGGTCCGCGGGTTGCGGACCAGCGCGCCGTGCTCGGCCAGCCGCCGGGCTGCTGCCAGCTGCGCGGCGCTGACCAGGAATGGCAGTCCCTCCGGCACCGAGGCGACGGCCAGGTTCGCGGCGGTCGCCGCCGTCTCCGCCAGGGGTACGCCCCGAAGCAGTCCCGCCCCGGCCACCGCGATCGCCGAGCCGGCGGCCAGCGGTACGGCGGCACTGGTCAGCTTCCCGAGCCGCGCCTCCACCCCGCTGGGCGGCGGGGCCTCCCGGGCCAGGGCGAGACTGCGCCCGGCCTCGGTCTCCTCGCCGGTCGCCACCACCACGGCGGTGCCCCGGCCGGCCGCGACGGTGGTGCCTTCGTACAGCATGGAGCGCCGCTCGGCGACGGCTGCCGCCACCACCGGTTCGGCGGTCTTGCTCACCGGCAGCGACTCGCCGGTCAGGGACGACTCGTCGGCTTCCAGCCCGTCCGAGCTGAGCACCCGGCAGTCCGCCGGGACCGCGTCGCCGGGGCCGATCGCGACCACGTCCCCCGCCACCAGCTCCTCCGCCGGCACCACCTGTTCGGCGCCGTCGCGGAGCACCCGCGCGGTCACCGCGGTGCGCGACAGCAGCTCGGCCAGGGACCGCTCGGTGTTGCGCTGGTGCACCGCGCCGATCAGCGCCGAGCCGCCGACCACCCCGCCGACCAGGGCCGCGTCGACCAGCGAGCCGAACGTGGCGGAGAGCACCGCCCCGGCGGCGAGCACCGGGGTGAGCGGGTTCGTCAGCTCGTCCACGAACGCCTTCAGCAGACCGGCCGGGCCCGCGTGGTCCCCGGCGACGGCCCGCCGCCGGCGGCCCGCCTCCGCACTGGCCAACCCGGCCGGGCGGGTGCCCAGCTGGTCGAGGACGGTCTCCACCGGCATCAGGTGCCAGGCGGTCAGCGCGGGCACCGGCGTGCGGGTCCGGTCCGGCAGCCGGCGGGCCCGCCACACGCCGTGCCCGAAGGCGAGCGCGCCGGCGGCGTTCACCGCGGCGAGGGTCCGGCCGGGCAGCAGCATCGGGTCGGCGGTGAGCGCGCCCAGCGCCCCGAGCCCGCTGCCGGCCATCGAGATCCGGATGTTCTGCCTGGTCATCCGGCGGGCAACCCCGGCCGCGTCGATCAACAGTGCGGGGATCCGCAGGTCGTCGCCGACCAGCAGGTGGGCACCCCAGGGCGGGAGAGCCTCCGGGGCGGAGACGCCGAGGGAGCAGTCGGCGGCACTGAGCGCGGCGCGGTCACCGGAGATGAGCATGACCACCGCACCGTCTCGTTGGAGGGCGCGTACCGAGTCGACGAGCTGGTCGCCGCCGGGCACCACGGCGTCGGCGAAGCCGTACCGCTCGTAGTCGTCCGCGGCCACCACGAGGCGCAGGCCCGCCTGGCGGGTGGCGGTGGGCAGGGCGTCGACCCCGGGCGCGGGTTCCGGATCCACTCGGAGCACGGCGGCGAGCGTGTCGCCGTCCGCGAGGCCGAGCAGTAGCCCGCCGTGCTCGGTGAGCCGGCGCCGGTCCGGGGTGTCCCCGGGGTCGCGGGCGTCGATCCGGTCCAGCGGCCCGAGCCGCCAGCCGTCGGCCTGCTGTACGGCGTCCGGGGCCTCCGGGTCGAAGAGGGCGAACGCCCGGGCGGCCACCTGCCCGGTGTCGGCCCCCGCCAGCGGCGCCAGGTCGGCCAGCACGCCCCGGTCCGAGCCGAGGATCGCGCTGTCCAAGACCACCGTGTCGATGCCGTCCAGCTTGCGCAGCACGCTGCGGTCCATGGCGATCACGCCGCGCCGGGCCAGCATCCGACCGAGCTGGGCCGCGTACCCCTCGCGTCCGTTGTTCGGCGCCTTGGGCAGCGCGGACAGGGCCAGCGAGGCGGCCCGCTTCGGGCCCACCACGGGCACCGCCGCCGCGCCGGCCGCCGCGCCGGCGGCGAGCACCCGCTTCACGTACCGTTCGGCCGGGCCGTCGGGGACCGGACGGGGCCGCTCGCCCTTGGGCACCCGGGCCACCGCCCGCTCCGGGTCGCCGGTCAGCCTCGGTTCGGCCTTGGTCCAGGCGGAGAGTTGGGCTCGCGCCTCGCCCCATTGCACCACCCGCTGCGCGCCGTCCAGCACTATCCCGGCCCAGCCGCCGGTGAGGCCCTGCACCACCGCCTCGGCGAGCGGGAACAGCACGTCGGCGCGGGGGTCGGCGCGCAGCCCCCGGTCGGCCAGGGCGTGCAGTTTCGGGTGCAGGTCGATCGCGGCGAGGAAGCCGGCCACCTCGCCGGGGACCGGGGTGAACGGCAGGATCCGGGTGGCCGCGGAGATGGTCAGGCCGAGCGCGTCCGAGACCAGGCCGCCCAAGGTCCGGGGCGTACGTGGGCCCTCCTCGGCCGGGTGCGGCGGGGGGATCTCCGGGTCCGGCTCGTACGGGCAGACCCGCTCGGTACGCGCCACCGTGGCGATCAGGTCGCGCAGCCTCGGCTTCGGCTCCTCGACCGCCACCACCACCCGGCCGGAGGGCGCGTTGACCCGGGCCCAGGCCACCCCGGGCATTCGCTCCAGCGCCTGCTCGACCTGCCGGGCCAGCTTGTTCGCGCCGTCCTGGCACACGCCGTGCACCTCGATGTGGTGCCGGCCGTCCCGGGTCCAGACCCGGCGCTTGCTCAGTCCGGCCAACTGGGCCAGCCGGGCAGCTCCGTGGCCCACCTTGCCCGCCGCCTCGGCGACGCCGCGCGGCACGGCGGCTCCGCCGGCCCGGGCCGCTCCCGGCAACGCTTGCGGCAGGGCCGACCCGACCGTCCGGGCCGCGTCCGGCACGGCCCCGACGACGGTACGGGCGACCCGCGCGACGGCGTCCGGCGCGAGCAGGAGGCCGGCGTACCGGCCCAGCGAGGTCATCGAGGCGTACGGCCGAGCCGCCGGCCGCGCTCCCCGGTGCTCCCGCCGCCGCGCCAGCCGTACGCCATCTCGCCTCCCGTACCCCTCGTCCCCGGCGGCCCCGACTTCCCGGCGTCGCGTCCGTTATGCCCCCTGAGCGAGGGAAGTTTCCCGGCTGCGTGGGGCATGGACCGGGTCGCCGGTGGAATGCCTGGTCGGACATCGATGTGGTCGTCGGATCCGGGGAGGCGGAATGAGCGCAGTGACGCGACATCTCGGCGGGACGTGCGAGATGGTCAGGAAGTACAACCGGCGGGTGGAGATCCCGGTGCTGGGCGAGGTGGCGGTGCCGCCGCCCGACAAGCTCGCCTACTACGCGGGCCTGGGCGTGCTCGCCGCGCTCCAGGTGATCGAGTGGCCGATCGCCCTGGTCATCACCGCCGGGCACCTGCTGGCCGACCAGCACCTGTCCGGGGTGGCGAAGGGGGTCGGCGAGGCGCTGGAGTCGGCCTGACGAGACCGGTGTCACCGTTGACCTCAATCCGGGTTGAGGTCGCAGGCTTGATCCCATGTCGACCGCACGTACGCCGGGCCGCCGGTGACCGCCACCGCCGCGCCGGCGGCCCCACCCGCGCACCTGTACTCCCCGCGGTTGCGGGCGATGACCGTGGGCAGCGTCGCCCTGGTGTCGCTGCTGGCGTTCGAGGCCCTGGCGGTCGGCACCGCGATGCCCACCGTCGCCCGCAGCCTCGACGGGCTCACCCTGTACGCGCTGGCCTTCGGCGGCCCGTTCGCCTCCGGTGTGGTGGCGATGGTGGTCTCGGGGATCTGGTGCGACGCGCGTGGGCCGCGCGCCCCGATGTGGCACGGGGTGGCCTGGTTCGTGGCGGGGCTGGTCGTCGCGGGCGCCGCCCCGACCATGGGGTTGCTCGTCGTCGGCCGGGTGGTGCAGGGCTTCGGCTCGGGTCTGCTGTCGGTGGCGCTCTACGTGATCGTCGGGCAGGCGTACCCGGAGGAACTGCGGCGGCGGGTCTTCGCCGCGTTCGCCGCGGCCTGGGTCGTGCCGTCGCTGGTCGGCCCGGCGCTGGCCGGCCTGATCGTCGAGCACCTGGGCTGGCGCTGGGTCTTCCTCGCGGTGCCGGCCGTCGCGGTGCCGGCGGTGCTGCTGATCCAGCCCGGGCTGCGGGCGCTCGGCGCTGAGGTCCCGGTCCGGCCACCGGCCGGGGCCCTGGCCCGGATCGGCTGGGCCTGCGGGGCGGGGGCGAGCGCCGCGCTGCTGCATCACGGGGGGCAGCAGCGCGGCGTGCTCGGCGGGGCGCTGGTGGCGGTGGCGCTGGCCGGCCTGCTGGTCTGCGCCCCGCGCCTGCTGCCGGCCGGCTTCCTGCGCGCCGGCCGGGGCCTGCCGACGGTGATCGGCCTGCGTGGGCTCGCCTCGGCGGCGTTCGCCGGCGCGGAGGTGGTCATTCCACTGATGCTGTCCCGGGAACGCGGCTTCTCACCGACCGCGGCGGGCCTGGTGCTGACCGTCGGCGCGCTGTCCTGGTCGGTGGGCTCGTGGCTGCAGGGCCGGATCGCCGCGCCGCGCTCGGCCGCCACCCTGCCCCGGACCGGGCTGGGCTGCATCGCCCTCGGTACGGCCACCGTCGCGTCGGCCGTCCTGCCGGGGGTGCCGGTGGCGGTGGCGGTGCTCGGCTGGGCCGTCGCCGGACTCGGCATGGGCCTGCTCTACCCGTCCCTGTCGGTGCTCACCCTGGAGCTCTCCGCCCCCGGCGAGCAGGGGCGCAACAGTTCCGCCCTGCAACTGGGCGACTCACTCGCCGCAGCCACCGTGTTGGCGCTGACCGGCGCGGTGCTGGCTGCGGGCCCGGCCCCCGGTCCGGCGAGCTACGCCGCCACCCTGGCCGTGGCGGCCGGCTGCGGGCTGCTCGGCGTGCTGATCGCCGCCCGGGTGGTGGTCCGCCCGGCCACCGCCTGACCGGGTCGGCCGGAGGCGCTTGTCACGAACCGCGTTGCCGGCCCGTCCGGGGTGTCCCGGTCACGACCACGGTGGGGCGGATGCTGATCAGCCTCGATGCCGACGATAGCCCTGTGCAGCTGCTGTCCGCGCCCCCCCCGTGCCGTGAGTGGGCACCGTGCACACTCCGCTGAGGAATCCGAGCATCGTGCACGGTGGCTGCGGCAGGATGCCGCGTCATAGCGTGCTCCCTGTGCGGACAAGTCCCGAGTGCAGCCCGCAGGTTGCTGCTCACCTCCGGCGCCGGGATCACCGCCGGAAAGCTGCCTGACCACAAGGCCAGGCCGGAGTAGTAAGAGAAGGAGCACCATGTCCGTGAAGAACCGGCTCATCCCGTCCGCCCTCGGCCGCAGCACAGCATCTCGCGCCGCAGTATGTGCCGTTGCCGTCGGCGCCGCGGTTTTCGGCTTGCCGTCACCGAGCTGGGCCGACGACAACTACTACGGCTCTTGCTCCTACTCCTTCGTTGCGTGTCAGACCGGAGTCGAGGTAAGCCCGCCCACTGGCGTCGATTGGTGCAAGTCGAAAGACTACGCCGCCGACACGCAGGTCTGCATCAAATTCGACGGCGACATCGTCTATGTGAAGGATGGCAAGTCTGACGGCCATTCGGCAATGGGGTGGATTGGCACGCCCTATGCGGGCTCTCTTTCTGAGCGGTTCTGCCGTAACCCCCATGGGGCTGGCACGTGGGCCAAGTGCAACTTTGACTGGGTAGAGGACACCACGAAGGACGTCATGGGCGGGATTCGTAAAGACTCCAGCACGATGGATCTCTATCCGTATGGGGCGTTCTACGACGGCTAGTGTGAACGGTGACCACGATTCGCGGCCTTGGCGCGGGCCGGCGAGCTGCCCACCGGGCAGCGGGCGGGGCGATGGCCGGCGGCGCTGGTCGGCCTGCTGGTCTGCGTCGCCCTCGGTACGGTCGCGGCGGCCGCCTGAGACAGGGTCGCCTCGGGTGTCCGCCTGTCACGAACCGCTTGGGCGCTCCGTCCCTGAGAGGGTACGTCGGGGAGAGGAGCGGGCGATGCGGGTGCTGGTCACCGGGGCGAGCGGGCGGCTCGGGCGGGTGGTGTTGCCGCGCCTGCGGGACGGATTCGCCGTGCGGGCGGTGAGCCGGCATCCTCGCGGGGGCTCCGACGTGGAGTGGGTGGTGGCCGATCTCGCCACCGGCGAGGGGCTGACGGCTGCGGTCGCCGAGGTTGAGGCGGTGCTGCACCTGGCGTCCTCGCCGACCCGGCGTACCCACGAGGTCGACGTGCTCGGCACCAGGCGGCTGGTGGAGGCGGCCGGTCAGGCCGGTGTGGGGCATCTCGTGTTCGTCTCGATCGTGGGCGTCGACCGGGTGCCGTTCGCCTACTACCGGCACAAGATCGCCGCCGAGCAGGTGGTGACGGCCGGCCCGGTGCCGTGGAGCATCCTGCGGGCGACCCAGTTCCCGGAGTTCCTGGAGGAACTGCTGCGCGCCGCCGGCCGGCTCGGCCCGGTGATCGGGGACCCGGCGGTGCTGGCCCAGCCGGTCGACCCGGCCGACGTGGCGGCCCGGCTCGCCGGGATGCTGGCCGCCGGCCCGTCGTACGCGGTCGAGGAGTACGGCGGCCCGCAGGTGCTGCGCTTCGACGAGGCGGTCCGAGCGTGGCGGGCGGCCAGCCGCTCCCGCCGCCCGCTGCTGCGGGTACGCATCCCGGGGCGGCTCGGCCGGGCCCTACGCGCCGGCGGGCTCACCACCACCGCCACCCCGACCGGCACCCGGACCTGGGCCGATCACCTCGCTGACACGTATGGGGGAACCGGCCGAAGATGAAACCTTCAGCCGCTCATGTTCGCCTTACCGTGGCCGCATGCTGGTCTTCGTCACCACGGTGATCCTGTACGTGTTCGGTTTCGTCTTCCTCTACGGCGTGGTCCGGCTGGGTGTCCGGCACGGCATGGAGGACGTCGAGGCGCATCGGCCCGAGGTACTGCAGCGGGCGCATCTCGCTTCCGCCCAGGACCGCGAGTTCGCCCGCGAGAACGCCTTCCTCTCCAACAACTGACGCTGGTCCCGGGCCGCCCGGCACCGGCGCGGCGGACAGGTTTCCCGACCGGCGGAGTCTCCCGACAGGCGGGCAGGGCGGCAGGTCAGTGAGCGGAACCCCGTCACGGATGCGAGGATCGCAGCCGTGATGGGGACGCTGAAGACAGAGCCGGCCCGTACCCGGCTGGACCTGCTGGCACCGCCGGTCGCCGCCGCGGTCGAGCGGTGGCCGGGTGAGGCGCCGGTGGACGTCGACGACGTGCTGGTCGCCCCGATCGACGCGGAGCTGGCCGACACGGCCGCGTTCTGCGCCGCGTACGAGGTGGGGCTCGAGGAGTCGGCGAACTGTGTGGTGGTCGCCGGCAAGCGGGGTGGCGAGACCCGGTACGCGGCCTGCGTGGTGCTGGCCACCACCCGGGCCGACGTGAACGGCGTGGTCCGCCGGATGCTCGACGTCCGCAAGGCGAGCTTCGCGCCGATGGCCGACGCGGTCGAGTTGACCGGGATGGAGTACGGCGGGATCACCCCGATCGGCCTGCCGGAGGAGTGGCCGATCCTGGTCGACTCGCGGGTGGTCGCGATGCCGCACGTGATCATCGGATCCGGCGTACGGCACAGCAAGATCGCGCTGCCCGGGCCGGCACTCGGCGTGCTGCCCGGGGCGACGGTGGTGGAGGACCTGGCCAGACCGGCCTAGGGAGTCAACATCATCGATCTTGTTTCACGTGGAACAAGATCGATGAAGGTTGCTCGCCCGACTCGCGCTGCTCGACCTCGCGCAGGGCGGCGAGCAGGGTCTCCGGCTCCTGGGCGCCGGTGACGGCGTACTTCCCGGCCAGCACGAAGGTCGGCACGCTGGAGACTCCGAGCTGGCGCGCCTCGGTCAGGTCGGTGGCCACCTCGCGCCGGCCCAGGTTCGACTCCAGGTACTCCCGGGTCTCGGTCTCGTCCAGGCCCACCCCGGCGGCGACCTTGACCAGCGCGTCGGTCGAGCCCACGTCCACCCCGTCGGTGAAGTGCGCCTGGTAGAGGGCCTCGACCAGCTCGGCGGCGCGGCCCCGCTCGGTGGCGAACCGGATCAGCCGGTGCGCCTCGACGGTGTTGGCGTGCACCGCGCGGTCGAAGTGCAGGTCGAGCCCCACGCCGGCGGCGACCTGGGTTACGTGGGTGAACATCCCCTCGGCCCGCTCCCGGCCGCCGAACTTCGCGGCCAGTGCCTCCACCAGCGGCTTCGGCTCGGTCACCGGCGTCGGGTCGAGCTGGAACGGCCGGAACCGGACGGTCACCTCACCGTCGTACGACGCCAGCGCCTGCTCCAGCCGGCGCTTGCCGATCCAGCACCACGGGCACACGACGTCGGCGTAGATCTCGATCTCCATGACCGGGAACAACCCGTCGATCAGGAATTCTGTTCCCGGACCTGGCGCTTGAGCCGGGCCAGGATCGCCGTGCCGCCGCGTACCCGCAGTGGGCTGATCGCCTGGGCCAGCCCCATCCGCTGGTAGAGGTCGTCCGGCACGGCCAGCACCTCGTCGGCGGTCGCCCCGGCCAGCCCCTCGGCCAGGATGCCGGCGAACGCGCGGGTGGTCGGTGCCTCGGGCGGGCAGTCGAACCAGGTGATCACGGTGTCGTCCGGCTGGACCTGGGCCCGCAGGAAGAAGGGTGTCTGGCACTCGGGCACCTGCTCCATGCCCTCCCGGTCCATGCCCTCCGGCAGGGGCGGGATGACGTCGGCGTACTCGAGGAGCATCTCCAGCACGACGTCGCGGGGCGCGGCGGCGAACTCGTCGACGATCTCGGCCAGCTTGCTCGGCATCTCGGGCATTCCGCCAGGCTACCGCCGGCCGCACGCCGGCCGGGTCGCCGCCGTGGGGAGGGGTGGAGAGGGCCTCGCCACTACCGGAGGCGTCAACGGGCCCCTCCACTCACATGTTCGGGGCGGCCTCGCTGATGTCGCTGAGGGCGGAGTTCGGGTCGAGCTGCATGGCCAGGTCGCCGAGGCTGACGATGCCGACGAGCTTCCGGTCGCTGTCGCAGACCAGCACCCGCCGGATGTTGCGCTCCCGCATCAGGGTGGCCGCCTCGCTCGCCGTGGCGTGCTGCTCGATCATCACCACCTCGCGGGTGATGACCGACCCGATGGTGGTGGTCGCCGGGTTGGCCCGCTCGGCGACCGCCCGGACCACGATGTCGCGGTCGGTCAGCATGCCGGCGAGGGTCGCCCCGTCAGTGACGACCACATCGCCGATGTCCGACTCCTTCATCACTCTGGCCGCCTCGTCCAGCATGGTCTCGGCCGGCAGGTAGACCACCTGCTTGGTCATCACGTCGCTGACCCGATACATGAGAGCCTCCGAAACACTCGATCCGGGAGCGGTACCCGGTGGCGCGTCCGCTACACCCGGTCGCGGCGCGTCCCGGGCACCTCGTCGAGCAGGCGCTCGACCAGGCCGTCCACCGGCAGCTCCATCCGCTCGCCGGAGGACCGGTCGCGCAGCTCGACGTACCCGTCGGCGAGCCGGCGGCCGACCACCACGGCGCGCGGGATGCCGACCAGCTCGGCGTCGGTGAACTTGACCCCGGCCGAGACGTGCGTGCGGTCGTCGACCAGCACCCGCAGGCCGGCGGCGGAGAGCCGCCCGCCGAGGTCCAGCGCCGCGTCGAGCTGCGGCCCCTTCCCCGCCGCCACCAGGTGTACGTCGCACGGCGCGACCGCCGCCGGCCAGACCAGCCCCCGCTCGTCGTGGTGCTGCTCGGCGACCGCCGCGACCGCCCGCGAGACACCGATGCCGTAGCAGCCCATGGTGGGCCGGACCGGCTTGCCCTCCGGGCCGAGCACGTCGACGGCGAAGGCGTCGGTGTAGCGGCGGCCGAGCTGGAAGATGTGCCCCACCTCGATGCCCCGCCGCATGGTCAGCTCGCCGGTCACGCAGGCCGGGCAGGGGTCACCGGGCCGCACCTCGGCGGCCTCGATCGTGCCGTCCGGGACGAAGTCCCGCCCGCACACCACGTTTACCGCGTGCCGGCCCGGCTCGTTCGCCCCGGTCAGCCAGGCGGTGCCGGCGACCACGCGGGGATCGACCAGGTAGCGGACGCCGTGCTTGGCGAGGATCTGCGGCCCGAGGTAGCCGCGGACCAGCTCGGGATGGTCCGCCCAGTCCTCGAAGACCGCCACCGTGGCCGGGGCGAGCACCGCCGCCACCCGCTTGAGGTCCACCTCGCGGTCCCCCGGCAGCCCGATCACCAGCAGCTCCGCCTGTTCGGCGCCCGGCCGGCGGACGGTCAGCACCACGTTCTTCAGCGTGTCGGCGGCGGTCCAGTCCGTCCGGCCGCCGAGGGCCCGGGCGTTGGCCAGCTCGACCAGGGCGGCGATGGTCGGCGTCTCCGGGGTGTCGTGCACCTCCATCAGCGGGTGCGCATCGGGATCACCGGCGGCCGGCGCGCGGGTCACCACCGCCTCCGTGTTGGCCGCGTAGTCGCAGGCGGTGCAGCCGACGAAGGTGTCCTCCCCGACCGGGGTGGCGGCCAGGAACTCCTCCGACGCCGAGCCGCCCATCGCCCCGGACATCGCGTGCACGACCGTGAAGTCCAGCCCGAGTCGGTTGAAGATTTTCTCGTAGGCCGCCCGATGCCGCTCGTAGGCTTTCCGGAGCCCGGCTTCGTCCAGGTCGAACGAGTACGCGTCCTTCATCAGGAACTCGCGCCCGCGTAGCAGCCCCGCCCGGGGCCGGGCCTCGTCCCGGAACTTCGTCTGGATCTGGAACAGGGTCACCGGGAAATCGCGGTACGAGGTGAAGAGGTCCTTCACCAGCAGCGCGGCGATCTCCTCGTGGGTCGGGGCGAGCAGGTGCTCGGCGCCCTTCCGGTCGGCGAGGGTGAAGATGTCGTCGCCGTACTCCGTCCACCGTCCGCTGGTCCGGTAGGGCTCGGCCGGCAGCAGCGCCGGGAAGTGCACCTCCTGGTCGCCGATCGCCGCCATCTCCGCCCGGACGATCTCGGTCACCCGGTCCAGCACCAGCTTGCCCAGCGGCAGCCAGGTGTATCCGCCCGGGGCGGCGCGGCGGACGTAGCCGGCGCGGAGCAGGAGGCGGTGGCTCGGCACCTCGGCGTCGGCCGGGTCCTCGCGCAGGGTCCGGAGCAGCAAGGTCGACATGCGCAGCAGCATTGCCGCAGCGTACGGCGGGCCGGCCGGACCGGCGAACCTATTCCGGACGCGTTGCTTGATCGACTCCGGGGTCGCCGATGTCGCGGTATCCGACCGACCGGTATACCGCGACATCGCGTATCTGGAGTGGGTCAGGCGATGAGCTCGGCCAGGTCACGGAGCCGGCGGTAGTACGCGGCCTCCTGGCCGGCGAGCAGTGGCTGGACGAGATCGAGTTGGCGTAGGCAGGACGCCACGGCTGTGCGCCGCCAATCGTCGAGCTGGCCGTTGCTGTCGAGCCAGACGCTGACGCAGCCGGCGATGTCGGCGTCGAGCAGGATCATCTCGACGCCGGCGATGTCCAGGCCGCGTAGCCGAGGCGGAAACGGGGCCCGCAGGTGTGCTTCCCACAGCCGCGCGACCGCCTCGATCCGCTGGTCCGCCGGCAAACCGGCGTAATCCCCGGCGCGATCCGCCGCCGCCGATCCTGCGTCCTGCCCTTCGATCACCGGCACATCATGTCGCCTCACCGGGAAACACATGACCCCATGCCGGCACGGCTCAGGTCGGCGACGGCGACGGCGACATGCGGCACGGTCCCGCCGCAACCTCATCCAGGCCCGCATCGACACCGAGGGCAGTTGTCGGGTACGCAAACACAGCGTGCTGATCACGGCCACGCGCTGACGAAGCCGGTGGACTTGTGCTCGGCCGCCTGGCTCTGGCCGCCTTTCTCCGGCCGGGACAGCCACCGCTGGTCAGACACTACGAACTTGATGGCGTAGACGATTCAAGCGCTACCGCGGTCGCCCGGTCCGGAGTCGCCCGGCCTTGATCGTCTGCGTCGTCAAGTCTCGTTGGCGGAGTGGAGAGTCGTCGTCGGATCAGGAGCGCTTGACGTGTTCGACGAAGGCGCGCCAGGTCCGGGGGTCGAAGGCGAGGACCGGGCCGGCCGGGTCCTTGCTGTCGCGCACGCCGACGACGCCGGGCACGTTGTCGGCCACCTCGACGCACTCGCTGTTACCGCTGCGAGTGGCCTTGCGCCAGGTAGCGCCGATCAGCTCCATGACGTCATCACTTCCTTCATCAGCTCGATCGACTGCCGGCGAGGCAGCGCCTCGCTGCGGACGCTCTCCCATCTCCCGACCACGATAGCCACGTCCTCGTCCTTGTCGACCGTCGTGCCGCCGAGCTGGTTTTCCAAGTAGCCGATCCACCCGCCGTCGTCGCCACGTGCCAGGGTGAACGGGCCGGCGAGTCCCACGTGCGTGCTGACGTCCGCCGGGATGACGTGCACGCTGATGTGCGGCCGCTCGGTGCACTGGATCAGGTGGGCGATCTGCTGCGTCATCAGCCCCCGGAAGCTCTCGTCGGCTCGGCGGAGCGCGGCCTCCTCGATCACCGCCACGAGCTTGGGCGGCTGTGGCCGGCTTAGCACGGCCTGCCGATCGAGGCGAACAGCCACCCGCCGCTCCACCTCGTCGTCGCTCAGCATGTCGTCGGCTCGGATCACCACGCGTGCGTAGTTCTCCGTTTGCAGCAGACCGGGAATGAGTGTCGGGTGGTAACACCAGAGCTGCTGGGCATCGCGCTCGGCGTCAAGCCAGGGTCGTAGCCAGCTCGGTTGGCCGTCCCGTTCGGCCATTTTGAGCAGCGCCAGCAACAGGCCGCCGGTGTCCAGCACCTCATCGGCGCGCTTGAGGAAGAACCGGTCGAGCGGCCGTTGCCCCAGCTCGACGGCGGACACCTGCGAACCCGAGAAGTGCACGAGCTTCCCGAACTCCTCCTGGCTCAGCTCGGCCTTCAACCGCAGCCGCCGGAGTTGTGCCCGGATCAGCTCTGCGGTCGGTGCACTCTCCACGCGTCCTCCACGATTCCTCGGCGACCTCTGCGGCGCTTCCGTCCATTCGCGACGGCCGACCTGACCCTGCCCGGACCGGCCCCGACGGCTTCCGAGCGTAGTGCCGCCTTCAGCAGACTGTCACGCAGCGAGCCGTCTCCCGTCCGGCCCGCTGCGGGGCCGCCCTTGGATCCCCCGATGCCGGGGCGGCCCCGCCCCGTACCGAAAGAGGAGGTCGGAATGCGCAACCCGCTCCGCTGGTTCCGGTGCCGAGACACCGTGCCCCCGCCGGCGCTGCCCCGCCGGGCGAAAGGCGCCAACCTGCCGGACTGGATGCGCGAGCCGACCCGAGTCATCCCGACCATGCGGCCGGGCAGACCCGGCCGGCTGACCCGGGCTCAGGAGTGGCGGGCCAACGGCGGTCGCTGGTGACCGGCGAATGGCGGGCCCGCATGCTTCCGGTGCCGCGCCTCGGGCCGTACCCCGATCGGCCTCGCGCCTACCCGCCCGGCCATCCGCCGCACCTGCCGATCCGCCCACTGTGGCTGTGCCGGGCCTGCGGGCAGCCGTGGCCCTGCGCCCAGGCCCGCCTGCTGCTCCGCGCCGAGTACGACAACCAGCCCGTCGACCTGGCCATCTACCTGTCCGGGCTCTATCACGAGGCGACCCACGACCTGTTCCGGCTCAACCCGCAGGACGGCCCGACGCCGCGCGAACTATTCGAGCGGTTCGTCGCCTGGGGCCCGTACCGGAGACCGCTGGTCGAGCCGCCGGGGTCGCCGGACTCTTAGCCGCGGTGCCGTCCGCACCCACCGGCTCTCAGCTCGCGCGAGGTTCACGGCAGGCCCACTCGAATGCGTCGGCGGGTGCGTTGGGTGAGATCGAGGGTGACGGGCAGGTCCGGTCTGCCGAGGGCGTAGCGGATGCGGGGCAACACGAGGGCTTCGAGCCGCTCGCGCAGCGCGGCGATGTCGGCGTCGGGATCGGCCGTGACGGTCAGCGCGAGGCGGGGAGTGTACGGGCTCCCCGAGAGCCTGGTGTCGACCTCGTCGACGCCCGGGCAGTCCTCGACCTCCGCTCTGACGGCGTCGGCGAGCGCACCGGAGTCGAGGACGGTCCGTCCGCTGTCGCCGTTGGTGCCGATGTTGATGCGCCGCTGGCCGGGTTCGGTGGTGACGACGGCGGCCAGCCAGCGCAGGCCGAGCAACGCGACGATCGCGGCTGCCACGCCCGCCACCGGCCAGAACCAGCCGCCGTGGGCACCGACGAAGCGCGTGGCCGGGTTGTCGAGCAGGTGCCGCCGGCTGAAGCCTCGGCCGTACACGTCGGCGCCTGCGAGGAGGATCGCGACACCGGCGGCGAGCAGCACCAACGCGAGCAGGGTGAGCACGATCCGGTTGAGGCGATCGGCGCGAATCACTGCAGCTCCTCCTTGCTGATCCGCACGGACAGGGTCGGTGCCGGGTCCAGGCGCAGGGCGTCGAGGCGGTGCTGGGCGGCCGAGGCCACCGCGCCGTTCAGGTAGTCCCCGTTGGGTGCCGCCCCGTCGAGCACCTCGGCGTGAACGCGCACGAGGTGCCGGCCGACTGTGACGTGGGCGTCGTGGACGCCCTCCACCTCGATGGCCGCGTCCCGCAGCGTCCGGGCCAGGCCGCGCCGGGTGATGGCGGCGTCGGTGGCGGGATCGATGGGCTGCAGGTGCAGCCGGTGGGGCCGGCGGGGTTTGAGCTGCGCGGCGAGCAGCAGCAGCCCGATGACGGCGAGGCCCACACCGACCAGCCGTACGATCCCGCTGCCCCAGGTGGTGCCGGACGCCCAGCGGTAGAGGCCGGGCCAGTTCATCACGATCGCCTTCGCCCCGACCGCGTAGGCGACGATCTCGATCAACACGAGTACGGCGCCGAGGGTCAGCGCCAGGCTCAACAGGAACGCGAACAGACGGTTGGTGATTCTCACGGGGGCCCCGATTCAGTGCACCCGGCTGGCCGGGGTCCGGTCGGTGACCAGGTCGGTGACGGTGATTCCCACCTCCTGGACCCGCAGCCCGGTCAGGTCCGACACGCGGGTCCGGACGCGGTCGCGGACCCGGGCGGTGACCTCCGGGATGGATGCCGGCCAGCGGACGCTGATGGACAACTCGATGCGGGTCACCGATCCCTCGATGGCCGCGGACGCCGTCGGGGCAGCGCCCTGGTCGGCACGGCGGATGCCGAAGCGACCCGCGCCGGGCAGGGACCGCCCGAGCACGCGCGGCCGTGCGCTGCCGGCCTCGGCGACCTCCCGTGCCGCCTGCGCGGCGATCTTCTCCACCACCCGGTCGTGGATGTGCAGCCAGCCCAGATCACCGTGTGCCGGTGCCGACCCGCCGGCCGGGGCGTCGGTCACCGCGGTCACCGGCTGGTCCGCCGGCCCTGGACGTACGCGCCGAGGTCAACCTCGCCGGCGAAGAACTTCGACACCCCGTAGCCGATTGCCGCGAACAGCGCGACGATCAGCATCTGACCGAAGCTGCCGAATGCCAGGGCGAAACCCAATGCCAGGCCGACGACGGACCCTGTCAACTTGGTCATGCGGTCGTCTCCTCCCATCATGCTGTATCGACTGTGAAGCGATGAGCGCCGTCCGGCGGCGGATCGCACGGGCGCGACAGGCGGGCACGCGGATCACCGGTGTGTACCGGTCACGGACCGACGAGGTTCTTACCCCCACCGCGGCCCCCGTCCGCCCCGGCCGGCGGCGGGTCCTCCAGATCTGCGACCACCACGTCGACCCGACGGCCGGCCGCCAGCGGTGCCACCGCCGACCGGACCTGGCCGGCCAGTGTGCCGGCGGTGACCCCCCACCGGCTCCGGACCTGGACCACCACGGCGTCGGCGTCGACGGCCACCCCCTCGACCCGACGGCCGGGCAGGTAGGTGGCCCGGCCCCCCACCCAACCCGCGGTCAGGCCAACCACGTCCGGACAGGCGCAGACCGCGGCCGCCACGGCATCCACGTCGACGCCGTCGACCACCGCGTCGCGCCGGCCAGGCGTGGCGGTCATGACACCCGCGGCTGCTGCTGTTGACCCTGCCGCTGGCCATCGGCCTCGGGCAGGTGCACGTCGTCGACGCTGATGTTGACCTCGACGACGTTCAGGCCGGTCATCCGTTCGACGGCCGTCTTCACGTTGCGCTGGATGTTCCGGCCCAGATCGGCGATGCTGACCCCGTACTCGACGATGACGTCGAGGTCGACCGCCGCCTCGGTCTCGCCGACCTCGACGCCGACCCCCTGGGACACGTTCGGCCCGCTGCTGCCCGGAATGCGCTCCCGGATGGCCGTGAATGCGCGGGTGCCAGCGTTGCCCATGGCGTGGACGCCGGCCACCTCCCGGCACGCCATCCCGGCGACCTTCTGTACCACGTTCTCGGCAATCATGATCTTGCCGTCCTCGTTGGTGAGCTTGTTCTGGCGGGCTGACTGGTTGCCACCAGTGCGTCCAGCCTGCTCGGTCCTGGTTTCCTGACTCATGGGGCGTGCACTCCTCCGGCTGCTCGGCGTCCGGCCGCATTCAGGCGCTTTATAAGAGTGGGAGCCCGGCGGAAATTTGTTGGCCATTCGCCCGGCACCTCCACCTTTCGGGGCAACGTCGTCTTCCCGATCACGCCAGGCGCTCCGGCCACCACGCCCAAGATTCCTTCAACCGCGACGGCAACCCTGCCTGTTCAAAGTGGCGTCTGGGGAGGCGTCACGATGGTGCAACACCTCACCCCAAGGATCGGCTCGTGTGGACCCTCTCCTGAGTGAGTTCGACTCGTTCGTGCGAACCCGCACCCCCGCACTACTGCGGTCGGCGTACCTGCTGACCGGGGACCAACACCTGGCGGAAGACCTCGTCCAGTCCGCCCTGGCCCGCACCCACCGCTCGTGGAGCCGACTGCATGACAGCGGCAACGCCGAGGCGTACACCCGCAAGATCATGTACCACCTGCAGGTTTCCTGGTGGCGGCGGCGCCGGGTGGCCGAGTCGATGCCGGGCGACCTGCCCGAGCCGCGCGGAGGCGACTCGGCCCCCGACCACGCCCACCAGGCCACCCTCCGGCTCACCCTCCGCGCCGCGCTGGCGAAGCTCTCCGCCAAGCAGCGGGCCGTGCTGGTCCTGCGGTTCTTCGAGGACCGCACCGAGGCCGAGGCCGCCGACCTGCTCGGCGTCACCGTCGGCACCGTCAAGAGCCAGACCTCGAAGGCCCTGGCCAAGTTGCGCACCGTCGCCCCGGAACTCGCCGAGCTGTACGTCCTGGAAGGGAGCGCCCGATGAACCACGACCGCCTTCGACTCGACCTGGCCGGCCTGGCCGAGGAGGTCACCCCGGTCGACCTGCGCGACCGGGCCCTGCGTACCTCCCGCCGGCTCGGCATCCAGCGGGCCGTCGCCACCTCGGCCGCCGCGCTGGTGATGATCGCCGCCGCCACCGGCACCGCCCTGGCGATCCGGCCCGACGGGCAGGCACCCGTGCCACAGCCTGCCGGCCCGTCGACCACCGTCACCCCGCCCCCGGCCGACGGCACCCCGACTCCGGACCCGTCAACCAGCTCCGAGCCGACCAGTTCGCCGACGAAGCCGGCGTCCGTCCTCGCCGGCACCCGGTACTACCTGGAGAGCACGTCCACCAGGGTCCGGATCCACGCGGTCCGAGGCAGCTCGGACCAGGTGGTCCGCCAGATCGCGTACGACACGTACGGCTGCGAGTGGAACACCATCACCGTCTCGCCGGACGGGACGTGGGCGGCCTGGGTGCAGGACAGCACGGACGGCGACACCAGCGGTGTGCTCCTGGCCAGCAGGATCGGGGAGCAGGGGGCGACCAGGCTGCTGGACGACGTCAGCTGCCTCGACAGCAGGCCGCTGCGCTGGCAGGGAGGCGGCCTGCTGATGGTGCGCAACAAGACCGGGCAGTCCGTGCTGTTCGATGTGGCGGCCAACAAGCGGGTCAACGGTGACCCGGGCCAGGAGACCAATCGGTGCTGGTCGGCGGACGGCAGGTGGCTGGCCGCGGTGTCGGAGGGCAAGCCGTACGTGACGGACGAGACGCAGTTGCGCCAGTACACCTACACACCGCCGAAGGACGAGGCCGCACAATGGGGCGGCTGGGAGGCCCGGAGCGTGTCGATGGACGGCCGCTACGTCTCCGTCGGCTGGATCGGCACCGACCCGTCCCGCCGGGACGACAGCTTCGCGGTGGTCGACACCACCACCAGCAAGGTCGTCGACCTGCCGGGCAGCGGCGACATCCGCAGCGTCATGTTCACCATCGACAACAAGGTGATCGTGAAGCGGGCGACCGGCATCACCGTGTTGGACAGCACCCTCACGCCGCTCGGCACGGTCACCGAGCCCGCCTCGTTGCGGAACATGGCGATGCTGGCGTACGTGCCCTGAGCCGTCGAGCCACGGCCCTCAGCAGGCCCTCAGCACCTGGTGCTGGGGGCCTGTGTCGTGGCTGGACCGCGTCTCGAACGTTCCCCAAAATTCCTTCACCGATACGGCAACCCTCCCTTGAGAACTCAACGTCTGGGAGTGCGTCAACCCGTTGCGCCATCGAAACCGAGGACTGGAACCGTGAACGTTTTCGCCGCCGCCGCCCCCGCCGCCCGCACTGGTCGTCCGCGTAGCCTCCGCCACGGCGTGGGCCTTGCGGCCGCCGCCATCACGACGGTGAGCCTGGGCGCCTGCGGCGGAGGAACGACCACTCCGGCCACCGCTCCGACCTCCGCCGCTCCGACCTCCGCCACCCCGGCAGCCGTCGCCAGTGCGGCTCCGGCCAGCAACTCCAACGCCTCGGCCACCGTGCTCACCGGCACGCGCTACTACCTGGGGATGACCGGCCAGGAAGCGGTGGTCCACGCCGTCCGGGGCGAAGTCGACCAGGTGACCGCGCGGATTCCCCTCGGCTCCGGCCACTGCGTCCGCAACACGATCACCATCTCGCCGTACGGCGAGCGGCTGGCTTGGGTGGAGGGCGGCACTGGCCAGGACAGCGGCGCCCTGGTGACGTCGATGATCGACGGATCCCGGAAGCGGACCGTCGCGCGGGCGGCGCCCTTCCGGGGGAAAGCCAACTGCCTCGGCAGCAATTCGCTGGTGTGGAACTCCAACGACCTGCTGATGGTGCAGGACGGCCGGCGGTCGGTGCTGATCGATGTGGCGGCGAACAAGCCGGCCGATGGCGACGCGGGCAACGAGACCCTCAAGTGGTGGTCCGCCGACGGCCGTAGCTGGGCTGCGGTCTCCGAGGGCAAGCCGTACGCCACCGACGGGAGCGGGGGGCACTTCTACCACTACACGCCGCCGAAGGCCGAAGCCGCGCACCACGACGGCTGGCGAGTGCGGAGCGTGTCGATGGACGGCCGGTACGTCTCGGTTGGCTGGATGAACACCGACGTTTCGCGCAACGACGGCAGCTTCGCGGTGGTCGACACCACCACCAGCAAGGTCGTCAAGCTGCCCGTCACCGGGGAGATCAAGAGCATCCAGTTCGCGGCGGACGGCAAGGTGCTGGTGCGGCAGGCGACCCGGGTCGTGGTGCTGGACACCGGATTCCGCCAGATCGGCGAGGTGGCGGAACCCCAGGAGGTGCAGCGGATGACGCTGCTGGCGTACGTGCCCTGAGCATGCGCCACCGCCGAGCGGGCCGCCCCACGAGGGCGGCCCGCTCGACGTTCAGCGCACCTCGGCCTTGAGGTAGGCGGCCCAACCCTTCTCGAACTCCTCGTACGACACGCCGAGGACGTCCCGCGTCACGGTGTCGATCGGCCTGCCGCGGTAGTGCTCGGCCACGAGCTGGAACATCTTCTGCTCCCCGTACCGCTCGACGAGGTAGCCGATGGCCGAGTGGCCCAACCAGTAGTGGTACTCGACCCGGCCCTTCAGGTCCCACGCCGGGCCTCCCGGCAGCGAGGACGGGTAGCCGGTCTGGCGGATCACCGCCCGGGAGCTGGCCGTGCGTTCGCTGGTCAGCCAGGGCTTTCGGCCGTGGCCCAGGTATTCCGCGAACCCCTCGACCACCCATCGCTCCCGCTCGCCCACGAGCGAGGATCCGGGGGCGCGGCCGGTGAGCCGGCCGACCAGGGCGTGCCCGATCTCATGCCGGAACAGGTTCAGCTGCCGCTCGCGGGTTCCCCTCGTGAAGTGGTATTCGTCGCGGACGTCGACCACCACCCGGGTCGCCCCGACGACGGGGTCGTTCTCGTCGCCGTCGAGCACACCCTCCGGCGGCACCGGGATCGCGACCCCGGACTCGGCGGGGGTCTCCTTCGTGGTCCGGTAGAGGGATCCCAACTCGGACCGCCCCTTGACCAGGGAGATGACGAAGCCCGGCGGCGTCTCGCCGGTCACCCCGCCGGCCCGCCAGGCGGCCAGGTCGTCCGCCGCGGCCTGCTCGGCGATCGGGGCGTACCGTTGCGCCTCCGCCCGCAGCGACGCGTCGACGATCAGCAGCGTGTGCGGCGTCCGCTCGACGTGAATGTCCCGCCACTTGTCCCAGGGGGCCGGGTAGTGGGTGACCGTGTCCCGCCTGCGCTGCTCCGGAACGCCCCCGGCCCGAATGACCTTCAGCGGCGCGTCCTGGCCGGCCTGGGCGATCGTCCACTGGTACCACTCCTCGACCGGGCCGAGGTCGAAGCCGTCGAACCGGTGCACGAACGCCACCGTCACGTCGACCTCGTGCCCGCCGCCCACCGGTCGGAACTCGCCCTTGTGGAGGTACGCGAAGCGGACGTCGGCCAGCGGCAGCTTGCTGAGGTTGCGATAGAGGCTGGTCTGCGCGGCGACCAGGTCCTTGTCGGCCGGGTCGAACGGCGCGACGAACGCCTTCTCGTCCCGCTTGGTGAGCGCCCTGGTGTGCTCAGCCAGCAAGGACTCGATCTTCGCCTGCCGGATCGGGTTCGGGTCGTCGAGCGCGGCAGAGCTGTCGGTCCGCTCGTCGAGATACGACACCAGCCCGACCAGCCCGACCGTGGCGCACAGGGCCAGGACCAGCACCCCCGCGCCGAGCCCGATCCACAGGCCGCGCCGGGACCGCCGGGCCGGTGGTGCCGGCGGCGGAGCGTACCCGCCCGGCGGCGGGTAGGGCAGCTGCCCGTACGGCCCGGGTGTGCCGGGCGGAGCCGGGCGGGCGGGTGGCCCGGCGGGCGGTGGGGCGTACGGTCCGGGGTGTCCCGGCGGGGGAACGGCAGGCGGTCCCTCGGTCATGGCGTGCGTCCTCGCTCGTGTCCGACGCGTCGGGTCGCCGCCCACTCAGGGGCCGTCCCCGACTGGGGTCGCGCCATTATTTCCGCCCGAGCGTCCGGTTCTCTGCCCCGTGTCAGCCACCGGCGGCGTGGGCAGCACCACGTCCGCACGTGGCAGGAGCGCCGGTCGACCGTCTCCGGTGCCAGAATGGCCGACACCGATGGGAATTCCGGTAGCCGGGGGGACAACAGGTGCGCTGGCGCAGCTTCGTGGCGGTGGGTGACAGCTTCACCGAGGGCATGGATGACGCGTATCCGGACGGGACGTACCGGGGCTGGGCGGACCTCGTCGCCACCCGGCTCGCCGCCGAGGCCGGCCCGGACTTCGGGTACGCCAACCTGGCCATCCGGGGCCGCCTGTTCCCGAACATCGTCGCCGAGCAGGTGCCGGCCGCCCTGGCCATGCAGCCCGACCTGATCAGCTTCGCGGCCGGCGGCAACGACGTGCTGCGCCGGTCCTTCGACGCGGAGTCCTTCGTGCCCCGCTTCGACGCCGTGATCGGCCAGCTGCGGGGCAGCGGCGCCGACGTGGTCCTGTTCCGGTTCGCCGACGTGATGGCCCGGCTCCCCGGGCAGCGGCTTGTGGCGCCCCGGGTGGACCTGCTCAACCGGGTGGTCGGCGAGGTCGCCGAGCGGCACGGCGCCATCCTGGTCGACCTGTACGCCGACGACACCTACCTGAACCCGATGCTGTGGAGCACCGACCGGCTGCACCTGTCGGCGGCCGGGCACCGGCGGGTCGCCGGGCAGGTCCTCGCCGCCCTCGGGGTGGGCTGTGACGAGGAGTGGCTGCTGGTGCCGCCGCACCCCGCGCCGACCCCGTGGCTCGCCGCCCGCGCCGCCGACCTGCGCTGGGCCGGCCAGCACCTGGCGCCATGGATCAAGCGCCGGTTGACCGGCCGCTCCTCCGGCGACTTCGTCACCGCCAAGCGGCCCATGCTCGGGCCGATCGCCGACTGACCGGTGCGGACGATCCACGCCGCACCGCTGCTGCGGCTGACCCTGGACGACGAGCCCCGGCCGGATCACGCGGTCCTGGTGTCCGGTGACCGGGTCGAGGCGGTCGCGCCGCTGGCCGAGCTGACGGAGGCGTACCCGGGGGTGCGGGTGCGGCGGTGGGCCGGGACCCTCGGGCCGGCGCTGGTGCACGACGGGCCGCTGCCGCCCGCCCCCACCCCGCGCGAGCGGGTGCACGCCCTGTTCCGCCGCGGCGCCGCCGCGGTGCTCGCCGCGCACGTGGCCGAGCCGGGCCTGCGGGCCGCCGCCGCCCGCAATGACATCGCGGTGCTCGACGCCGTCCGGCCGCCGGCGCTGGCCCCCGGCGGTCGGGCCGATCTCGCCGTGTTCGCCGACGGCGGCTCCTGCCTGGCCACAGTGGTTGCCGGGCGCCTCGTGCAGCGCCGCGCCTGACCATCGGTGCGCGCTGTCGTGCGACCCGCCACATCCGTCGTACCCGATGCGCGATGGCCGGTCGTGCCCGGACGATCGGGCGTACCTTGGGGCTCATGCCTGTGCCGAGCGATCCGAATCCACGCTTCCAGTCGTACGCCGACCCGCAGCGCCTGGTCACCACCGAATGGCTGGCCGAGCACCTGGGCGACGAGGGCCTCGTGGTGGTCGAGTCCGACGAGGACGTGCTCCTCTACGACACCGGCCACCTCCCGGGCGCCGTCAAGGTCGACTGGCACACCGAGCTGAACGACCAGGTGACCCGGGACTACCTGGACGCGAAGAGCTTCGCCGAGCTGTGCGCCGCCAAGGGCATCGGCCGGAACGACACGGTGATCTTCTACGGCGACAACTTCAACTGGTGGGCGGCGTACGCCCTCTGGGTGTTCTCCCTCTTCGGCCACCCGGACGTCCGGCTGCTCGACGGCGGCCGGCAGAAGTGGATCGCCGAGGGGCGCGAGCTGACCCGGGAGAAGGTCACCCGGCCGCGCGCCGACTATCCGGTGCCGGAGCGGAACGACGCGCCGATCCGGGCGTACCGGGAGCAGGTGATGGCGCACATCGCCGCCGGCCGGCCGCTGGTCGACGTCCGCTCGCCCGGCGAGTACACCGGCGAGATGCTGCACATGCCGGACTACCCGCAGGAGGGCGCGCTGCGCGGCGGGCACATCCCCGGCGCGGTGAACAAGCCGTGGAAGTCCGCCGCGAACGACGACGGCACCTTCAAGTCCGCCGAGGAACTGCGTGTCATCTACGCCGACCAGCTCGGGCTGAGCCCGGCCGACGACGTGGTCGCGTACTGCCGGATCGGTGAGCGGTCCAGCCACACCTGGTTCGTGCTGCACCACCTGCTCGGGTACCCGCAGGTCCGCAACTACGACGGGTCCTGGACCGAGTGGGGCAACCTGGTCCGCGCCCCCGTCGTCAAGGGCGATCAGCCCGGCGGCCTCACCGGCTGACCGCCCGTCCGGCCCGGGGATGACGCTTCCGGGCGGCAATCCGGCGTTGCCCCGCCGTGCCCACGCACGGCGGGGCAGGCTGCTAAGCAGCCGTCGGATCGCCGAGGAGGGGGCGTGGGGCGCCTGGACAAGCGGTTCGTCGCGCTGCTCGTGCTGGCCGCCGTGCCGCCGGCCGTCGAGGGTGTCATCCTCGACGCCTCGGGGTTCCGCGCCGCCGACGGGCTGGCGCCGCAGGTCACCGCGGTCTGGCCGTACGACACGTACCACGACCTGCGATGGCTGTTCGTCTACCACGACTCGTGGCTGACCTTCGCCGTCGGGCTCGTCGGGCTCATCGTGTTCCGGGCATCGCTCACCACCGGGCTGGTCGCGCTGGCCTGGCCCCGGCAGGTGCCTTGGCCAGGCCTGGGTTGGCTGATCCGGCGGAACCTCGTGCTCACCGTGGTGATCACCGTGGTGGTCTCGCCCTGGGCGGCCCTGTCGATCGCCGCCTCGGTGGTCGCGCTCTCCTGGCTGTTGTTCGCCTCGCTGCTGCCGCTGTTCCTGCTCGCGCCGTTCCTGCAGCGCGCCGCCGTGCGCGGCGCCTGGTGGCGTGGGCTGCCCTCGATCGAGTTGGTCGGCTGGTCCCTGCTCAACTTCGTGGTGCTCACCATGAGTGGGGCGCTGGTCTGGGCGGCGCCGACCGGGTGGTCGGCACCGGTGGCGGCGGTCGCCGGGGTGATCAACGGGCTGCTCTGGCAGCGCACGGTGCGGGCCGCCCTGCTGCCGCGCCGCCCGGTGAAGTGGGCGCGGGTGCCGGTGGCGCCGCTGGCCGTGCTGCTCGTCTTCGCCGTGCCGGTGGTGGTGCAGCCCGTGTTGCAGCTCGTGCCCGGGACGTCGCCGAAGGGCCGCGCCATGGTGCTCGACCGGTCCCTGCCGGCCGGCGTCCGGCACGCGGTGATCTTCCTCGACGGCCACGGCAGCACGTCCGGCGGGCAGCCGGCCGTCGACCCGAACGTGCAGCAGTTCTCCTATCGGGGCCTGGACCCGCAGGGCCGGCCGCTGCCGTACTCCGCCCGGGACACCTACCGGTCGATCGAGTCCAGCGTGGGGCTGCTCGCCACCCAGGTGGACCTGCTGCATCGGCGGACCGGACGGCCGGTGGCGCTGGTGGGGCAGAGCGAGGGGGCTCTGGTGGCCCGGACCTACCTGGCCGTCCGGCCGCACCCGGCCGTGGACACGCTGGCCATGTTCAGCCCGCTGATCAATGCCGGCCGCTCCTACTACCCGCCCGCCGGGGCGTCCAGCGGCTGGGGCGTCGCCGCCGGGTGGGAGCTGCGGTTCGTCTTCGGCGTCCTCGACTCGTTCGCCCACACGGGCAGCGGGCCGGAGGAGCCGTTCATCCGGTCGGTGCTGGACAACGCCCCCTTCTACCGCAACGGCCTGATGTGCCCGGTGCCCGGCGTACGCATCGTGGCGTTCCTGCCGACCACCACGGCGATCGAGGCGCCTCCCGGCCAGTACAGCCGCGTTCCGGTCTTCCAGATGCCGGCCCTGCACGGTGGCCTGCTGGCCACACCGGTCGTCCAGGCGCGCCTGGTCCACTTCCTCGAGGGCGAGCCGGTCAGCCGGCCGCAGCGCGGCTACAGCGAGCTCCAGAACGCCGCCGCTGCCTGGCACGCTCCGCCGCTGCCGCTCTCGCTCAACCCGGTCTGGCGGGCCAAGCACGTGCCCGACCCGGCCTTCAGCGAGGAAATCTGCCAGCCGAGTTGACCGGTTCGCTCGGCGTCTCCCGCCGGCACCGCCGGAGCAGCACGAGGGCCGCCACCGCCAGCCCGATCACCATCAGCGCCCAGATCGGCCGGAAGGGCAGCAGGAGCACGTGCAGGCCGATGCCCACCACCGCCACCACCGCGGCGAACCGGATCGACCAGCGGCGGCCGGAGAAGAGCAGCACCCCGCCCAGCACCATGAGAATCCCGGTCACCAGGTGCGCCCACAGCCAGCCGGTCAGGTCGAGGTGGTAGAGCCCTTCCTTGGTGATCACCACGTACGGGTCGTCGTCCAGGTCGGTGACCCCGGAGACGGCGTCGGCGAGGCCGCCCCCGGCGAGCAGCACGCCGGCCAGCATCCGCTGCCGGTCCCGCGTACGGACATCGTCGGATTGCGTCACCCCGTCCTCCTGTCGCTGTCCGGTCCAGCCTAGGGACGCGGCACCGGCTCCGTCCGGCGCTCGGCGCGCGAAACCCCCTCCCGCAACGTCCGCCACGCACCGGCGGTGACCAGGGCGAACACTCCTGCCGCCGCCCAGCCGACCGGAGCCACCCCGTAGACCTGACCGGCGAACCCGGCGACGGCCGCGCCGACCGGCGCGCTGACCAGACCGACCGTCCGCTGCGCCGCGCCGACCCGGCCGAGCAGCCCGGCCGGCACGTGCCGCTGCCCGTACGCCGACCACAGGCTGTTCCAGACGGTGGTGCCGGCGGCGAAGCAGGCCAGGGCCAGCCCGCCGGGCACCGGGTGCCGGGCGACCGCGAACCCGGCCAGGGCCAGCGTCTGCGCCAGCAGCACCCCGCGCAGCGCGGGCAGGGTGCCGAACCGGGCCGCCAGCCGGCCGGCGCCGAGCGCCCCGACCAGGCCACCGACCACCGCCCCCGCCGCGAACAGCCCGTACGCCGCCGGCGGCACCCGCAGCACGGTCAGCGCGTACAGCACCAGTACCGCCATGACTCCGCTGATCGCGAGGTTCGACCCCGCCGTAGCCACGGTCACCCGCCACAGCACCGGGTCCCGCCGCAGCCAGCGCATCCCCGCCCAGGCCTCCCGCCACACGCTCGCCCGTCCCGGCGCCGGGCGATTCCGGTGCTCGTCGGACGGCGGGACGCGGCGCAGGGCGAGGACGAGGACGGCGGCCGCGGCGAAGGTGACGGCGTCGAGGGTGAACGGGAGGGCCGCGGAGATCGCGAAGAGGACCCCGGCCAGCGGGGCGCCGAGGAAACCACCGGCGACCGCGGTGCCGGCCTGGAGGCGGCCGTTGGCGGTGGGCAGCGCGGCCGGCGGGACCACCGACGGCAGCAGCGCGAAGGAGGCCGCGTCGAAGACCGTGCCCAGGGCGGCGAGCAGGAAGGCGGCGATCACCAGCGCGGCCACCCCGGCCCGGCCGGTGGCGACCAGTCCGGCCAGGGCGGCCACCAGGGCGGCCCGCAGCCCGTCCACCACCGCCATCGTCCGGCGGCGGTCCCACCGGTCCGCGTACGCGCCGCCGAGCAGGCCGAGGAGCAGCGGCGGGAGTTGGGCGGCGACGGTCACCGCGGCGACGGCCCGGGGATCGCGGGTGAGCATGGCGGCCAGCAGGGCCAGTGCCGGCGTACGCAGGGCATCGCCGAACCGGGAGGAGACGGCGGCGGACCAGAGCAGCCGGTAGTCGCGGCCGAGGACGGAAGCGGTCATGTCGCCGGAGCCTGTGGCCTGAAGCGGGTCGAGGGTCAAGCCAACGTGAGGCAACCGACGGGTAACCGAGCCTCCACCTCGCCGCGCCCGAGGTCTAGGCTGGCCCGGTGGCGGTGGAACAGCAGGCGCGGGGCGCGGCGAACGGCGCGACGGGTGCGGGCCGACGCCGGTCCCGGCGGGACGAGATCCTGGAGATCGCGGTGGGCCTCTTCGCCTCCCGTGGCTATCACGGTGTGTCGATGGACGACATCGGCGCTGCTGCGGGGGTCACCGGTCCGGCCCTCTACCACCACTTCGCCGGCAAGGAGGCGATGCTCGCCGCCGCGCTGATCCCGGTCAGCGAGGGGCTGCTCGCCGGTGGCCGGGAGCGGGCCGCCCACCACCCGGACGACCCGCGCGGGACCCTGGAGTCGTTGATCGACTTCCACGTGGAATTCGCGCTGGCCAACCCGGCGGTGATCGCCCTGCACCTGCACGAACTGGACCGCCTCCCGGACGAGCCGCGTCGACGGATCCGCCGGCTGCAGCGGCTCTACGTCGAGGAGTGGGTGACCGTGCTCACCACGCTGCACCCCGGGCTGCCGGACGGTGAGGCCCGGGTGCTCGCCCACGCCGCTTTCGGTCTGATGAACTCCACCCCGTTCCTCGCCGGCGAGGTGGACCGCCGCCGCCGTGCCGAGCTGCTGCGCGGCGCCACCCTCGCCGCCCTCCTGGCACCCACCGACCCCGCCTGACCCCAGTCCGCGGGGTGGGTCGGGGTAACTCGTGGGTAACCCGGGGGGCGTGGTTGGCTGACAGCGTCCTCACCCCTGGACGCTGGAGGAGAGCATGATCGAGTCGCTGCTGGTCGCCAATCGGGGCGAGATCGCCCGCCGGATCATCCGTACCGCCAAGCGGCTCGGGATCCGTGCGATCGCGGTGCACTCGGAGGCGGACGCCGGCCTGCCGTTCGTGACCGAGGCGGACGAGGCGGTCTGCGTCGGCCCGGCCAACCCGGCGCAGAGCTACCGGAACGTCGAGGCGATCCTCGCCGCCGCCAAGTCGACCGGCGCCCAGGCGATCCACCCCGGCTACGGCTTCCTCTCCGAGAACGCGGACTTCGCCCGTACCGTCGAGGCCAGCGGCCTGATCTGGGTCGGACCCGGCGCGGACGCGATCACCGCGATGGGCGACAAGATCAATGCGCGGAACCTGATGGCGGCGGCCGGGGTGCCGGTCGCGCCCGGCACCACCGACCCGGCGGCCGACCTGGCCGCGGCGGTGGCCGCCGCCGCCGAGATCGGCTACCCGGTGATGGTCAAGGCCGCGGCCGGCGGAGGTGGCATGGGCATGGGCGTGGCCACCGACGAGGCCGCGCTGCGCACGGAGTACGACAAGGTCCGCTCGTTCGCCGAGCGGATGTTCGGTGACGGCTCGGTGCTGATCGAGCGCTACTTCCCCCGGGTACGCCACGTCGAGGTGCAGATCCTCGGCCTGGCCGACGGCCGGGTGGTGGCCCTCGGCGAGCGCGAGTGCTCGGTGCAGCGGCGCAACCAGAAGCTGGTCGAGGAGTCCCCGTCCCCGGCGGTCTCCGCCGAGCTGCGCGAGCGGTTCCTGGCCGCCGCCGTGCGGGCCGGCGAGGCGGTCGGCTACCGCAACGCCGGCACGGTCGAGTGTCTGTTGGTTCCGCGCCAGCGGGACTTCGATGGTGACGGCTCCGAAGAATTTTTCTTCCTGGAGATGAACACGCGGCTGCAGGTCGAGCACCCGGTGACCGAGTACGTCTACGGCGTCGACCTGGTCGAGGAGCAGCTGCGGGTGGCCGCCGGCCTGGCCCCGACCTTCGACCCGGACGCGCTCGCGCCGCGCGGGCACGCCATCGAGCTGCGGATCAACGCGGAGGACCCGAAGCGCTTCCTTCCCGGCCCGGGCGCGATCACCACCTGGAACGAGCCGGCCGGCGAGGGTGTCCGGGTCGACTCCGGCTACGTCGCCGGCAACACGGTCACCCCGTTCTACGACAGCCTCATGGCCAAGCTGATCGTCAGCGGGGCGACGCGCGCGGAGGCCGTCGCGCGGGCCAGGGCGGCGGTGGCCCAGTTCGAGATCGCCGGCCCGAAGAACAATCTCCCCTTCTTCGCCGAGTTGCTGGAGAACCCGGAGTTCCTCTCCGGCGACTACGACACCGGCATCGTCTCCCGCATGCGCTGACCCCGGCGCTTCTCGTTGACCAAGGAGTTTGCGTCAGCCCGGGCTGGGATTTTGCCGCAAACTCCTTGATCAACCCCGGCTGGCGGCTGGGGTGACATGCTGGAGGGCACCCATCACGTAAGACCGTCACAGTGAGGTGACCCCTTATGGCGGAACTGCCGGACTTCGTCTCCATTCGGGAGGTCGGGCCCCGGGACGGACTCCAGAACGAGGAGCCCATCCCCACCGACGCCAAGGTACGGCTGCTCGACGCGCTGTCCCGTACCGGAGTGCGACGGATCGAGGCCGTCTCCTTCGTGCATCCCAAGGCGATCCCACAGATGGCCGACGCCGACGAGGTGTGGCAGCGGGCCACCAAGGTCGACGGGGTGCGCTACTCCGCGCTGGTGCCGAACACGCGGGGCGCCCAGCGGGCCCTGGCCGCCAGCTTCACCGAGATCGAGGTGGTGGTCTCGGCCAGCGACACGCACAACCGGCGCAACGTCAACCGCTCCACCGAGGAGTCCCTCGACGACATCGCCGAGCTGATCGACCTGCTGCACGGCGCGGGCGCCCGGGCCGAGGTGATCGTCGCGACCAGCTTCGGCTGCCCGTACGAGGGGGACGTCGACCCCCAGCGGGTCGCCGGCATCGTCGACCGCGTCGTCCGCGACGGCGCCGACCGGGTGGCCTTCGGCGACACCACCGGCATGGGTACGCCCCGACGGGTCCGCGAGCTGATCACCGCGGTACGTGACCGCAACGCGCACATCCCCGTGCTGCTGCACTTCCACAACACCCGGGGCACCGCGCTGGCGAACCTGCTGACCGCGATGGAGTTGGGCGTCACCGAGTTCGACGCCAGTGTGGGCGGCCTCGGCGGCTGCCCGTACGCCCCGGGGGCCAGCGGCAACCTGGCCACCGAGGAGGCCGTGCACATGCTGCACGACATGGACATCGACACCGGGATCGACCTGGACGCCCTGATCGAGGCCGCCGAGCTGGCCGAGGAACTGGTCGGCAAGAAGCTCCCCTCCGGCGTCCTCCGCGCCGGCCCCCGCACCCGCCTGACCCCCCTCCCCGCCTGAGCAACGCGTCGATCAAGGAGTTTGCGTCTGGATCCGGGCCCGGACAGACGCAAACTCCTTGATCAACAACGCCGGGGTGGTGCGGTCGGCCGGCTGCCGGCGGGGCGGGTGGCTGCTGCGGGCTGGGTCGCCGGAGCTGGTCGGCGTGCGCTACCCTAACGATCGTTCAGGTCGGTGGGCGCGCTCACGAGGCGCGGGTGGGCGAGGGAGTCGGCGTGACGCTCGACGGTGAGGCTCTGGAGCAGCTGCGCAAGCGCGCCAAGGCCGGCGGTGCGGACAAGTACCACGCGGCGAACGCCGCCAAGGGCAAGCTCTTCGCCCGGGAGCGGGTCGCGCTCCTGGTCGACGAGGGCTCATTCGTCGAGGACGGCCTCTACGCCAACGCGCTGGCCGAGGGGCTGCCCGCCGACGGCGTCGTCACCGGCACCGCCACCATCGACGGCCGCCCGGTCTGCCTGATGGCGAACGACTCCACGGTCAAGGCCGGCAGCTGGGGCGCGCGTACCGTCGAGAAGATCATCCGGATCATCGAGCGGGCGTACACCACCGGGGTGCCGATGGTGTATCTGGTCGACTCGGCCGGGGCCCGGATCACCGACCAGGTCGAGCTCTTCCCCGGCCGGCGCGGCGCCGGGAAGATCTTCTGGAACCAGGTCCGCGCCTCCGGCTCGATCCCGCAGGTCTGCGCCCTCTTCGGGCCGAGCGCGGCGGGCGGGGCGTACATCCCGGCGTTCTGTGACGTGGTGGCCATGGTGGACGGCAACGCCAGCATGTACCTCGGCTCCGACCGGATGGTCGAGATGGTCACCGGCGAGAAGACCACGCTGGAGGCGATGGGTGGGGCCAAGGTGCACTGCGCCGAGTCCGGCGTCGGGCACTTCCTCTGCAAGACCGAGGCCGAGGCGCTCGACGTGGTCCGCCGCTACCTGTCCTACCTGCCGGCCAACTGGACGCAGCAGCCGCCCGCGGCGCCCGCCGTGGAAGCGTCCGAGAAGGCCGACCTGGCCGCGCTGGTCCCGGCCAGCGAGCGGCAGGCGTTCGACATGCGCCGGTACGTCAAGGGCCTGCTCGACGAGGGCAGCTTCTTCGAGATCCAGGCGCTCTGGGCCAAGGAACTGACCATCGGCTTCGGCCGGCTGAACGGCGAGGTCGTCGGCGTGGTCGGCAACAACTCGATGTTCAAGGGCGGCGTGCTCTTCGTCGACTCGGCCGACAAGGCGACCCGGTTCGTGCAGCTCTGCGACGCGTTCAACGTGCCGCTGCTGTTCCTCTCCGACGTGCCCGGGTTCATGGTCGGCAGCGCCGTGGAGAAGCAGGGCATCATCCGGCACGGCGCCAAGATGATCACCGCGATCAGTGAGGCGACCGTACCCAAGATCTGCGTGGTGGTCCGGAAGGCGTACGGCGCCGGGCTCTACGCGATGGCCGGCCCCGGCTTCGAGCCGGACGCGACGATCGCGCTGCCCACCGCCAAGATCGCGGTGATGGGCGCGGAGGCCGCGGTCAACGCGGTCTACGCCAACAAGATCGCCGCGATCGAGGACGAGGCCGAGCGGGCCGCCTTCGTCAGCGCGAAGCGCGAGGAGTACGAGCGGGACATCGACATCGTCCGGCTCGCCAGCGAGCTCGTCGTGGACGCCATCGTCGAGCCGCACGAGTTGCGCGCCGAGCTGGTCCGCCGGTTCGCCGCCGCGCGCGGCAAGGACCGGCACTTCTCGAAGCGCCGCCACGGCGTCACCCCGGTCTGACACCCGCGCCGTGTGCGGTCACCGCCGCACGTGGCCCCGCACGACCCGTCCCGGCGTCACGAGCGCCCGGCGGACCATCCACACAGGAGGATCAGATGGACTTCCGGCTCAGCGAGGAACAAGAGGCGCTGCGGGAGAGCGTGCGGGACTTCGCCCGCGAGGTGGTGGCGCCGGCCATCGCGGAGCACTACGAGCAGCACACCTTCCCGTACGAGATCGTCCGGCAGATGGGCAAGATGGGCCTGTTCGGCCTGCCGTTCCCCGAGGAGCACGGCGGCATGGGCGGCGACTACTTCGCGCTCTGCCTGGCCTTGGAGGAGCTGGCCCGGGTCGACTCCAGCGTGGCGATCACCCTGGAGGCGGCGGTCTCCCTCGGCGCGATGCCGATCTACCGGTTCGGCACGGACGAGCAGAAGGCGCAGTGGCTGCCGAAGCTGCTCAGCGGCGAGGCGCTCGCCGGCTTCGGGCTGACCGAGCCGGGTACCGGATCGGACGCCGGCGGCACCCAGACGCGGGCGGTGCTGGACGGCGACGAGTGGGTGATCAACGGCTCGAAGGCGTTCATCACCAACTCGGGCACCGACATCACCTCGCTGGTCACGGTCACCGCGGTCACCGGGACGAAGCCGGACGGCTCGAAGGAGCTGTCCAGCATCATCGTGCCGTCGGGTACGCCCGGCTTCACCGTCGCCCCCGCCTACTCCAAGGTCGGCTGGACCGCCTCGGACACCCATGAACTGACCTTCGACGACTGCCGGGTCCCGGCAGCCAACCTGCTCGGCCAGCGCGGTCGGGGCTTCGCCCAGTTCCTGCGTACCCTCGACGAGGGCCGGATCGCCATCGCCGCGCTGGCCGTCGGCCTCGCCCAGGGCTGCGTCGACGAGTCGATCAAGTACGCGAAGGAGCGCCACGCCTTCGGCCAGCCGATCGGCAACTACCAGGCGATCCAGTTCAAGATCGCGGACATGGAGCTGAAGGCGCACACCGCCCGGCTGGCGTACTACGACGCGGCCGCCCGGATGCTCGCCGGCGAGCCGTTCAAGCGCCAGGCCGCGATCGCCAAGCTGCACGCCAGCACCATCGCGGTGGACAACGCCCGCGAGGCCACCCAGATCCACGGCGGCTACGGCTTCATGAACGAGTACCCGGTGGCCCGCTTCTGGCGGGACGCCAAGATCCTGGAGATCGGCGAGGGCACCAGCGAGGTGCAGCGCATGGTCATCGCCCGCGACCTGGGCATCTGACGGCGGGCTCGCCCCGGCTCGCTGGCTTCGCACGCTCAGCGAAAGCGTGGTCACTCCGCCTCGGATGACCACGCTCTCCGGTGAAGCTGCGCGCTCGGCCGGCTGTCGGATATCGGCGCCCGACGGTCGGTTGGGCGACGATCTGGTGTGGCGGGTCGTACCCCGTCCGTAGTCTTCGTCCCCATGACTCCGGATCATGATCGCTCGCCGAGCACGGGTGGTCGTACCGGCCTGTCCGATCTGCTGCGCGGGCACCGGCTCGCCGCCGGCCTCACCCAGGCCGAGCTGGCCACGCGGGCGGGCGTCGGAGTGCGGACGATCCGTGATCTGGAGCGGGGCCGGTCCGCGCGGCCCCAGCGCACCACCGTCGACCTGCTCGCCGGCGCGCTCGGCCTGACCGGCACCCGCCGGCAGGCGTTCCTCGCCGCGGCCCGGCCGGCCCCGTCCGCCGCGCCGCGTCCGGCCGCACGGCACCTCCCGCTCACCGGCTCCGGCATCACCGGAAGCGGTACGCCGGTCGCGCTGCCGCAGCCGGTGCCGCTGATCGGCCGGGACCGGGACGTCGTCGAGGTGGCCGCCCTGCTCGCCGCCGACCATCCGGTGGTGAGCCTGGTCGGCCTGGCCGGCGTCGGCAAGACCGCGCTCGCCCTCACCGTCGCGTACGCCGTGGCCGCCGACCACCCGGCCGGCGTGGCCGGTGTGCTGGTTGGCGAGGGCTCCGACGTGACCGACGTGCTGGCCGCCTCGGTCGCGGTGCTCGGCGTGCACCGGCTGACCGACCTCCCCGGGCGGCTCGCCGGCCGGCCGGCGTTGCTGCTCGTGGACGCGGTCGAACGGGCACCCGGGCTGGTGGCCGAGGCGCTGCGGACGATGGTCACCGCGGCACCCGGGCTGCGCGTGCTGGTGACCGGCCGACGTCCGGTCGGCCTCCCGGGCGAGCTGGTCCGGCCGGTCGCGCCGCTCGACGTCCCGCCGGCCGGGGTGCTGCCGGCGGACCCGGCGGCGCTGGCCCGCTGGCCGGCGGCGGCGCTGTTCAGCGCCCGGCTCGCCCAGGTGCGCCGCGAACCGCCCACTCCGGCCGAGCTGCCGGCGCTCGCCGCGCTGGTCCGGCGGCTCGGCGGTCTCCCGCTCGCCATCGAGCTGATGGCCGCGCGCGGTCGGATCCTCGACGTCACCGAGCTGCTCGACCGGTACGGCGACCGCGTCCTCGACCTTGCCACCAGCGGCCCCACAGGCTGGGCGCCGGTCGACCGCGCCACCGGCATGGTGACCCTGCGCGAGGCGGTGGCGACCAGCTACCACCTGCTCGCGTCGGCCGACCGGGCGGCGCTGCGCCGGCTCTCCGCCTTCCGCAACCGGTGGTCGGTGGAGCTGGCCGAGGACCTGCTGGCCGACGGCGGGCCGCGGGCGGACGCCGTCCCGCTGCTGGACCGGCTGCTCGAACTCGGCCTGCTCAGCGTCCGGGGCACCGGCCCGTTCCGGTTCCGACTGCTGGACGCGGTACGCGACTTCGCCGCCGAGCAGGCCGCGGCCGAGGGCGAGCTGGCCCGGATCCGGCGCCGGCACGCGCTCGTCGTCACCGGGCTGGTGGTCCGCAACGCACCGGACCTGCTCGGCGTGGAGCCCTCCGCCGCCGTGCACCTGCTGGACGAGGCGACCAGCGACATCACCGTCGCCTTGGCGCACGCCGCCGACGACGATCCGGTGGTCGCGCTGCGACTGGCAGCGGCCCTGCCCCGGTGGTGGCGGCTGCGTGGGCGGGACGTCTCCGGGCGGCGGTGGCTGCGCCGGTTGCTGGACGACCCGCGTACCGCCGACGCCGACCCGGTACTGCGGGCCTGGGCGCTGATCGGCTCGGCCCGGCTGGCCGCCGAGCACGGCGCGGGCGCGGAGGAGGTGCCGGCGGCACGGACCGCGTTGGCCGCCTTTCGCGAGGCCGGGGAGGTGACCGGCGAGCTGTGGAGCCGCTTGGTGCTCGGCA
Organism: Micromonospora sp. NPDC047738; assembly: GCF_040642675.1. Classification (NCBI taxonomy): domain Bacteria; kingdom Bacillati; phylum Actinomycetota; class Actinomycetes; order Micromonosporales; family Micromonosporaceae; genus Micromonospora; species Micromonospora sp. NPDC047738. Next base: position 218,645 of record NZ_JBEYSO010000002.1, read on the forward strand.
TGCTGCTGCCCGCGGCGGGGGCACACGACGAGGCCCGGGAGCAGGCCGAGGCGGTGCTGAAGCTGGCCACCCGGCACGGCCGGGTACGCGAGACAGCATTCGCCCAGACGTGCCTGACCTGGCACGACGTACGCGTGGGCGACCTGGCCGGGGCGCGGCGCCGGCTGGCTACCGTGGACCGGCTGGCCGCGCAGTCCGGTGAGCAGCGGCTGCGGCTGCTGGCCCGGGCCAACCTCGCCGAGGTGTCCCGCCTGGAAGGCCGGTACGCCGACGCCGTGGAGCAGGGGCGGCGGGTGGCGGCGGCGCTGACCGAGCTGGGCGACCCGGGGCGGCGCCGCCGAGTGCTCGGCACGGTCGGGTTGGCGCTCGCCCAGGCGGGACGCGGAGACGAGGCGTTGGAGGTGCTCGCCGAACTGCGGCCCGCGGTTCCGGTGCCGGCGCAGCGGCGGCCGTCCGGCGCCGGGCACGCGGACCGGGCCGGTGTCGCGGCGGAGCACACCCGGCCGGAGGACGCGGTCTGCGCGCTGATCGAGGGCCAGCTCGCGTTGCACCGGGGTGACCGTGAGCTGGCGGCGGAATGGTTTGCCGCGGCGGCCGAGGCGGCCGCTCCCGGCCAGCATCGGCGGGACGTGATCGAGGCACTGGTGGGGCTGGCGGCGAGCACGGCCGACGTGACCGTGCTGGATCGGCTCGACCAGGCTCGCCGAGCCAACGGGATCAGCCTGCTGCCCCGGGAAGAGGACCTGCTGTACGCGTTGGTGGCCGGCCGGGCCCTCGGCATCCGCCGGCGCTGACCGACGGTCGACCGCTGGGGTTGCGCCGCCGGGTTGCTCGCACGGGAGGGCGCGGGGGTGGCGCGAGCGAAGTAGCCCCCTGGTGTTGCCCCTCGCTCATCCGCTCGCGCCGGCACCCCCCGGTGCGCCCCCGCTGCACTGGAACCCTATCCGCGACGCGTGGGTGATTTGCGACCGCTTGAGGGGTATGTTCGGTCGCTTAGCCGGTTCTGCCGGTCTTTCTGCCGGTGATCGCCCGGGCCGGCTCAGCAGCCGGCGGGAGCGGGTGCGGGCTCGCTGCTCCCAGCGGTCGCCCCCGGGTGGACCGCGTCACGCACCCGGCGCAGCCCGTCCAGGAGGGCCTCCAGCTTTACCGGTTCGAGCTGGCCGGTGAACCACTGCTCGATGATCTGCAGGTGCCCGGGCAGGGTCTCGTCCAGCCGGGTCAGGCCGGCGGCGGTGACCACCGCGTACGAGCTGCGTCGGTCGGAGGGGCAGGCCCGGCGGCGGATCAGGCCGTCGCGCTCCATCCGGTCGACCACCCGGGTCACGCCGCTGGTGGACAGGGAGGTCTGGGCCGCGAGGTCGGTCATCCGGAGCTGGTTGCCGGGTGAGCGGGCGAGTCGGGTGAGCACCTCGAACTCGACCGGGGAGAGGCCGTGTTCCTCGAACTGGGCGGCGAACCGGGCCGACAGCCCGGCGTGCGCCTCGACGAGGAGGCCGACGGCGGTGATCCGGGGATCGTCGAACACGTTCTGGTCCACGCCACCATCCTAGCAGTACTTGACATAGGGAATGTTGTCGTGCCTATAGTTGCTTAGTCAGTCGTTGGACTACTCAACAATCTCCCTGGAGGACAGCACCATGACCAGCAGCACCGAAGCGGTTACCCGCGACTGGGAGGGTCTCACCATCCCGGCTGCCGGCACCTACCTGCTGGACGCGGCTCACAAGCGGGTCGGCTTCGTCGCCCGCCACATGATGGTGAGCAAGGTACGCGGTGAGTTCGGCGACGCGACCGCCACGATCACCGTGGCCGAGGACCCGATGCAGTCCGCGGTGACCGCCACCATCCAGGCGGCCAGCATCGACACCACGCAGGCCGACCGGGACGGGCACCTGCGCAGCGGCGACTTCCTCGATGTCGAGAAGTTCCCGACCCTGGAGTTCCGCAGCACCGGCGTGAAGTCGCGGAACGGCAACGAGTTCGTGCTCTCCGGCGAGCTGACCATCCGCGACGTCACCCGCCCGGTGGAGCTGGAGGTCGAGTTCGAGGGCGTCGGCCGCAGCCCGTTCGGCCAGGACATCTTCGGCTTCTCCGCCAGCACCGAGATCGACCGCGAGGACTTCGGTCTCACCTGGAACGTCGCCCTGGAGACCGGCGGCGTACTGGTCGGCAAGAAGATCAAGATCGAGATCGAGGGCGAGGCCATCCGCCAGGCCTGATCTCCCCGTACGACCCCACGGGCCCGTGTCGTCACCCGACGGCACGGGCCCGTTTCGTCGTCGGCCGAAGAGGTGCGATTTGTCACGTCCCGTTCACAGGTTGCCGGCGGTGCGGCGGGGTGTGACCTGGGTAGGAGTCTCGACCTGGGCCCCGCCCCTGGCTCCGTCAGCCGGGGCGCACTTAACGTGAATGGTTCACAATGCGTTTCGGGACGGTACGGTTCCGTTGCGCCTCGCGCCGGGAGGACAGATGGGCAGAGACGTCGAGCAGGGCGCCTTCTCCCGGGAGGACCGGGTCCGCTACCGGCAGAAGGTCCGGCGGTGCCTGGACGTCTTCGCGCTGATGCTGGACGACTTCGGCTTCGACGCCGACCGGCCGATGACCGGGCTGGAGATCGAGCTCAACCTGGTCGACTCCGCCGCCGAGCCGGCGATGCGCAACGAGAAGATCCTCGCCGACATCGCCGACCCGCTCTTCCAGACCGAGCTCGGCCAGTTCAACCTCGAGCTGAACGCCCCGCCGCGGCTCATCGAGGGCACCGGCTTCGGCGACTACGAGCGGGACCTGCGCAACAGCCTGGCTCGCGCCGACGAGCGGGCCAGCCGGTCGGACGCCAAGATAGTGCTGGTCGGCATCCTGCCCACGCTCACCGAGCGGCACCTGATCGCCGACAACCTCTCCACCGACGAGCGCTACCGGGCGCTCAACGACCAGATCGTGGGCGCGCGGGGCGAGGACTTCGAGCTGGACATCCGCGGTGTCGAGCGGCTGCAGACGCACAACGACTCGATCGCCCCCGAAGCGGCCTGCACCAGCCTCCAGTTCCACCTCCAGGTCGCGCCGGACAGCTTCGCCGACTACTGGAACGCCTCCCAGGCCATCGCGGGCCCGCAGACCGCGGTCGGCGCGAACTCGCCGTTCCTCTACGGCCGGCAGCTCTGGGCGGAGACCCGGATCGCCCTCTTCCAGCAGGCCACCGACACCCGGCCCGACGAGCTCAAGGCCCAGGGCGTACGCCCCCGGGTGTGGTTCGGGGAACGCTGGATCACGTCAATCTTCGACCTGTTCGAGGAGAACGTCCGCTACTTCCCGCCGCTGCTGCCCATCTGCGAAAGCGAGGACCCGGTCGAGGTGCTGCACGCCGGCGGGGTGCCCAAACTGGGCGAGCTGCGGCTGCACAACGGCACGGTCTACCGGTGGAACCGGCCGGTCTACGACATCATGGACGGCCGCCCCCACCTCCGGGTGGAGAACCGTGTACTCCCGGCCGGGCCGACCGTGGTGGACATGCTCGCCAATGCCGCCTTCTACTTCGGACTCGCCCGCAGCCTCGCCGAGGCCGACCGTCCCATCTGGAGTCAGCTCACCTTCAGCTCGGCCGAGGAGAACTTCCACGCCGCCGCGCGGCGGGGGATGGACGCCGTCCTGCACTGGCCCCGGCTCGGCGAGGTGCCGGTGACCAAGCTCGTGCTCGATGTCCTGCTGCCCAAGGCAGCGCAGGGCTTGGACCGGTTCGGCGTCGCCCCGGTCGAGCGCGACCGCCTCCTCGGCGTGATCGAGCAGCGCTGCCGTACCGGGCGCAACGGTGCCGCCTGGCAGACGGAGACGGTGTGGGCGGCCGAGCGGCACCGGGGCATGGATCGGGAGGCGGCGCTGCGCCACATGCTCCAGCGCTACGCCGAACTCCAGCGCAGCAACGAGCCCGTGCACACCTGGCCGGTCGACTGACCACCCCCCGGCGTGGGCCCGGCCGGCCCGGCATTCCGGGTCCGCCGACCGCAGGCCGGTGCACGGCCCGACCGGCGGCGACGTCCGCCGGGCCGGCCAGCAGATCGCGGTGAGAAATCAGCGGCTGCGGCGGCGGGACTTGGCCCCGGCGGTCGGCGAGCCGCCCTCCGCGCTGCGGCTCGTGACCTCGCCCGGTGCGGGGCCGTCCCCGGCGTCCGTGCGGGTGGCCCCCGGCTCGCTCCCTCCGGCCTGCGCCGGCGTCCGCTGCGGCGGGACCGCCCGGCCACGGCGGGTCGCGCCGGGAGCCCGCGCCGAGGTGCCGTCCTCCGGTGGCCCGGCCGGCTGCCCGTCCCCGGGCATCGCCTCGGCGGATCCCGGCACGTCGGCGGGGACCACCGGGACGGCCGGGCCCGCCTCGACGGCCGGGCGCGCCTCGACGGCCGGCGGGGCGAGGTCGTCCGGCTCACCGGTGCGCTGCCGGGGCACGATCGCCGCGGTGCGCGCGGCGGCCCGGCGGTCGGCCCGCTGGGCCAGCGCGGCCACCAGGGCCGAACCCCCGACTCCCGCGATCAGGGCGTACGGGGCGATCAGGTGGGCGGACATCTGCTCGGCGGCGATCGCCGCGAGCCTCGGCACGGCCAGCAGGTACGCCAGCGCCACCAGGAGCGGTCCGGCCGCCCCGGAGGCTGCCGCGCCGACCCGCTGCTCCGCCACCCGGGCGGTACGCCGGGCCGCCAGCGCGCCGATCACCAGGGCGGAGCCCAGCGCGAGCAGGGCACCGGGCCAGTAGAAGTAGTCCCGGATCCAGAAGCGTTCGCTGTCCGCGCTGATCTGCCAGATGCCGAGCTGGGCGGTGCCCAGGCCACGGCCGGACAGTACCCCGTCCAGCACCGACACCACGGCGAGCAGCCAGAGCCAGCTCGTGGTGGCGACGAGGTTGGCGGCAGCGGCCCGGGTGTGCAGCGCCCAGGTTGCGAGCAGCAGACCGAGCAGCATCCCGGCGAGGGCGTACCCGGCGGCGACGGCCTGCGGCGACGAGGTGTCCGGCACCCGGGCCGCCCGGGCCGGTACGGCGACCAGCAGTACGGTGATCAGCGCGCCGACCGCGGCGGCGAGGGCCAGGCCGAACTTCCGCGGCGTCCCGTCCGGCTCCTCGTCGGCCGTCCCGCGCAGCCGGTGGGCGCAGACCGCCCCGGCGATCACCGAGGTGGCGGAGATCCAGGTGGCCCAGGCGAGGCTCGCCACCCAGGCCGCCTCGACCCGGCCGGTCGCGGCCGGTGCCCAGTTGATGATGCCGAGCCCGTAGCCGAAGCCCAGCTGAGCCGCCCCCGTACCGGCGGCGACGCCGAGCGCGGTGGCGGTCGATCCTCCCCAGCCCCGTCTGGCCATGTCGGGGAGCGTAGCGTCCCAAGGTCGACGCGGCGAGTCTTGACGGAGCTCGATCTGCCGCGGGTGGACTTGGCGGCGCCGGATACGGTCGCCCGTGATTGAGGCGGTGGAGGCGATGACGGACGACGGGTACCTGGGCCGGCAACCCGGGTTGGCCGGCGAACCCGGACCGGACCGGACGAGGTTGTTCCTCGGTGGTGGCCTGGCGGTGGTCCTGCTGGCGGTGATCGGGGCGAGCGGCGGATGGATCCTCGCCGGGGACGCCGATCCGCCCACGCCACCGGTCACGGCCGGCACCAGCGCACCCGCGTCGAGCGACCGTACGCCGACCGAGGCCACGCCCAGCAAGCCCGAGCGGAGCCCGTCCGGCACCCGCACCACCACCCCGGCCGGGCTGACCGTCCCCGATCTGGTGGGCACCGACTTCGTGCAGGCCCGGCGGGAACTGCACGACCGGAAGCTCGGCTGGCGGCTGGTCTTCGGCACCGGCTCCGGCCGCAACGTCGAGCGCACCAGCCCCGCGCCCGGTACGCCGGTCCGGCGCGGCGTCACCGTCACCCTCTGGGTCGCCGGTCCGCCGCCGGCGGTGCCCGTGCCCGACCTGATCGCCCAGGACTGCGGCGACGCGGCGAACGACCTGGTCGCGGCGGGACTGTATCCGCACTACCGCACCGGTCGCCGGGGCCCGGTGACCGCCCAGGACCCGGCCGCCGGCAGTTCGGCCCGGTGGAACGACCAGGTCGCCCTCACCTGTGGCGACGACCCGTCGGCGGGGCCGACTGCCACCCCGCCCCCGGCACCGTGACGGCCGGCTCGCCGCGCTGATCCGGGCCGATGGTGCGGCCGACCGTTACCGTGGACGATCGAGGGCCAGGGCGCCCGTCCCGGTGGGGAAAGGACGTGCCGATGAGCGACGACCGCCAGGAGCCACCCGCCGGGAACGACGACGCCACCCGGCCCCTGCCGCCGGATCGGAGCGGTGGCGCGGACGCGACCGCCTGGCAGGAGCCCTTGGCCGCCGCGCCGGCCTGGTCCGGCCGGGCCGGGGTGCCCCCGCCGCGCCCCGCCGGCTACCCCGAGCCCGGCACGGAGTGGTACGCCGAGGAGCAGTCCGGGCGCCGCTGGTGGATGCCGATCCTGCTCGGCATCCTGGCGCTGGTGCTGATCGCGCTGATCGGGTTGGGTGTCTGGCTGGCGCTCACCGCGGCGGAGCGGAACTCCGGGCCGCCTCCCGTACCCTCGGCCACCTCGAGCAGCGCGCCGGAGACCAGCGCGGCACCGACCACCACCGCGCCGAGCACGTCGCCACCGACCACTCCGCCCACCACCGCTCCCGCCCGGGTGCCGGTGCCGCCGCTGGTCGGGCTGCCGGAGGACGCCGCCCGGGCGGTCCTCGACCGGCTGAATGTGGACTACCGCGTGGTGCGCCGGCCGTCGGATCGGCCCGCCGGCACGGTGATCGAGACTGACCCGGCCGCCGGTGAGCTGGTCTCCGCAGACGATCAGGTCACGGTCGTGGTGGCGAGGGCCGGCGCGCCGACCACGGCCACCGCGACCCCGACACCCGGCCCGACGGCCACCCCCACCCCCTGAGCGTCACCACTGCCGGCGTCTGGTGCAGATCAGGCCCAGGCCGGCCAGTGAGATGCCGAGGCCCAGCAGCCCCGAGTAGAACAGCGACCGGCTGAGGTCCCTCGCGTTCGGCATGCCATCCGCGCCGGCCAGTACGCCCTCGCCGGCGCCGCCTCCCGCCCGATCCGGGGTGGTCGGTGCACCGGCGCCGGCCCCCGAGGCGCCGGCCCGGGGCGTACCGGCCCAGCCCGGCTCCGCCTCCGGGTCGGCGGGCGGTGCGCTGCCCTCCCCGACCACCGTGATCTCCGGAGCCGGTTGCGGCTCGGTCAACTGGTCGGTGGAGGAGAAGGCGGGGTGGCGGACCACGAGCGCGAGTACGGTCGCGGCGCCGAGGAGCGTCAGGAGTCCGAAGGTGTAGCCGATACGGGACCGGTGGTGCCGCCGCGCGGCGGGCAGATTGACCATGACCATCCCAGGTTCAGGGTCCGGGACGCGCGGGGTGGAGACTTCGCCGGGGTGGGCGTACCGATTCTATGGCGGCGGTAGCTGCCGCGACCCGGCAATCGGGAGGTCAGCCGACCCGGACCGGAGTCCGGACGACCGGCCGTCGGGTCCGTACGGTGTGGGGCCGTGGCGCCGGCGCGGCCTGGAGCTGCCGCAGCCCCGCCTGCTGTACGAAGATCGACCGCCGGTTGACCGCGTCCCCCGCCGCGTTCAACTCGTAGCCGTCGAGCCAGAGCCAACCGTCGTAGGTCGGCCAGTCGAGCACCCGGATCACCCGGAACATGATCGGTCGGAGGAACTGGACACTCGCCGCGCGAGTCACGTGCAGTACGTCACCGGAGCGGGGAAGCACATGGGCTCCTGGGAGGATCGGCCGGCGGGGAGCCGGCGGGGAAGCTGATCTGGGGGACATCTCCGGCCCGGTGACGGGGTCCTGCCGCGTGGGCCGGCTGATCAGGTGGTCGGTGTTGGTCGGGTCGTACCCGCGGTCACGGGTCGACGCCCGACCATCACCCGGCTGCTCCCGGTTACCGCTCCCACCGCCGCAGCCAAGCTGGCGTGCAGCGGCGGGGTCTTCACCCCGGGGCAGGTCGCGAGGCGCGGGACGGCTCCCCTCCCGCCGTCCCACCCCTCGTGGGATCACCACGCCGGGAGATCATGCGAAGACGGTGAGTAACCCGTGCCATATCGACAGAGTGCACCAGCGGCGTGCTTCATGCAAGTTGCACGTCGAGTTTTGCCGATACGCGAGCAGGACACGTGAACGGGACGCTTGAAGCGCGTGCCATCCAAACGGCACACTGGACGCCGGTTTCGCCCGTCGCGGCCGGTCGACGACCGGCATCACCCCCTGCCGCGAACGACCGCCCGCCGTACGACGGCCGCGCCCCAGCGGGTGTCGCATCGGGCGCGATCGACCGGAGGTGGTCGGGTGAGCGAGCGGATCGAGCGAACCGTGATGCTCGGCGGCGCGGTGCGTCGCGACGCCGCGGGGTGGAGCGAGGCGGCAGCGTGAGCACGAGCAGTCAGCATCCCCGTCCAGCGGGCCGCGGAGCGGCGTCGTGAGCGAGCGGCGCAGCCCGACCATCCGGCGTCGACGGCTGGGGGCGGAACTCCGCCGCCAGCGGGAGGCCGCCGGCATCACCATCGAGGTGGTCGCCGAGCAGTTGGAGTGCTCGGCCTCCAAGATCTCCCGGATCGAGACCGGCCACACCACGGCCACGCCCCGCGACGTGCGGGACATGCTCCGCATCTACGGGGTGGTCGGCGCCGAGAGCGACGAGCTGGTGCAGATCGCTCGCGAGGCGCGGCAGAAGGGATGGTGGCACCCGTACAGCACGGTGCTGGTCGGGGCGTACGTGGGGCTGGAGGCGGCGGCCAGCTCGATCCGGGCGTATGAGCAGCAGGTCGTGCCGGGCCTGCTGGAGACCGAGGAGTACGCCTCGGCGATGATCCGGGCCGCCCGGCCCGACTTCACCGCCGAGGAGGTCGCACAACGTGTCCGTGTCCGCCTCGGTCGTCAGTCGTTGCTGACTCAGGACGATCCGGTCGATCTGTGGGTGGTGCTCGATGAGGCGGTGCTGAGCCGGCCGGTCGGCGGCGACGCGGTGATGCGTGGCCAGCTGACCCGGCTGGTGGAGGTGGCCGAACTGCCGAACGTGACGTTGCAGGTCCTGCCCTTCGAGGCGGGCGCACACGCCGGCATGGACGGGACCTTCACGATCCTCAGCTTCCCCGAACCGAGTGATCCCGATGTCGTGTACGCGGAGAACGCCACGGGTGGGCTCTTCCTGGAGAAGAGTGACGAACTGCAGAAGTACAGCTTCATCTTCGATCACATCCGAGCAGCAGCCATTCGCCCGGAGGAATCAATCGCACACATCGCAAAACTGGCAGAGGAGCCACTGTGGAAATGGCGACCAAGGAGTTCCCCGTGGACCTGACGCAGGCGACCTGGTTCAAGAGCTCCAAGAGCGGGCCGAACTGTGACAACTGCGTGGAGGTCGCATACGTGACCGGGGCGATCGGCGTCCGGGACTCGAAGGACAAGACGGGCCCCGCCCTGGTCTTCGCCCCGGGCGACTGGCACGCCTTCGTCGCCGGCGCCAGGGACGGTGTGTTCGTCCGGGACTGATCCGGCGACCCGGACCGCGTGCATGGTCCCGCCCGGCAGCGTCGCCGGGCGGGACCATTCCGTGTTCCGAGCCGGCCCACTCCGGCCGCCCGTCGCCAGTTCCGTTCCGCCTCGTTGAACCGCACAGATCGGCAACCGAACGAGGCAGGCGAGACGGATGACGACGATCGGTTCAGAGAACCTCACCAACGGCCCGGGCAAGCCGGAGCGGTTCGGAGGCAAGTACCGCGGGGCGCGTCGGGACACCGTCCTCACCGAGGTGGTCTCCACCGACGCCGAGGTCGGGGGACGGGAAGGCGACGCCCCGGAGCAGAGCTCCCCGCCGCTCTCCCTGCCGTCGCTGGATCCGAACCCGCTCACCGAACCGTCGTTCCCGCCGACCGGCTGGCCGTTGGAGCCGGCCGAGTCCCTGGCGGACCACCCGCTGCTGCGCGGCCTGCTGATGGAACTGCCCCCGCGCGGCAGCGTGCCGCCGCCCGGCTGGCTGGACCGCTGGTTCGAGGCGACCCGGGCGATCCTCGAACTGCTATACGTGCAGGGGGCCAGCCGCTCGCGCTGACACCGGGACCGCCGGCGTCGGTGTCGCCGGCGGCTGCGCCGGCATCGTGGCCAGCGGCTGCGCCTGCTCGGCGAGCCGGTTGTGCCGCAACGCGTGGCGTACCCCGATGGCGAGGACGCCGAGCACGCCGACGGTGATCGCCGGGCCGGCCACGGCGGGGGTCGCGAGCAGGTCGACGCCCCCGGCCGAGATCACGGCCGGGACGACGGCGAGCGCGGTCACCTGGAGCGGAAGCCCGATCAGCGGGTGCGCCGCGGCGGCGCGCAGCCCGTGCGGGGCCGGGGTGTCCGGTGCGGCGGTGAAGGCACCCGCGCCGGCCCGTAGCCGCCGTACCCGCCGGAGCGTGCAGACCGCGACGACCAGCGCCGGGGCCGCGGCGAGGGTGAGGCCGCCGGCGGCCCGGTCGATCGGCGTCGTCCCGGCGCTCTGCAGGCCCAGGACCAGCACCGCCGCCGTCAGCACCAGGCCGGCCAGGGTCAGCCCGGACAACCATCCGGTACGTCGGCGCAGGGCGCGGGCGCGGTCCAGCCGGGGCAGTCCGTCCGCGACGACCCCGGCGGCCAGCCAGGTGGCGGCGACGGGGAGCAGCACGGCGAGATGGTCGTCCATGTCTCTCAGCTTTGCCCAGTTCGGCCGGCATCGAATCGGGGCACGACCCCGGTTGGCCCCGTACCTCGTCCCGTAGGGGCCATCCCATCAGCGTTATTGAGAATTCGACATCTTCACATTGGCGACACTTCGATCTAGCCTCTTCTCGATCGGTCGACGTCGATCTGCCTGTCCCCGGCGGGCCGACCTGCGCCGGTCGGAGGGAGGTAGGGAGATGGTTCTCCCACACAGGTCCGTACTCGTCGGCGTAACCGCCTTGGCAATGATCACGGCGGCCACGCCCGCACTGGCCGCCGAACCCCGCGGAGTGATCCGGAACGGTGGCGGTGCCACCGCGGTGGCCGACAGCTACCTCGTCGTTTTCAAGGACAGCGCCGTCGCCGCGACGGGCGTCGGCGACACCGCGCAGCGGCTGACCGCCCGGCACGGCGGCACCGTCGCGCGGACCTGGACGGCCGCGCTGCGCGGCTTCGAGATCCGGGTCGGTGCACCGGCCGCCGCGCGGATCGCCGCCGATCCCGCAGTGGCGTACGTGGAACAGAACCACGTCATCTCGATCGCCGGCACCCAGACCAACCCGCCGTCCTGGGGCCTGGACCGGATCGACCAGCGGAACCTGCCGCTGAACAGCTCGTACACCTACCCGAACACGGCCACCAACGTCCGGGCGTACATCATCGACACCGGCATCCGGACCACGCACAGCGACTTCGGCGGCCGGGCCAGCTGGGGCACCAACACCGTCGACAGCAACAACACTGACTGCAACGGCCACGGCACCCACGTCGCGGGCACCGTCGGCGGCTCGTCGTACGGGGTGGCCAAGGGCGTGCAGCTGATCGCGGTCAAGGTGCTCAACTGCGCCGGCAGCGGCACCACCGCCGGGGTCGTCTCCGGTGTCAACTGGGTGACCCAGAACGCGGTCAAGCCCGCGGTGGCCAACATGAGCCTCGGTGGCGGCGTGGACACGACCCTCGACACGGCGGTGCGCAACTCCGTCAACGCCGGCATCACCTACGGCCTGGCGGCCGGCAACGACAGCGGTGCGAACGCCTGCAACACCTCACCGGCCCGGGTCACCGAGGCGATCACGGTCGGCTCGACGACCAGCACCGACGCGCGGTCGTCGTTCTCCAACATCGGCACCTGCCTGGACATCTTCGCGCCGGGCTCGTCGATCACCTCCGCCTGGAACACCAGCGACACCGCCAGCAACACGATCAGCGGTACGTCGATGGCGACCCCGCACGTGGTCGGCGCGGCGGCGCTGGTGGCCAGCGCCAACCCGTCCTGGACGCCGCAGCAGGTCCGCGACTACCTGGTGAACAACGCCACCAGTGGCGTGGTGACCGACCCGGGGACCGGCTCACCCAACAAGCTGCTCTACGTGGTCAACGGCACGCCGACCAACGACTTCTCCGTCTCGGTGTCGCCGACGTCCGGCTCCACCGCACCGGGCGGCTCGGTGACGGCCACCGTCAGCACCGCCACCACCAGCGGCTCGGCCCAGTCGGTCAGCCTCTCCGCGAGCGGCCTGCCGACCGGTGCCAGCGCCTCGTTCAACCCGGCCACGGTGACCTCCGGCGGCTCCTCCACCCTCACCATCACCACGTCGACCAGCACCCCGGCCGGCAGCTACCCGGTGACGATCAGCGGTACGGCCGCGTCGGGCACGAAGACGGCCACCTACACGCTCACCGTGGGCAGCGGTGGTGGCTGCACGGGTGCCGGGCAGAAGCTGGGTAACCCCGGCTTCGAGTCGGGTAACACGGTCTGGGCGGCCTCGTCCGGGGTTATCGGCCAGTACGGCGCCAGTGGCCAGCCGACCCACGGTGGCACCTGGAACGCCTGGCTGGACGGTTACGGCACCACCCACACCGACACGCTGTCGCAGTCGGTGAGCCTGCCGGCCGGCTGCTCGTCGTACAACTTCAGCTTCTGGTTGCACATCGACAGCGCCGAGTCGACCACCACCACGGCGTACGACACGCTGCGGGTGCAGGTGCTCAACTCCTCCGGCACGGTGTTGGCGACCCTGGCCACCTACTCGAACCTGAACAAGGCCGCCGGGTACAGCCAGAAGTCGTTCTCCCTGGCCGCGTACGCCGGGCAGACCGTCACGCTGAAGTTCACCGGCAGCGAGGACATCTCCCTGCAGACGTCGTTCGTGATCGACGACACCGCGGTCAACGTCTCCTGAGCCAACCTTCCCACCGGCGTCCGGCGGTCACCTCTCGGTGGCCGCCGGGCGTCGTTGCCGGCTCCTGCACGAGGTGCCGGCGGACCGATTCCGGCGTCAGACGTCGAAGCCGGCGGGGCGCTGGGTGGCCGGTGCCGGCGGGGCCGCCTTCCACAGGCCGGTCTTCTGCGCGGTCAGCCGGGCCAGGTAGGCCGGGTTGAGGATCACGTACCGGCGCCAGAGCCGCTTCGGCTCCAGCCCGAGCCGCCAGAACCACTCCAGCCCGGCCCGCTGCATCCACGGCGGCGGGTTGCGCAGCAGGCCGGCGTGATAGTCGAACGCCGCGCCGACCGCCATCAGCGGCATGTCCAGCAGCGGGCGCATGGCGTAGGTGAAGACCTCCTGGCGCGGGCAGCCCAGCCCGACCAGGACCAGCCGGGCGCCGCTGGCCTTGATCCGGTCGGCGATCTCGACATCCTCGCCCGGCTGCAGGGACCGGAACTTGGACGGCTCGACTCCGGCGATCTTCAGCGCCGGAAACTTCCGCTCGAGGGCCGGGACCAGCCGGGACAGGGTCGCCTCGGTGGAGCCGTACAGGTAGACCGGCAGTCCCTCGTCGGCGAACCGGGCGAGCACCCGGAGGGTGAGCTCCGGGCCGTAGACCCGGTCGGTGAGCCCGGCGCCGTGCAGCAGGTTGAGCGCCCAGCGGACCGGCTGCCCGTCCGGGGTGACCACGTCGAACGCGTTGAGCCGGGCGTTGTGCGCCGGGTCGAGCACCCCGGTCATCACGCCGTGCACGGCCAGCGCGGTCAGCGCCAGCGGACGGCGCTCCTGCGCCGCCGCGACCACCGCCTCGGTCGCCCGGGCGTAGTCGGTCGCGTCGACGAGTACGCCGAGCACGTTCCGCTTGGTGCTGCCGGTGGTCATGCCTTTGGCACCCACTTGTCGACGTTCGCGTCGTAGATCTCGCGGAGGATCATCGGCACGTCGTAGGTGATCTTCCAGTTCGGGTAGTGCTCCTCGAACCGGGCCATGCTGCTGACGTACCACTGGTGATCGCCGGTGCGGGCCTGTTCGACATAGTTGATCTTCGCCTCGTGACCGGTGATCTCTTCGGCGATCCGGAACGCCTCGATGTGCGAGGTGTTCGAATGCCGGCCGCCACCCAGGTTGTAGACCTGGGCCGACCGTGGCTCGCGGAAGAACGCCTCGAAGGCGGTCAGCACGTCCCGGGAGTGGATCGCGTCCCGGACCATCTTGCCCTTGTAACCGAAGAGGTTGTACGTCCGGCCCTCCATGACGCAGCGCATCAGGTAGGCCAGGAAGCCGTGCAGTTCGGCCGCCGAGTGGGCCGGGCCGGTCAGCGTGCCGCCCCGGAAGCAGGCGGTCCTCATGTCGAAGTACCGGCCGTACTCCTGGACCATCACGTCGGCGGCGACCTTCGAGGCGCCGAAGACCGAGTGCAGCGACTCGTCGATCGACATGTCCTCGGTGATGCCCTGGTGGTAGGGGTGATCCTCGGGCAGTTCGTACCGGGTCTCCAGCTCGACCAGGGGCAGGCTGTTCGGGCGGTCGCCGTAGACCTTGTTGGTCGAGCAGTGGATGAAGGGCGCCTCGATGGCGTGCCGGCGGGTGTTCTCCAGCACATTGAGGGTGCCGCCGGCATTCACGTCGAAGTCGGTGTACGGCTCCTTGGCGGCCCAGTCGTGGCTCGGCTGCGCGGCGCTGTGGATCACGACGCCGATGTCCGAGCCGTACTTCTTGAAGACCTGCTCCAGGCCGTCCCGGTCCCGGATGTCCACCGCGTAGTGGGTGTAGGCGCTGCCCAGTTCGGCGGCGAGCCGATCCAGGCTCCAGGATGTCGATCCGTCCTCGCCGAAGAAGTACCGCCGCATGTCGTTGTCGATACCGACCACATCGAGACCGAGGCCCGCGAAGTGGCGGGCCGCCTCAGAGCCGATCAGACCGCCGGAACCGGTCACCAACGCGACAGTCACACGCCACTCCTGATCGATAGGGGGCAGGGAAACCATCGGAGCATAGCGTGACGTCCGGCATGCCCCGATATGGCGCGAGGGCCCCGCTATGTGCGGAGCCCTCGTGATGGTGGGGAAGGGGGGAGTTGAACCCCCACGCCCTTTCGGGCACACGGACCTGAACCGTGCGCGTCTGCCATTCCGCCACTTCCCCGTGGCCTTGACCTGGAACACCGTAACTCATCCCGGTCCCACCGTCTGCGGCAGGTGCCGAGACATATTACGCTGTTCCCGGTCATCGCTACGAGCGATCACCGTTCGTGGCGGACGAAACTGTAGCACGACCGCAGGGCCGGCCACGAACGGGCCGCCGGCAGCCGGCCGAGCGGCGTGTGAGCTGCGGAGGCGGTGTCCGGATACCATCATTGCCTCGGAACCCGAGGAGGAGCCGGTGAGCGTGCTGCAACGCTTCGAGAAGCGTCTGGAAGGCCTGGTCGAGGGGGCCTTCGCCAAGGTCTTCAAAGGGGTGGTCCACCCCGTGGAGATCCTCAACGCCATGCAGCGGGAGGCCGAGGCGCACAAGGCGATCCTGGCCGGTGGGCGCACGTTGGTGCCCAACCGCTACGTGATCGATCTCTCGCCGTACGACCACAGTCGGCTGGCGCCGTACGCCGCCGCGCTGGCCCAGGAGTTGGCCCAGTCGCAGGCGGAGTTCATCGGCGAGCAGGCCTGGACGGTCTACGGCGACGTGATCGTCGAGGTCGAGCGTGGCGAAGGGCTGGACACCGGGATGTTCCGGGTCACCGCCGAGGTCTACACCGGCGGCGACGTCGCCCCGGTCTCCGCGCCCGGCGGCTACGACGCCGGCCCGGCCTACCCGTCGTACGACCAGGGTGGCGGCTACGGCCCGCCGCCGGGGCACGGCGGCGGTCGCAACGTCCGGCTGGTCTCCGGTGACGGCCGCACGTACCCGCTCCAGATGGGCTCGACCGTGATCGGCCGCGGCGACCAGGCCAACCTGCGCCTGCCCGACGTCGGCATCTCGCGGCGGCACGCCCGGCTCGACTTCGACGGCGGCCAGGTCGTGCTGACCGACCTCGGCTCCACCAACGGCACGATGGTCAACGGCCAGCGCGTCTCCGCGGTCGCCCTCAACCCGGGCGACATGATCCAGTTGGGCACGACCACCCTGACCTTCCGCGTGGACGGCTGATCCGCCTTGCCGGAACTCGTCATCACCGTCGCCCGGTTCGGGTTCCTCATCCTGCTGTGGATCTTCGTGTTCACGGTGGTCGGGGTGATCCGTCGAGATCTCTTCGCGGGGGCCCGGTCGGGTCGGCTGGTGGCCGCGCCGCGCGCGGTCGGGGCCTCGACCGGGCAGGCGGCGAGGCCGGCGAAGGTGAAGCGGGGCAGAGCCGCGCACCAGCTGGTGGTCACCGCCGGCCAGCTGGCCGGCACCCGGATCACCCTCGGCGAGTCGCAGATCACCATCGGCCGGGCCGAGGATTCGACGCTGGTCATCACCGACGACTACGCGTCAGCGCGACACGCCCGGCTGGTGCCGCGCGACGGGCAGTGGTTTGTCGAGGACCTCGGATCGACTAACGGCACCTACCTGGATCGCGCTAAGGTCACCGGACCGACCCCCGTCCCCCTCGGCGTGCCGATCCGGATCGGCCGCACCTCCCTCGAATTACGGCCATGACTTTGACCCTGCGCTATGCGGCCCACAGCGACCGCGGTCTGATCCGAGACGGTAACCAGGACTCCGTCTACGCCGGGCCGCGGCTGCTCGCCGTCGCCGACGGCATGGGCGGCATGGCCGCCGGTGACGTCGCCAGCAACATCGTCATCGGTGCCATGGCGCCACTCGACGAGGACGTCCCCGGGGACGCCCTCGTCGACGCGTTGCGTTCCGCCGTGGGCACCGCCAACCAACAACTCCGCGACACCGTGGACGCCAACCCACAGCTGGAGGGGATGGGCACCACGCTCACCGCCACCCTCTTCTCGGGCAGCAAGCTCGGCATGGTCCACATCGGCGACTCGCGCGCCTATCTCCTGCGGAACGGCGAGTTCGCGCAGATCACCAAGGACGACACGTACGTCCAGATGCTCGTCGACGAGGGCCGGATCAGCGCGGAGGAGGCGAGCAGTCACCCCCAGCGGTCGCTGCTCACCCGGGCGCTGGACGGCCGCGACATCGACCCGGAGTACAGCGTCCGCCAGGTGCTCCCCGGCGACCGCTACCTGATCTGCTCCGACGGGCTGTCCGGCGTGGTCAGCGCGGACACCATCGCCGACACGATGCGCGAGTACGCCGATCCGCAGCAGTGTGTCGAGCGCCTGGTTCAGCTCGCCCTGCGCGGCGGCGGCCCGGACAACATCACGGTGATCATCGCTGACGCCACCGACCAGGACATCGTCGAGGCATCCCCGATCGTCGGCGGCGCCGCCGCCCGGGACCGGGGCATGGCCACCTCTGCGGACGGGTCCACCCCGGCGGCCCGCGCCTCGGCCCTGTCCGCGCCGCGGCCGCCCGCGCCGGAGGATCCGGTGGACCGCGAGGACGAGCCGGAACGCCGTCGGCACCGCCCGGTGCGCACCGCGGCGATGCTGCTGGCGCTGCTGGTCATCCTCGGCGGTGGCCTCTTCGGTGGGTGGAGCTACACCCAGCGCCAGTACTACGTCGGCGCCACCGAGGACGGCAAGCTCGCGGTCTTCCGCGGGGTGCCGGGCCAGATCGCCGGGCTCGACCTGTCGAACGTGCACGCCACCAGCCCGGCCAAGCTGGACGACCTCACCCTGGCCGCGCAGGAGCAGGTGAAGCAGGGCATCCAGGCGAAGAGCGAGCCGGACGCCGAGCGTCGGCTGGCCGAGTTGACCAGCGACGATCCGGCCAACCCGAACCTCAAGCCGACCTGCCCGCCCAGCCCGACGGCGGTCGCGGTCAGCCCGACGCCGACCGTCTCCCCGACCGCTGTCCCGACCGGGACGGCCAGCCCGCTGGCCCCGGCCGTCAGCGCCACCGCCAGCGCGCCGGCCACCGCCCCGACCGCGCCCACCACCACGCCCGACGTCGCCCCCTCCGACACGGTCCCGCCGGTCGACCCGGCAGGCTGCCGGTCGCCGGAGTGACCGTCGGCTCGAGCCCGAGGACTCATCCGTGACCGCAGCCGCCGTACCGGCAACCTCGCCCGTCTCGACGGGCGAGCAGCCTGGCGTGCGCCTGGCCCGGTCCCGGCGTAACGCCGAGCTGTCCCTGCTCCTGCTCGCCATGGTGCTGGTGGCGGCATACTCGGCGACGGTCGAGGCGACCGTGCTGGACACGGTCACCCCGGACTTCTGGATCCCGGCCGCCGCGCTGGGGCTGGTCTTCCTCGGCCTGCACCTGATCATCCGCTGGCTGGCGCCCTTCGCCGACCCGGCGTTGCTGCCGGCGGTCGCCCTGCTCAACGGCATCGGCGTGGGCTTCCTGCGCCGTTACGACCTGGCCCAGGCCGCCCCGGCCGACCGGGAGCACCTCGCCATCTTCGCCGGTACGGGCGGCCGGCAGCTCGCCTGGACGCTCGCCGCGGTGATCCTCGCCGCCGCCCTGCTGGCGATCATGCGGGACCACCGGTCGCTCTCCCGGTACGCGTACACCCTGGGGCTGGCCGGCATCGTGCTGGTGATGATCCCGGCGGTGCTGCCGGCCCGGTTCTCCGAGATCAACAACGCCAAGCTGTGGATTCGGATCGGCGGGTTCTCGATCCAGCCGGGTGAGTTCGCCAAGCTCGCCCTGCTCGCCTTCTTCGCCTACTACCTGGTCCGCAAGCGGGAGGTGCTGTCGCTGGCCAGCCGGCGGGTGCTCGGCATCGACTTCCCGCGCGGGCGGGACCTCGGGCCGGTCCTGGTGGTTTGGATCATCAGCCTCCTGGTCCTGGTCTTCGAGAAGGACCTGGGCACCTCGCTGCTCTACTTCGGCATGTTCGTGGTGACGCTCTACATCGCCACCGAACGGGTCAGTTGGCTGCTCATCGGTCTGATCCTGTTCTTCGGCGGCGCCTACCTGGCCTACCTGCTGGGCGGGACGGTGGGCGGTCCATTCGCCAACTTCTACCTACGGGCGGAGATCTGGCTGGACCCGTTCGGTGACCCGTACGACAAGGGTTACCAGCTCGTCCAGGGTCTGCTCACGCTCGGTACCGGCGGCCTCTTCGGGGCCGGACCGGGCGGTGGCCAGCCGACCCTGCTGCCCGAGGTGCAGACGGACTTCATCTTCGCCGGCATTGGCGAGGAGATCGGACTCTTCGGCCTCTCCGCGCTGCTCGTGGTCTACCTGCTGATCGTCGAGCGGGGGCTGCGGGCCGCCCTCGCGGTGCGGGACTCGTTCGGCAAGCTGCTCGCCGGCGGCCTGGCCTTCACCCTGGGCCTGCAGGTCTTCGTCATCGTCGGCGGGATCAGCAAGCTCATCCCGCTGACCGGTCAGACCACCCCGTTCCTCTCCGCCGGTGGCTCGTCGCTGATGGCGAACTGGCTGCTCATCGCGGTCCTGCTCCGGGTCTCCGACGGCGCTCGCCGGCCGGTGGCGCCCGGTGGCCCGGCGGTCCGGCCGTCCGGCGGCCCGCCCGAGCAGCTGCACGGTGCTCCCACGGAGGTGATCCGGCCGTGAACGCACCCCTGCGCCGCGTCGGCGTGGTCGTGATGATCCTTTTCGGGCTGCTCTTCGCGAACCTGAACTGGATTCAGGCCTACAAGGCCGACGAATACCGCAACAGCGACTACAACGGCCGGGTCCAGGTCGCCGAGTACGAGCGCAAGCGCGGCAACATCGAGGTCGGCGGCACCGCGTACGCCCTCAGCAAGGAGACCGGCGGGAAGCTGAAGTTCCAGCGCAGCTACCCGGACGGCGAGATGTACGCGCACGTGCTCGGCTACAAGCCGGTCAACCTGGGCGACATCGGCATCGAGCAGGTCGAGAACGACTTCCTCGCCGGCACCAGCGACCAGCTCATCGGCGACCGGGTGAAGGACATGTTCACCGGGAACAAGACCGGTGGCGGCAACGTGCTGCTGACCCTCTCCAAGGGGGCGCAGGCGACGGCCTTCAAGCAGCTGCAGAACAACCGGGTCGGGGCCACCCGGGGCGCGGCGATCGCGATCGACCCGCGTACCGGGGCGGTGCAGGCGCTGGTCTCCATGCCGAGCTTCGACCCGAACCCGCTGGTCAGCCACGACACGGAGGCGGCCCAGACGGCGTACAACAAGCTCAACAAGGATCCGGACCGCCCACTGGCCAACCGGGCCCTGTCCGAAACCCTGCCCCCCGGCTCCACCTTCAAGATCGTGATGGCCGCGGCGGCCCTGGAGAGCGGCATCGGCCCGCAGACCGAGATCCCGGCCGGGTCGACCTACACCCCGCCGACCTCAGGCTCGCCGATCAAGAACGCCGCCACGACCATCTGCCCCGGGCCGACCGGCACCCCGGTGACCCTCAAGGACGCCGTCACGTTCTCCTGCAACACCGGCTTCGCCCAGCTCGGCGTAAAGCTCGGGGCCGACAAGGTCAAGGAGAAGGCCCGCCAGTTCGGCTTCGAGCAGGACGACCTCACCGTCGGGCAGCTCAACGAGGGCGGCCTGCCGGTGGCGGCCAGCCGGACCGGTGACATGCAGAACCCGGACGGGGGCACCGACCCGGCCGCGCTGGCCCAGTCCTCGATCGGGCAGAACAACGTGCGGATGACGCCGCTGCAGGGCGCGCTGATCGCCGCCTCGGTCGCCAACGGCGGCAGCCAGATGCGGCCGTACCTGGTCAAGCAGTTGCTCGCCCCGGACCGCACCACCAGCTACTACACCGCCAAGCCGCGCGAGCTGCGCCGGCCGGTGAGCGGCCAGGTGGCTGCCGACCTGCAGGACATGATGGTCAGCGTCGTCAAGAAGGGCACCGGCGAGAACGCCGCCATCAAGGGCTACACGGTCGGCGGCAAGACCGGTACCGCCCAGTCCGGCCCGGACACGCCCGACCACGGCTGGTTCATCGGCTTCGCGCTGGACAAGAACGGCACCCCGATCTCCGCCGTCTGCGTGGAGCTGGAGCGGGCCGGCAAGGGCGGCAGCGCCGAGGCGGCCCGGATCGCCGGCCGGATCATGGAGGCGGCCATCGCCGGCTCCGGAGGCCGCTGACATGCTCAGCCCAGGGGTGCAGCTCGGCAACCGCTACCGCCTCGACGAGCGGATCGCCAGCGGTGGCATGGGCGACGTCTGGCGCGGCACCGATCAGGTGCTGGGTCGTACGGTCGCCGTGAAGAGCCTGCTCCCCGCCCTGCTGGACGAGCCCGGCTTCGCCGAGCGGTTCCGCGGCGAGGCTCGGACCATGGCCACCATCAACCACCCCGGCGTGGTGGACGTCTACGACTTCGGCAGCGACCAGCAGATCGCCTTCCTGGTCATGGAGTACGTCGAGGGCGATGCGCTCTCCGCCACGCTCAGCCGGGTCGGGCGGCTCACCCCCGCCCGGACGATGGCCCTGCTCGCGCAGGCCGCCGACGCGCTCCACGCGGCCCACGAGAAGGGCATCGTGCACCGCGACGTGAAGCCGGGCAACCTGCTGGTCCGGCCGAACGGCACGCTGGTGCTCACCGACTTCGGGATCGCCCGTTCCGACCTGGTCGGCCAGCTCACCGCCGCCGGCTCGGTGCTCGGCACGGCCTCGTACATCTCCCCGGAGCAGGCCACCGGCGCCGTCGCCACCCCCGCCTCCGACGTGTACGCGCTCGGCGTGGTCGCGTACCAGTGCCTCGCCGGCCGGCGGCCGTTCGAGGGGGACAACCCCCTCGAAATCGCCATGAAGCACGTCCGGGAGGCTCCCCGGCCGCTCCCCGCCGACATCCCGCCCCAGGTCCGCGCCATCGTCGAGCGGGCCCTGGCGAAGGACCCCGCGGCCCGCTGGCCCAGCGCCGCCGCCCTGGCCAGCGTGGCCCGGCAGGCCAAGCTCGCCCTGTCGCAGCAGGCACGTGCCGGCGGACGTCCCGGGCCCGTCTCCGCCGTACCCTCCTCGTCGGCGGCACCGGCGGCCCGGGCGCAGGTCCCGGCCGCGCCGCGACCGCAACCCCACCCGCCCACGGTGGCCGGCCGCCCGCCGGTCGCCGCCCGGCCGGCCGCGGTGGCACCGCCCGCCCCGCAGCCCCGCCCACCGCTGGCCCCACGCGGCGCGGCGACCGTCCCGCCGCCCCGGCAGCCCAACCCCCTCGGGTACGCCAGCCCGCCGGCCGCCCCGGCTCCCCGCGGGTCCCGGTCCGGGCGGTGGGTGATCGCGATCGTGGTGGCCATACTGGTCGTGCTCTGCTCGGGCGTGATTTCGTACAAGTACAAGAAGGGCACGTTGGCCGGGGACCCCGGCGCGCTTGCCCCGGTGAGCGTGACCTCCGGCGCGGTGCGGGCCCACGGAGGGGACGATCTGGTCCGGACGTCGTACCGTCGTGAGGTACGGCTCCAGCCGACTGGCGGCGACACGACGACGAGCGAAGGACGAGAGACGCGATGACAGCGCAGGCCCGCCTGCTCGGTGGCAGGTACCAGGTCGGCGAGCTGCTCGGCTACGGCGGCATGGCGGAGGTGCACCGCGGTCGCGATCTCCGGCTCGGTCGGGATGTCGCGATCAAGATGCTCCGGGCGGACCTGGCCCGGGACGCCACTTTCCAGATGCGGTTCCGGCGTGAGGCGCAGAACGCCGCCTCGCTCAACCACCCGGCCATCGTCGCCGTGTACGACACCGGCGAGGAGACCGCGCCGACCGGCGAGACGCTGCCCTTCATCGTGATGGAGTTCGTCAACGGGCGGACCCTCAAGGAGGTGCTGGGCGCCGAGGGTCGGCTGCAGCCGCGGCGGGCGCTGGAGATCTGCGCCGACATGTGCGCGGCGCTGGAGTTCAGCCACCGCCACGGGATCATCCACCGGGACATCAAGCCCGGCAACGTCATGCTCACCCAGACCGGCCAGGTCAAGGTGATGGACTTCGGCATCGCCCGGGCGCTGGCCAGCGGGGCCACCACGATGACGCAGACCAGCGCCGTCATCGGCACCGCGCAGTACCTCTCCCCCGAGCAGGCCCGCGGTGAGGCGGTCGACGCGCGCTCCGACGTCTACGCGGCCGGCTGCGTGCTCTTCGAGCTGCTCTGCGGGCACCCGCCGTTCGTCGGGGACAGCCCGGTCAGCGTCGCGTACCAGCACGTGCGGGAGGCCCCGCCGACGCCGAGCAGCATCAACCCGGACGTCAACCCCGCGGTCGACGCCATCGTGCTCAAGGCGCTGTCCAAGAATCCGCTGAACCGCTACCAGAGCGCCGGCGAGATGCGGGCGGACCTGCTCCGTGCCGCCGCCGGCCGGCCGGTGCTGGCCACCCCGGTCATGCCCGCCGACGAGACCGCCCCGATGGCCCCGGCCGGGGCGGGGGGCTACCAGACGCAGGTGATGGGGCCGCAGACCCGGCAGCAGGTCCCGGCCCGGGTCGGCGACCCGCGCAAGCGCAAGAGCTCTGCCTGGGTGATCGCCACCTTCGCCGCGCTCGGCGTACTCGCGGTGATCGCCCTGGCCGCCGCCCTCTGGCTCAGCCAGGCCGGCGCCGACAAGGTCCAGGTCCCGGGGGTGCAGGGCAAGAGCCAGGTGGAGGCGCAGGCGGTGATCCAGCAGGCCGGGCTCCGCTGGGAGCTCGGCGACCCGGTGCAGAACGCCACCTGTGAAAAGGACACCGTCGTCGGCCAGAGCCCAGATCCGAACACCGAGGCGGCCAAGAACTCGGTGGTGACGCTCCAGATCTGCGGCGGCCCGAAGATGGCCACCATCCCGACCGGGTTGGAGAACTCCCAGTTCACGAATGTTGAGCAGCAGCTCAAGAAACTCGAACTCAGAGTCGACTCCGAGAACGTTGACAGCGGCCTGCCTAAGGGCATCGTCGTCAACGTCGATCCCAAGGAGGGCACCACCGTGCCGGTGGGCTCCACCGTCAAGGTGCAGGTCTCCAAGGGGAACGTCAACGAGGTGCCGGATGTCCGTGGCTACACCAAGGAACAGGCCATCAAGCGCCTGAAGGACGCCGGCTACGAAGTACGCACCCGGGATGGCGATCTGGTGCCGCCGGACCAGGCCGGCAAGGTGAGCGGACAGAACCCGAAATCGGGCACGAAGCTCCCCAAGGGCAGCACGGTTACCATCGATGTCGACATCCCCGAGCCGGAGCCGTCCGACTCGGCGACCGCGACGCCGGACCCCACCGGTTCGCCGACCGGGGGCGGCGGAGGCTTCCCCTTCCCGACCCCGCCGACGGCGTACAACGCCAGGCCGTGACGAATCGGGGCCCCGACCCCGTGTCGGGGCCTCGATTCGGTCGGGCCTTGGCCCATCATGATCGACTCAATGTCGCCGACATGGCGGCGTCCGAGTCCATACGACACCGCGATGTCGCGTAAGCGGAGTGGATCAAGCCGGGCGGCGGCGCCCGGGTCGGGGAGCTGACGGTCAGGCGGCGGCGAAGGCGGCCCGGCGGCGGGCGTCCACCTCGGCGGCGAGTTCCGGAGCCCGCTCCAGCGCCTCCGGGAAGCCGCACGTGGCCAGCCAGTTCGCCAGCATGAGGTGCCCGCCCTCGGTCAGCACCGACTCGGGGTGGAACTGGACCCCCTCGATCGGCAGGGTCCGGTGCCGCATCGCCATGACCACGCCGGAGCCGGTCCAGCCGGTGACCTCCAGCTCCTCCGGAAGGGTCTCGGGCAGCACGGCGAGTGAGTGGTACCGGGTGGCGGTGAACGGGTCGGGCAGGCCGGCGAGCACGCCGACCCCGTGGTGGCTCACCTCGGAAGTCTTGCCGTGCAGCAGCTCGGGCGCCCGGGTCACGGTCGCGCCGAACGCCTCACCGATGGCCTGGTGGCCGAGGCAGACCCCGAAGAGGGGCAGCTTGCCGGCGTACTCCTTGATGACGTCGAGGCAGATGCCGGCGCGGTCCGGACTCCCCGGCCCGGGCGACAGCAGCACGCCGGCCGCGCCCACCCGGCCCACCTCGGCGACGTCGATCTCGTCGTTGCGCCGGACGTCGCAGTCCACGCCGAGCTGGCCGAGGTACTGCACCAGATTGAAGACGAACGAGTCGTAGTTGTCGATCACCAGGACGCGCATCGGAGTCACCTGTTCGGGGTGGGGGGCGGGGCGTTGTTCGTCTCCGTGCTGTACGGGATCTCCTCGTGGCTCGGGGTCACCCCCGGGTCGTTGAGCCCGCCGCCCGAATCCTCACCCGGTACGCCGGACTCCTGGGTGACCTGCACGTCGTCGAAGGGGAGCAGGGGCTCCGCCCACGGGAAGACCACGAACCAGAGCAGGGCGACCGCCGCCGCGGTGAGCAGCACCGAGCCGGCCAGCTTGCCCGCCAGCCTGAAGGGGAGTTTGCGCCAGATCCACCCGTACATCGTCAACCTTCCAGCTCGGCCGGGCGGCCCGCCGACTTCGCCTGCACGTGGTCCAGCCGGGCATGGATGATCAGCCGCTGGTAGTTGTCGAACTTGGGGTTGCAGGTGGTCAGGGTGAGCAGCTTCTCGGTCGGCTTCGCGCCCGGTTTGCCGGGCACCGGGGCCACCACCTCGACCTGGTTCGGCCGGACGATGCGCTGCTCGTAGACCTTGTAGACGAACCAGTCGCTCTTGGACTCCACCACGATGTTGTCACCGGTGCGGAGCTCGTCCAGCCGCCAGAAGGTGGCCCGGATGCGGTGCCCGGCCACGGAGAAGTTGCCCACCTGGCCCGGCAGGGCGCTCTTCGGATAGTGGCCGGGGGCGTACCGGATGTCGGCCGGGCTGACTCCCTCGACCACCACCCAGTGCTTGTCGAACTTCGGGATGTAGAGCCCGGCGACCGGCTTGCCCTCCGCCGGTGGCGTGGGCTTCGCCGCGGGCGCGCTCGGGCTGACCGTCGGGTCCCCGGTGGGCCCCCACTCCTGGGCGAGCTGGCTGTTCAGGTCGTTCTGGTGGGCGTCGACGATCACCGTCTTGCCCCAGATCTCGTACCCGGCGAAGAGCAGCACCACCAGGCCGAAGGTGATCAGCAGTTCGCCGGTGCCCCGCACGACGGTACGCAGGCGGGAACCGACGGTGGGCCGGGTCAGCTCCGAGTAGACGCTCTTGTAGCCCTCGCCGGTCTGCTCGGGGCGTAGCTGCACCACCCGCTCGCCCCGACGGGGCGTGGGCGGCGCGGCGGGGGTGTCGGGCTCGTCGCCGGAGTCCTGGACGGGGGGCACCGCACCCATCAGCGCGGTCGAGTCCAGGGCCGGGTTCCGGGCCGGCCGGTTCGGGACAGCGGGGATCAGGGCGGTCGCGCCCGGGTCCGCCGGGGCGCCGGCCGGTCCACCCGGGCCGCTCCCGGTCGGACCCGCCGCCCGGGGGACGCCGGCGGCCGGTGACCCGCCCCGAGGGGCGGCGCCGGCCGCGTCTCGGCCGGGCCGTCCGGTCGGCGGAACGCCATGGCCCTCGTACGGGTGCCCGGCGGAGCGGCGTGCGGGTCGGTCGCCGACAGGGGGGATGAACGCGGTCGGCCCGTCGCCCGGCGCGGCCGGTCGTACCGCCGCGGTGTCGAACCCGCGGGCGACCGGCTCGTCGGGGGCGCGGTGGCCCGGTACGTGCGTAGGGAGCCCGGGCGCGCCGGTGGGGCCGTCCGCCCGGCGGGTGCCGGGGCCATCGGGGGCGCGGTGCCCAGGCGCGGCGGTGGGACCCTCTGTCCGGCGGGCGCCGGGGCCGTCGAAGGTGCGGTGGCCGGGCGTGGCGGTGCGGCCCTCCGGCCGGCCTGCGCTCGGCTCGTCGGCGGCCCGGCGGCCCGGCGTGTGGGTGCTGAGCCCTGACCGGGCGATGGGGTCGTCGCCACTCCAGCGGCCCGGCGCGGTGCCCCCCGGGCCCGGCGGCCCCGGCCGGCGGTCGAACCGGTCGTCGGCTGTGTTGGTGCGTGGGCCGGCGGTGGCCGGGTCCGCCGGCCAGCGGCTGGCCGGCTCGGCGGGGCCGCCGGCCGGCTGGATGTCCGCCCAGCTGCCCGAGGCCGGCTGGCGGGGCTCGTGGTGGCGGCGCTCCGGGCCGGCGGCGGGCGCCGGCGGGCGGGCCTGTGAGTCACCGGTCCAGGGCGGGGGCGGGGACGGGAACCGGGCGGCCGGCCGGCCGCCCGGCGCATCGAGCGCCTCCGCCTCCGGCCAGGGCAGGTCGAGCGCGGGCCGGGCCGGGGGCGGTGCGGGCCGGTCGACCTTCGGGATGAACGCGGTCGGCCCCTCGCGGTCGTCGTGGCGCTCCCGCGCGTCCTCCGGCCTCACTGCAGCACCTTCGCGGACTGGAGCGCGGTCGAGTCCTCGAACGCCGGCACGGTGACCGTGGAGGCGGTCTCCTTGTACCCGAGCTGGTAGTGGTCGACCGCTTCCCTGAACAACCGGACTCCCTCGGAGGCGGCGAGCGCGCGCTGAAGAGCGGCGGGGTCGCCGATTGCCACGATCTTGAACGGAGGGGAGTACACCCGGCCGTGCAACAGCAGGGTGTTACCGACGCAGCGTACCGCGCTGGTGCTGAGGACGCGGACGTCCATGATTGACATCGCCTCGGCTCCACCCGCCCAGAGCGCGTTCACGACCGCCTGGACATCGCCCTGGTGGACGACCAGGTCGTCATTGCTGGCACCTTTGGGCAGGGCCTGGTCGGCCCGCCGGGGCGCGTCGTCCAGCTCGATGGTGACCCCGGTGCCGGTGAGCGCGGTGAACCCGGCAGCCTGCCGGCTGGCGGCGGCCCGGTCGCGCTGGGCCTTGATCGGGCCGTCGGTGTCGGCCAGCGCGGCGGTCTGCTCCTCGACCTCGGCGCGCAGCTCGGCGGCCTGCTTCTCGCTCGCCGCAACCTCTTCCCGCCGGTCCTCGATCAACTGGGTGAGCTGGGGCCGGCGGTCCTCCCGCAGCGGCGTGCCGCCGGCGGTGGTCGCGGTCGTGGTGAACAGCAGCCCCGCCGCGGCGGCAATCAGGGGTACGCCGATCGACCAGCCCGGGCGGCGTTGCCGCGGCCGTCGGGGCAGCAGGCCGGCGACCGCCCGCCGGAGGACCTTCTGCCAGGAGGCGGCGCCGGACGTGTACTCCACCGGGCGTTCCCTTTCCCGTCGTCTCGTTCCGGTCCGCGTCGACCCGGACCGGTGTGTTCGACCCGAAAAGTCCCGCCTTTTCGGTCACTCCGCGCACTGGCCTGACCCCATTCGTGGCCTGGACGCTCCGTCGGGACTACGCTAGCTGTCGAACCATTATTGGCCATGGACCGTCGCCCCCGCGCCCGGTTGTCAGGCCGGACGAGGTCGTACCCCCCTCTGGAGAGCGTCGTGCCCAAGTCTCAGGTCCGCAAGAAGAAGGTGTACACCCCGCCGACGGACGTTCGTCCCACGGCAACGGCGGCGACGCGCAAGCCGAGCCCCATCTGGCTGCCGATCACGGCCGTGACGCTGATCGTCGTCGGCATCGGCTGGCTGGTCGTGTACTACCTCTCCGAGCAGGCATACCCGGTCATGTCGTGGGGTTACTGGAACCTCGCGGTGGGCTTCGGCGCGATGGTCGCCTCGCTGATCCTGCTCTCCCGCTGGCGCTGACCGGTCGACGTCCGGCCCGCCCCCCGCGACCCTTCAGTTCGGCGCGGCTGACGCCGCACAGCGATCTGAAGCTGTCGTACCGGGGCGGGCCGTCGGCCCTGTCCTGCCCCGGGCGGCCGCCGCTGACCGGTTCCACCATCCGCTCCATGGGGTTATGTCACGCCGCGACGCCCCTGCCCGGCGGACGGCGCCCGGTCCCCCTAAGGTGTCGGCAGGGCGGCGTGGCCGGATGCGAGATGACTCACGTTACTGCTGGGTAACCTTGCGCGTAGGCTGCACTGCATGACCGAGCGGAGCGAGGTCATCGACCGGTCGGGTCGGGGTGGTGGGAGCGGCGCAACGCCGGCCCAGCCCTGAGCCCCGCGCGGTCGCCGAGCCGCTCGACAGGCAGCAGACCGGGAGGCCAACTCGATGGGCAGCGTCCAGATCGTCACCACGATCCTCGCGGCCGCCGTCACCGCCGTGGCGGTGGGGCTTGCGGTGCGCGCGGTCATGCAGATGGTGGCCGTCATCCGGCTCGGGCAACCGGCCCCGGAGCGGTTCGCCGACAAGGGCGCCCGCACGACGAAGATGCTGGTGGAGACCGCCGGTCACACCCGCATGCTCAAGTGGAGCGTGGTGGGCACCGCGCACTGGTTCGTGATGGTCGGGTTCATCGTGCTGTCGCTGCTGGTGCTCGAGGCGTACTTCGAGGTGGTCACGCCCGGCGGCGGCCTGCCGATCATCGGGCACTGGACGTTCTTCGGCCTGGTCACCGAGCTGATCGGCATCTTCGGCCTGCTCGGCATCCTGGTGCTGATGGCGATCCGGCTGCGCAACCGGCCGAACCGGCCCGGCAACCGGTCCCGGTTCACCGGCTCCACCATGTGGCAGGGCTACTTCGTGGAGTGGGTCGTCCTGCTGGTCCTGATCTTCGGCTTCGTGATCCGGGGCTTCAAGGTCGCCACCGACCACTTCGAGTTCCCGGTCTGGGCCACCCCGCTCAGCCACGCGGTCGGCGCGGCGCTCCCGGCTTGGACGGCCGGCGTGAGCATCGCCGCGCTCGTCAAGATCGTCATCTCGATGACCTGGCTCATCGTGATCTCGCTGAACGTCACCATGGGCGTCGCCTGGCACCGCTTCCTCGCGTTCCCCAACATCTTCTTCAAGCGCGACCCGGAGAAGCCGGCCGGCTCCGGCCTCGGCCCGCTGCGGCCGATGACGAGCGGCGGCAAGCCGCTCGACTTCGAGGAGGCCGACCCGGAGAAGGACCAGTTCGGTGTCGCCCAGGTTGAGCAGTTCACCTGGAAGGGCCTGCTGGACTTCAGCACCTGCACCGAGTGCGGCCGCTGCCAGTCGCAGTGCCCGGCGTGGAACACCGGCAAGCCGCTGTCGCCGAAGCTGCTGGTGCTGAGCCTGCGCGACCACGCGTACGCCAAGGCGCCGTACCTGCTGGCCGGCGGCGGCAAGGACCTGACCGGTGAGGAGAAGGCCACCCAGGAGCAACTGGCGAACGTCGACGTGCTGGCTCTGGCCGAGGCCGACCGGCCGCTGATCGGCACCGCCGCCGACGGTGGCGTCATCGATCCGGACGTGCTCTGGTCCTGTACCACCTGCGGCGCCTGCGTCGAGCAGTGCCCGGTGGACATCGAGCACGTCGACCACATCGTCGACATGCGCCGCTACCAGGTGCTGATCGAGTCGAGCTTCCCGTCCGAGGCCGGCGTCATGCTCCGCAACCTGGAGAACAAGGGCAACCCGTGGGGCGCCCCGCAGAACACCCGGGAGGACTGGACCAAGGGCCTCGGCTTCGAGGTGCCCCGGGTCGGCGAGGTCGAGGACTTCGAGTACCTGTTCTGGGTCGGCTGCGCCGGCGCGTTCGAGGACCGGGCCAAGAAGACCACCCGCGCGGTCGCCACGCTGCTGCACGAGGCCGGCGTCCCCTTCGCCATCCTCGGTGAGGGCGAGACCTGCACCGGTGACCCGGCCCGCCGGATCGGCAACGAGTTCGTCTTCCAGATGCTCGCCCAGCAGAACGTCGAGACGCTGAACGAGGCGTTCGAGGGCCGGGAGCGGAGCAAGCGCAAGATCGTCGCCACCTGCCCGCACTGCTTCAACACCCTGGGCAACGAGTACGGCCAGCTCGGCGGCGAGTTCGAGGTGGTTCACCACACCCAGCTCCTGGCCCACCTGGTCGCCACCGGCAAGCTCACCCCGGTGCAGCCGGTGGATGGCGGCCTCACCTACCACGACCCCTGCTACCTGGGCCGGCACAACCGGGTCTTCACCCCGCCGCGCGAGGTGTTGGGCGCCGCCCTCGGCGGCGGCCAGGGTGGCGCAGCTGGCGCTTCCGGTGCGGACCGCGACAGCGGCCTGATCGAGATGCCGCGGAACAGCGAGCGCTCCTTCTGCTGCGGTGCCGGCGGTGCCCGGATGTGGATGGAGGAGAAGATCGGCAAGCGGATCAACGTGGACCGGGTCGAGGAGGCCATGTCCACCGGGGCGAGGACCATCGCGGTCGGCTGCCCGTTCTGCTCGACGATGCTCAACGACGGGGTCAACGGCAAGGGCGCCGGGGAGCAGGTCGAGGTGATCGACGTCGCCAGCGTGCTGCTCCGCTCGGTCAAGCCGGAGAGCACCCGGGGCGACAAGGAAGCCGAGCCGGTCGCCGGCTGAGGCGTACGCCGGGACGGCCCGGCACTCGACGGCGGTGGCCCCCGGCGGTGCCACCGCCGTCGTGGTGTCTAGGTGGCGGCGGTGGTGGCGATGACGGCGGCCGTGATGGCCGTGAGCACCGCCGCCTGGGTCTCCTCGATCGCCTTCCGGGTCGCCACGGACGCCCAGTCGCCGGCCGTGATCTCGGCCAGCCGGGCCTTGACCCGGTCCTTCGGCAGGTCCGGGAAGAGTTTGCGGTCCAGCCCGACCGATCGGCTCAGCGCGATCAGCGCGGCGGTCCGCGCGTCGACCGGCCCGTCGGCCACGACTGCGGCGTGCATCCGCCGCCGGGCCTCCGTCTCCGGCACCGGCTCGCCGCCGGTGGGCGAGGGATACCGGGTACGCGGGAAGAGCCCGAGCACCCGGTCCGACTCGCGTCGGAGCACACCGGCCTCGACCAGCCCGGCCAGCACCCGGTCGGAGAGCTGCCGGGCCAGCCGCCCGACCCAGTCCTTGGGCCGGCGGCGCTTGCCCTCCGCGCCGACCCTGGCCAGGGCCTCGTCCAGCACCGGGTGCCCGACCGGGGTCGGGTCGACGACGGCCAGCCGGCCCTCGACCACCTCGACGCGGCCGGCGAGGGTCAGCTCCAGCAGCACCGCCCCGGCGAGCCCGTAGTCCAGGTGCGGGCGGCCCAGCCGGTTGGTGCCGGCGTCGTCGTAGGCGAGGAGGACCAGTTCGTCGGCGAGAGTGAGCCCGTTCATGGCCGCCACGCTAGCCCGGCCGGGCCACCCCGGGCTCACGCCACTCGTGCCGCTGGCGGGGCCGTGGAAGAATCGCGCCGAGGTGAGCCGATCATCGATGCCCTGTTGGTCACCACGCTGTTGCCCCTGGTCGGCTTCGTCCTGCTGACCGCCGGCAACGCGTTCTTCGTCGCGGCCGAGTTCGCCCTGGTCACGGTGGACCGCGCGGAGATCGACCGGCGGGCCGGCGAGGGCGACGGCCGAGCCGCCACGGTACGCCGCGCGCTGCGCGAGCTCTCCTTCCAGCTCTCCGGCGCGCAGCTCGGCATCACCATCACCGCGCTGCTCACGGGCTACCTGGCCGAACCCGCCCTGGCCCGGCTCTTCGCCCCGCTGCTGCGCCCGCTCAACGGGGCGGAGCGGTTCAGTACGCTGCTCGCCCTCGCGCTGGCCACGCTGATCTCGATGCTCTTCGGCGAGCTGGTGCCGAAGAACCTCGCGCTGGCCCGGCCGATGCCGGCCGCGCTCGCCACCGCCGGGCCGATGCGGACCTTCGCCCGGACCTTCGGCTGGCTGATCCGGTTGCTGAACGACTCGGCGAACCGGCTGGTCCGCCGGCTCGGGGTGGAGCCGCAGGAGGAACTGGCCAGCGCCCGGTCGCCGGAGGAACTGGGCCTGCTCGCCGCGATCTCGGCCCGGGCCGGTGCGCTCCCGCCCGACACCGCGATGCTGCTGCGCCGCACCATCCGCTTCGGCGACAAGCGGGCCGCGGAGGCGATGACGCCCCGGGTGGACGTGATCGCGCTGCGGGCCACCGCGACCGTCGCCGAGCTGCTGGACCTGTCCCGGGAGACCGGCCGGACCCGGTTCCCCGTCTACGAGGAGACGCTGGACCTCGTCACCGGCGTCGCCGGGGTGCCGGACGCGCTCGGCGTACCGCTGGCGCAGCGGACGAGGACGACCGTCGCCGCGGTCGCCCGCGAACCGGTGTACGTGCCGGAGAGCCTCGATCTGGACGGCGTGCTCGCCGCCCTCAAGTCGGCCGGCGCCGACCTGGCCATCGTGGTCGACGAGTACGGCGGCACCGACGGCGTGGTGACCGTGGAGGACCTGGTCGAGGAGCTGGTCGGGGAGATCGCCGACGAGTTCGACCCGGACGCGGTGGACGAGCTCGGGCCGGTGGAGCTGACCGTGCCGGGTGGGGAGCGGACCGTCCTGGTGGACGGCGTGCTGCGCGCGGACGAGTTGGCCGAGCAGACCGGGTTCCGGCTGCCCGAGGGCCCGTACGAGACCCTCGCCGGCTTCCTGATGGCCCGCCTCGGGCATATCCCCGTACCCGGGGAGACCGTCGAGGCGGGCGGGTACGAGTTCACCGTGGTCGAGGTCGAGCGGCACCGGATCGAGCAGGTCCGGGTGGTCCGCCCCGAGGAGCCGGACGACGATGAGTGAGCTGGCCGTCGCCGTCCTGCTGCTGTTCGGCAACGCCTTCTTCGTGGGCAGCGAGTTCGCGCTGATCGCCTCCCGCCGTACGGTGATCGAGCCGCTCGCGGCGACCTCGAAACGCGCCCGGTGGGCGCTCGCCGCGATGAACCAGATCCCGCTGATGATCGCCGGAGCGCAGCTCGGCATCACGGTCTGCTCGCTCGGCCTCGGCGCGATCGCCGAGCCGGCGCTGGCCCACCTGCTGGAGACGCCGTTCGAGGCGCTCGGGCTGCCCGCCTCGGGGGTGCACCCGGTGGCCTTCGTGATCGCCCTGGGCGTGGTGGTCTACCTGCACACCGTGGTCGGCGAGATGGTGCCGAAGAACATCACCCTGGCCGGTCCGGAGCTGTCGGCGCTCTGGCTCGGCCCGGCGATGCTGGCGTTCTGCCTGGCCACCAAGCCGCTGCTGCTGGCCATGAAGTGGTCGGCCCGGCAGGTGCTGCGGTGGTGGCGGGTCGAGGCGACGGACGCCGTGAAGACCGTGTTCACGGCCGAGGAACTGGCCGGGCTGGTCTCCCAGGCGCGGACCGAGGGGCTGCTGGACGCCGAGGAGCATGCCCGGATCACCGGCGCGCTGGCCCTGCACAGCCGTACCGCGGCGGACGCGCTGCAACCCTGGTCGACGGTGACCACGGTGGCCGAGGACGTGTCACCGGCCTCGCTGGAGGTGCTGGCGACCCGTACCGGCCGGTCCCGGTTCCCGGTGGTGCAACGGTCCACCCGGCGGGTGCTCGGCTTCGTCCACGTGAAGGACGTGCTCGGGTACGCGGGCGCGAGTCGGCGCGCGCCGGTGCCCGCCGAGGTCTACCGGCCGCTGGCGGTGGTGCCACCCGACCGTACGCTGGCCGACCTGTTGCTCTCGATGCGGCGCGAGCGACGGCACATGGTCCTGGTGAGTGACGGACGTCGACCTCTGGGTGTGGTGACGCTCGACGATGTATTGACGGCAATCGTTGGGAAGTGATTGAACACCGTTTGTGTGCAAGCGGTTGCGCATACGTGATATAGCGATACGCCGCCTTGATTCCACCCCGTCGCCTTCCCTAATGTGGGGCACCGACCGCTGTGGTCGTCTGCCTCGACTTTCCCTCTCGCGAGGCGCCCGGCGGTCGGTTGCAAAGGAGTCCGTGCCGGTGGCAACCATGCCCCCTCATCGTCACGCCCCGAGCCAGCCGCCCGCCCCACCGGTCGGGGCGCGCCGGGTCGTACGCCGTCTCCTCACCCTGGTCGCGGCTGTCGCGGTCGGTGCCGGGCTGCTGGCGGCTCCGGCGCACGCGGCGCCGTCCGTGGATGAGATCGACGCGCAGATCGACAAGCAGTGGGAACAGCTCGAGCCCACGATCGAGAACTACAACAAGGTCCGCGCCCAGCTCAAGGTCAACAAGAAGAAGTCGGACGACCTCGAGAAGAAGATGGTGCCGTTGCAGCTGCAGTCGGACCTGGCGATGAACCAGGTTGGCGACATGGCGGCCCGCTACTACATGCGCGGGCCCTCGCAGGAGATCGGCGCCCTGCTGACGAGCACCAAGCCGGGCATCCTCGGTGAGCAGCTCGTCATCCTCGATCACCTGGCCGCCGAGCAGAAGAAGCAGGTCGCCAGCGTGCTCGCCGTCCGGGACAAGTACAACCGGCAGAAGCGGAAGCTGGACGAGCTGATCGCCACCCAGACGAAGCAGAGCAACGAGCTGGCGGCGAAGAAGAAGCAGATCGACAGCGAGATCAAGCGGCTGACCGCGATGCTGCCGGTGACGTCGATCCGTCCGGCGGGCTGCCCGGCCATCGACGGCGTGGTGAGCAGCGCCGCGCGGACCGCGATCAAGACCGCGTGCGCCCAGGTCGGCGACCCGTACGTGTGGGGCGCCACCGGCCCGAACGCCTTCGACTGCTCCGGCCTCACTCAGTACGCCTACAAGGCCGCGGGCATCTCCCTCACCCACTTCACGGGAGCGCAGTGGAACGAGGGCAGGGCCGTGTCCCGCAGCGACGCGCGCCCCGGTGACCTGGTCTTCTTTTACAGCGACCTGCACCATGTCGGCCTGTATCTCGGCAACGGCATGATGGTGCACGCGCCACGGACCGGCAAACCGGTCCAGGTAACCAAGATCAGCTACATGCCGGTCGCCGGCTTCCGCCGGGTCAGCTGACCCTCTCGAGCAGCACGAAGGCCCCCGGTCCACACGGACCGGGGGCCTTCGTCGTGTCCGTACGTCAGGTCGTGCCGGTCACCGTCTGCACGTCCACGCGCTCGTGGGCTTCGGCCGGCAACGGCTGCTGGAGTTCGACCAGGATGTCGTACTCGCCGATCATGGGTACGTTCGTCAGGGCGCTGTAGGTGCCCCGCTTGCCCGGGACCTCCATCAGCGTGATCGGCCCCTGTCGGTGGGATGTCGGCATGGCGATCATGTCCGTCCAGGCGACCATCCGACCCATGGTGATCGGCTGGTAAGCCCCGGGGCTCACCGCCCGCACCTCGATCTGCACCTGCAGATCCCCGACGTGCCGGGCCTTGACGTCCAGGACTGCGGCGGTCGAGCCGGTCGGACGGGCTGGTGCCGGGTGCGTCGTGGTCGCCGCGGCCGGCCGCCCCTGCGGTCGGTTGGTCAGCAGGGCCACACCGCTGATCGCGACCGCGATGGTCATGCCGGTGGCGACTCCGGCCAGGAAGCCGGGCCGGTGCCTCGGCGGTGGCTTGGGGGGCCGGTGGTTCCGCCGCTGGCGGCCCGGCACTTGCTCGACCAGCCGCCATTTGGAGGTGGTTGTCATGGAGATTCCGGTTCCTCTCCGGGTGCGGGCGGCCGACCGGCCGCCCGCACCCGTGCTCGGTCAGCCGACGGGATGGTCCGGAAGCTGGATCAATCCGGAGCGGGGTGTCCCGTACACCCGGAAGATCCCCCACTGCCCGCCGGTGAGATGCGGGGAGAGGGTGTTGGACCGGTAGAGGTAGTCCCCGGGCTTGGCACCCGGGCCCCCGGCGCCGCCGGTTACGTCCGGGTCGAGCACCACCGGGTACACGACGCCCGGATTGAACTCGCCCTGGAACGCCTTGATCTGCGACTGCGGATCCTTCGGTGCAGCCCGCCAGGTGTGGCCGTGCAGGGTGAACCCGGTCGAGCGGGGTTTGCCGACCGCCTGACCGACCCACAGCACGGTCTTGTCGCCCGCGTACGCCTCCAGCAGTGGCGTGCTCGGGTCGCCGTGCGGGTAGCTGCTGAAGATGGTCGCCACGTCGCCGGTGGCCGCGTACCGGTGGTTCCAGGGTTCGTTGCGGTAGTTCACCGCGACCTCGCCGGAGTCCTCGGTGTCGTCGGTCTCCCGGCTTGGCGCGACCGCCAGG
The DNA here is from genome assembly GCF_040642675.1 of Micromonospora sp. NPDC047738. Taxonomy (NCBI): domain Bacteria; kingdom Bacillati; phylum Actinomycetota; class Actinomycetes; order Micromonosporales; family Micromonosporaceae; genus Micromonospora; species Micromonospora sp. NPDC047738. The sequence goes on from NZ_JBEYSO010000002.1 coordinate 255,313, forward strand.
TTCACGTTGTCGGGGACGTCCGTGCCGTCGGCCCGGAACAGCGCCAGGTCGCTGTTGAGCAGGACCACGTTCTCCCGGTAGTCCTTCCCGTTGGGGTCAACGATGACCGCCTGGGTTCCGGACTTCAAGGCAGTGCCGTCCTTCGGGTTGAGCCAGCTGGTGCCCTTGGGTTCGATCACCAGGCCGCCGAAGAGCCCGTGGTGCCCGTGGTGCAGCGGATCGGCCTGGTCCTGCAGCAGGGCCAGCCCGGTGATGTTCTCCGGCACCGGCCAGCCGAACGTCCGCTCCTCGCCCACGCCGACCGTCAGGTCACCGAGTCCGTACGTGTCATCGCCGGTGTTGGTGCCTCGCGAGCCCAGGTTGTATTCGAGCAGGGTGGGAGTCAGCGATACGCGGGAGCTGACCGGGTACGGCTTGAAACCGGGCACGTTTCGCTCGTTCTTGGGCGGTTGGTCGAGGCAACCGGGGAGCGTGCTGCCATGACCCCGTCGCCATCCGAGTTGGCCGGGCTCGGTGGCCTCGAAGCAGGTCGGTTGCATCTTGGCCGGATCGAGCCGGTTCTTCAGTGTCAGGTTGACGCAGTCGCCGGCATGTGCCCGGAGCACAAGTGGTTCCGGTGGCTTCTGCCCGGATTTGATGGCGTCGACATCTTCTTCGAGAGCGAACATCGCGCCGTTCGGATCGTGGTCGCCGGCCTCGTTGTAAACGATGTCGTGGTTGAAAGCGACGACAGTGAAATGTTGGTACGTCCCCGTGCCGTCGTCGGAGCAGATGCTGTCGGGCCAGCCTATGTTGCCGGTGCAGGGGTTGGGGCTGTCCGGTAGTGGCGTCACCTCATAACGGCCCTTGCCGGATGGATCGTCGCAGTCCGTCACCTGAAGTTGGCCCCAGGCGCCGAGGAAACGGTCGTCGGATCCGGTCAATCCGTACACGTAGTGTCTTCGATCGACGAAGTCACGCCACGGTAGTTCGGCGCCGACGTCCACGGTCATGTCGAAGTATTCGAGCACGCCGAGGTGTTGAGCCTGGACGACGTTCGACTCCGGATCTCGCGTCTCCGACTTCCACGGGAAGCGATCGATGCTGAACCCGTGAGATTCCTCCTGGGAAAGCTGGAAGACCCGCCATTTCACGCGGTCACCTTCGTGTGCCATGAAGACCGGGGTGTACGGATCGCCGTGGACGCTGGTGTCGTACACCCGGGACGGGTCCGCGTTCCGCCGCCCCTCAAACGGCTCAAGCCGGTAGCTCAGGCCGACCACACCCTGGTCGTCCGGGCTGGAGGGGAACTTCGCCGGATAGATGGGCACGCCGTCCGGGGTGACGAACTGGTCGTCGTTCGGGTCGTTCGGATCCTCCGGCTTGAACATCGGCACGTGGTCCTCGACGAACAGCGAGAAGTTCCGGTAGTCCCGGTCGTCGATGGCCTTGCCGTGGTAGTCGGTGCCCGGTTGGCAGTAGATGTCGACAATGGTCCCGACCCGGACCGGGGCGTTTGTCTGCGGGTTGTGGTAGGTGCACCCGGCCGGGTGCACACTCGCCCCGCCCAGCAGTCCGTTGTCCTGGTGCACGTTCGGGAAGAAGTGGTCATGGAAGCTGCTGGTGGCAAGGTCCTCATGGACGAAAGACCGGTAGGTGATGGTCTGGCCGTGATCGGCGCCCTGGTCGTAGTTCCAGCCGTTGGCGGCACCGTCCGAGGTCAGCACGTCGAACTGGACGAGGTGCTGGTGGATGCCGGCCTCGTTGGTGATCTGCGCCCGGTCGAAGACGTTGCCGCCGAAGTTCTCCGGCAACTCGTTGGTGAAGTTGTAGACCACGCAGTCACCGACGTTGAACAGCGGCGCGAACGGCTCCGGTTTCTGCCCGCCGAGGACCGCCTGTTTGTGTTCCTGTAGGACGTAGACCCGGGCCTGCGGGTTTTTCCATTTCAGCTTCTCGTTGTAGTACTGCGCGACCTGGATGGCCGCGACGTCGAAGGTCTTCACCGGGGTCGGCTGACCATCCGACCGGGTGGCCGGGCACGGGTTCTGGAAGAAACCGCCGGGGGTCTGGGCACCCGGATCCGCCGCGTCCTTCTCCTTCTGGGTGGGCGGGAACACCCCGCCGGCCTGCCGGCTCGCCACCCCGAGCGGCGGTTTCGGTGCCTTGAAGCCGAACTTGCCGGGCACGAAGTGCGGGTAGCCCGGCTTGGCCTCCGTCGGCGGGGGCGGTGGGTTCACCCCGGCGACCCCCGGCTGGTAGTCGAAGTCCTCCAGTGGCAGCAGGGCTGGCACGGTGGTGCCGTCCGGGAGCGTGCGGCTGCCGTCCTCCAGCTTGTCGTGGGTGCGGTTCAACGCCCACATGCCGTTGGCGAAGTGCGGATAGAGGTGGCAGTGGAAGATCACGTCACCGAAGGTCGCCGGCTTGTTGTCGTGCGATGAACCGGCGCCGCCCTCCGGGATGAGCGCATAGTGCGCGCCCGGGGAGACGGCCTGCACGTCGAGGATGTTGGTGACGCCGATGTGGTGCGTCGGCTTGCTCACCTCGGCCAGCCCGCCCTCGTCCTTCGGGTCGAACGGCCACCGGTTGACGTGCCAGTGGAACGTGTGGGTCTCGCGCTCGGCCGCGTGCAGCAGCCGGATCTGCATCGGCTCGCCGCGGTAGTTCGCGAAGACGAGGTCGCCACCGCCTGGGTCGCCGTACGCCCAGGAGGACAGCGCGGTCTCCTCGCCGTGGCACTCCTTCGCGTCGAACCCCTGAGCGCCCCGTGTCGCCGCCGGGCAGCCGACCTCCTCCCGGTTGAAGCCCGGCTCGGCCCGGTAGTTGAAGGCGAACCACTCCAGCTTCACCGGCACCTCGCCCTGGACGAGGGCGTCCGCGTCGCCGCCGGACAGCCCGGGCAGGGTGCCCTTCTTCAGCTTTGCCAGCTCGTCGGCCGTCGGGTCCACGCACTCCCCGTTGGCCCGGTCCTCGGCCACCCCGTCCTGCCCGTCCCGACAGAACCGGGTGAGGATGCCGGCGGCCGCCTCCACCTCGTCGTGCATGAAGATGACGTGTTCCCGGTGGTCGGGAGCACCGGGTGCCGGGTCCTTGATGACCGCGCGCGTCCCGGACGGGAGCGGCTCGCCGGTACGGGCGTCCACCCAGCTGGTGCCGGGTTTCTCCACCACGATCGCGCCGAAGGCCCCGAACGAGTGCGAGCCGATGGCGCTGCCGGCGCCGGTCTCCACCGAGGTGAGGTCGGCGCCGTCGTTGAAGTGGAACTCACCCTCGACCGCCGCCGAGTACCGGTAGGTGCCGGCGGCGCCGGGGAGTACGGTCGAGTCGGGGTTCTTGCCCGCCGCCGTACCGTCGGAACCCTTCGGATCGAAGGCCAGGCCCTCCATGTGGATCGACGCCGGCGGCGCCGCATTCGGGTCGAAGTCGTTGTGCGGGGTGGTGCGGGCCGGCGCGAAGCGACGGGGCTCCGGCGTCACGGTCCCGGGAGCGGCCAACTGCTCGCCGGGCAGCAGGAAGATCGAGTCGTTTCGGACGAACGACGGCGCTTCTTCATGTAGCCGGTTGGTGAAGTGGATCGTCACGCAGTCGCCCCGGTGCGCCCGCAGCACCAGGGGCTCGATCAGGTCCGGCTGGTCGTGCGGGTCGGCCGCCTTGGCGAAGTTGGCCCGGACGGTGGCGATGTTCTCATCGAGGACGTACATCCGCCCCTCGGGGACGACGTCCCCGAAGCGGTTGAGGAAGATCGGAATGTTGATCAGTGAGACGTTGAAGCTGCGTGCCGGTGCCCCGGACACACACGGATTACCCGGGTCGGTGGCCTTCGGCGGCAGGTCCGCGGCCATGGAGCTGGACATCGCCCACACCGCTCCGCCGGTCACCGCCAGCCACGCTCCGGCCAGCAGGCCCCCGGCGAGGTAGGTCCAGCGACGTCTCCGCTTTGCCCGGATGAACACGGCCATCGCCACCACGCCCAGCAGGGCTAGTGGGACGACCTCCACCATTCCTGTACGCACCGCATCTCCCTTCGTCGACGGTGCCGTGCACGTCGGATCGCGGGAGAACACAGCTGTCCCAGGTGTCGAAGATGTACGCCCCCCGTGATCTATCGACACATGGGAATCTATCGAATACGAAACGTCCTGTAAATGACTTACCACTTTCGGTCACTGGTTGAAGCCTTTTGCCGTCAGAACGGAGGAAGGGTTCCCGGTGACCGGGAACCCTTCCTGCGTCGACGGCAAGCGGTTCTGCTCAGGAGGTCCGCGCAGCGCCTGGAACGATGTCCACGTCGTCGAGGTTCACGTACATCACCCGGTGGCCGAACTGCACCTGGACGTACTTGTTCTCGCCGCGGACCACCGTCCGGTCACCCGGCGCCGAACCGTCGAAGGAGACGGCCCGGTAGTACTCGCCCGGCAGGACGCCGCCGACCGCGTACCGCTGACCGGCCGGGAAGGTGTACTGCAGCGGCGAGATGGCCTGGTACGGGATCGTGGCCGGGTAGGCGGCCCGTTCGGGGTAGGCCCGCCCGTACACCGGGATGCTGGTCTTGCCCGGCTTGGGGGTCACCACGAAGCCGTTCGCCCACTTCGCCGTCGGCGCCGAGGTCGGGTTGTAGAACCAGGCCTTCTGGCCGAGGTACCAGATCGCGGTCCAGTCGCCCTGGATGCCCGCGAGGGCGTACGTCTGACCGGCCGAGGCGCGGGCGCCGTGATCCTTGATGTACATGGTGTTCGGCGTACCGTTCGGGCGCAGCCCCAGGTCGTTGACCAGCGGCGCGGTCGGGCTCGGGGCGGTACGCAGGATGACGGAGGAGGAGCCGCGCAGCGGGCAGGGCTCGGCCGTCGGCGGCACCGGTCCCGGTGGCAATGGGGGCTGCTGGTTGCAGCCGGTGAAGGCCGGCTGGTTGCTGGCGTAGTCCGGGTCGATGGTGACCAGGCCGGTGTTCGGCGTGCCGGTCGAGTGGAACGGCGCCTTCAGCAGATCGAAGTAGTGCGACCAGTCCCAGTACGGGCCCGGGTCCCAGTGCATCCCGGCGACGTTCCCGGCGAGGATGCCGGGGACGTTGTCGTGGCCGAGGATGTGCTGCCGGTCCAGCGGGATCTGGAACCGCAGCGCCAGGTGCCGGACCAGCTTGGCCGAGGCACGGTACATCGCCTCGGTGTACCAGGTGCCGCGGCCGGCGTAGCCCTCGTGTTCGACGCCGATGGACTTGGCGTTGACGTACCAGTTGCCGGCCTGCCAGCCGACGTCCTTGGCCTTGATGTGCTGGGCCACGTAGCCGTCCACCGAACGCAGCGTGTAGTGCCAGCCCAGGTAGGTCACGTCCTGGACCGCGTTCACGCTGCCCCGGAAAGAGCCCTCGGTGTCGTGGATGATGATGTATTCGAGCTTCTGCTGGGCCGGCCGGTTGCCGATGTCGTAGTTGCCGTAGTCCACGATGTTCGTCTTGGGGATCGTGTACTCCCCGTACGGCGCGGGAATCCACTCGCAGGCGAGGCGGACCGGGCACTCCAGGCCGTCCGGCCGCTCGGCGCGGCGCAGGCCGAGCTTGTGCAGCCCGGACTGGTCCGGCGTCACCGCGGTGGCGGCGAGGGTCACCCGCTGGCCGTCGTCGGTGGTCCGGCTGGCGCCCTGGCCGATCTGGTCGTACACCTCGTCGGCGAAGGCCGCCGCGGCGTCCTCGGTGTCCGCGCCGGAGTACCGGGCCACCGCGCCGTACCAGGCCGCCGGGTCGCTGCCGGCGCCGACCGGTCCGCCCAGGTCCTGCTGGTACGAGGCCAGCAGCGCCGCGCCGCCCCGGATGTTGGCCGCTGCCTCGTCGCGCAGGGTCTCCTTCGACACGCCGGTGAGGTCGGCGGCGGCGTCGAGGGTCTGCAGGGACGCCTCGGGCAGGGTGTCCCCGGAAGGCGCGGCGGCGGCGGTCAGGTCGACGGTGAGCGGGCGGGAGTCGTCGCCGCGGGGGTCCTCGTTCTCGTCCACGTGCGCGCTGGACGGAGTCGAGGCGACCTGCTCGGCGTCGGTGAGGTGCATCGGGCCGTAGCCGCCGCTGGTGCTGGGCTGGCCGGAGTGGGTGTCCCAGCGGGACTCCAGGTAGGAGACGCCCAGCAGGACGCTCTGCGGCACGCCGTACTCCGCCGCCGCGGCGGCGTACTGCTGCTGGCGGTCCGGGCTGTCGGTGGTGCCGGCGGCGGTGAGAGGCGCCGCCACAGTGGGACCGCTGGTCGCGAGAGCGGTGGCCGCCGCGACGGCGGCGGCCAGCAGTATCCGTCTGCGCGATGGCAGGGCTGAGAGGTGCATCGAACCTCCAGATAGGGATGGGGGTGACTGCGTCCCCACCCTCACTCCGCAGATGGCCCCAGGTCAATACCTTTCCAGGTGGTGATGATGGGCGTAAAAAACCTTCACCGTCGGGTGGTTTCCGAATCTGCGTACGGAGTGTCACGGCGGATCGGGTTGCGGATTGATAACGACGGTCCCTACTCTGGTCAGTTGTCGACCGGTAGGTTCACCGTCCATCCCGGGTGGTGACGGTCCGACACCGCCGAGTCGCCGCCAGGCGAGCCGGGGACCCAGGTACCTGGGGTGAATCCGCAGCCACTGCGGTAGGGCGGCTCCCTTCCCGCCCGAACCCGTCAGCTAACCCGGTAGGCGGGCAGGAAGAAGGAGTACGGAGCCCGGTGGCACACCATGCCCCGCGGCCACCGTCGGACCGGTCGGTCGACCGGTCGACGGCTGCGCCGCGTTCACGCTGGTCCCGCTTCACCACCGCCCTCGCCGCCCTGGTCGGCACCGCCGTCGTCCTGACCGGCGGCGCCACGGCGGCCCACGCCGAACCGTCGGTCACCGAGATCGAGCGCCAGATCGACCAGGACTGGAACAAGCTCGAACCGATCATCGAACAGGTCAACTCCACCCGCGAGAAGCTTGCCGTCCGGCGCAAGCAGGCCGACGCGCTGGAGAAGCAGATCGCCCCGCTCGAGGCCCAGGTCGACGCCGCCCTCGGGCAGGTCGGCGGGCTGGCTGCCGACGCGTACAAGGGCAACAACCTCAGCACCGTCAACGCCCTGCTGGGCAGCCGGTCGCCGAGCGAGGTGGTCAACAGCCTCGAACTGCTCGACCGCTACGCGCACCACCAGCACGAGCAGGTGCAGGCCGTCATGGAGCTGCGCGACCAGTTGGCCGCGAAGAAGAAGCCGCTGGACGCGATGGTCGCCCAGCTGGCCCGTACCGAAGCTCAGCTCGCGGCCCAGAAGAAGCAGATCGACGCCGAGATCGCCCGGCTCCAGAAGCTCCGGCTCAAGGTGTACGGCAACGGCGGCGGCGGACCGCTGCGTCCCGCGCCCTGCCCCGCCGGCTACCCGGGCGGCCCGGCCGGTGTCGCGGTCAAGTTCGCCTGCGCCCAGATCGGCAAGATCTACGTCTGGGGCGCCGCCGGCCCGGACCACTACGACTGCTCCGGCCTGACCATGGCGGCCTGGGCCGAGGCCGGGGTCTCCCTGCCGCACAACGCCCGCGAGCAGCACGACGTCACCCGGCGGGTGAGCCGCGGCGAGCTACGCCCCGGTGACCTGGTCTTCTACTACAGCGACCTGCACCACGTCGGGATGTACGTCGGCGGCGGCTGGGTGGTGCACGCCTCCCAGTCCGGCAAGCCGATCACGATGAAACGCGTCGACGACGGCCAGATCAACAGCTACGGCCGCCCGGGCTGACGGGTACGCAGGGGCTTCCGCGTCGCGGAAGCCCCTGCGTCGTGCTCAGCGGGTCGGCCAGGTACGCCAGTTCTGCCAGGACCGGCTCGGGGTCGGCCCGCGCTGCCCCTGGTAGCGCGAGCCGTAGACCGCCGAGCCGTACGGGTGCTCGGCCGGCGACGAGAGCCGGAAGATGCAGAGCTGGCCGATCTTCATGCCGGGCCAGAGCGTGATCGGCAGATTGGCCACGTTGGAGAGTTCCAGCGTGACGTGCCCGGAGAAGCCCGGGTCGATGAAACCGGCGGTGGAGTGGGTGAGCAGCCCGAGTCGGCCCAGGCTGGACTTGCCCTCGAGCCGGCCGGCCAGCTGGTCGCCCAGCGAGATCACCTCGAGCGTTGAGGCGAGCACGAACTCGCCCGGGTGCAGCACGAACGGCTCGCCCTCGGGTACCTCCACCATCGAGGTCAGGTCGTCCTGCTGCTGGGACGGGTCGATGTGCGTGTAGAGGTGGTTGTTGAAGACCCGGAAGAGCCGGTCCAGGCGTACGTCGATGCTGGACGGCTGCACCAGCGTAGGCTCGAAGGGCTCCAGCGCGAGTGCGCCCGCCTTGATCTCGGAGACCAGGTCGCGGTCGGAGAGCAGCATCGGAACACCATAGCGACCGGTACGGGCGACCTGCGTGTCGGACTACATCTTCGTACACGTGTTCGATAGAATGTCCGCATGGCTTCCTGGTCCGAATTCGCCGCCGACGAGCCCCGGCTCGCCGACGAGATCCGCGTTCTCCTGCAGCAGTACGGGCCGGGCTTCGGCTACCTCGCCACGGTCCGCGCCGACGGCGGCCCCCGGGTCCACCCGGTCTCCCCGGTCATCACCGACGACGGGCTCTACTGCTTCGTCATCGACTCGCCCAAGCGCCGCGACCTCGAACGCGACGGCCGCTACGCGCTGCACTCGTTCCCGCCGGAGGAGAGCGACGACGAGGCGTACGTCGCCGGCCGGGCCCATCCGGTGACCGACCCGGCGACCGTGGCCCGAGTGGCCGGGATCGGCCGGGCCGCGCCGCACGTCGACTGGCGGCTGTTCGAGTTCACCGTCGACGTGGCGATGCTGACCCGGCGCGACCAGGCGGCCCACCTCGGCGCGGGCCGGCCGCAGGTGCGGGTCTGGCTCGACCCGCAGGCGGCCGCTCCCGCTCGGCGTGCCCCGGCTGTGCCCGAGGGGCGGCGCGGCCGTCACGGCTTCGACACCCGCCGCCCGGCCGCCTGACCGTATGAATACCGGTGCCGGCCCCGTCCGAGGACGAGGCCGGCACCGGTTCGCTGTGCTCGGCGGTTACGCCGCGCGGTAGGCGTTCCACGCGGTCAGCATCCGGCTCGCCTGGCCCGAGGTGAACTGGTACATGCACGAGTCGTAGGTGTAGTCCATGAAGTTGGTGATCGGGTCCAGGCCCGGCGCCGTGCAGGTGTCCCGACCGGTCGGGCACTGGTACGCCGGCGAGGCCTCGGCCGCGGTGTCGTCGACGCTGTCGCCCGAGCCCGAGCAGCCGCCCTGGAAGGTGTGGTAGAGGTTCAGCCAGTGGCCGATCTCGTGGGTGCCGGTGTCGCCCTGGTTGTAGTTGGTGGCGGTGCCACCCGGCAGCGACTCGCTCAGCACGACCACGCCGTCCATGCTGTCGAGCTTGCGCTTCGGGAAGGTTGCCCAGCCGAGTAGGCCGTCGCTGAGTTCGCCGAGGTACATGTTCAGCGTGTTCTTGCCGCCCTCGCGCAGGGTGGTCTTCATCGACCGCTCAGCCGAGGAACCCGAGATGATCGGGTACCAGGACGGGTTGGTGACCCGGTTGATCTTCTGGAGCTGGAAGCTGAACGCGGTGGGTGCGCCGCCGGTGGCGCCGCTGTAGGCCTGGTTGAGCACGCTGATCTGCTGCGTGATCATCGAATCCGGGATGTTGCCGCCGGCGCGGGTGCTGTCCCGCTGGATGACGTGCACCACGACCGGGATGGTCACGGTTGCCAGGGGTGCGGCCCCGGCGCCGGCCCGGAACCGGGCCCGCTCGGCCTGGGCGGCGGCGAGGTCCGCCTCCCGCTCACGGACCTGGGCGGCGGTCAGCTCGTTCGGCTCGTGCTTGGCGTGCGCGCCGGCCTTGACCCGGGCGTCCGAGTGGACGTCGGCCGGCTCGACGCAGCCGCCCGCCGGGGCGGCCGAGAAGGCCGAAGCGGCCGGGACGACGCCCACCGCCGCGGTGCTGAGCAGCAGCGCGAGCGTCGTCGACGCGACACCGGCGGTGCGCCGGGTCAGCAGGTTGGGACGAAGTCCCATGGGCCCACCTCTTTCTGGCGGCGCGACCGGGGGTGTGTCACGCCGTGGCTGAAACGTTGGGGAGACGTTACAACCGATCGACAGATTTGAGAATGGCCATGTTTTGCCGCCGTGAAACTTTCTCCTGCTGAGGCCGGGCGCTCAGGTTGCAAGATCGTTTCGAGCCGGTTCCGGCGCGTGGGAGCCGCCATGGGGTACCTGGGTGCACGGAGGCGGTGACCTCAGGTACAGTGGTGCCGCCTGCGGGTGTAGTTCAATGGCAGAACATCAGCTTCCCAAGCTGACAGTGCGGGTTCGATTCCCGTCACCCGCTCCAACCGAAAGGCCCTGGCCGGGACGGCAGTCCCAGCCAGGGCCTTCGACGTTGTCCAGCCAAGTCAGGGGCGCCCGGCTCACCGCCCCGGCCAGAACGGATCCCGGCCGATGAACCCCATCAGTCTGGTCTGGGTATCCGCATCGCCGGGTACCTCGACCCGGGTGCCGAACTGGCCGGACGAGCGGAGAACCTGCTCCATCTGCTCCATCTGGCCGAGGAGTTGAGCGCAGAAGTCGGGGTCCAGCCGATCGTCCTGGCCGGTGGCCCTGGAGAGATCCCAGGTGTGCATGAACACGTCAGCCGTGTAGAACTGGTCGATCGCGTTCTGCAGCGGCATGTGGCCGATGTGCGGGTTGGTGAGTTTCCGGTGCGCCGTCTCCGGATCGTCCAGCACCGCCTGCACACCGTCGCAGTGAACCTGCCACGCGGCGACCGGGTTCTCGTCCACCGACGGTCCGTGGGGCAGTTCGATGCCGGCACCGGAGGCAAGAAAGCCGGAGCACCATTCGGTCAGGTGACGTACGACGTCGCGGGCGGTCCAGCCGGCGACCGGGGATGGCACGTCCCAGGACCGGGTACCGCGGACCCGGTCGGTGAAGAGCCCGGCAACCTGCCGGTGTCGCTCGGCTGGGCGGTCAGACAGCGCCATTGATCAGCATCCTGTCCAGCTTCGCGTAGCCCTCGTTGATACCGACCTCCATGCCGCTGCGCAGCCACGCATCGCGGCCTTCGAAGCTGTCGACCAGCGACTGCGTCCGCAGCCGCGTACGGCCGTCGCCCAGGTCCTCGAACCACAACGTCTCCAGCGCCACTCCGTCGGGATCGCCCTCGAAGGTGAAGGTCTGCACGATCCGGTCCGGCCGCACCTCATGGAAGCTGCCGTGGAACCGGTATTCGGTGCCGTCGCGTACCGAGGCGTACCGCCAACTGCCGCCGGTGCACGCGTTCCAGTGCTCGATCCGGGTGGCCATGGCGTTGGGACCGACCCACTGGGCGAACAGCGCGGGATCGGTGTGGGCGCGGAACAGTTGCTCGGGCGTTGCCGCGAAGTCACGAGTCGTCCGGATGACCGGCAGCCTCGGGTCGGCTTCGATGACTGTATCCGTGATCCTGTTCATGCTCGTCTCTCTTCATCTCCGCGAGGATGGCGTCAAGGCGGCGATAGCGCTGCTCGACGCGGCTCCGGTGGCGCTCGATCCAGGTGTCCATCAGGTCGAAGGCCTGGGCCTCCAGGCGCACCGGCCGGGGCTGCGGGCCTCGCGGTCGGCTCACGAGCCCGGCGTCCTCCAGCACCCGCAGGTGCTTGTAGACGGCCTGCAGCGTCATCCGGTACGGCTCGGCCAACTGGCTTACGGTCGCGTCGCCCTCGGAGAGCCGGGCGACCATGTCGCGCCGGGTCGGATCGGCGAGAGCGGCGAAGGCTCGGGACAGCGCGTCCGTGGTCATCCCCCTCAGTTTCAACCCAATGGTTGAAAGGTAGATCGGAAGTCGCCCAGTCGTCAACCCTGTGGTTGAAAGTGCTGCTCATCCTGTGCGTCAGCCGAGGCGACACGCAGGCAGGCCGCGCCGGTCCGGCCCCGGCCCGCTGGCGGCCTCCGGCCCTCAGGCGGGGGCGGTCAGGTCGCGGACGTGCCGGAGGCCGGGCTTGTCGTTGAGCAGCACCTCGCCCGCCGGGACGAACCCGGTACGCCGGAGCACCGCGAGCGACGCCGGGTTCGCCAGCGCGGCGGAGGCGACCAGCCGGCGCAGCCCGTACTCGTCGCGGGCCAGCTCGCAGACCTGGCGGACGCCGCCCTGCGCCACGCCCCGGCCGGTCGCCCGTTCGGCCACCCGGTAGCCCAGCTCGGCGCTGCCGTCGGCGACGTCTACCAGGTTGAACCGCCCCAGCACGGTGCCGTCGTCGTCGACCAGGACGTGGAACTGGCACCGGCCGGTGGCCTGTTCCGCGAGCAGCGCCGCGTGCCGGGCGGTGAACTCCCTGAAGTAGTCGTCGCCCCGGTCCGGCACGGTCCGCGCGAAGTACGCCCGGTTCTCCCGCTCGAAACGGAGCAGCGCGGGAGCATGGTGGACGTCGAGTCGCTGGAGTTGAGGCATCGCGCCACGCTAACGGACAGCCGCCCGCCGGCCCCGACGGCTACTGCGGGTAGCAGCGCAGCTCGACGGTGTTGCCGTCCGGGTCGCTTACGTAGATCGAGGTGCCGGTGCCCCGGGCGCCGAAGCGTGGCACCGGCCCGGTCAGCACGGTGAACGCGCCGGAGTCGAGCACCGCCGACCAGTCGACGGGCTCCACCACCAGGCAGATGTGGTCGACGTTCGACCCGGTCGGCTCACCGCGTACCAGGTCGATGATCGTCTCGGGGCTGACGCGTACCGAGGGGAAGGGCGCCTCGCCGGCCCGCCAGCGGTCGACCCGTACCGGCGCCAGGCCGAGGGTGCCGCAGTAGAAGTCGAGCGAGCGTTCCACGTCCGCGACCGTGAGGACCAGGTGGTCGAAGGCCGTCACCCGCACCGCGCTCACTGCGCCCCCTCCAGGGCGTACGCCTGCCGGAGCCAGCCGGCGAACAGGTCCGGGTCGATCTCGTCGATGGTCCGGAGCTTGACCGAGGCCATCCGCCGCGCGCCCGGAGTGAGCCGGCCGGAGGTGTCCGCCACGTCCTGCCCCCGCCACAGCCCGAAGGTGACGTACGACGGGTACGCCTTGACCAGGCAGACCGGCGTCTTCCCCGGCCGGTCGCCGGGGCCCCAGACCGGGTGGCCGTGCCACATCGCGCCGCTGGCCTCGGGCAGCGCGGCGTCGATGACGGTACGGAGCTTCTCGGCGGTCTCGCGCAGCGGGGCGTCGAGGCCAGCCAGGTAGTCGGTGACGGGGTCCATCAGGTTCCTTTCCTTGAAGGGGTCGTCCTCCACCCTCGTCCGGACGCCGCCGCCGACCAAGCCGCGATCGGACTACGATCGTTGACCCGGATTCAACGATGGGAGTGGGTGTGCTGGAGCGGTACGAGATCGAGACGTTCCTGACCCTTGCCGAGGAGCTGCACTTCGGGCGTACCGCCGAGCGGCTGCGGGTGACCACGGGACGGATCAGTCACGTGATCCGGAAGCTGGAACGCCGGATCGGCGCGCCGCTCTTCGAGCGCACCAGCCGGGTCGTCCGGCTCACCCCGATCGGCGCCCGCCTCGCCGAGGAACTGCGCCCGCTGGTGGCCGGCATGGAGGACGCCGTCCGGCGGGCCGTCGAGGCCGGGCGTGGCCTCTCCGGCGAGCTGCGGGTGGCCTTCGTCGGCGAGTCGACCGCGCCGGTGCTGCTGCGTGCCGTCAGCCTCTTCACCGAGCGTCACCCGGAGTGCGTGGTGCACGCCCACGAGGCGCCGCTGGCCACCACCCGGTCGAGCCTGCGAGACGGCACGGTCGACGTGCTCATCGCGTCGTACCCCTTCGACGGGATGGCGAACGGCCCGGCGCTGCTCCGCGAGCAGCGGGTGTTGGCGGTGGCTGCGGGCCACCCGCTGGCCGGCGAGGAGTCGGTGTCGCTGGAGGTGCTGGCCGAGCATCCGGTGGTGCAGTATCCGGCGGTGACCTCCGCCGAGTTCAAGCGGGACCGCACCCCGGAGCGCACCCCGTCCGGCCGGCCGGTGCCGAAGGGGCCGGTGGGCGACACCTTCTCCGAGATGCTGTCCCTGGTCGCGATGGGCCGGGGGGTGCTGCCGGTGGGTGCGGAGACCCGCCGCTACTATCCCCGGCCGGATCTGGCGTACGTGCCGATCCGCGACGCGCCGCCGATCCGCCGCGGGCCGGTGTGGCGGGAGAGCAACACCACGGCCCGGGTACGCGAGTTCGTCCGGGCCGCGGTCGACGCCAACCCCGCGTCCGGCGACTGACGGTGTCAGACCCGCCTGGCAGCATCCCAGCCGTGCGGGACGAGATCCGGGCGCTGGTCGAGGCGCTGACGCCGGGCGACGAGTTGGAGGCGCGGCACCGCGCGGAGACCCTGGCCTGGCTGGCCGGCACGGACGACATCTTCCGCCGGCGGAAGCCGGGCACGCCCTCGCCGCACCTGGTCGCGTACTTCCTGCTGCGGGACGAGGCGGACGGCGCGGTGCTGCTGGTCGACCACCGCAAGGCGGGGATGTGGCTGCCCAGCGGCGGTCACGTCGAGCCGGGCGAGCACCCGGCGGAGACCGTACGCCGGGAGGTGGTGGAGGAATTGGGCGTGCCGGCGGTCTTCTCCCCGGCCGTCGGCGAGCGACCCGCGTTCGTCACCGTCACCGAGACGGTGGGCGCGCCGACGGACCGGCACACCGACGTCAGCCTCTGGTTCGTGCTGAGCGGCAGCCGCGGCCAGCAGTTGGTGCCCGACCCGGGCGAGTTCCGCGCGGTCCGGTGGTGGACGCCCGGGGAGGTGTCCGTGGCCGAGCCCGGGACGGTCGAGCCGCACCTGGGCCGGATGCTGGCCAAACTCACCCCTTGACCTTGCCCTTGCGGCAAGCCCGAGCGTGGTCCGTGCCGGTCGCCGGGACCGGCACGAGGAGGATGCGTCCGTGGAGCTGCTGACCATCGGGGCGTTCGCCCGCGCGGCGCGGCTGACGCCGAAGGCGTTGCGGCTCTACGACGAACTGGGGCTGCTGCCGCCCGCCGCCGTTGACCCGCACTCGGGCTACCGCTATTACGCGCCGGCCCAGCTCGACCGGGCCCGGCTGATCGCCGCGCTGCGCCGGGCCGGGATGCCGCTCGCGGACATCCGGGCCGTCTGCGGCCTGCCGCCCGACGCGGCGGCCGGGGCGGTCGACGCCTGGTGGCGCCGGGTCAGCGCCGACACCGCGGCCCGCGGACGCGTCGTCGCGCTCCTCGTCGACCAGCTCTCCGAGAGGGGCACCACCATGTCCGAACCCACCCTCCGGTACGCCGCCCGCTGCGAAACGGGCGCGGTCCGGGACTCCAACGAGGACACCGCGTACGCCAGTGCGACCCTGCTCGCCGTGGCGGACGGCATGCGCGGCCCAGGCGGGGCCGCCGCCAGCGCCGCCGCCGTGGACGCGCTCCGGCCGCTGGAACTCTCCGCCGCGCCGGCCGCCGAACTGCTCGCCACGCTGGCCGACGCGGTGGCCGCGGCCGACCGCAGGGTACGTGCCTCCGCCACCGACGGGCACCAGCCGGGCACCACGCTCACCGCGATCCTGCGGCGCGGCTCGCAGCTCGCCCTGGTGCACGTCGGGGACACCCGGGCGTACCTGCTGCGCGGGGGCGAGCTGGTCCGGCTGACCCAGGACCACACGTACGTGCAGTCGCTGGTCGACCAGGGCCGGCTCAGCCCGGCCGAGGTCGCCGCACATCCGCAGCGGGCCCTGCTGGTGCGGGCACTGGGGACGGGTCCGCAGGTCGAGGCCGACCTGGCGCTGCGGACCGCGATTGCCGGTGACCGGTACCTGCTCTGCTCCGACGGGCTCTCCGCGGTGGTCGCCCCGGAGGCGCTGCACGCCGCGCTCGCCGGGGCGGACGGTCCGGAGACCGCCGTCGGGCGCCTGGTCGACCTCGCGTACGCGGCGGGCGCGCCGGACAATGTCGCCTGCGTGGTCGCCGACGTGGTGACGGCGTAGTACGGACCGGGTCGGCCGGTCCGCTCGGTCCGGCCGGCCAGGCCGTAACCTGGCGATCATGCGGATTGGCATCGTGATCCTGCCGGACCAGCGCTGGTCGGAGTCCCAGCGGCGCTGGCGGCAGGCGGACGAGTGGGGCTTCGACCACGCCTGGACGTACGACCACCTGGGCTGGCGGGATCTGGTCGACGGTCCCTGGTTCGACTCGATGACCACGCTGACCGCCGCCGCGACGGTGACCTCCCGGATCCGGCTGGGCACCCTGGTCGCCTCGCCGAACTTCCGGCACCCGGCGGCGTTCGCCCGGCAGGTGACCACCGTGGACGACGTCTCCGGCGGCCGGCTGCTGCTCGGCATCGGCGCGGGCGGCATCGGGTTCGACGCCACCGTGCTCGGCGGGGAGACCCTGCCGCCCCGGCAGCGGGTCGACCGGTTCGCCGAGTTCACCGAGCTGCTGGACCTGATCCTGCGGGAGGACGGCACCAGCTGGCGGGGCGAGTGGTTCGCCGCCGTGGACGCGCGGAACAATCCCGGCTGTGTCCAGCAGCCTCGGGTGCCGTTCGTGGTCGCCGCGAACGGGCCCCGGTCGATGCGCCTGGTCGCCCGGTTCGGGCAGGGGTGGGTGACCACCGGGCTCGGCGGTGACGACCTGGAGAGCTGGTGGTCGTCGGTCGCGGACCTCGCCGGCCGGATGGACGAGGCCCTGGAGCGGGCCGGCCGGGACCTGGCCACCCTGGACCGCTACCTGTCGCTGGACTCGGCGCCGGTCTTCTCGCTCCGCAGCGCGGACTTCTTCGCCGAGCAGGTCGCGCGGGCCGGCCGGTTGGGCTTCACCGACGTGGTGACGCACTGGCCCCGGGCCAGCAGTTGGTACGCCGGCGACGAGGCGGTGCTGGTGGAGGCGGCCGGCCTGCTGCCCGAGCTGCGCCGGGTCTGATCCCCCGCGGGGTCAGGTGCCCAGGTCGCTGGTGCTGATGCCGCCGTCCCCGGCGGACACCAGCCGGAACCGGATGCAGACCACCTGGGAGTCGTCGTCGACCGTGAAGCCCTCCCGGGCCCAGTAGCGGCGGTGCCCCTCCCGCCACTCCTCGATCGACCGGTCACCCTCCCCTTCGGAGCGGGCGAAATCCCAGGACACGTCGGCGAAGCGGACCACCTCCACGCCGGTGACCTCGACGAGGCCGACCAGCGCGTCGTGGTCGTCGACCAGGACCAGCCGTTCACCGACGTGCTCCAGCTCCTCGTTCTCGTCGGCGTACTCGCTGGTCAGCAGGCCGGCGGTGGCGGTCTTCACGCCGGCCAGCACGAGGGTGTTGAGGTTGGTGCGCATCTCGCCGGGCGTGCCGAGGGCGAGCGTGCGAAGTCCACCGATGCGGGGCCACATCCTGCCGAGGCTACTGGCGGCACGGCGGCCCGTTGTGGGATTTCGTCCGCCCGACGCCAGCCTGCGGACAGGGCGGGCCCCGCACCGTCGTCGAGGGCTTCGTCAGATGAGCTGACCGGCGTAGCCGGCTGCCGCGAGGACCCGGGCGTCGCCGGTCGCCGCGTGCGCGTCCAGTACCGCGTCGGCCAGCTTCACCACGTGTGCGTCGCCGTGCCGGGCCGCCCGGGCGAACACCTCCGCCGGCTCGACCGGCGTGACCGCCGGTGGGGCGGTCGGCGCCAGTGGGGCGTACACCGAGGTCACGGCGGCCGTGGCCGACCAGGCCGCGGCGACGCTCGGCGCCCAGAGCGCCGGATCCAGAGCCGGCAGGGTACGCAGCACCGCGGTCGGCGCGGTCACCGCGTGCACCAGCATCACCGGGTTGCCGTGCCCGAACCGGAGGTAGTCCAGGCCCGCGCGGTGCACCAGCTCGGCGAGGGTCCGCTCGGCCTCCGCCGGGCCGTCCGGCGGCCGCAGCGCCGCCACCGCCCCGGGCCAGTCCGGTACGTCGGGCAGCCGGCCCAGCCGTTCCCGGATGCCGCCGCTCTGCTCGGGGATCCGGGGCACCCCGGCCAGCGCCGCCACCACGCCGGACCGGCCGGTGAGCGGGCCGGCCCCGGGCACCGGCTGCCAGCGTGCCGCCCAGTAGCCGAGCGCCTGGCCCAGCTCGGCCAGCCTTTCCTGGTTCACCCCGTCGGCGCGCAGCACCCGCACCGCGTGCCCGACCCGGATCACGCCATGGGTGGCGCCCGCCGCGATGCCCGGCAGCAGCCGTGGCCACCAGGTGCCCAGCACCTCCCGCCAGGGGCGTTCACGCACCTCCCGGTCGAAGTGGGCGAGCCAGTCGCCGGCCCGCTTCGGGTCGCCGAGCGCGGTCGGCCAGTCGTCGATCGGCCGCAGTCCGCGGGGCCGCTCGTCCAGCTGGCGCAGGTAGTCGTCCAGCCAGCGGTGCACCCGTGCGCCGTGCCCGTGCCGGACCATCGCCTCGACCGCCATCGGGCCGTGGTTGGAGAGCCAGCCCTCGAACTCCGGGCCGGTGCGGTGCAGCCGTTGGTACGCCTCGTCCAGGATGCCGTCGTCCATGTGGCGATCCTCGACGTTCAACCGTGCTTGAGGTCAATACCGCCGTCGCTCAGGGCAGCTGGGCCGGGCTGAGCAGCGTACGCAGCCGGAGCCGTTCGGCCACCTGGGGCGGGCAGGTCGCCATGACCGCGGCGGCGCCGACCGGCTCCGCCCCGCTGTCCCGGATCACCCGCTGGAGCGCGTCGAGCTGGGCGCCGGTGGCCACCCAGTCGTCGACGAGCAGCACCTGGTCACCGGGGCCGAGCCGGCGCGCGTCCACGCCGATCCGCAGTCGCCGGCCCCGGTAGTCCGGTGGCGTCTCGGCCCAGCGCATCGGGCCGACCCGCCGCCGCCCACCGTCCTGCTTGTACGCCGGCAGGAAGCCGGCGCCGGCGGCCACCGCCACCAGCGGGCCGAGCAGCAGCCCGGTCACCTCGGGGGCGATCACGACGGTGGGGCGGGTGTCCGGGAACAGGCCGGCCAGGGCCGGTCCGATGCCGGCCAGCACACCGGGATCCCGCCACCAGCCGGAGATGTCGCTGACCAGATGACTGCTGTCCGGGCCGGGGTCGACCCAGCGGAACAGCTCGACGAGGCGGCGGCTCAGCATGCCTCCCATCCTCGGGCACCGACGCCGGACGATGCGGCACCGGCCCCGGCCAGCGACCCTTCCTCCGTTCGGATGAGGAATGTTCACACGAGTGGATAGACGTATCGGGGTAAATACGGGCATAGCACCATGATCACGTTGACTTCGGAAGTACTTCTCTCGTTACGGTCCGAGCCGGTTTGCTCCGCTGACGAAAGGACCGCGCGGTGGCTGGTAGGCACCTCCGTACCCGCAAGTTCTCCTCGCCCGCCGGCATCGCCGCCACCGCGGCCGTCGGCGTGCTGCTCGCCGTCGGCGGCACCGTCGGCGCGGTGCGGCTCACCTCGGGCGAGCCCTCGGCCGGGCCCGCCGTCGCCGAGGCCCTGCCCAGCGCCGTCGTCCCCACCTCGGCGGCCTCGTCCCCGAGCGCGTCCGCCTCGCCGAGTGCCTCCGTATCGCCGAGCCTCAGCCCGTCGCCGAAGGCCACCCCCAGCCCGAAGGCGACCCGCACCAAGGCGGCCTCCCGGAGCCTGACCCGGACCGCGAGCCCGAAGCCCACCGCGAAGAAGACCACCCCCGCGCCGAAGGTGGTCGACAGCGGC
Source organism: Micromonospora sp. NPDC047738 (assembly GCF_040642675.1). Taxonomy (NCBI): domain Bacteria; kingdom Bacillati; phylum Actinomycetota; class Actinomycetes; order Micromonosporales; family Micromonosporaceae; genus Micromonospora; species Micromonospora sp. NPDC047738. The sequence continues at coordinate 274,891 of NZ_JBEYSO010000002.1, forward strand.
TCCTGCGGAGCGTCCTTCTATGACGAGGGCCAGATGACCGCGAACGGGGAGACGTTCAACCCGAACGCCATGACCGCCGCGCACAAGACCCTGCCGTTCGACACCAAGGTACGGGTGACCAACCCGGCCAACGGCAAGTCTGTGGTCGTCCGGATCAACGACCGCGGCCCGTTCATCGCCGGCCGGTGCCTGGACCTGTCCCGCGCGGCCTTCGCGGCCATCGCCTCGACCGACCTCGGCGAGGTGACCGTCCGGTACGAGGTCCTCGGCTGACCGGGTGACCGACGGCGATCGTGCCGCCGGAGCGATCCGGCCGGGCAGAATACCGTCGGACGACGGGTCAGGTTCATTCACCCGTTCACCTCCATCAGGCATGCTGTCCGATGTACGCACGCAACCCTTCCAGTCGGGCCCCCGCCCGCTGAGCCCCGGATCCCGCGCCGGCCTCGGCGCGGCCCTCGGGCTGCTCGCAATCGTCTCCGCCGTGGAACTGGCGGACGGCCGGACTGCGCACTTCATCGCGCTGATGGCCGCCGCCCCGTTCCTCGCCGCCGCGCTGGCCTCCTGGCGGGTGGTGTTCGGGGCGGGTGTCCTCGGCACGGCGATCGGGGGGTCCTTCGCCCTCGCCGACCCGGCCATGTCCCTCGTCACGGCCGTCAACGTCGCGGGCATCGCGCTGGCCACCGCGATCGCCACCGCCGTGGCGGCGGCCCGCCAGCGCCAGTCGGAGCGGATCGCCGAGCTGTCCCGGCTCGCCTCGGTCGCGCAGCAGGCGGTGCTCCGGCCGCTCGGTCCGCAGGTGGGCACCCTCGCGGTCGCCGCCCGCTACATCTCCTCCACCGCCACCGCGGTGATCGGTGGCGATCTGTACGAGGTGATGGACACCCCGTACGGCGTCCGCATGATCATCGGCGACGTCCGTGGCAAGGGGCTGGACGCGGTCCGGCTGGCCAGCATCGTCCTCGGCTCCTACCGGCACGTGGCGTACGAGCGGGCGGACCTGCGCGCCGTGGTGACCGATCTGGACCGGGCGGTGGCCCGCAACGTGGGCGACGAGGACTTCGTCACCGCCGCGTTGGTCGAGGAGCGGGGCGGTACGCTCACCATCGTCAACTGTGGACATCCGCCACCGCTGCTGCTGCGTGGAGGTGCGGTGATCCCGCTCGAACCCCCCGCGCCGGCGCCCCCGCTCGGCTTCATGCCGGTGGTCCGACCCCGGGTGGAACGGCTCGAACCGGGCGACCGGCTGCTGCTCTTCACCGACGGGCTGGGCGAGGCCCGCCGGGACGGCGAGTTTTTCCCGACCGCCGACCGGGCGTGGCGGCTGCTCGGCCACGGCACGGTGGCCGACGGCCTGGCCTCGCTGGAGACCGCCCTGGTCGAGTGGGTGCACGGCCGGCTCGACGACGACATCGCGCTGGTCCTGATGGAATACGCCGGCCCGGCCAGCGGCGCGAAGGCGCCCGTGCCGAGCTGGGAGGTCGGCGCGGCGGAGAGCTGACGGTCCGCATCCTTCGTCGGCCGACGGGCTGCTCGTGCTGGTCGCGGGCGCACTGCTGCGCGAGTGGCCGCAGGCTGGACCGGGGGTGTGTAATCGCCGTCACTTCGGTGATCGGCTTGTCGCTGGCTACCGGTGAGTAATAGAGTCTCAGTTACTGATCGGTAATATCTGTCCGGAAGCGGGGCCAGCGAGCATGACCCACTACAAGAGCAACCTTCGGGACCTCGAGTTCAACCTGTTCGAGGTCTTCGGGGCGGACCGGACGTTCGGCCAGGAGCCGTACACGGACCTGGACGTCGACACCGCCCGCAGCTTCCTCTCCGAGGTCGACCGCCTGGCCCGCGAGGACCTGGCCGCCAGCTACTCGGACAGTGACCGCACGCCGCCGGTCTTCGACCCCGCGACGCACACCGCGCCGCTGCCGGAGTCGTTCAAGAAGTCCTACCAGGCGTTCATGGACTCGGAGTTCTGGCGTCTGGACCTCCCCGAGGCCCTCGGCGGCACCAACGCCCCGCGCGCGCTCTGGTGGTCGCTCGCCGAGCTGGTGCTCGGCGCCAACGCCCCGATCTGGATGTACGCCTCCGGCCCGTCCTTCGCGCACGTGCTGCACGTCGAGGGCACCGAGCAGCAGCGGAAGTGGGCCAAGCTCTTCATCGAGAAGCAGTGGGGCTCGACCATGGTGCTCACCGAGCCGGACGCCGGCTCGGACGTGGGGGCCGGTCGCACCCGGGCCATCCCGCAGCCGGACGGCTCGTGGCACATCGAGGGCGTCAAGCGCTTCATCACCTCGGGTGAGCACGACCTCTCCGACAACATCGTCCACTACGTGCTGGCCCGCCCGGTCGGCGTGGCGGGCGCCGGGGGCCCCGGCACCAAGGGCCTCTCGCTCTTCGTCGTGCCGAAGTACCACTTCGACGAGGAGACCGGCGAGCTGGGCGAGCGCAACGGCGTCTTCGCCACCAACGTCGAGCACAAGATGGGCCTGAAGGTCTCCAACACCTGCGAGATGACCTTCGGCGAGCACGGCGTTCCGGCCAAGGGCTGGCTGCTGGGCGACAAGCACGACGGCATCCGGCAGATGTTCATGATCATCGAGTACGCGCGAATGATGGTCGGCACCAAGGCCATCGCCACCCTCTCCACCGGCTACCTGAACGCCCTGGAGTACGCCAAGAACCGGGTGCAGGGCGCCGACCTGACCCGGTCGACCGACAAGACCGCCCCGCGGGTGACCATCACCCAGCACCCGGACGTGCGTCGCTCGCTGCTGCTGCAGAAGTCGTACGCCGAGGGCCTGCGGGCGCTGGTCTGCTACACGGCCGGCTGGCAGGACAAGGTCGCCATCGCCGAGGCGGCCGGCGACGAGCCGGCCACCAGGCTGGCCAAGCGGGTCAACGACCTGCTCCTGCCGCTGGTCAAGGGCGTCGGCTCGGAGCGGGCGTACGAGCTGCTCGGGCACGAGTCGCTGCAGACCTTCGGTGGCTCGGGCTTCCTCCAGGACTACCCACTGGAGCAGTACGTCCGGGATGCCAAGATCGACACCCTCTACGAGGGCACCACGGCGATCCAGAGCCTCGACCTGATCTTCCGGAAGATCGTCCGGGACAACGGCAAGGCCCTGCTGGCGGTCGCCGGTGAGATCCAGGAGTTCATCACCTCCGAGGCCGGCAACGGCCAGCTCAAGGAGGAGCGGCAGGCGCTCGGCAAGGCGCTTGCCGAGATCCAGAACATCCTCGGCGTGCTGACCGGCTGGCTGGGCGAGGCCCAGGGCGGGGACGCGCGGGCCCTCTACAAGGTCGGCCTGAGCAGCCGCCGGTTCCTGCTGGCGATCGGCGACCTGGTGGTCGGCTGGCTGCTGCAGAGGCAGGCCGACGTGGCCTTGAAGGCGCTGGGTGGCGAGGTCTCCGCCGCCGACAAGGCGTTCTACACCGGCAAGGTGGCCGCCGCCCGGTTCTTCGCCCGCGAGGTGCTGCCCCGCATCGGCGCCGACCGGCGGATCATCGAGGGTGCCGACCTGGAGATCATGGACCTCCCGGAGGAGGCGTTCTGATCCCCCGTGGGGTGATCCGACCGGTTCGACGACGGCGGCCGGTGAGCGGACAGCTCGCCGGCCGCCGCCGTTTGTTTCGCCGCCCGGCCGGTAGGCCGGCCGCCTGACGGGTAACCATCGCGGACCACGACAGGACACGCCCAAGAGCCATCGCACGGGGGAGTGCAGCGCACATGGGCATTGGAAGCGGAATCTTTCTCATCGCCGTCGGCGCGATCCTGACCTTCGCCATCCGGGCCAACGTCTGGTGGATCGACCTGCGTGCGGTCGGTTGGGTGCTGATCCTGGCCGGGCTGGCCGTCCTGCTCACCACGCTCTGGTTCTGGCAGGACCGGCGTAAGCGGGCCCGCACGCTGATCGTGGAGGAGAACCGGCTCTCCCACCCGACCGCGATGATGCCCCCGCCACCCGATCCGCCGCCGCCCACGGCGCCGCCGTCCTGACCTTGGGCCTGCGCAACCAATGCTGAGAGAGCCCCTTCTTCACCCGAGGCGTGACGAAGGGGCTCCTCCTTGCGCCTCAGCCCCGGGCGGTGTGGCGGGCGGTGATGGGTGCGCCGCCCGGTCCCAGGTTCGTCCAGCTGGTGGTCGGGCGGTGCACCGCCAGATCGGTGGTACGCAGCCCGTCCGGATCCGCCCCCGCTGGATCGAGCAGCGACGAGAGTAGCGAGATGCCCGGGTTGTGGGCGATCAGCAGGACCGTGCCGGTCTCCGGCGGGACCGCCCGGACCAGGGTCAGCAGATCCTCCGGCTGCCCCTCGTACGCGGTCGCCGCGTAGCGCACCACCGGCGCCGGGCCGGCCGGTCCGCCCTCCGGCGGGGAGCCCGTCATGCCCAGTGCCACCCCGTGCCAGGTCTGGCGGGTTCGCCGGGCCGTGGAGCAGATCACCACGTCGGGGAGGAGGGCGTGCCGGGCCAGCCAGGCTCCGGCGGCTGCGGCGTCGGCGTGCCCCCGCGCGGTCAGCGGGCGTTCCGCGTCCGGGACGTCCTGGGACTGTTCGGCCTTGGCGTGCCGGAGCAGCACCAACGTGCGCTCCTGGATCCTGCCCTCCGTCATGCGCTCAGCTTGCCTGATTCGCGATCGGACCGCCTGGGTAAGTCGATGGGTGCCGCTACCTCAGCCATGGCCGCGGCGGTAGGAAACGCCAGCAGAACGCCAAGGAGGCGACGTCATGGGCATCGGTGCCAGCATCTTCCTCATCGCGCTGGGCGCGATCTTCGCGTTCGCCATCGACGCCAACCTGGGATGGCTCAACTTGAACGTCGTGGGCTGGGTGCTCATGCTCGCCGGTGTCGTCGGGCTGCTCATCACGCTCTACTTCTGGAACAACCGCCGCCGTACGGTGGTCGCCCGGCCGGTGCGCGAGCGGGTTGTCGCCGAGCCCGTCGTGCCGGTGCAGGACGACCGGGTCGTGCGGGAGGAGTACCGCGAGGTGCGCCGCCCGGGCTACCCGGCCTGAGCCGTTCCGAGACCGTCGAGGGCTCCGCGCCGCGCCCGTGCGGGGCCCTCGCACGTTTCCGGGGCCGCCCGGGCCGGCCGGGCCACCGCGCTCAGGCGAACAGGGCGAAGTAGATCGCGATGTGGTGGCAGATCGCGGCGACCAGGGTGCAGGCGTGGAAGAACTCGTGGTGGCCGAAGACGGTCGGCCACGGGTTCGGCCGGCGCAGCGCGTAGAAGACCGCGCCGACGCTGTAGACGGCGCCGCCGACGATCAGCAGCACCAGGGCGGTGATCCCGCCGGCGTGCAGGATCTGCGGCAGCATCACCACCGCGACCCAACCGAGCGCGAGGTAGAGCGGCGCGGAGACCCAGCGCGGGGCGTGCGGCCAGATCATCTTGACCGCCACCCCGAACAGCGCTCCGCCCCACACCAGGGCGAGCATGATCTCGGCCGGACGTCGGTCGAGCAACAGCGCGCAGAACGGGGTGTACGTGCCGGCGATGAACACGAAGATCATCGAGTGGTCCATCCGGCGCATGATCTGGTAGCCGCGTTCGGACCACACTCGCCGGTGGTAGAGGGCGCTGGTGCCGAAGAGGCCGCACACCGTCAGGCTGTAGACAAGGCAGCTCAGCAGGGGTGCCCAGCCGGGACGGGCGGCCGCGATGGAGCAGAGCACGATGCCGCAGACGAGCGCGACGAAGAACGCGTAGGTGTGCAGCCAGCCGCGCATCCGGGGTTTACCGATGTCGACCGGCTTGAGCCGAAGCGGTGCGGAGGTGGTCACGCCAATAGGTTACGGCACCGTAGGTTACCTACAAGTAGTGCGTACCGTCCCGCCTCCTGAACGGCCGGCGGACCCCGGTGGACGGATGATCCGCGAGGATGACGGGATGCGGATCAGACCCGTCGGCGCACACGCCCTGCTGCTCGACTGCGACGACCCCGACCAGGTCCAGGCGTGGCGGGCCGAGCTGTGGCGCCGGCGGGCGGCAGGTGAACTCAGCGCCGTCGAGATCGTCCCCGCGGCGACCACGGTGCTGCTCGACGGCGTACCGGACCCGCAGGCGGCCACCGCGCGGATCGCCGGGTGGACCCCGCGGGCCGACGCCGTTCCGGCCGCCGCCGCCGAGGTCGAGGTCCCCACGGTGTACGACGGGGCCGACCTGCCGGCCGTCGCCGGGCACTGGGGCGTCGACGTGCCCGCCGTGGTGGACCGGCTACGGCGTACCGACTTCCGGGTGGCGTTCTGCGGGTTCGCGCCCGGGTTCGCGTACCTGACCGGGCTGCCGGCGGAGCTGGCCGTGCCCCGGCTGGCCACCCCGCGTACCCGGGTGCCGGCCGGGTCGATCGCGCTGGCCGGCCCGTACGCCGGGATCTACCCGACCGCCTCACCCGGCGGCTGGCTGCTGGTCGGGCGGACCGACCTGGTGCTCTTCGACGTGCACGCCGACCCGCCGGCCCGGCTCACCCCCGGCACCCGGGTCCGGCTCGCATGATCGAGGTGCTTCGGGCCGGTGCCCTCACCACCGTGCAGGACCAGGGCCGGCCCGGGTACGCCCACCTCGGCGTGCCCCGCTCCGGCGCGCTCGACCCGGCCGCACTGCGCCTGGCCAACCGGCTCGTCGGCAACCCGGAGACCGCCGCCGGACTGGAGATCACCCTGACCGGCTGCGCGCTCCGCGTCACCCGGGCCGTCACCGTGGCGCTCACCGGCGCCGAGGTGGACGTCCACGCCGACCGGAGGGCGGGCGACCTGGGCCGGCCGCTGTCCCTGCCCGCCGGGGCGGTGCTGCGGATCGGTCCCGCCCGCGCCGGGCTACGTACCTGGCTGGCCGTGTCCGGCGGGATCGACGTGCCGCCGGTGCTGGGTAGCCGCGCCACCGACACGCTCTCCGGCCTCGGCCCGCCCCCGGTACGCGACGGCGACCGGCTGCCCCTCGGCCGGCCCGCCGGCCACCCCGCCCCGGTGGACGTCATCGCCGGCCCGCCCCTCCCCGACGAGGTGCGGCTGGCCGTCCGCCCCGGCCCGCGGCACGACTGGTTCACCCCGGCCGCCCTCGACATGCTGTTCACCACCCCGTACGCGATCAGCCCGGCGAGCAACCGGGTCGGCGCGCGACTGGTCGGCGCGGCGCTGCCCCGCGCGGTGCCCGGCGAACTGCCCAGCGAGGGCCTCGTCCTCGGCGCGGTGCAGGTGCCGCCCGACGGCCAACCGCTGATCTTCCTGGCCGACCACCCGACCACCGGCGGCTACCCGGTGATCGGGGTGGTGGACGACGTGACGCCGCTCGCACAGGCCCGCCCAGGGACTACGGTGACGTTCCATGGACCTCAACGCTGACCTCGGCGAGGGATTCGGCATCTGGCGGCTCGGTGACGACGAGGCGCTGCTGGACCTGATCACCTCCGCCAACGTCGCCTGCGGCTTCCACGGCGGCGACCCGTCCACGATGCACCGGGTCTGCGCCGGGGCCGCCGACCGCGGGGTGGCGGTCGGCGCCCAGGTCGGCTACCGGGACCTCGCCGGCTTCGGCCGGCGGCACATCGCGTACGACTTCGCCGAGCTGCACGACGAGACGATCTACCAGCTCGGCGCGCTGGACGCCTTCTGCAAGCTGTTCCGCACCCGGGTGCGCTACCTCAAGCCGCACGGCGCGCTCTATCACGCGGCGGCCTGCGACGAGGCGCAGGCCGCCGCGCTCGTCGCCGCCGTCAGCCGGTACGACCGCGAGCTGCCGCTGCTCTGCCCGCCGGGCTCGGTGCTCGCCCAACTCGCCGTCGGCGCGGGCCTGCGCGTGGTGGCCGAGGGCTTCGCCGACCGCAACTACCTGCCCAACGGCTCGCTGGTGCCCCGGACCGCCGGCAACGCGCTGGTCAGCGACCCGGAGCAGGTGGCCGCCCGGGCCGTCCAGATGGCCACCGAGCGGACCGTGGTCGCGGTCGACGGCAGCGTCGTCCCGTGTGTGGTCGAGTCGATCTGCCTGCACGGGGACACCCCGGGCGCAGTGCGCTGCGCCGAGCTGGTCCGGGCCGCCCTCATCGACGCCGGGGTGCCCCTCCGCCCGTTCGCCTGATCCCCGTCGCCCGTCACCCGGGTGAAGATTCGCAACTCCAGGGAAGAGTCCCCTCAGCGCGAGCAGGCGACAGTTTCCGGGAACGGATCTTGAGCGCGGGTCAGGCCTCGTCGAGGCCGCGGAGGATCAGCGGGAGGCGGCTGGTGCCCCCGTCGACCACCCGCACCGGTACGCCCCAGTCCTGCCGGGTCAGGTGGCAGGCCGCGTGCTCGACGTCCGCGTCGCAGGTGGCCGCCTGAGCGGTCACCTGGAGCACGCCCTGCGCGACGGCACCGTTCAGCACCAGCCGGCGGGACAGGTCGGTGGTCGTCCCGGCCCCCTCGACCAGCAGCTCCGGCGGGGAGGCCGACACCACCAGCCGGGTCGACGGGCCGTACGTCTCGTCCAGCTTCTGCCCCGGCGCGGGCGTGAAGATCACGTCGAGGGTCAGCTCGCCGGCCGCCACGTCGGTGGGCTTGCGCTCCAGCTTGTGCCGGGGGCCGTCCACGGTGTTCGCGCCGGCCGCGGTGAGCGCCCCCGGGGCCAACCGGGTCAGCCGGTGCGCGGCCGACTCGAGCACCAGCACCTCGCCCTCGGCGGTGAGCACCACGTCGCTCGGCTCGGCCAGCCCATCCGCCACCGTGGCGACCTGCTCGGTCTCCGGGTCGAAGCGGCGTACCGCGCCGTTGTACGTGTCGGCGATCAGCACCGAACCGTCGGGCAGCGCGCACACCCCCAGTGGATGCTGGAACAACGCCCGGTCGGCCGGGCCGTCGACGTGGCCGAAGTCGAAGAGTCCCTGCCCGACGGAGGTGTGCATCACCCCGTTCTCGACGTAGCGGACGGCGCTGGTCTCGCTGTCGGCGATCCACAGCCGGGTGCCGTCGGCCGAGACCGAGAGGCCGGAGGGCTGGGCCATCCAGACGTCCGGCAGCGGACCGTCGCGCAGCGCCTCGACCGTGGTGCCGGCGTACACGCCGGCGGTCCGCTTGATCGGGTCGAACCACCAGAGCTGGTGGATGCCGGCCATGGCGATGACGACCTTGTCGTCGAACCAGGCGACGTCCCAGGGCGAGGAGAGGTCGATTGAGAGTGCGTCATGGGCGTGGTCGTCGACCGTCGAGCGCCACTGCCGCCCGGTGCCGGCGACCGTGACCACCTCGCCGGTGGCCAGCTTCACGCCGCGCAGCCGGTGGTTGACGGTGTCCGCGACGACCAGGTCATAGCCGGCCACCTCGCCGACGTGCCCGGGAAGCAGGCAGAGCCCCTGCGGCTCGGAGAAGGTGGCACTCTCCGCCGGGCCGTCGTCGGCTCCCCGCGGACCCGACCCGATCCGACGGAGCACCTTCTCGCCGTCCGCGGCCAGCTCGACCAGGGAGTGCCGGGCCGAGTCGGAGACCAGCAGGTTGCCGCCGTCGAGCACGACGGCCTTGCCGGGGAAGCGCAGTGTCGTCTCCGGCTCGGCCGGCGGCACGTACGGGCCCTCGCCCCGGTGCAGGGTGCCCTTCGCCTCGTGGGCGGCGATCAGCTCGTCGATCAGCCGGGCCAGCCCCTCGGCGTGCCCCTCGCCGGCCATGGTCGCCACCACGTACCCCTCGGGGTCGACCACCGAGAGCGTCGGCCAGGCCTTGGCCGCGTACTGCTGCCACATGTCCAGCTCGGGGTCGTCGAGCACCGGGTGGTGCACGCCGTACCGCTCGACGGCCGCCGCGAGCGCCGCCGGGTCCTTCTCGTGCTCGAACTTCGGCGAGTGCACGCCGATCACGACCAGGATGTCGCCGTACTTCTCCTCGAGCGGGCGCAACTCGTCGAGTACGTGCAGGCAGTTGATGCAGCAGAAGGTCCAGAAATCGAGCAAAACGATCTTGCCGCGCAGGTCGGCCAGGGTGACGGCCTTCCCGCCGGTGTTCAGCCAGCCGCGGCCGCGCAGCTCAGGTGCCCGTACTCGTGCGCTCATGCCTTCAGTCTGCCGGACCACGGGCCCCGATTCGGCCGGCACCCCCGGCGGGGTGGATCACATCCGGGACGGACGACGGCGGGGCCACGGACCACCGTGACCCCGCCGTCGGAGAGCTGCTACTTGCCGGCCGGCTTGAGGCAGAGCACCCGGTTTCCCTCGACGCCTTGGAGCTCCACGCTTGGCTGCGTTGGGTCGGCGCACTTGTCCTTGCTGTCGACCTTCGAGACGACCTTGAACGCGCCCGGCTCGGCGCAGTCGGCATCCGCCGCGCCCGTGCCGGACTGCTTGATGCAGGCGCCCACGGCCGGGTTGAACGGAGCCGGCTTGTCGTCCCCGCCGATCTTGCCGAGCAGGGTGAGCAGGCCGAGCGGGACGGCGAGGATCAGCACCGCCACGATCAGCACGACCGCCAGCACCCGGCCGTTGCGAACCTTCGGCGTGGGCGCCTCGGTCTTCGGCTCGGCCTCCGGCTTGAACGCGTCGAAGCGGCCCTGCTCCGGTCCGTTGGCCGGGCCCTGCTGCCAGGCCGGCGGCGCCTGCTGGGGCGGCGGCGGGAACGGGGGAGGGAACCCGCCCGGGCCCGGTTCACCCATCGGTCCCTGCCCGGGTGCGGCAACCGCCGCGCGACCGCCCCCCGGCGCGCCGTACGGGTCACCCGGGCCGGCGGGGGACCCGCCGAACGGGTCGTGCGGACCGCCGGGCCCGCCGTACGGGTCACTCGGGCCGGTGCCGCCGAACGGGTCGGGGTGACCGCCGGGAGCGCCGTACGGGTCGGGGTGACCGCCGGGAGCGCCGTACGGGTCGGGGTGACCACCGGGAGCGCCGTACGGGTCGGCGTGACCACCGGGAGCGCCGTACGGGTCGTGCTGGCCGCCAGCGTGCCCGTCGCTCTGCGGGTGCACCCCGTTCACCGGGCGGGTGCTGCCGGACGGGTTGGCGAAGGACGGCACGCCGGGCGGGAACGGCGGCGGGGCAGCGGGCGAGGATGGCGGGGCGGACGGCACCGGGGGCGCCGCGGCGAAGCCGTGCGGACGGTCCGGCTCGTCCGTCCGCGAGTGCTCGTCGAAGCGCGGGCCCGGCTCCGGGAAGCCGTCCGCTCCGGGGGCCTCCTCCGGCTCCGGGCGGGTGGGCCGGCCGTACACCCGGGGCTGCGGGGCCGGCACGCCGGCCGCGTGCAGGGCCTGGTCGGCCGGGGGCGTCACCCGGCTGGTCACCGGCACCGAGGCGCTGGCGGAGACGTGACCGCCTGCCTCCGGTGAGGTACGCGGACCCGGCACCACCGGTCCGGCCGGCGACTGGTGCTCGTCGTGCGCCGACTCCGGCCCACCCCAGCCGCCCGACTGCTCCGCCTCGTACGGGTCCCGGTCCGCCGGGGCGAACTGCGCGGGCGGCACGTAGTCGGCGGGCGGCGCCGCGGCCAGCGCGGCGCCCGGCACCCGCTGCTCCTGCGGCGGGAGGGGCACGGCGTTGGCCGGGGAGATGCCCGGACCTGGGGCCGGCTGGTAGCTCGGCGACTCCTCGGGCTGGGCCTCGGCGGCCCGGCCCCACGCCTCGCCGGGCGCCCACGGGTCGGCGTCCGGAATGGCCGGCCGGTCGGGCGTCCACGATGCGGGGCCGTCCTGGTTGTCGCCCCAGGCCGGCGAGTCGGGGGACGGGACCGAGGCGCTGGCCCGGGCTGGCGACTCCGCCGACGGCCAGGCCCCGGACTCGGGCCGGTCGCCAGGCGGCGGGACGGCGGCAGAGGCCCAACCGGGCTGCTGGCCGGCCTCGGCGGCACGGCCGGCGGCCCAGCCGCCGGACCGGTCCGGGTTGTCGTCGTGCGGGGCGGCCGCTCCGGTGTCCCAGCCGCCCGAGCGGGCCGGGTCGTCCTGGCCGGGCCAGGCGTTCTCGGCCGGCACACCCGGTACGGAGACCTTGGCGGCGGCGCGGGCGGACGGCTCGGCGGGCGACCAGGCGGGGGTGCCGTGCTCGCCCGGCTGGCCCCAGGCCGGCTGGTCCTCCTGCGGAGCGGCACCCCAGCCGCCCGAGTGGTTCGCGTCGTCCTGCTGCTGGGCGCCGGTCCCGACGGCCCAGCCGCCGGAGCGGTCGTCCTGCGGGCCGGCCGCGGCGGGCCAGCCGTCCGAGCGCGCCGGGTCGTCGCCCTGCTGGCCGGTGGCCCACGCCTCGTGCGGGGCCGTGGCCGGCGCGGGGACCGAGGCGGCGCCGCGGGCGCCCGCCTCACCGGACTGCGCCCAGGCCGGCTGCTCGCCGGGCGAACCGGCCGGCGGAGCCGCGGCGGCCCAGGCGGGCCCGCCCGGCGCGGCCCCCCAGGCGGGTGGGCCGGGCTCGGCGGAAGCACTCGACGGGCCGGCGGCCCAGGCGGGCGCGCCCTGCTCCTGGGAGGCAGCCTGCGGGGCGGCGGTCCAGGCGGGCGTGCCCTGCTCCTGGGCTCCCCAGCCCGGCTGCGCGGGGCCACCCCAACCCTCGGCGGGCGGCGGCACCTGCGCGGTGGCCCGGCCGGCGGCCTGGCCACCCGGTGGCGCCCAGGCGGCGGGCTGGTCGTCCGGTGCGCCCCAGGCGGGGGCCGACGGGGCGGGCCGCCCGGCCGGCGGCGGCGGTGCCCAGCCCAGGTCGGGAGCGCCGCCGTACCCGTTGCCCTGCTGCGCCGGGCGGTCGCCGTACGGTGCCGGTCCGCCGGCGCCCGACGACGCCTCGCCCGGCTCCTGGCCAGGGCGGTTCGGGGCCTCGGACGTCATGGGTACGCCTCCTCCATCACATGTCGGCCACCGATACCGATCGGGACCGTCGGCCGGTTGCCGGCGTTGCCGGCGGGTAACCGGCCGTGCGGGCTCCCCGCACCGTATCGGGTGGCCGCCGGGAGGCGCCTGGGGGAGCCCCGGTCGCCACTTACCGTGACCGGATGTTGTCGATCGGCTTCTGTCAGTGCGATCGGTCCAGCGGCGGGCGGGTGGCGACCGAGCCCCACCGTACCGGGCGGTGCGGCGAGGTGGAATCCCGGTGTCAATCGACGTGAAACGCCGAAGACCCGCCCGGGGTGACCGGGCGGGTCTTCGAACTGGAGGAGGTGAGGAAAGTTGGGGGGCGTCAGCTCATGTGACGCTGGGCGATGGCGAGAAGCTCCTCGCGGACCGCCGGGGAGTTGGCGGAGCGCAGCGCCTGCTCGATGGCGCGGGCGCGGCGGTTGGCGTCGCGGCGGGTGCGGATTCGCTCGATCATGCTCATCTGGGTCTCTCCTCCTGGCTATTCGGTTGTCAGCCCCTTGATGTCTCTTATTGAAGCACGTAACGCGGCCAACTTCCATCGATTATTAGGTGAGCTGAGCCACGTGCCGAAGGATCGTAGGCTGCCGCCCTTCCGTCGCCGATGATTTCATCCCCCAACGGCAACGGCCGGTGTGCCGGGCGTTCACCCGTGGCACACCGGCCGTTGCCTGGTGTCGTGGACCGTCAGGTCCAGGCGAGCAGCGCCGCCTCCGGATCGGCCAGGAAGTCCCCGATGTCGCGGAGGAACTTCGAGCCCAACTCGCCGTCGATGATCCGGTGGTCGAAGGAGAGGCCCAGCGTGGTGACCAGGCGCGGCTTGACCTTGCCCTTGTGCACCCACGGCAGCTCCCGTACGGCGCCGAAGGCGAGGATGGCCGACTCGCCCGGGGGCAGGATCGGCGTACCGGTGTCGACGCCGAAGACGCCGACGTTGGTGATGGTCAGCGTGCCGCCGGACATGTCGGCCGGGGAGGTGCGGCCGGCCTTCGCCGTCTGCACCAGCGCGGTCAGGGCATCCGCCAGCTCGCGCAGCGAGAGCCGGCCGGCGTCCTTGATGTTCGGCACGATCAGGCCGCGCTCGGTGGCCGCCGCGATGCCCAGGTTGACGTAGTCCTTCACCACGATCTCGTCGCCGGCCCAGGTCGAGTTGACCATCGGGTGGCGCTTGACCGCCAGCAGCACCGCCTTGGCGACCAGCAGCAGCGGCGAGACGCGGACGTCCCGCCACTCGCGCCGCTCGCGGAGCCGGTCCAGGGCCTTCATCGCCCGGGTCACGTCGACCGTCAGGAACTCGGTGACGTGCGGCGCGGTGAACGCCGACCGGGACATGTTCTCCGCGGTGAGCTTGCGTACCCCCTTGACCGGGATGCGCTGCTCGCGGTCGGCGCCGAAGCTCGCGGCCACCGGGGCCGCGACCGTCAGCGGCTCGGCCGCCGCCGGGGCCGACGCGGCCCGCTGGACGTCCTCCCGGGTGATCGAGCCCAGCGGGCCCGAGCCGGCCAGCGCGGCCAGGTCGACGCCGAGGTCCTTGGCGAGCTTGCGGACCGGCGGCTTGGCCAGCACCGGCCCACCGGCCCGGCCGGTGCCGTTCACCACCGGCGCGGGCGACACCGGAGCCGGAACCGGGGCGGCCTGGGTCGGGGCCGCAGCGGCCTGGGCCGGGACGGCGCCCTTGCGCGGCCGGCGCTTGGCCGGCGCGTTCCGCGGGCCGTAGCCGACCAGCACGGCGGTCCGCCCGCCCGGTGCCGCGCCGCCGATGAGGCCCGGTTCGACCATGCCCTCCTCGGGCGCGATCTCGACGGCGGCCAGCGAGGCCGCCGACGGGGTGGGCAGGCCACCGGTCGTGGACTCCTCGATCGGCCCGGCGCCCGGGTCGGTGTCGATCGCGATGATCGGGGTGCCGACTTCGACGGTGGCCCCCTCCGGGTGGAAGATCGCCTGCACCTGGCCGGCCCACTTCGCCGGGATCTCGACCGCCGCCTTGGCGGTCTCCACCTCGACGATCGGCTGGTTCAGCTCGATCACGTCGCCCACCTTGACCAGCCAGGCGAGGATCTCGCCCTCGGTCAGGCCCTCGCCCAGGTCGGGGAGGTTGAACTCCTTGATCCGGGACATCGCGCTCACCAGCCGAAGGTGCGGTCGACGGCGTCGAGCACCCGGTCGAGGTCGGGCAGGTACTCCTCCTCCACCCGGGCGGCCGGGTAGGGGGTGTCGAAGCCGGTGACCCGCAGCACCGGGGACTCCAGGGAGTAGAAGCACTCCTCGGTGATCCGGGCCGCGATCTCGGCACCGAGGCCCAGGTTGCCTGGGGCCTCGTGGACGACCACGCACCGCCCGGTGCGCTTCACCGACTCGTACGCGGAGGTCAGGTCCAGCGGGGAGAGTGAGCGCAGGTCGATGACCTCCAACTCCCGGCCGTCCTCGGCGGCGGCGGTGGCCGCGTCGAGGGCGGTGCGGACCATCGGGCCGTACGCCAGCACGGTGGCGTCGGTGCCCGGCCGGGCGACCCGGGCGGCGTGCAGCGGGTACGCCTCGGCCAGCGGGGCGTCCACGTCGACCTGGCCCTTCTCCCAGTAGCGTCGCTTCGGCTCCAGGAACACGATCGGGTCGTCCGAGGCGATCGCCTGCTGGATCATCGAGTAGCCGTCCTGGGGGCTCGCGCAGGTCACCACCTTCAGGCCGGCGGTGTGCGCGAAGTACGCCTCGGGCGACTCCGAGTGGTGCTCGACCGCGCCGATGCCGCCGCCGTACGGGATCCGGATGACCATGGGGATCCGGACCTTGCCCTGCGAGCGGTAGTGCATCTTCGCCACCTGCGCCACGATCTGGTCGTACGCCGGGTAGACGAAGCCGTCGAACTGGATCTCGCAGACCGGCCGGAAGCCGCGGATGGCCAGGCCGACCGCGGTGCCGATGATGCCGGACTCGGCGAGCGGGGTGTCGATCACCCGCTGGTCGCCGAAGTCCTTCTGCAGGCCGTCGGTGATCCGGAACACGCCGCCGAGCTTGCCGACGTCCTCGCCCATGATCACGACCTTCGGGTCGTGCTCCAGGGCCTTGCGCAGGCCGGCGTTGAGGGCCTTGCCGAGGGTGAGCGTCTCCGTGGCCATCAGTGCGCGCTCCCCTCGAACGACTCCAGGTACTTGGTGAACTGGGCCCGCTGCTCGTCGAGCTCCGGGGACCCGGTGGGGTAGACGTGGTCGAACATGGTCACCGGCTCCGGGTTCGGCATGGCGAGCACCCGCTCGCGCAGGTGCACCGACTCGGCGCGGGCCTGCTCGTCGACCTCGGCGAAGAACGACTCGTCGGCGATCCGCTGCTTGGTCAGGAACGCCTTCATCCGGGCGATCGGGTCCTTGGCCCGCCAGGCCTCGACCTCGCTGGCGATCCGGTAGCGGGTCGGGTCGTCGGAGGTGGTGTGTGCCCCCATCCGGTAGGTGTACGCCTCGATCAGGCTCGGGCCCTGGCCGTGCCGCGCGTTGTCCAGCGCGTGCCGGGTCACCGCGTACGACGCGAGCACGTCGTTGCCGTCCACCCGGACGCCGGGGAAGCCGAAGCCGCCCGCCCGCTGGTAGAGCGGGACGCGGGTCTGCCGCTCCAGCGGCTCGGAGATGGCGTACTGGTTGTTCTGGCAGAAGAAGACCAGCGGGGCGTTGAAGACGCTGGCCCAGACGAACGCCTCGTTGACGTCGCCCTGGCTGGTGGCGCCGTCACCGAAGTACGCGATCACCGCCTCGCCGTCGTCGCTGCCGGTCTTGCCGTCCATGGCGACACCCATGGCGTACCCGGTCGCGTGCAGGGTCTGCGCCCCGATGACGATCGTGTACATGTTGAACTTGAACTCGTTCGGGTCCCAGCCGCCCTGGTCGACGCCGCGGAACAGGCCGAGCGGCATGATCGGGTCGATGCCCCGGCAGTAGAGGACGCCGTGCTCCCGGTAGGTGGGGAAGGCCATGTCCTGGGTACGCAGCGCGCGGCCGGAGCCGACCTGCGCCGCCTCCTGGCCCAGCAGGCTGGCCCACAGGCCCAGCTCGCCCTGGCGCTGCAGCGCCGTGGCCTCCGCGTCGAGCTTGCGGACCAGCACGAGGTCGCGGTACAGCCCGCGGTACTCCTCGTCGGTGAAGTCGACGCGGTACTCGGTCCCGTCCGGGCCGAGTGCGCTCTCGATCCGCTCGCCCTCAGGCGTGAGCAGCTGTACGAGTTCCGGCTCGCCTGCTACGGCGGCACGCTTGGAACGGGGTGCGGCCCGCCGGCCGCGGCTGGTGACCCCGGGGTCGCCCTTTGCCATCCGTCTCTCCCTGTCTGGTCTGCGCCGGCGCCGGGGGTGACCCGTGCCGCGCACATCGTGCGCCGCCCGGCTCGAGCCGGGCTGGTTCCTGGCGGCCGCGCCTAGCCCCGGTGAGGGTTGCCGCGCGGCGTGAGCCGGGTCCGTGGGGGAACCCGACCCGGGAGCGCCGGCGCCGTTCCGCACCGCCGCGAGGTATGCGGAGGTGGCGGCTGCGTTGCCGTCGTGCCTGAATGATTGCAGAGGTCGTGAGCGGGCCCACAGTATGGCCTCCCCCGCCGGTGAAGTTCGGTCTGGTTCGCGACGCATGGGTTTTTTGTCGCGCAAGTTCTCATGAGTCGACGGACACCGGGTGTGTCGACACGCGGTGACGGCTGGTGAACTGAGCGTCGCTGGTTCAAGCTGACTGGTGTTCCATGACGAGGCGTTTGATGGCCTTTGTCCAGCTTGGATGAGCGTGCCGTCGTGTCGACGTACGAGGAGTGTGCGGTGTCCCAGCCAGCAGAGGGTCCCGGTGCCCCGCTCCTCGGCCACCACCGCGCGTCGCCCCGGGCCGCGTACCGACGGGTGGTCGGGGCGCACCGCGCGCCCGGCCTGAACTCCCCGAGCCGGGGCTATCTCTTCACCGTCGCGTTGCTCGCCGGCACCGCGTCCATGCCGATCCTGGCCGCGATCAGCGCCGGGTCGGCGACCGTGGGCAACAGCGCCCTCCCGGACAGCAGCACCCCGTTCATCCCGACCCCCTCGGTCGGCCCGGTGGTCATCCAGGGCACCCAGCCCCCGGTCGTCCCCACCCGGACGCCCGTGGCCGACGCCGCCAGCCTGCCGGCCCTCGCCGCCGCCCCCGCCCTGCCCGACGACGCCGACCTGGGCTCGCGCCGGCGGCCCCGGCCGACCGCACCCGCGAAGGTGCCCAGCCGCCCCAGGCCGACCATCCCGCCGCGCCCGTCGCCGGTCCCGTCACCCTCGCCGTCGGCCTCCGACCCGGCCACGCCGGACCCGACGCCGAGCCCCACGGCCGAGCCGACCAGCACCCTCTCCGAGCCGGCGACCGATCCCTCCACCACCCCGAGCGCGCAGCCCAGCGCGACCACGTCACCGGACAACTCGCCGCCGCCGACCAGCGCGCCGCCCGAGGAGACGCCCGGGCCGACCCTCCGCCCCACCGCCGAACCGGGCCCGAGCGCCACCGTGCCGGCCACCCACCGGCTGCGTACCGGAGCACCCTGATTCACGGAAGGAGTGGCCTCCAGCGCGGAAGGCCACTCCTTCTGGGAATCTGCGCGATCGCGGGCGGGGTGCCCCGCCGGCCGCCTCAGGCCGGGTCGTCGGTGAGGCGGTGCCGATTGGCCTCGATCCACGCGTCCAGGGCGGCCGGATCGTCGGGGTCGACGCCGTCCGCCATGAGCTGGGCGACCGCGGCGGTGGCGGGGCTGCGCCGCTCCCCGGTGGTGTAGAGCCGGGCGAACTCCGGGACCATCTCCTCGATCGCCTCGTCCGTCCGTCGGACCGCCGCCGCCGGCAGGCCCCGCTGGCGGGCCGCGTACGCCGCCCAGCCGCGCAGCACCCGGGGCAGCATCGCCGCGTCGTCCATGTCCAGCACGGCCCGGCGGTGCACCCAGTCCAGCAGGAACAGCTCGGCCACGGTCGGGCTCCAACGCATCGGGTCGGCGTCCGGGAAGCTGGCCGCATGGTCGAGCAGCAGGCCCAGGCAGAAGTGCAGCGAGGCCAGCTCCGCGTCGGCCACCGTGTCCAGGCCGAACCGGGCGGCTTCCGGCGCGGCGAGGAAGGCCCGCACCAACCGGGTCCGTTCCGCGTCGGTGGGCGGCGGGGCGTCCCCGACGCCGCCCCGGGCCGGGCCCGGCAGGGCGGCCAACCGCGCGCCGACCAGCGCCCGGTCGGTGGCCAGGGAGCCCTGGGCGGGCAGCTCCCCGAGGTCGTCGGTGACCGCGAGGTGTCGGCGCACCTCCGCGTGCATCCGGGCCGGGTCCTCGGTACGGAACCAGGTCAGCTCGTCCTCGGTGCAGATCTGGCGGGCCTGCTCGACGATCCGCCCGGCGGGACCGCCGACGAAGACGTCCTTGGTGATGCCGATGTTGTGGTCGACCAGGGCCACCAGGGCATGCTCCGGGCCGCCCTCGGCGTCGTCGTAGGCGAACGTGGCCAGGTAGGAGGTCTGGTCGCCGTACACGTCCCCGTACGCCCAGGCGCCGGTGAGGTGCACCCGCCCGAGCTGTCCGGCCCAGTTCGGGGCGTACGCGCCGGGGCGTACCCGGGTGGCGCCCTCGGCGTCCGGTACCAGTGCGGCGAAGACTGCGCGGATCGTGGTGGCGGCGGCGCTGCGGCGGCGGGACGTGGCGGCCAGGAAGCCGGCCACGAACTCGCGGACGGCGTTCTCCCGGTCGGACTCCGCCACCGCGTAGACGCTGCCTAGCAGCGCGGCGCCGAGCATCTCGGCGTCGAGGGCGGAGTCGAGCCTCGTCACGTCGCGAGCGGCGTGCAGCACCGCCTCGTAGGGGGTCTGTGGCGTGGCCATGCACCGACCCTACGCCGGTCGGCCGGTCCGGACACGGTCCAGCGCGCGGGCTCAGCGGCGGGTGGCGTCCTGCAGCGCCTGCCGGGCCTCGGCGTAGTGGCCCAGCACCGCCCAGACCGGGTCCAGCACGTACTTCTCGCCGACGCGGCCCACCGAGGTCAGCAGCCGCCCCTCGGCCCGCTGCCGGGCGCGCCCGGCAGCCCACCTGATCACCGGCCGGCTCAGCGCCGCCAGCAGCAGCCCGGCGAGCAGGCCGCCGAGAAGCAGCACGGTCGGCCAGGGCACCTCGCCGAGCCTCGGCTGCTCCAGCGCTGGCAGGCCCAGCGCGCGCAGCGCGTAACCCAGCGCCAGCCAGCCCAGCCCGGCCAGCGCGGCGAGGGTGACCAGCCACTGGAGGCCGCCCACCACCCGCCACCAGGTCGGTCGTCGGGCCATCCCCAGGTCGGTGGCGGCGACCGCGTGGTCCAGCGCGTCCGGCAGGTCGGCCAGCCGGGACCGGGCCGCGGCGGTCATCGCGGCCGGCCAGGGTGCCGGCAGGCCCGCGGCGGCACGGTCGGCCACCGCGCGGACGGCCAGGTTGAGCGCCGAACGCTGCGCGGCGGTGGCATCGGGTACGGAGGTCGCCGCGACCAGGCTCTCCGCCGGCGCGGCGGCGTCCCCGCCGGGCAGGTGCAGCCGGCGCAGCGGGTCCGGCCGGAGCCTCCGCCAGCCGCGGACCAGCGGCCAGCCGGTCGTTCCGCCGGCCCGGTGCCGGTACGCCGCCTCGACCGCCTCGGCCACCGTCGGCACCCCGGCCGCCCCGGCCAGCGCCGCGGTGAGTTCCTTCGTCGCGCGGTCGTCGGGGCCGGTGCGTGGCGGCTCCGGCCCCACCAGTTCCGCCAGCCCGGCCACCACCGCGTCCACGTCGCCGGTCAGCCGGCGTAGGGCGGCCTGCCGTTCGGCGACCGTCTTCTCCAGCTCGGCGCGGAGCCCGTCCAGGCTGGCCGGGTCCACCGCCACGGTGGGCAGCAGCGGCACCCCGGTCAGCCCGTCGGCGTCGAGCAGCCGGCGCAGGTCACCGAGGACCCGGGGCAGCTCGGCCGAGGGCAGCCGGTCAGCCTGGTTGAGCACCACCACCGTCACGTCCTTGTGCCGATGGAACTCGCGCAGGTAGCTGGTGTGGATCACGCGGTCCGCGTACTTCTGCGGGTCGACCACCCAGACGACCAGGTCGACCAGGCCGAGCAGCCGGTCCACCTCCAGCCGGTGGGCGCGCTGCACCGAGTCGAAGTCGGGCAGGTCCAGCAGGACCAGGCCGTGCAGGGCCGACTCGTCGTCGCCGTCGAGGGCGCTCTCCCGGACGAACCGGTGCCGGGGCAGCACCCCGATCCAGTCGAGCAGCCGGGCCGCGCCGTTCAGCGGCCCCCAGACGCAGGCGTGCGCGACCCCGGTGGTCGGCCGGCGGACGCCGACCGGCGAGAGGTCCAGCCGGGCGAGGGCGTTGAACAGGCTCGACTTGCCGCTGCCGGTCGCCCCGGCCAGGGCGACCACGGTGTGGTGCCCGGACAGCGCGAGCCGGGTGCCGGCCCGTTCGACCACGGTGTGCGCGGTGACGAGTTGGGAGTCGGGCACCTGGCCGCCCACCGCATCGAGGAAGCGCTGGACCGCCTGCAGGCGCGTGACCAGGACGTCCGGGTCGACCCGCTGGTCGCCGCGGAACGCCTCGCGCATCCGACCGACGATGTTGCTCACCTCGGCCCACCTTCGTCTCCGGCCCACCCGGCCGAGCGGCGTCCCGCCCGGGCCCCGGCCCGGCCTGTGGTCGGCGTGCTCACCGGTGGCCACCCTGGTCGACGGCGGGCAGCACCGGCCCGTCCGCACGGGTCAGTCCGCTGCGGTGCCGGGCCTTCTCCACCTCGTTGGCCGCCCGGCGCAGGTCGGCGCCGGCCTCGACGCCCGGGCGGGCCGCCTCGGTGCGGGCGAGGAACCGGGCCGCCTCCTCCGCCAGCAGCGTGCCGATCCGGTCGAGCAGGTCCGCCCGGGCCTTGGTCGCCAGGTTCCGGACCGCCTGGTCCCCGAAGATCGCCTGCAGGACCGCCTGCCCGGCGACCGCGGTGCCGGCGCCGGTGGCGACCTCCAGCCCGGTCGGGATGAAGGCGGTGGAGGCGAACACCCCGATCATGACCGCCAGCCCGGTGGCGTTGACCGCGTACGCGGCCGTGCGGGCCACGAAGCGGCGGTCCCCGCCCTCGGCCCGGACCAGCTCCAGCACCCCGCGCTGCCAGTCGCGGACGAGTCGCTCGGCGCGCGCGGGCAGGTCGGCCGAGGCGTGGGCCAGCTCCGGTTCGAGCAGCGCCGCACCGGCCGGGTGCGCCTTCCACCCGGTGTACGCGTGCTCCGCCGCCTCGGCGGCCACCCCGCGCAGCAGCGTCACGAGCTGAGACTCGATGGCCGTCCGCAACTCGGCGGCGGGGGCCGGACGCCCGGTGAACCTGCCCACCACCCGGTCGCGCAGCCGGCTGATCCGGGCTTCCAGGGTGCGGAAGAACTCGCCCGTGCCGACGAACTCCTGCCAGCGGGCCAGCACCTCGCCGCGGAGCAGCCGGCCGTCCTTGAGCCCCTCCGCGACGGTCCGCTCCGCCCCCCGGTAGGCCGCCCGCACCCGCTCGTCCAGCGCGTCGGCGGCGGCCACCTGCTCATCGGCGGCGTCAGCCAGCCCCTCCACGGCGGGGTGCAGGGCGGCGAGCGCGCCGTCCAGGGTCTGCCGGACGACGGCGGAGCGGGCCTCGGCGTCCGCCGCGAGCCGGGCGAACCAGGTGCTCAGCGGGGCGGTGACCTTGTCGGGGAGCAGCCCCTGCCCGTCGACCCAGGTCTCCGGCAGTACGAAGAGCGGCGCGGCGCCGAGGTCCTGGGCGGCGAGCATCTCCGACAGGTGGGCGGCGATCTCGTCGGCCGCCTCCGGCGGCACCCGGTCCAGGACCATGGCGATCACCGTGCCGCGGGCCCGGGCGCCGCGCAGCAGCTCCCAGGGGACGGCGTCGGCGTACCGGGCGGCGGTGGTGACGAAGAGCCAGAGGTCGGCGGCGGCCAGGAGCTGCCCGGCGAGCGCCCGGTTGGCGTCGACCACCGAGTCGATGTCGGGCGCGTCGAGGAAGGCCAGCCCGGCCGGCAGCGCGGGCGCGGTGATCAGGTGCAGCGTGCCCGGGTGCTCGCTCGGCTCGTTGGTCCGGGTCAGGCCCGGCAGCAGGTCGCCCCGGCGGAACCACGCGGCGTCGGCCGGGTTGCAGACCAGCACCGGCGACCGGGTGGTGGGGCGGAGCACCCCGGCGGCGCTCACCCGCGCCTGGACGAGGCTGTTGACCAGGGTCGACTTGCCGGCGCCGGTCGAGCCGCCGACCACCACGAGCAGCGGGGCGTCGAGCCGGGCGAGCCGAGGGAGCAGATAGTCGTCGAGCTGGTCGGTGAGGCTGGCGGCGGCGCGCCGGGCGGGCTCCGCCGCGGGCAGGGTGAGCGGGAACCGCGCCGCCCCGATCGCGGCCCGCAGGCCGGCGAGCGCGGCGGGCAGGCCCTCGGCGCCGGTGGCGGGCGGGTCCTCCCCGGCGTCGGGTCCGGAGCGGGCTGCGACGGCGGGCGTGCCGGAATGGGTGGCGGAATCGCCATGCGTCGTCACCGCTAAAGCGTGCCCGACCGATGCAAGGGAAGACAACCGGACGGTAATAACGGTCAGGTTGCGTCGGGTCGACTCAACCTCGACTTGCGGATTGTCGGCTGCGTGGCACTATTGAGTCCGGTCCACTCAACTTGTGGTGCGGTCGCTGCGGGCGACCCGCCGGGCAGCTCGGGGGCGAGGCTCCTGACCTGCTCACCGTTACGAAGCGAGGAAGCGAACATGGCACGTGCGGTCGGCATCGACCTCGGCACGACGAACTCCTGCGTCAGCGTTCTCGAGGGCGGTGAGCCCACCGTCATCGCCAACGCTGAGGGCTCGCGGACGACCCCCTCGATCGTCGCGTTCGCCCGCAACGGGGAGGTGCTCGTCGGTGAGGTCGCCAAGCGCCAGGCGGTGACCAACCCCGACCGGACCATCCGCTCGGTCAAGCGGGAGATCGGCACCAACTGGACCGTCGACATCGACGGCAAGAAGTACACCCCGCAGGAGATCTCGGCCCGCACGCTGATGAAGCTCAAGCGGGACGCCGAGGCGTACCTGGGCGAGCAGATCACCGACGCGGTGATCACCGTCCCCGCCTACTTCAACGACGGGCAGCGCCAGGCCACCAAGGAGGCCGGTGAGATCGCCGGCTTCAACGTGCTGCGGATCGTCAACGAGCCGACCGCGGCCGCCCTGGCGTACGGCCTCGACAAGGGTTCCAAGGAGCAGACCGTTCTGGTCTTCGACCTGGGTGGCGGCACCTTCGACGTCTCGCTGCTCGAGCTGGCCGAGGGTGTCATCGAGGTCAAGTCCACCAGCGGTGACAACCACCTCGGTGGTGACGACTGGGACCAGCGGATCATCGACCACCTGGTGAAGACCTTCCGTGGCGAGCACGGCATCGACCTGTCCCAGGACAAGATGGCGATGCAGCGGCTCAGGGAGGCGGCCGAGAAGGCCAAGATCGAGCTGTCCGCGGCCACCACCACCAACATCAACCTGCCGTACATCACGGCCGGTTCCGCCGGCCCGCTGCACCTCGACGTGACCCTGAGCCGCGCCGAGTTCCAGCGGATGACGCAGGATCTGCTGGACCGCTGCAAGGGCCCGTTCGAGCAGGCCGTGAAGGACGCCGGGATCAAGGTCTCGGACGTCGAGCACGTCATCCTGGTCGGCGGCTCGACCCGGATGCCGGCCGTGACCGACCTGGTCAAGCAGCTCACCGGCAAGGAGCCCAACAAGGGCGTGAACCCGGACGAGGTCGTCGCCGTCGGCGCCGCCCTGCAGGCCGGTGTGCTCAAGGGTGAGGTGAAGGACGTCCTGCTGCTCGACGTGACCCCGCTAAGCCTGGGCATCGAGACCAAGGGCGGCATCTTCACCAAGCTGATCGAGCGCAACACCACCATCCCGACCAAGCGCTCCGAGGTCTTCACCACGGCGGACGACAACCAGCCGTCGGTGCTGATCCAGGTGTTCCAGGGCGAGCGGGACATCGCGGCCTACAACAAGAAGCTCGGCACCTTCGAGCTGACCGGCCTCCCGCCGGCGCCGCGCGGCGTGCCGCAGATCGAGGTCACCTTCGACATCGACGCCAACGGCATCGTTAACGTGCACGCCAAGGACCTGGGCACCGGCAAGGAACAGAAGATGACGATCACCGGCGGCTCCTCGCTGCCGAAGGACGACATCGAGCGGATGCGCCGGGACGCCGAGGAGCACGCCGAGGAGGACAAGCGGCGCCGCGACGAGGCGGAGACCCGCAACGTGGCCGAGGCGCTCCAGTGGCAGACCGAGAAGTTCCTCGCCGAGAGCGGCGACAAGCTGCCCAGCGAGAACCGGGACCAGCTCAACGAGGCGCTCGGCGAGCTGCGCAGCGCGCTCGGCGGCCAGGACATCGACAAGATCAAGGCGGCCCACGAGCGGCTGGCCCAGGTCTCCCAGCAGGCCGGCTCGCTGCTCTACTCGCAGCAGCAGGGCGAGCAGGGTGCGCCGGGCGCGGCCGGGCCGGGCGCCGGTGCGACCGGTGCGACGGGTGGCGCGAAGGCCGGCGGCGCCGACGACGTGGTCGACGCGGAGATCGTGGACGAGGACAAGAAGTGACCTTCCGTCCCGGACACGAACGCACGGCAGAAGGATGAGGTAACCGCATGACGGAGAAGCCACGAGCGGCCGACCCGGGCTCCACCGGGTCGGCGCCGGGTGGCTCGGCGAGCGCCGGGCCGGGCGCCGGCGACGAGCCGCGGATCGTCATCCGAGACAAGCGCAGAATCGGCAAGACCACCGAGCAGCCCGCGGCGGACGCCGCAGCCGCGGACGCCGCGGCCGACGCGCCCGCCGAGGGGCTGGTCGAGGAGACCGAGGTCGTGGTCGACGAGATCGAGACCGAGGCGCCGGTCTCCGGTCCGCCGGTCGTCGACGCGCCGGCCGAGCCGACCGAGGAGGTCGAGGAGGTCGTCAAGCCGGGCGGGCCGCTCGGTGCCGAGCTGGAGGCGCTCCGGGCCGAGCTGGACGAGCGGACCCGGGATGTGCAGCGGGTGTCGGCCGAGTACGCCAACTACCGCAAGCGGGTCGACCGGGACCGCGCCCTGGTCCAGGAGCAGGCGACCGGCTCGGTGCTGACCGCGCTGCTGCCGATCCTCGACGACCTGGACCGGGCCCGCGAGCACGGCGACCTGGTGGGCGGGTTCGGCTCGGTGGCCGAGCAGCTCACCACGGCGCTGGGCAAGTTCGGCCTGACCGCGTTCGGCGAGCAGGGCGACCCGTTCGATCCGACCCGGCACGAGGCGGTGGCCCACCAGACCTCCGCCGACGTGACCGAACCGACCTGCGTGCAGGTCATGCGCCGGGGTTACCAGCTCGGCGAACGGCTGCTGCGGCCGGCCCTGGTCGCGGTCGCCGACCCCGAGTAGTGCCGACCCGTGACGTCCCGCCCGCCCGCACCGGGCGGGCGGGACGACCGGGGTACGTCCCGTGGAAGGGGGTGGACGGGTGAGTTCCAAGGACTGGATCGAGAAGGACTACTACGCCGTGCTGGGCGTGGAGAAGTCCGCCTCCTCAGACGAGATCAAGAAGTCGTACCGGAAGCTGGCCCGGGAGTCGCACCCGGACCACAACCCCGGCGACCCGAAGGCCGAGGAACGGTTCAAGGCCGTCTCCGAGGCGTACGCCGTGCTCGGCGAGGAGAAGAAGCGCCGCGAGTACGACGAGATGCGGTCGCTGTTCGGCTCGGGCGCGTTTCGCCGCAGCGCCCGTACCGGTGGCCAGCCGGGCGGCATGCCGTTCGACGTCTCCGACCTGTTCGGCGGCGCGGCCGGCGGCACCGACACCCGGTTCGGTGGCGGTGGGTTCACCGACCTGTTCAGCTCGATCTTCTCGGGCGGCGGCGCCGGTCCGGCCCGCGCTCGCGGCCCGGCACGCGGCCGGGACGTCGAGGCCGAGGTGGCGCTCGACTTCGAGGACGCGGTACGCGGCGTCACTCTGCCGCTGACGCTGCGCGCCCCCGGGGTCTGCGACACCTGCCACGGCAATGGCGCCAAGCCGGGCACCCAGCCGGTGGCCTGCCCGGTCTGCCAGGGCGCCGGGGTGACCACCCGCAACCAGGGGTCGTTCAGCTTCTCCGAACCGTGCCGCAACTGCCAGGGCGTCGGCACGATCGTCGAGGAGAAGTGCCCGGAGTGCCACGGCACCGGCGGGGTCACCAAGACCCGCACGCTGAACGTGCGCTTTCCGGCCGGGGTGGCCGACGGCCAGCGGATCCGGCTGGCCGGCCGGGGCGAACCGGGCGAGCGGGGCGGCCCGGCGGGCGACCTGTTCGTCCACGTGAAGGTCCGCCCGGACGAGATGTTCGGGCGCTCCGGGGACGATCTGACCCTGACCGTGCCGATCACGTTCGCCGAGGCGGTGCTCGGCACCGACCTGCGCGTACCGACCCTGGACGGGACGGTGACCCTGCGGGTGCCGGCGGGTACTCCGAGCGGCCGGGTGCTGCGGGCCCGGGGCAAGGGCGTGGTACGCAAGGACGGCCGCGCCGGTGACCTGCTGGTCACCCTCGACGTGGTGGTCCCGGCGAAGGTGTCGGACGAGGCGCGGGCGGCGCTTGAGGCGTTCGCGGAACAGACCCCGCCCGCCGCGCGGGAACATCTCGACGCCCGGGTGCGTCGGTTCAGTTGACCGGTGAAGGCAGCGGAGGTGAGCGGGGATGTCGGAGGAGTTCGTCGGCTCGGGTGACCCTGCCTACGAGGCCAAGGTCTTGATGATCTCGGTGGCGGCCCGGATGGCGGGGATGCACCCGCAGACCCTGCGCCAGTACGACCGGCTCGGCCTCGTGCAGGCCGGCCGGGCGTCGGGCGGTGGCCGCCGGTACAGCGTCCGGGACGTGGTGCTGCTCCGCGAGGTGCAGCGACTCAGCCAGGACGACGGCATCAACCTGGCCGGGGTCAAGCGGATCATCGGCCTGGAACGGCTGCTGGAGGAGGCCCAGCAGCGGGTGGCCCGGCTGGAGGCGGAGCTGGACGCCGCGTACCGGCGGATCGCCGAGCTGGAGTCGCTGGGCCGGTTGTCCCGTGGCGACCTCGTGCCCACCAACCGCACCTCGACGGCGCTGGTCGTCTGGCGGCCACGCCGCACCGGCGACCGCTGATCCCGCCCTCCGCCGCCAGTAGCCACTCATTCCGCGCAGCTCCACGGGATGAGTGGCTGTTCCACGTCCGACAGCCACTCTCTCCGCTAACCTGTGAATCAGGCCCAACCAACTCAATCCGGACTCCGAACTGGCAGGGGGAGCCATGACGGAATCGGCGAAGAAGGTGGCGCAGGAGGCGGAGGACCGGCTGGAGAAGATGGCCGTGAACATCCGCGAGCGGTTCGATCGGATAACCGAGAGCCGCTTCACCGACAAGATCAAAGAAGGTCGCTTCGCCGACCAGCTGGACCACGGCATCGACCGGGCCAGGCTCGACGAGCGGCGCAAGAAGCAGGGCGGATCGACGAGCTGACGATCCGGCGACGTGCGGGCCGGGACCCACGGGGGGTCCCGGCCCGTTCGCCGTCAATAGACGTGCGGGCCGGGACGCGGTGATGCCGCGCCGGGGTAAAGGGGACTAGAGGCGACGGTTCTCCCGCACCAGGCCGCCCTCGCACCAGTCGGGGTAGGCGAAGAGGTCCGGCCGGGCGAGCAGCACCCGGCTGTTGTGCGCCCAGTTGCGCATCAGCTCGTCCCCGGTCCGCTCGGCCTGCTCGACCAGTTTGCGGAAGCGGCGCTTCGGGTGGGCCCGGAAGTTCGTGCGGATGCCGTCGGCGGCGTAGATGTAGAGGCAGTGCAGGGCGAACCGGCGGGCTGGGCAGGCCGTGTCCATGGCCAGTTGGAAGAGCGTGTGCACCAGGTGGTCACCGGCGACCAGCAGGTCCCAGTCCGGAGGCATGGAGGCCAGCGGGACGGAGTCCGGCTGGTAGGCCCAGGCCCGCAGCTCCGCCGGCGAGGGGTCGACGGGGTTGGCGAAGCCGCGGAACGTTGACTCCTGCACGCTCACCGGCCAACCTTCCGTTTCCGCTGGCGGGGGCACCGGCCACCCGCGGACGCTGGCTGCTGGGGCGACACGGTAACGCGGTTGCGCGTACCTGCGGTAGACCTTCCCGGAACCAATTCGGCGACCGTTGGCCGGGCCGGGTCCACCGTACGGTCGACCCGGCCCGACCAGGGTCAGTCGGCCGCCCCCACCGGGACGGGCTGCCGGGCGGCGGTGCGCTGGCGCAGCCAGCGCTTGAACCAGGGCAGGTCGGGCAGGCGGGCCAGCATCGGCCCGGTCACCACGGTGATCAGCACGTACGCGGTGGCGAGCGCCGCCAGCTTCGGTTCGACCGGTTGCGCGGCGGCGACGGCGAGCCCGGCGATGACGATGGAGAACTCGCCGCGTGGGGTGAGCGCGAAGCCGGCCCGCCAGCGACCGGGCTCGGCGATCCCGGCCCGCCGGGCCGCCAGATAGCCGGTGAGCAGCTTCGTTCCCATGGTGACCACGGCTAGCCCCAGCGCCGGCAGCAGCACCGGGGGCATGTCCAGCGGGTTGGTGACCAGCCCGAAGAACACGAAGAAGACCGCGGCGAAGAGGTCCCGCAGCGGGGAGAGCAACTCCGTCGCGTGGTGCGCCACCGGGCCGGAGAGCGCGATGCCGACCAGGAACGCCCCGACCGCCGCGGACACCTGCAGCTTGGCCGCGACGCCGGCGACCAGCAGGGTCAGGCCGAGCACCCCGAGCAGCAGCGCCTCGGGGTCCTTCGCGGAGAGCGCCGCGGAGATCAGGTGGCCGTACCGGATGGCGACGGCCAGCACGACGACCACGGTGAGCACCGCGACGGCGAGCGCCACACCGCCCTTGACCAGGCCGACCCCGGCGAGCAGCGCGGTGAGCAGCGGCAGGTAGAGGGCCATTGCCAGGTCCTCGATCACCAGCACGGAGAGGATCACCGGGGTTTCCCGGTTACCGACCCGGCCGAGGTCGCCGAGGACCTTGGCGATCACCCCGGACGACGAGACCCAGGTGACGCCGGCGAGCACCACGGCGGCGATCCAGCCCCAGCCGAGCAGCAGCGCGAAGGCGAAGCCGGGCAGCGCGTTGAGCACCGCGTCGATCAGGCCGGCCGGGGCCGCCGAGCGGAGGTTGCCCACCAGCTCGTTGGCGCTGTATTCCAGGCCGAGCATGACCAGCAGCAGGATGACGCCGATCTCCGCGCCGACGGCGAAGAACTCCTCGCTGGCGTTGAGCGGCAGCAGGCCGCCGTGGCCGAAGGCGAGCCCGGCGAGCAGGTAGAGGGGGATGGGCGAGAGGCCGACCCGGCGACTGAGCCGGCCGAGCAGGCCGAGCAGCAGCAGCAGCGCGCCGACCTCGATGAGCAGAATGGTGGTTTCGTGCATCCGCGTCAGCCGTCCGGGTCGGTGTCGGCAAGGATTGCGCTCACCCCGTCGAGGCCCTGGCGGGTGCCCACCACGACCACGACGTCACCGGCCGCGAAGCGGAAGGTCGGGTCCGGCGAGACGATGACCTCGCCGTCCCGTAGCACCGCCACGATGGAGGCGCTGGTGCGGGTACGCGCCTTGGTGTCGCCCAGCCGCTTGTTGACGTACTTCGAGCCGGCCGGGATGGCGATCTGCTCGGTGAGCAGCCCTGCGGCCTGCTCACGCAGCCCGGAGAGCTGGCCGAGCATCAGCGACGCGCCGAGGATGTCGGCGAGCGCCTCCGCCTCGTCGTCCGTCAGCGGGATGTCGGCCTGACAGGAGTCGGGATCGTCCGGGTCGTAGAGGACGAGATCCCGTCGGCCGTTGCGGTGGGACACCACGCCGACCCGGCGGCCCGATTCCGTCACCAGGTCGTGACGTACGCCGATCCCCGGTAAGGCAGTCTGTTCGACACGTACTCGCACGCAGGCGAGGTTACCCGGTTGGAGCTCGGATGGATTCGGCAAGATCCCGCCGCCTGGTCGTCCTCCTGCTGCTGCCCGTGCTGACAGCCTGCTCGATCGGCGACGTCCGCCGGCCACCGCCGGACCGGGCCTCCGCGTCACCCCGACCGTCGGTGACCGCGCCGCCGGTCGCCGACGTCGATGAGGTACGCCGCGTGCAGGTCGCCGTCCCCGACCGGTACGACCCGCCGTTCGTCGAGTTCGTCGACGCCGACCAGGCGTACGCCCTCTTCGCCACCTGCGACGGCCGGCCCCCCGGCCGGGACTGCCCGGCGCTGCTCTTCGCCACCGGGGACGGTGGGCGGTCCTGGCGGGCGCTGCCGCATCCCCGGCCGGTCGCCGACAACCAGCAGCTCTACGCCCCGAAGGGCCTGCTGGTGCTCGCCGCCGAGCCGTTCGGCTGGTACGCCTCGACCGACGGCGGCGTCACCTATACCCACCACCCGGGAAACGCGCCGCCGCCGGTGCTGTCGGGTGCCAACGGCCAGTTCCAGGTCGCCGAGCAGGACGGCCGGGTGGCCCGCTGGGACGGCCACCGGCTGCGGCCGTTGGCCGCCCAGCCGGGACTGCCGGCCGTGAACACCGTGCGCGAGGTCGAGGATCTGCTGGTGGCGGCCGGCGCGAGCGACGGGAGGCCGTACGCCGCGGTCTCCGCGGACCAGGGACGGCACTGGCAGCGGACGGAGGTGCCGGCGCTCGACGGCGAGGTCGGCGTGGTGCGGGTGATGCGCTCGCCCGACGGCGAGGCCTGGCTGGTCGGGGAGCGACCGGACCGGACGGGCTTCCCGGCGCTCTGGCGCTACCGGGGCAACTGGCAGTTGGTGCGAGCCGACGGCCGCCCGGACCGGATCCACTCGGTGGCCCCCGCCGGCGCCGGGCGGGTGGCGGTGACCGGGCCGGACGGCGTGGGGGTGGTGGTCGACGGCCGGTACGAGCGGGTCAGCTGGCCGGTCGGCCCCGAGCACTACCTGTCGCTGCTCGCCGACGGCACGCTCGCGGCCCGCGCCCCGGACGAGACGGTCCTGTCCGTCGGGCCGGTGGGCGCCCGCCGCTGGATCAGGGTGGTCCTGGTCGGCGACTGACCGCTCGGCCTTTGGGGCCCGCGCTCGTCCCGGGCGGCGCTCCGGCGACCGGCACCTTCGGTGGTGGCCTCCTTTGGAGCTGAATCGCTTGTGCCGGCCTGGCCTACTTCGGCTCGGCGACGAAGACGCCGACCCCTTCGAGGGTCTCGGTCAGACCGGTCGCGCGCAGGATCATCATCGCCTTGCCGACCACGGTGTCCGACACGCCGTATTCCTTGCACAGTTGTGACCGGCTCGGCAGCTTGGTGCCGGGCGGCCACTCTCCCGAATCGATCTTGCTTTTCAGCTCGTCTGCGAGCACCTGGTACTGCTGCTTGGGCATACACACTCCCCGGATGGCATGCCCATTCGATCACGCAGCAACGTCCAACCTCAAGCAATCGCGGGTTGGTCGTTGACCTACAACCGCTACCGATTGTAGGTTCCCCTGTGAACGCTTCCGGATGGCACTGGGGCGCTCATCTGGTCGGGACGGGCATCCCCGTGCTCCGTCCCGACCTCGCGGATGTCGAGAAGGGATCAGCATCGTGCGTAACCTCCTGCGACCCCTGTCGAAGCGCCGGAACGTCGGCCCGATCAGTCAGTCGCCGGCCAGCGCCTACCGCTCGGCGTCGTACCTGCCGCTGCGGCCGTGGCAGGTGCGGAGCCGCACCTTCGCCACCCGGCGGCGCGGCCTGGACCCGGTCGAGGTTGCCGCGTTCCTCGACCGCGTCGCCGGCGATCTTGCCGCGGCACAGGCCGAGGTGGTCCACAGTCGGGCGGAAACGGCCCGGATCAAGGACGCGCTCCGCGAGTGGCAGTCCCGCCAGGCCCCCACCATGCGTGACTTGGCCCGGCGCCCGTGACCAGCCGCTACGTCATCCACCTGCCGGTCCGGGCACCCGACCTGGCTCGGGCGAAGATGCTCGGCCGGACCGCCGCCCGCTCGCTGGCCTTCCTTACCCACGTCGACTCCGGCGAGACCACCGTCTCCACCGAGGACAACCAGGGGGTACGCCATCGCGTGTTCTGCGACCTCCGTCTCGACGACGGCCGCCGATGCATCCTGCGCGCCGACCACGAGACTCCCTGTACGGCCCGCCTGCCCCGCTGACCGCGGTGGGTTGCCCGGTCGGGACCGGATTCCCGACCGGGCGCGTGAGCGGCCGATGCTCAGCGAAGCGAGGCGAAGAATTCCCGGATATCGCCGACCAGCACGTCGGTCGCCTCGTGGGCCGCGTAGTGCCCGCCGACGTCGCCGCGCCCCTCGACCTCGGTCTGGTATGCCGTCCACCGCACGATGTTGCCGTGGTCCCGCTCGGCGAAGCGGCGGATCGACTGGAAGTCGCCGGGGAACATGGCCAGCGCCGTGGGCGTGGTCGTCGGCCCGGTCGGGTGCTCGGCGGTGTGCGCGTCCTCCCAGTAGAACCGCATGGACGAGGCGGCCGTGCCGGTGAACCAGTAGATCGCCACGTTGGCCAGGATGAAGTCGGCGTCCAGGCTCTCGTCGAAGAGTTGTGCGTTCCAGGCGAGCAGCCCGACCGGTGAGTCGGCCAGCGCGAACGCCAGGGTCTGCGGCTGCTGGCTGTGGACCTGGTTGAAGGAGAACTTGTTCTCGTAGAACCACTGCAGGTGCTTGAGGGCGGCCTGGTCGGCCGCGGAGAGTCCGGCGAACTCGGCCGGGTCGCCGGACGGGAACGAGAAGAGCTGGGTGACGTGTACGCCGAGCACGTGCTCGGGGTCGATCCGGCCGACCTCGGGCGACACCAAGGAGCCACCGTCGTTGCCGACCGCTCCGTAGCGGTCGTAGCCGAGGCGGGCCATCAGCTCCGCCCAGGCGCGGGCGGTGCGGTAGCGGTTCCAGCCGGCGCTGCGGGTCGGCCCGGAGAAGCCGAAGCCGGGCAGCGACGGGATGACCAGGTGGAACGCCGGCGAGCCCGGGTCGGCCGGCTCGGTCAGCGGGGCGATCACGTCCAGGTATTCGACCACCGAGCCGGGCCAGCCGTGGGTGAGCACCAGCGGGGTGGCGTCCGGCCGGGAAGACCGGATGTGCAGGAAGTGGATGTCCTCGCCGTCGATCTCGGTGACGAACTGCGGGTACGCGTTGAGCCGCGCCTCGACCGCCCGCCAGTCGAACTTCTCCAGCCAGTACGTCGCCAGCTCGCGGACCCGACCGGTCGGCATCCCGTACGCGGAGCCGGCGCCGGGCAACTCTCCGGGCCAGATGGTGCGGCGCAGCCGGGCGGCCAGGTCGTCGAGCGCGGACTGCGGGATCTCGACGCGGAACGGACGGATGGCGGTGCTGGACATGCGCTGCTCCTTCAGAACGGAATGTTTCGTTCCGATTCACAGTAGCAGAGCGGAACGATCCGTTCCACTGCTAGTCTGGAGCCATGTCGAACCCGACCGACGCCCCCCAGTTCCCCGGCCGCCGCGCCCAGGCCGCCCGGAACGACGCGGTGATCCTGGAAGCCGCCCGCGCCGTCTTCCTGGCTGACCCGAAGGCGCCCATCGCCACGGTGGCCGAGCGGGCCGGCGTCGGTATCAGCGCTCTCTACCGGCGCTACGCCGGCAAGGAGGACCTGCTCCGCAAGCTCTGCCACGACGGCCTGCGGCGGTACATCGCCGTGGCGGAGGAGTCCGCCGCCGACCCGGACGGCTGGCGGGCCTTCGCCGGGTTCCTGGAGCGTGTCGTCGATGCCGACGTGCACTCGCTGACCGTGCATCTCGCCGGCACCTTCACGCCGACCGAGGAGATGGGGCGGGACGCGGTGCGCTCCGGTGAGCTCACCGCGGAGTTGGTCGAGCGGGCCAGGGCGGCCGGCCGGCTCCGCGCGGATGTGGTGGTGCAGGACGTCGGGTTGCTGCTGGAGGGGTGCGCCGCGATCCGCGTACCCGATCCGGAGCGGACCCGGGAGCTGCGTCGCCGGCACCTGGCGCTGCTGCTGGCCGGTCTCGCCGTGGCCGAGCCGCCACTGCCCGGGCCGCCGCCGGCGGCCGGGGAGTTCGACTGGCGGTGGCGACGCTCCGAGTGAGCCAGTTCACACCGTCGGAGTTGAGCGGAATAGACTCAACTCTGGTTGTGTCGATTCCAGTGGACACGCCGATCCCGGGGGAGCCCATGAACACGGAACGCCTCACCACCAAGAGCCGCGAGACCATCACCGGCGCCGTCGCGCTGGCGAACCAGCGCGGCCACGCCACCGTGGAGCCCTGGCACCTGCTGCTGTCGCTGCTCGACACCGAGGGTTCGACCGCCGCCGGCCTGCTGCGCGCCGTCGGGGCCGACCCCGCCGAGCTGCGCCGGGTCGCCCAGCGCTCGGTCGACGCCCTGCCCGCCGCGCACGGCTCCAGCATCGCCGAGCCCACCCTGGCCCGCGAGTTCGTCAACGCCATCGGCGCCGCCGAGCAGATCGCCCGGCCGCTGGGCGACGAATACACCTCGACCGAGCACCTGCTGGCCGGCCTGGCCCGGGTGGGTGGCGCGGTCTCCGTCGCCCTCAAGAACGCCGGGGCCACCGAGGAGAACCTGGTCGCCGCCTTCCCGACCGTCCGCGGCGGGGACCGCCGGGTCACCACCGCCGACCCGGAGCAGACCTACCAGGCCCTCGCCAAGTACGGCGTCGACCTCACCGCCAGCGCCCGCGAGGGGAAGATCGACCCGGTCATCGGCCGGGACTCCGAGATCCGCCGGGTGATCCAGGTGCTGTCCCGGCGTACCAAGAACAACCCGGTGCTGATCGGTGAGCCGGGCGTCGGCAAGACCGCCATCGTCGAGGGCCTGGCCCAGCGCATCGTCGCCGGTGACGTACCCGAGTCGCTGCGGGACAAGAAGCTCGTCTCGCTCGACCTCGGCGCGATGGTGGCCGGCGCGCAGTACCGCGGGCAGTTCGAGGAGCGGCTGAAGTCGGTGCTGGAGGAGATCAAGAACTCCAACGGCCAGGTCATCACCTTCCTCGACGAGCTGCACACCGTGGTCGGCGCCGGCAAGGGCGAGGGCTCGATGGACGCCGGCAACATGCTCAAGCCGATGCTGGCCCGGGGCGAGCTGCGGATGGTCGGTGCGACCACGCTGGACGAATACCGCGAGCACATCGAGAAGGACCCGGCGCTGGAGCGCCGCTTCCAGCCGGTGCTGGTCGGCGAGCCGACCATCGAGGACACCATCGGCATCCTGCGCGGCCTCAAGGAGCGCTACGAGGTGCACCACGGCGTACGGATCACCGACGCCGCGCTGGTCGCCGCCGCCTCCCTGTCCGACCGCTACATCACCGACCGGTTCCTGCCCGACAAGGCGATCGACCTGGTCGACGAGTCCGCGTCCCGGCTCCGGATGGAGATCGACTCCCGGCCGGTCGAGGTGGACGAGATCGAGCGGGCGGTGCGCCGGCTCGAGATCGAGGAGATGGCGTTGGCCAAGGAGCCGGACGCCGCCTCCGCCGAGCGGCTGGAGCGGCTCCGCAAGGAGTTGGCCGACAAGCGGGAGCAGCTCACCGCGCTCTCCGAGCGCTGGCAGCTGGAGAAGAGCCACATCACCAAGCTCTCCACCGCCAAGGAGGAGCTGGAGCGGCTCGGCGGCGAGGCCGAGCGGGCCGAGCGCGACGGCGAGCTGGAACGCGCCGCCGAGCTGCGGTACGGCCGCATCCCCGCCCTCAAGGCCGAGCTGACGCAGGCCGAGGAGGAGCTGGCCCGGCTCCAGGCCGACGGCGCGATGCTCAAGGAGGAGGTCGGCGCGGACGACATCGCCGCGGTGGTCGCCTCCTGGACCGGCATTCCCGCCGGCCGGCTGCTCGAAGGGGAGACCGCCAAGCTGCTCCGGATGGAGGAGTCGCTGGGTTCCCGGGTGGTCGGCCAGCGCGAGGCGGTCGGCGCGGTCGCCGACGCGGTCCGCCGGGCCCGGGCCGGCGTCGCCGACCCGGACCGTCCGACCGGCAGCTTCCTCTTCCTCGGCCCGACCGGTGTCGGCAAGACCGAGCTGGCCAAGGCGCTCGCCGAGTTCCTCTTCGACGACGAGCGGGCCATGGTCCGCATCGACATGAGCGAGTACGGCGAGAAGCACTCCGTCGCCCGCCTGGTCGGCGCCCCGCCCGGCTACGTCGGCTACGAGGAGGGCGGCCAACTCACCGAGGCGGTGCGCCGCCGGCCGTACTCGGTGGTGCTGCTCGACGAGGTGGAGAAGGCCCACCCCGACGTCTTCGACGTGCTGCTCCAGGTGCTCGACGACGGCCGGCTCACCGACGGTCAGGGCCGCACCGTGGACTTCCGCAACGCGATCCTGATCCTCACCTCGAACCTGGGGTCGTCGGTGATCAGCGATCTGACGCTGGCCGAGGAGCAGCGCCGGGAGGGTGTCCTCGCGGTGGTCCGGTCGCACTTCAAGCCGGAGTTCCTCAACCGCCTCGACGACATCGTGGTGTTCGCCGCCCTGCAGGGCGCGGATCTGCGGGCCATTGTCGACATCCAGCTGGACCGGATGCGCCGCCGGCTGGCCGACCGCCGGCTCGGCCTGGCGATCACCGACCCGGCCCGGAGTTGGCTCGCCGAGCACGGGTACGACCCGATCTACGGCGCCCGTCCGCTGCGCCGGCTGGTGCAGTCGGCGATCGGCGACCAGCTCGCGAAGGCGCTGCTGGCCGGCCAGATCCGCGACGGCGACACGGTCAAGGTCGACCTGGCCGACAGCAAGGAAGGCCTGATCGTCACCGCCGCCTGATCCACCCGTCCGGACCGGCCCCGCCCTCGGGCGGGGCCGGTCCTGTCCCCGGGCCTCGATCCACCTGCGTCCGGTGTTGCGGCCTGCGACAGCTTTCCGATCAACGAGTGGTGGGAGGGGCGTTCGGGGAAAGGATGAGGGGCATGGTGGGGATCGGAAAGGACCGGGAGTTGGACTCGGCCGTCGAGGAGTTGGCCCGGGCGGACACGCTCGCGTTCGGCGGAGTCGGGTTCGCCGGGACGCTGCTGCCGGAGACCGAGGCGTACCGGAGGGTCGAGCAGGCGCTGGACGAGCATCCCGACGCGGCCCGGAAGCAGGTCGACTGGCTGCTCCGGCACGGGTCGCCGGCCGGGAAGGCGTACGCCGCCACGCTGCTGGACAAGGCCGACGCGGCGGCGGGGCGCGCGGCGTGGACGAGGCTGCGGACCGACGAGGCCGAATTCACCACGTTCACCGGCTGCCTCATGGGTCGGGCGAGCCTGCGCGAGTACGCCACGGAACGCCTCGCCGGGAATTGACCGGCGGTCCACCCGGAAACGGGACTGCGGAAACCGGTGGGGCCCCGTAGCTTTCCGGGATGACCTCGACCGCCACTCCGCCGACCCGCCCGCCCCGCCCGAAGGCCGTCACGACGGCCTCCTGGTTGCAGCTCGCTGCGTCGGCCCTGCTGCTGGTGGCGGTCGGCCTGGTGGTGTGGCACGCGATCTGGTGGAACGGCGAGATCGACCACGCGGCTCGACTGGTGCCCGCCGCCGATCCGGCCGAGGTGGACGGTGAGCGCTTCGGCAACATCATGATGTCCTGCGTGGTGGGGGTGCCGGCGCTGCTGCTCGCGGCCCTCCTCGGTGCCGCCGCCTGGGGTGTCCGCCGCGGCAGTGTCGGCGCCCGGATCGCCGTCTTCGTGGCCGGCGGTCTGCAACTGCTGGTCGGCCTCGGCCAGTGCCTCTGCGCGGGCGCGGCGCTCCCGTTCCTCTTCGCGTTCGGCGGCCCGCCCGAGGCGGGGGACATGCCCCCCGAGTTCTTCCCAGAGGAGTCGAGGTTCATCCAGACCCTCTACGACACCGATTCCTATCCGGCCGAGGACCTCCTCTTCGCCGGGGGCGGACTGATCGCGCTGCTGGTCTTCGGGCTCACCGCCACCGCCATCGTGCTGCTGGCGCTGCCCACGTCCCGCCACTGGTTCGTGCCCCAGGCCGCCCAACCGCCGCACCCGCCGGTCGTCTATCCGGCGCCCTACCTGCTGCCGCCGGGCTACATGATCTGCCCCGACCCGCGGGCCCACGGCGTCCCGTGGCAGTACCCGGCCGCACCGGAAGGCAGCGCGCCCGCCCCCGCCGCGCCGGTCGATCCCACGGGAGCGCCCGACGGGCCGCCCCCGCAGGCCGCCGATCCCAACCGGGATTGAGCGACGCCGGGTAGCTGACCAGCCACTCAGCGAACGTCGTTTCGGCGGGCGTGCGTCCGGTTGTTACCGTCTCCGCCGACGCGTGTGGGGAGGCGGTCGTGAACGGAACGGTGGCGTATCTGCTGGTGACCCTGGGGTGCCTGCTCGGGGCGGCCGGTGTGGTGATCGCCCTGGTGGCGCTGCGCAAGGCCCGCACCGGGCCCCGCCCGCCCGCCCCTGGCGACCCGTTCCACGATCGGGACGCGGACGCGCTCCGCGGCGACCCCCGCCGGCTCAAGCCCGGCGACATCGTGGAGATCCGCCAGGTCCCGTACACCGTCCGTGGCTCGGTGCACCTGGTCGAGGGCGGCTGGAGCTGGGCGGAACACCTGCTCGACGATGCCGGCGGGGTGAAGCGCTGGCTCTCCGTCGAGACGGACCCGGATCTGGAGCTGGTGCTCTGGACCGCCGAACCGTCCGCCACGGTCACCCCCGGCGCGCCCACCCTCGACGTCGCCGGCCGCCGCTACAGCTGGGACGAGTCCGGCCAGGCGCGCTACACCGCCACCGAGGGCACCGGCCTCGACCCGCGCGGCACCATGCGCTACCACGACTACCAGGCGCCCGGCGGGGCCCGGCTCTCGTTCGAGGCGTACGGGGAGTCCGGCTGGGAGGTGGCCCTCGGCGAGAAGCTGCACCGCGCCGAGGTGATGATCTATCCGCAGGGCGACCCGGAGCAGGCGGGCTGAGCGTGCTGGTCGCCCTGGACGCCCCGTACGTCGACACCAGTGCCGCCGACCTGAGCCTGGCCCTCGGCGGCCCCGAACGCCCCGCCCTGCACGTCCGCGAGCTAGCCCTGCCCGACGGCGTCCGGCTACGGCTGCGCCTGCTCGGCGCCTCGCACCAGGTGGTCTGCGGCGCGCTGGTCGAGACCGTCGCCTGCCTGCCCGGCCGCGCGCCGCACCTGCCCGACACCCTGCACGACCCGGTGGCCGGCTACCGGTTCACCGCCACGGTGCTGCGGCCGGCCGGCGACGGGCTGCGTACCCAGGTCGCCGCGCTCCGCGCCGAGCTGGCCGACGACCCGTACGCGCTGGTCGGGGTCTTCCCCGGCGACGTGGACGCGGTCACCGCGCTCTCCGTCCGCCCCGACCCGCCGGACGGCTCGGTGGCCTGGCGCACCTGGCACGCGTATCCGCAGACCAACGAACTGGTCCTGACCGAGACGGTGGTGGAACTGTGACGTACCGACGGTGGTTCGTGGTGGGGGTGGCCGTCGCGGTGGTCGGCGTGCTGGTCGCCGTCTTCGCCGTCTTCTACGGCAGCTTCTCGCCGCGCGGCTACGTCGAGGACCACTACACCCGGGCGGCCGGCCGGGACATCGGCTCCGACGCGCTCGCGTACACCTCGACCCGCTCACCGAGCCAGGTGGCGGAGGATGTCACCGACGCCTGGCAGCCGGCTGACGAGTACGTCGACGGCGGCGGCGTCTACCTGCGCTACGACGACGACTCGGTGGTGATCCTGCCGGTTGCCGCCGGGTCGCTGATCCTGCTGGAGCGGATGACCACCGCCTACCCCCGCTACCACCACGTCGTCGGCCGCGGCTGGGGCTGGGGCCGTGGCAGCACCGTCCGGGGCGGCGGCCCCGGCGCCGGCAAGTAGCCCGTCCGACCCCTCACCCTGGAGTCCCCTGTGCAGCATCTCGTCACCGATCTGCTGGTCACCCTCGCCTACGGGGTGGTCGGCGTCGTCCTGATGGGCATCGGCTACCTGCTGGTCGACCTGGCCACCCCGGGCCGGCTCAACCAGCTCATCTGGACCGAGCGCAACCGCAACGCGGCGCTGCTGCTCGCCTCCAACCTGGCCGGCGTCGGCATCATCGTGGTCGCCGCGATCGCCGCCAGCCCGGACGACTTCGTGCTCGGCCTGGTCGGCGCGGCCGCGTACGGCATCCTCGGTCTGGTCATCATGGCGGCGGCCTTCGTGCTGCTGGACGTGGCCACCCCGGGCAAGCTGGGTGAACTGCTGGTCGACCCGGAGCCGCACCCGGCGGTCTGGGTCTCCGCCGTCGTGCACCTCGCCACCGGCGCGATCATCGCCGCCGCGATCAGCTGATGGCCGGCGGGACGCGCCCGGCCCAGGCGAAGCCCCCGGCGAAGGGGAAGTCGCACGGGTGGCAGGCGGCCCTGGGCGCGGCGGTGCTCCTGGGCGCCGTCGGCCTCTGCGTCGTCGGGGCCGTCAGCGGCGGCTCCGACGACCTGAGCGTCCCCGCCCCGGCGACCGACGAGCGGACGGACACCGTGCCGATCCTCCGGGACGCCTTCGCCAGCCAGGGCATCTGCTACGGCTGGCGACTGACGGACGGGTACGACGTGGTCAGCGTCGGATCGAACCTCGGCGACGGGACGGCGGTCGGGGACGCGCCGGGCTGCCCGCGCTGGATCGAGGTCAGCGCGGACATCACCTACACCTCGGAGAGCAGCGAGGCCAACGACTCCGCCTGGATCCGGGTGCGGGGTTCCGACGACCTCGGCCTCGCCGACCTGCAAGCCGTCGAGACCGGGCTGGGCCGGTTCGAGCTCGACGAGGACGCCTTCGTCGACGACCCGGGCTGGGCGATCACCCGCGCCGCCACCACGTTGCCGCTGCTCGCCGCCGAAGCCGGCCTGGCCGGGCCGGCCGCCACTCCGAGCGCCGACCCGGCGGCCCCGGCGAGCCCGCTGCCGTCCGCCGGCGACGACTTCTGGCGGGACCGCTGGGGCTGGCTGCTCGCCGCCGTGGCGCTCCTCCTGCTCGCCGCACTCTTCATCACCGTGGGCGTGGTGCAGCGCCGCCGGACGACTGCTCCGGGTCGCGGCGCGGCGACAGACGCGCCGAGCCGGAGTGGTCGCAAGCTCCGGTCGCGCACGCCCGCGCAGCGCGCCGGGGCGGAAGCCGCCGGGCGTACCCGGGAGAAGGCGTGACCACCGACGCGCCGGCGCCGCCGCGACGGCGCGCGGCCCGCGCGGCGGTGCTGCTCGCGGTCTTCGTCTGCGCGGCCTGCGGCCTGGTGTACGAGCTGGCGCTGGTCGCCCTCGGCAGCTACCTGATCGGCGACGCGGTCGGCCAGGCGTCGATCGTGCTCGGCGTGATGGTCTTCGCGATGGGCATCGGCGCGCTCGCCGCGAAGCCGTGGCAGTCCCGGGCGGCGGCCGCGTTCGCCGCGGTCGAGCTGACCCTCGCCCTGCTCGGCGGCCTCTCCGTGCTCGGCCTATACGCCGCCTTCGCCTGGCTCGACCTCTACGGGCCGGCGCTGGTCGGCACCGCGTTCGTGCTCGGCCTGCTGATCGGCGCGGAGATCCCGCTGCTGATGGTGCTGCTGCAACGCATCCGCGAGCAGTCCGCCGGCGACGCGGTGGCCGACCTCTTCGCCGCCGACTACGTCGGCGCGCTGCTCGGCGGGCTGGCCTTCCCGTTCCTGCTGATACCGGTCTTCGGCCAGCTCAAGGGCGCCCTGGTGGTCGGCGCGGTGAACGCGGTCGCCGGCCTCGCGCTGGTCTGCACGGTGTTCCGGGCCGACCTCGGGCGCCGGGCGCGGCTCGCGCTGGGGGCCGGCTCCGTCGTGGTCGCCCTCCTGCTCGGGTACGCCTGGATCACCGCGCACGACTTCGAGGTGACCGCTCGCCAGCAGCTCTACCGCGACCCGGTGGTGCACGCCGAACGCAGCCGCTACCAGGAGATCGTGCTGACCCGGTCGGTGCGCGAGGTCGGCCACGCCGACAGCGACCTGCGGCTCTTCCTCAACGGTGACCTCCAGTTCAGCTCGGTCGACGAATACCGCTACCACGAGTCGCTGGTGCACCCGGTGCTGCGCGGCCCGCGCGGCGAGGTGCTGGTGCTCGGCGCCGGGGACGGGCTGGCGCTGCGGGAGATCCTGAAGTACCCGGACGTGCGCCGGGTGACCGTGGTCGACCTCGACCCGGCCGTGGTACGGCTGGCGATGCGCGAGCCGCAGTTGCGCGAGCTCAACGGGAATTCGTTCGCCGACCCCCGGGTGCGGGTGCTCAACCTGGACGCGTTCGGTTGGCTGCGTACCGCCACGGAACGCTTCGACGTGGTGGTGGCCGACCTGCCCGACCCGGACGAGACGGCCACCGCCAAGCTCTACACGATCGAGTTCTACGCGCTGGTCCGCTCGGTGCTCGCCGCCGGCGGGCGGCTGGTGGTGCAGGCCGGGTCGCCGTACTTCGCGCCGCGGTCGTACTGGTCGATCGAGCGATCGGTCCGCGAGGCGGGCTTCGCCACCGTGCCGTACCACGTGGACGTGCCGAGCTTCGGCGACTGGGGGTTCGTGCTGGCCGCACCAGGCACCGGCGCGCCGGCGCTGGAACTGCCCGCCGACGCCCCGCCGCTGCGTTTCCTCACCCCGTCGGTGCTGGCCGCGGCGGCCACCTTTCCGGCCGACCGGTCCCGGGTGGACGTGCCCGCCTCCACGTTGCTGCAACCCCACGTGCTGGAGTACGCCCGCGCGGAGTGGCGCGGCTATTAGGTTCCGGGCGCGGCGGGTCCCCGCTCTCGTGTCGTGCCCTCCTGGCCTGGTCTCGTTACCGTGGTCGTGTGATCTAGGGAAGGAGAAACAATGGTCGATGCCCAGGGCCCCCCGGCCCGCACCCGCCCGGGAGTGGTGACGCTCTCCAGTTGGCTGCTCATCCTCGTCGCCGCCATTCAGGTGGTGAACCTGATCCTGACGCTCGCCACCATCGGCACTGTCCGGGACGTCCTGCGGGACGCCTATCGGGGCAGCGCCGCCGAGCAGGCGGGCGATTTCGCGTACGCGGCCGCCATCGGCGGCGCCGCGCTCACGCTGCTGCTCGC
Organism: Micromonospora sp. NPDC047738; assembly: GCF_040642675.1. Taxonomy (NCBI): domain Bacteria; kingdom Bacillati; phylum Actinomycetota; class Actinomycetes; order Micromonosporales; family Micromonosporaceae; genus Micromonospora; species Micromonospora sp. NPDC047738. The sequence goes on from NZ_JBEYSO010000002.1 coordinate 318,580, forward strand.
GATCGCGCTCGTCGTGCTCGCGCTGCTGAACAACCGGGGAAAGAACGGCGCCCGGATCACCACCTGGGTGCTGGGCGGCATCCTGTTCTGCTGCAGCGGCGCGGGCCTGGTGAGCAACGCGACCGGCGGCCTGACCGGCGGTGGCTCGACCGGCGGCAACATGCCGAGCCCGGAGGACCTGCAGCGCCGGCTCTCGGACGCCCTGCCGTCCTGGTACGGGCCGGTCAGCAACCTGCTCGGCCTGGTCGCCCTGCTGGCCCTGCTGGCCGCGCTGATCCTGCTGGCGCTGCCCAGGTCCAACGAGTTCTTCCGCAAGCCGAAGCCGGCCTGGGAGCCGCCCCTGCCGGGTGGCACCTACCCGGCCTACCCGCCGGCCCCCGGGTACCCGCCCGCGCCGGGCTACCCCGGCCAGCCGCCGGCGCCCGGCTACCCGCCGGCTCCGGGTCAGCCACCGGCTCCGGGTCAGCCTGGCCAGCCCGGTCCGTCGTCGGCTCCCGAGGACCGGCCCGGTCCCCAGCCGCCATCCGGAAGTTGACGCTCCGATAAGAGCGACTCGGACGATCCCTCCGAGTAGGTTGCAAGCCGACGCCTACCGGAGGGATCTGTCGTGTCGCACCCCGTTCAGGCTCCGCCCCGCCGTCCGGGGGTGGTTGTCGCGGCGGCGGCGGCGGTGCTGCTGCTGATGGCGGCCGGCGCCGTGGCGTACGCGGTCGCCAACCTGGCGGTCACGCCCGGCACGGTGGACCGGTTCCGGGTGGCGGCGCGCGCCACCGGGGCCCGCGAGAGCGAGATCGACCCGCTGGTGTCGCTGCTGCGGGGCTCCACCGCACTGTCGGCCGTGGTCGGGGTGCTCGTCGGGCTGGTGCTCGTCGGGCTCGCTCTCGGCCTGCTCGCCGGCCGCCCCGGAGCGCGAGTCGGCACCTGGGTGGTCGCCGGCCTGGGCCTGTTCTGCGGCTGCTGCGGACTGGCGGTGCTGGTCGGTCAGCGGGCCGCCCCGCTGCGTCTCGGCGCCGACGAGCGGGTGACCGCCGACCTGCTCGCCCGCCTCGGCGACGCGTACCCAGGCTGGTGGATTCCGCTGAACGCGGCCCTGTCGGTGGCCCAGGTGCTCGGGTACCTGGTGGTCGCCGCCCTGCTGACGCTGCCTGGCGCGAGCGCCTTCTTCCGCCGACCCGCGCCCACCGGTCCCACCGCCGGCCCGGCGGCCCCCACCGGCCCCGTCCCGCCGGCCGGTCCGCTGCGCCCGATGCCGTCGGCCGGTCCGCTGCCGCCGGCCGGGCCGGCCACGCCGGCATCCGGTCCGGCCTACGGCCCGCCGTCGTCCGCGCCGCCCGCGTCCGCCGGCTCGGCTCCGCCGTATTCCGGCCCGCCCGCTTCGACACCGCCGTATCCCGGTCCATCCGCGGCCCACGGAGCCCGCTCGCCGTGGGCGCCACCCGCACCTCCGCCGGCCGGGCCGGGACCGGGCGGCCCGCCGCCCACCCCGTCCGGACCGACGCCATCCCCTGAGGATCGCCCGTGACCGACGAACCGCTCCCCTCCCCGCGCCGCGCGTTGATCACCGGCGCCAGCCTGGGCATCGGCGAGGCGTTCGCCCGCCGGCTCGCCGCCGACGGCTGGGATCTGGTCCTGGTGGCCCGGGACGCCGGCCGGCTCGCCGCCACCGCCGCCGAACTCAGCGGGCGGTACGACCGCCAGGTCGAGACGATTTCCGCGGATCTGTCCACCGACGACGGCTGTTCGGTGGTGGAACGCCGCCTCGTCGCCGAGCCGCCGGTCGGGCTGCTGGTGAACAACGCGGGCATCAGCCTGAACACCCCGTTCGTCCGCTCGACGGTCGAGGACGAGGCCCGGCTGCTGCGGTTGAACGTGCTGGCCGTGCTCCGGCTGACCCACGCGGCTCTCCCGCCGATGATTGAGCGGGGCAGTGGGGCAGTGATAAATGTCTCTTCCGTTGCGGGTTTCGGCGTGCCCATGCCCGGATCGACGTACTCGGCCAGCAAGGCCTGGGTGACGAATTTCAGTGAGTCGATCGGCCAGTCGGTGGCGCCGCTCGGCGTGCGGGTAATGGCGCTCTGTCCCGGCTACACCCGCACCGGCTACCACGAGCGCGCCGGCATCGACATGTCGCGCACCCCCGGCTGGATGTGGCTGCGGCCCGCCGAGGTGGTCGAAGAAGGGCTGCGTGACCTGCGGAAAGGCAAGTTGGTCAGCGTGCCGAACTGGAAGTACAAGCTGGCCGTGGCGGGCCTGCGGCACGCGCCGCGACGGCTGCTGCGCGGCGTCTCCCGGGACACCCGGGGGCGGGCCGGCCGGGGCCGGGACTGACCGCCGGCCGGTCGCGTGGGCGTTTCCGTCGCCGGGATCATCGTCCGGCAACCCGGATGGACGGTCGCACAGCGTAGTCGGGCATAGCCACTCGTCGGTCGCCCGCAGGGTTGACGCGGGAGGACCCCACACACACCTCCCAGACTCGCGAAGTACCCTCTATCGCCATGGAGGACCACGACGACCTGCGTAAATTCATCACCGACCTGGCTGTGGTCCATGGCCGTGTGGTGCTCTCGTCCGGCCGCGAGGCGGACTGGTACGTGGATCTGCGTCGCGTCACGCTCCATCACCAGGCGGCGCCGTTGGTCGGCCGGGTGATGCGTGACCTGACCGCCGACTGGGCGTACGACGCGGTCGGCGGGCTGACCCTCGGGGCCGATCCCGTCGCCGCCGCGATGCTGCACGCCTCGGCCGGGACCGACCGGCCGCTGGACGCGTTCGTGGTCCGCAAGGCGGGCAAGGCGCACGGTCTGCAGCGGCGCGTCGAGGGGCCGGATGTCGCGGGTCGCCGGGTCCTGGCGGTGGAGGACACCTCGACCACGGGTGGCAGCGTGTTGACCGCCGTCGAGGCGTTGCGTGAGGCCGGGGCCGACGTGGTGGGCGTTGCGGTTATTGTTGATCGAGGCGCCGGCGACGCGGTGCGAGCCGCCGGACTGCCGTATCGGGCGGCCTATACGTTGGCTGACCTCGGCCTTGTGGCCTAAAAGTTTGCCGATTCGGATCTGCTGATATGCAGGCGGATCGATGCTGCTGGTGGAAGGATGGAATACGTGGGAACTGCGTTGGCTGAAATGACCATGCCTCAGATCTCGCCGCTTGCCGGCGAGCCGATCGAACGTGCCGACGCCGAGCGGCTCGCGGGGGTCCTCAAGGCCCTCGCCGACCCCGCCCGGCTGCGGCTGCTCAGCCTGATCCAGTCGGCCCCCGAGGGCGAGGCGTGCGTGTGTGACCTCACCGCGCCGCTCGGCCTCTCGCAGCCGACGGTCAGTCACCACCTGCGTATCCTCACCGAGGCCGGCTTGCTGGAGCGGGAGAAGCGCGGTGTCTGGGCGTACTACCGGCTGGTGCCGACCGCGATCGCCACGATCGCGGATCTGCTGACCCCGCCGCGTAAGCGGGCCACCAAGAAGGCCCGCTGAAACCGGACGTGTCCGAGCTTCGGGGTTGACTGTCCGGGCTAAGGGCGCGGCGTCAGACGGCCTTCATTCGGCCCGGCGTGCCGCCGAGCGGCGCAGCGGCCGAATTATGGCCGCCGGCCGAGCCCGGATGTCCGTAGGCCGCCCCGATTGAGTGCGGCGATGGGTGGCGTGCCAGGGGTGGCGCCACCACCGGACGGTGACGGCTGCCCGTCATCCGTTCCACCCGCAGAGCGGCAGGTTATACGCGGATGGCCGGCCCCCCGGTGAGGGGGACCGGCCATCCGGCGTATGTCGGTCAGCGGTCCTGCGGGCCGCGGCGTCGGTGGTCGTCGTCCCGCAGGGCGTCCCGGTACGCCTCGGCCGCGCCCGCCGCGCTGGAAGCGGCGACCACCGCGGCGGCCTCGCCGCGCTTGCGCGCCCGCCGGTCGCGGAGGAACTCGAAGAAGATCGGCAGCACCGAGATCACGATGATCAGGGCGACCACCGGCAGGATGTACCGGTCGATCTTGTCGCCGATGGCGTTGTAGATCTGGTCGGCCAGCAGGTAGCCGACCAGCAGGATGCCGTCCACCCAGAGGATCGCGCCGACGACGTTCCAGAGCAGGAACTGCCGGGCCGGCATGCCGAGCACCCCGGCCACCGGGTTGAGGAAGGTCCGCACGATCGGGATGAAGCGGGCCAGCACCACGGCCTTCGCCGGGCCGAACTTCTGGAAGTAGTACTCGGCCTTCTCCACGTACTCCCGCTTGAACAGGCGGGAGTTGGGGCGCTCGAACATCCGCCGGCCGTACCGGGCCCCGAACCAGTGCCCGAGCTGCGCGCCGATGATCGCGCAGAGCGGCCCGCCGACCAGCAGCGCGACCAGGTTCAGCCGGGTGCCGGCGCCGAAGATCGCGTCGGCCACCGGCGAGGCGGCTACCCCGGCCAGGAAGAGCAGCGAGTCGCCCGGGAAGAAGAAGCCGACCAGCAGGCCGGTCTCGGCGAAGAGGATCACCCAGACGCCGACCAACCCGAAGGTGTGGATCAGGTCCTTCGGATCGAGCGGGTTCAGCGCCACGCTTTCGGAGAGCATCCGGGTCTTCTCTGCTGTGTCCACGGCCACAAAGGGTACCTGGGCCCGGCCCGGCCTCACGCCGGACCGGGCGTACCGGTCACAGCCGGGGGTCGACCGGCTCGGACTCGCAGGCCAGGATCGCGAAGACCAGCTCGTGGCGGCGCCAGAGCGGGGCGTCCTCGGCCAGCGCATCCAGGGCGGCCAGACCGAGGCCGTGCTCCCGCAGGGCCAGCCCCCGCTTGCGCCCCAGCGAGCGCTTGCGCAGCGCGGCGAGCTGCCCCGGCTCGGTGTAACCCGGGCCGTAGATGATCCGCAGGTACTCCCGGCCCCGGCACTTGATCCCGGGCTGGAGCAGCGCACCCTTCGGCGAGCGGGCGGCGAGACCGGCGTACGGCTTGACCACCATGCCCTCGCCGCCGGCCGCGGTGAGCGCCAGCCACCAGTCGGTCGCCGCCGCCACCGCAGCCTCGTCGGTCAGGTCGACCACCTGCCGCCGGGTCGCGGTGAAGAACTCCGGGTCCGCCGCGCCGAGCCGATCCGCCACGTCGAGATGCCAGCCGTGGTCTCGGTCGGCGTAGCTCGCCCCGGCCCCGGCCAGCACGGCGAACGGTGCCAGCGTCACCCCGCGCAGCCCGTCGGTCGGCCCGACGTACGCCCGGTACGCCGCCGAGTACGCCCGGACCTCGGACTCCCGGTCGGCCATCCGGCCGCGCAGCTCCGCGACCGGCAGCCCCCGCCCGGCGGCGGCGTCCAGCGTGGCGAGCACCGCCGGCAGCGCCGCCCGGCCGGCCGCGCCGACCCCGGCGTACTGCTCGCGGATCAGCCCGCCCGCCTTCGCCGACCAGGGCAGCAGCTCGCAGTCGAGCAGCAGCCAGTCGGTGTCCAGCTCGGCCCAGAGCCCGGCCGTGGTCACCGCGGCGCGTACCCGGGCCAGCAGCTCGTCGTCGAGCGGTGGCCCGAAGAAGGGCCGGCCGGTGCGGGTGTGCACCGCCCCGCCGGCGAACCGCCCCGGCTCCTGTTCCACCAGCACCACGGCCCGCGAGCCCATGTGCTTCTCCTCGCAGACCACCCGCTCGACACCGGCCGAGCGGTAGTCGGCGAACGCCTGCTCCGGGTGCTCCAGGAACCCCTCGACCGCCGACGTCGAGCAGGGCGCCATGGTCGGCGGCAGCCAGACCAGCCGGCCCGGGTCGACCGCGTACCGGCTCATCACCTCCAGCGCGGCGGCGGCGTTCTCCGCCGGCACGGTCAGCGTGCCGTACGCGTGCGTGAGGTGCCGCCGCCCGGTGACGTCGGCCAGATCCAGCACCGTGTCCGGGCGGGTGGCGGCGGGCGCGACCAGCGGTCGGGCCGGGGCGTACCACTCCTTCACCGCCGGGACGGAGACCAGCTCCTTCTCCGGGTAACGCAGCGCGGTGAGCCGGCCGCCGAAGACGCAGCCGGTGTCGATGCAGATGGTGTTGTTCACCCACTCCGGCTCCGGCGTGGGGGTGTGCCCGTACACGACCATGGCCGATCCCCGATAGTCGCGCGCCCACGGGTAGCGCACCGGCAGGCCGTACTCGTCGGTCTCACCGGTGGTCTCCCCGAACAGCGCGAAGGCGCGGACCCGGCCGGACGCCCGGCCCTGGTACGCCTCCTTGAGGCCGGCGTGCGCGACCACCAGCCGGCCGCCGTCCAGCACGTAGTGGCTGACCAGGCCGTCGATGAAGGCGGCCGTCTCGGCGACGAAGCGCTCCGGCTCCGACTCCAGCTGGGCCATCGTCTCGGCCAGGCCGTGGCTGAGCCGCACGTCCCGGCCGCGCAGCTTGCGCAGCAGCTTCTGCTCGTGGTTGCCCGGCACGCAGATCGCGTGGCCGGCCGCCACCATGCCCATCACCAGGCGGAGCACGCCGGGGGAGTCCGGGCCGCGGTCCACCAGGTCGCCGACGAAGACCGCGGTACGCCCCGCCGGGTGCACCGCGTCCACCGGGCGGCCCGCGTCGTCCCGTCGCAGTGACCAGCCCAACCGGAGCAGCAGCTCCGCCAACTCCTCCCGGCAGCCGTGCACGTCGCCGACGATGTCGAACGGCCCGGTCAGCTCGCGCCGGTCGTTGAACAGCTTCTCGTAGCGAATCTCGGCGGCGTCGATCTCCTTGACCCCGCGCAGCACGTGCACCTTGCGGAAGCCCTCCCGGGCCAGCCGCCCGTAAGACTGCCGCAGGTCGCGCTGCATCCGGGCGAGCACCTGCCGGCCGTGCGTCCGGTCGGCCCGGCCCTGCGTACGCTCCCAGGCCAGCGCCTCCGGTACGTCGAGCACGACCGCCACCGGCAGCACGTCGTGCTCGCGGGCCACCCGGACCAGGGCGGCCCGGGCGTGCGGCTGCAGGTTGGTCGCATCGACCACGGTGAGCCGGCCCCGGCGCAGCCGGAGCCCGGCGACGTGGTGCAGCGCGTCGAACGCGTCGCCGGATGCGGACTGGTCGTTCTCGTCGTCGGCCACCATCCCCCGGAAGGCGTCCGACGAGAGCACCTGGCTGGGCCGGAAGTGCCGCCGGGCGAAGGTGGACTTGCCCGACCCGGAGACGCCTACCAGCGCCACCAGGGCGAGCTCGGGAATGTCCAGGATGGTCATGCGCTCGTCTCCTCCTTCCGGGTCAGCACGGCGAGCTGCGTGGGGGTGCCCACCTCGGGGTCGTCGTCGCCGACGCCGTCGATGGTGGCGGTGTAGCCGTGGGTCGCCGCCACCCGCTCGACCCACGCGGCGAACTCGGCCCGGGTCCACTCGAACCGGTGGTCGGCGTGCCGGAACCGGCCCGCCCCCAGGCCCTCGTAGCGGACGTTGTACTCGACGTTCGGGGTGGTCACCACGATCGTGCCCGGTCGGGCGTGCCCGAACACCGCGTCCTCCAGCGCCGGCAGGCGCGGCGGATCGACGTGCTCGACCACCTCCATCAGCACCGCCGCGTCGTACCCGCGCAGCCGGTCGTCCCGGTAGGTCAGCGCCGACTGCCACAGCCGGATCCGGTCCCGCTGCCGCTCCGGCAGCCGGTCCAGCCGCAGCCGCCGGGCGGCCAGGGTGAGCGCCTGGCTCGACACGTCGGTGCCGACGATCTCGGTGAACCGCCGGTCGGCGACCAGCGCGGTGAGCAGCGCCCCGCCCCCGCAGCCCAGGTCCAGCACCCGGCTGGCGCCGCTGGTCCGCAGCGCGGCCAGCACCGCCTCGCGCCGGCGCACGGCCAGCGAGGCACGTGGCGCCTCGCGCGGCTGGTCGCTCTCGACGCTGTCGTCGACGGGTACCTCGTCGGCGAGGCGCAGCTCGGCCAGGCGGGCCAGCGCCTCGCCCGCGAGGGCCCGGCGGTGGGCCAGGTAACGGCGGCTGATCAGGGACCGCTCCGGGTGGTCGGCCAGCCAGCCCGCACCGGCCCGGAGCAGCTTGTCCACCTCGTCCGGCGCCACCCAGTAGTGCTTGGCGTCGTCCAGCACGGGCAGCAGCACGTACAGGTGGTTGAGCGCGTCGGCGAGCCGCAGCGTGCCGGAGAGCGTCAGGTCCACGTAACGGCTGTCGCCCCACTCCGGGTACGTCTCGTCCAGCGGGATCGGAGTGGCCGTCACCGTCCAGCCGAGCGGGGCGAAGACCCGTACGGCCAGCTCGGCGCCGCCCCGGCAGCGCAGCACGGGCACCCGCACCTCCAGCGGGATCGGGGTGGCGGCCAGCTCCGGCCGGTCCCGGGACTCGCCGCGCAGCGCCGACCGGAACACCTTCGCCAGGGCCGAGGAAAGCAGGCTGGACGCGGCGTACGGGCGGTCGTTGACGTACTGGCCGAGGGTGAAGGTTTCCGGGGTGGTCGCCTGTGCCCGGCCGCGACCCCGGCCGCCGCCCAGCCGCAGCGGGTCGATCTCGACCAGCAGGGCCGCCGTGCACCGCTGCTCGTCCGCCTCGGGGTAGAGCACGTGCGCGGTGCCCGCCGGCAGGTCGAAGCTCTGCACGCGGTCCGGGTGCTTGACGAGGAGGTGGCCGAGGTCGGTCGCGGGGCGGTGGGTCGTGGTCAGGGTCAGCAGCACGGTTTCGATGCTCTCAGGGGTGTCGATCTGATTTCGGGTCTCCCCTTACCTGTGGGGGTTCCCGCTCGCGGTGGGGGTCCGGGGAACCCCGCCCGCTCCGGGCGGTCAGGCTTGATCCCTCCGCAGGCGGGAGCCCCGGAAACCCGTTGGTGGTCGTCCGGCGTCCGTGCGGTTCAATGCTGCTGCCGCTGGTGGGGTACGTCTGCCGGGGTGACCCGGAAATGCAAGGTGCCCCGCCGACCGGGGGTCGGCGGGGGCACCTTTCGTTGGGTGCCTCTGGTCAGGCGACGAAGCGGGTCTTGCGGCGACGGGCCACCAGGTAGCCGCCCAGCCCGGCGACCAGCAGCAGGGCACCGATGCCGGCGATCAGGCCGGTGGAGCTACCGGTAATCGGCAGGGAGCCCCCGTCACCGCCCTCCCCACCGCCGTTACCGCCGCCGCTGCCCGGGCTGTTGTCGCCATCGCCTGGGTTGTCGCCACCGCCGGGGGCGTTGACCAGGATCTTGGCGGTGTCGTTGGCCGGGTTGAGATCGGTCTCGCCGGGGCCGGGGTTCACCGCGATCACACCGGTTAGCGGACCCGCCTTGTCGATGCGGAGCGCGAACTCGAGCGTCACCTTGTCGCCCTTGTGCAAGATGGTCGAGTCCTGGCAGACGTACGCCGGGAAGCCGGGCATGTTGACCGGCTTACGGTCGAGGTCGCCGTTGTAGCCCCTGGGCACGCACCGGTCCGGCACCTTCGCCGCGTAGGCACCGGCCGGGATTTCCACCAGCGCCGTGGCGGTGGCGGCCGCCGGCCCGTTGTCGGTCCAGCCGACCGTGACCGGGACGGTGCGGCCGACCGTGCCGGTGACGCTGGCGCCGTCGGCGACCACGTCTGCCTTCTGGTCACCGGTCACCACGAGCCACATGTTGGCGCCGTTGTCCGGGTTGGTATTGGTCTGCGGCGTCGACTGGGCCCTGGCCGGCGTCGCCAGCTTCAGCGTCGGTCCGGTGCCCTTCTGGAATTGGCCGAAGACGCTTGGCTCGTCCCGGAAGTCCTGCCACTCGGCCCGGGTCAGCCAGCGGTGGCTGGCCTCCTGCGCGTTCGGCGCCCAGGCGTCGGACGGAATGGTGAAGCCGAACGACGAGTCGACGACGGCACTCACGCCCGGCGCGAGCGGGTCGTCGAAGGTGCAGGCGAAGGCGTGGTCCTTGAAGCGCGTGACGGAGTACTCGCAGTTCTCGTAGTGCTCCGAGGGGATGAAGTGGGCGGGGCCGTAGAAGAAGAGGACGACTCCGTCCGCGGTCGTCCTACCCACGTTGAAAACCCTGATCGGGGCCCGGACCGTCTCGCCGGGCGCGCCCTTCATCTCCATCGTGGGCCCGGCGGCCAGGTCGACACCCTCGCCGACGATGACCGTGGAGCGGAAGGTCTGGGTGCCCGCGTAGGGGGTGGAGACGGTGAAGGTGAGGTCACCGTGCTGCCCGAGCTTGGCCGTGTCCTTGGCGAACACGGGCAGCACGAGCAGTCTGCTGTCGCGCTCGTCGTCGTCCTCGACCGTGCAGCTCAGGATCGGGCCGTCCTCCCGGCAGACGCCGTTGTTGAACCCACCTGACTGCACATGGGCGAAGCTTTGGACCGCGCTGCGGTCCACCTTTACCGTGTAGCTCGTCAACGGCTCGGTTGCCAGCGAGTCGAGCCGCACCCATTTCATGGATCCGTCCGAAGCGACGATGACGTTGTTCGCGTACAGCCCGAACTCGGTGGCCTGTCGGTCCGACAGTGGGACCCCGGGGGCCGCGACGGCGGGGACGGCGGAGGCGGCGATCAGCGCGCCTGCGACGCCGAGCCCGGCCAGCCAGCGCCGGGTGGGGTTGCTGAGCATGTGCGGGATCCTCTCGAGGGATGGATGTAGCGGTGCCCCGCCGGCCTTGGGCCGGCGAGGCACCTTCGTCCTACTGAGGTGTCCGGATCAGGCGACGAAGCGGGTCTTGCGGCGGCGGGCCATGACGTAGCCACCCGCGCCGGCCGCGAGGATCAGGGCGCCGATGCCGGCGATCAGGCCGGTGGAACTGCCGGTGATCGGCAGGGTGCCGCCGTCACCGCCGCCCTGGCCACCGTCGCCCTTGATGACCAGGGCCGCGGTGTCGTTGCGCGGGTTGAGGTCAGCCACCGGGCCGTCGCTCTCCAGGTCGAAGTGGATCAGCTTCACCGAGCCCGGCGCGGCGTCGACCTTGTCGATCCGCAGGCCGAACTCGAAGAGGGCCTGGTCGCCCTTGTGCAGGGTTTCGAACCACTCACAGAAGTAGACCTTGGCACCCGCCTCGGCCGGGCCGCCCTCGATGTCGGTGGCGCACCCGTCCGGTGCGGTCACGACGGTGGCGCCAGCGGGGATGGAGACCTGTGCAACGGTCACGATCTCCCCGCCCGGCGAGTACGAGTTGGTCATGGCCGGGCCGTTGTTCACGAAGCCGACCTTGGCCCGGACCGTCTTGCCCTTGGTGCCCGGCAGCTCAGCGCCGATCGCGGCTACGTCGGCCCGCTGCTCGCCGGTCACCTTCACCTCGATGCCGGCGCCGTTGTTGGTGGTGTCCTTGTCGGTCTGCCGCAGCGGCTGCAGCTGCGCCTTCGTCGCGGGGGCCAGCTTCAGCGGCGCACCGGTGCCCTGCTGCCAGCCGTCCAGCTCCTTGAGCTCGGTCTCGATGTCCTCCCAGTCGCCCTTGGCGTACCACGACGCGAAGCCGAACAGCTCGCCCGGGGCCCAGGCGTCCGGGGCGATCCGCAGCCCGGACGTGCTGTCCAGCCGCATCCCGGCACCGGGGGCGATGTCCTCGTCGAAGGTGCACTGGGCGAAGTGCGACCCGAAGCCGTCGAGGTAGGAGCAGTTGCTGTAGCGCTGGGTGGGGGCAAGTGCCTCCATGGTGGCCAGCAGGAGCACTGCGCCGTGGGTGGTCGTGTCGCCGACGTTCGCGACCATGATCGGAGCCGTGATGGTGGCGCCCGGAGCACCCGCCGCGGTGATGTCGGCCCCGGCCGCGAGGTCGACGCCCTCGCCGATCTCGACGGTGGAGTGGGTGGTTGCCTTCCGGCCGTCGCCGGCCAGGCTCAGTACGATGTCGCCCTTCGCGCCGACCTCGGCCTTCTCCTTGGCCTGGACAGTCAGGTCGACGACGTAGTCGACGAGGTCCTTGTCCTTGAAGGCACAGGTGATGACAGCGCCGCTCTCGGTGCAGTTCTTCAGGTCGTCGGTCAGGGTGACCGAGGCGAAGCCCTGGACAGCGGTGCGGTCGATGGTGAGGGTCAGGTTCTTGGGCAGGGCCTCGGCGTAGGCGAACAGGGCGACGTTCCGGGCCTCACCGCCTGGAGCGACCAGGGCGTTGTTCGCGTAGAGCAGCATGTCGTCCGAGGCCGGGGCGGCTGCGGCGGGGGTGGCGGAGGCGGCGACGAACGCGCCTGCGACGCCCAACCCGGCGAGCCAGCGCCGAGTGGAGTTGCTGAGCATGTGGGGGGGTTCCTCCCGTGGGAATTTCAGGCGGAGTCGGTGGAGCTTAAAGAATCTTTAAGTCGCGCCGCTGCCCTGACTGGCTGGTTGGCCTGCCGAACCGACCGAAAGGTTGATCGCCCGGGTGTGCAATCTTCGGCCGCCCCGGGTCCGTCAATGAGTCGGGACACCGGGAGGTGCAGATGACGTACGAGGAGTTCGCCGACGCGCGGCTGGATGCCCTGCTGCGGTACGCGGTCATGCTGACCGGCGATCCGCACCAGGCGCAGGACCTGGTGCAGGACACCATGGTGCGGGTCCACCTGAACTGGCGGCGGGTGGCCCGTAGCGACTCCCCGGAGCGGTACGTCCGCCGGATGCTCACCAACCAGTACGTCGACTGGCGGCGCGGCTCGTGGGCTCGCCGGGTGCTGCTGCGCGGCGAACCGGACGCGGCGGTGCCGGCGCCGACCGACCACGCGCAGGCCGCGGTGGATCGCGACCAGGTCTGGTCCTGGCTGTCCCGGCTGCCCCGACGGCAGCGCGCCACGCTGGTGCTCCGGTACTACGAGGACCTGCCCGACGCGGAGATCGCCGAGATCCTCGGCTGCGCCGTCGGGACCGTCCGGTCCTGCATCTCCCGCGCGCTGGCCACCCTCCGAGCCGAGTACGTGGAGGTCTGCTCATGATCGAGGACGACCTGCGAGCCGCCTTCGCGCGGCACGAGTCGCTGGCCCCGCCCGCCGGCCCGGTCCGGGCCGCCATCGACCGGGCCGTGGTCCGCCGCCGGCGACGCCGATTCCGCCTCCGCCTCGGCGGCACCGCGCTGGCGGTGGCGGCCGCCGCTCTGGCCGGCTTCACGGCGGTCGTGCCGCGCCAGCCGCCGCCCGCGGCCCTGCTCGGCGAGCCGGCACCGCCGGCCCCCACCGGCGCGCTGAACGTGCTGCTGCTCGGCATCGACTCGACGTCGGCACAGCGCCCACCGCGGGCCGACTCGGTGCTGCTCGTGCACATCCCGGCCGACCGTGGCCGGCCGTACCTGATCTCAATCCCGCGCGACCTGGAGGTCGACATCCCCGGGCTGCACCGGGACAAGATCAACGCCGCCTTCGCCTACGGTGCGGGCTACGACCCGGCCGACCGGAGCAAGGGCTACGACCTGACCCGTCGGACGGTCGCCGCCCTGACCGGCGTACGCGTCGACGCCGGCGCGGTGCTGACCTACCCAGTGCTGCGGAAGGTGACCGACGCGCTTGGCGGGGTGGAGGTCTGCCTGCCGCAGCAGATCACGTCCTCCCACACCCGCCGGGTCTACCCGGCCGGCTGCCAGCGCCTCGACGGTGCCGCCTCGGTCGACGTGCTGCGCCAGCGGCGCGGGCTGCCCGACGGCGGTCTGGACCGTGACCGCAACGCCCAGCGCTTCGCGGCCGGCCTCCTCCGGCGCGCCGGGGAGGAGGACGTGCTGCGCAACCCGGTGTGGCTCTCCCGCGTCGTCGCCGAGGTCGGTCCGGATCTGACCGTGGCCGGCGGATCGGTGCTGGACCTGCTGCGGGTGGTTCCGGAGCTGGCCGCGATGGAGCCGGTCGGGCTCAGCCTTCCGGTCAGGGGTCCGGAGGGCCGCGACCCGCGGCTGCGTGCGGATCCGGAGAGTGCTCCGGCCTTCCTCGCCGCGCTGCGCGAGGACCGGCTGGCCGAGTGGGCGGCGGCGCACCCGGACGAGATCACCCCGACCCGCTGACCGGGCGCCGCCCGGCCTGTTTGCCGGGCGGCGCCTGCGCGAGCGCGGTGCGACGTCGGGCCGGTGTGCCGGCCGCCGGGAACGGCGTCAGCGGTAGTCGTCCTCGTCGGCGGTGACCACCCGGGCCTGTTCCATCGCGTCCCAGTCGCCGACCTCCAGGCCGCGGTTCGGCTCGATGTCGCCGTCCTCCGGGTTGATCGCCGCCGCCTGCTCGACCGCGTCGGCCGGCTCCGCCTCCAGGTCCCGCTCCTCCGGAGCGAGGTGGTCGCTCGGGGCGAAGTCCTCGTCGGGCTGACCCATCGTCCCTCCCTGGATCTCGGTGCGGACAGTCACCACCACACCGTACGGGCTGGCTCCGGGTCCCGCTCGGTGCCGGCCGAACCGCAGGGCGGGGCCCGGCGGCGGGTGCGACCTGACCCCCGCCCGGGCGAGTCGGCGGATTGTCCCTCCGGGCCCGGTTTCCGGTGCCAGGATGGTGGCGTGGGCCTTCTGATCCGACTGGTGATCACCGCGTTCGCGCTGTGGATCACCACGCTGATCGTGCCGGGGGTGGAGGTGACCGGGCGCACCGGTACGGAGACGGTGCTCACCCTGGTCGTGGTGGCGGTCATCTTCGGCGTGGTCAACGCGGTGCTCAAGCCGGTCATCAAGGTGTTCGGCTGCGTGTTCTACCTGTTCACGCTCGGTCTGTTCGCGCTCGTGGTCAACGCCCTGCTGTTCCTGCTCACCGGCTGGATCGCCCGGCAGCTGCAGCTGCCGTTCCAGGTGGACGGATTCTGGGCCGGCTTCTGGGGAGCGATCGTGATGGCCGTGGTGAGCTGGCTGATCAATGTCGTGGTGCCGGACCGGCCGGGCCGCCGGTGAGCCGTTCCCGGGCCGGTTGTGCCGGTCGCCGCCTGCTACGGGATACTGCCCGCGGTGGACAGCGCGGTCCGGCGCACCCAAGGAAGACAGCGGCCTGCACGGCCGACAGCGGTAAGTAAGGAGCGTTCGACATGCCCATCGCTTCCCCCGAGGCTTACGCGGAGATGCTGGATCGCGCCAAGGCCGGCCACTACGCGTACCCGGCCATCAACGTGACGTCGTCGCAGACGCTGAACGCGGCGCTGAAGGGCTTCGCCGACGCGGAGAGCGACGGCATCATCCAGGTCTCCACCGGTGGCGCCGAATACCTCTCCGGCCCGTCCGTTAAGGACATGGTCAGCGGCGCGGTCGCCTTCGCGAAGTACGCCCACGAGGTGGCGAAGCACTACCCGGTCAACATCGCCCTGCACACCGACCACTGCCCGAAGGACAAGCTGGACAAGTTCGTCCGGCCGCTGATGAAGATCTCCCAGGAGCGGGTGCAGCGCGGCAAGGAGCCGCTGTTCCAGTCGCACATGTGGGACGGCTCGGCCGTGCCGGTGCCGGAGAACCTGCAGATCGCCGAGGAGCTGCTCACCGAGGCCGCCAAGGGCAAGATCGTCCTCGAGATCGAGGTCGGCGTGGTCGGCGGCGAGGAGGACGGCGTCGAGAACGCCATCAACGAGAAGCTCTACACCACCGTCGAGGACGGCCTGGCCATGGTCGAGGCGCTCGGCCTCGGCGAGAAGGGCCGCTACATGGCGGCGCTGACCTTCGGCAACGTGCACGGCGTCTACAAGCCGGGCAACGTCAAGCTCCGCCCCGAGGTGCTCAACCACATCCAGGTGGCGGTCGGCGCCAAGTACGGCAAGGAGAAGCCGCTCAGCCTGGTCTTCCACGGCGGTTCCGGCTCGCTGCTGTCGGAGATCCGCGAGGCGCTGGACTACGGCGTGGTGAAGATGAACATCGACACCGACACCCAGTACTGCTTCACCCGCCCGGTGGCGGACCACATGTTCCGCAACTACGACGGCGTGCTCAAGGTCGACGGCGAGGTCGGCAACAAGAAGATGTACGACCCGCGGGTCTGGGGCAAGGCCGCCGAGGCCGGCATGGCCGCCCGGGTCGTCGAGGCCTGCGAGGCGCTGCGCTCCACCGGCACCACGATGAACAAGTAGTCCACCAGCCCGTCACGGCGGCCGGCTCCCCGCAACGGGAGCCGGCCGTTCGGGTCTCACGCGGCGGTGAGCAGCCGGACCGCCTCCCGCACGTCGTCGGTGAGGTGCACCGTGGACGACAGGTCGCCGAATGGGGAGGCGGCCAGCAGCGGCCGCAGCAGCGACTCGACCGGCAGTTCGGTGGTCCAGTAGGTCCGGTCGAGGAACACGTACGCGCCGCTGGCCCCGTCGGTGCCGTAGTAGGTCTTGGTGGCCGCCTGGAACACCTCCTGCACCGTCCCGGCCCGACCGGGCGCGAAGACGATCCCGCCGCGGGCCAGCCGCAGGATGGTGTCCTCCCGGATCGCGTTGGAGAAGTACTTGGCGATCCGCCCGGCGAACAGGTTCGCCGGCTCGTGCCCGTATAGCCAGGTGGGGATGGCCAGCCCGCCGGAGCGGGCCCACTCGGTGCCGGCCGCGGCGGGACGGGGCGTGGGCAGCGTCGGCCCGGCGGCGTACCGCTCCCGGACCCGGAGCGCGACCTCGGTGTAGCGGTCGTGGTCGGTGAAGTCGGGGGCGGTGGCGAGCAGGTCGATCGCCGCGGTCAGCTCCTCCGCCGGCCAGGCCGCGAGGAAGGCGCCCAGGTTCGCCGCCTCCATCACGCCGGGCCCGCCGCCGGTCACCACCAGCCGGTCGGCCCGCGCCAGCTCCCAGCCCAGCACCGCCGCCATCCGGTACGCGGCGCTGCCGCGCGGCACCGCGTGCCCGCCCATCACCCCCACCACGGACTGCGGCCCGTGCACCGCCAGCCAGGTCCGGGTGGCATCGGCCAGGGCGTTGTCCACCCCGTGGTCATGCAGCCGCTGGCCGAGCGCCTCCCGGACGTCCGGCAGCGCGCCGCCGTGCGCCCGGAAGTGCGCGTACACCCGGGTGTCGTACATCCCGGCGAAGCCGCCGTCCGGGAAGCCGGCGGCCAGTTCGTCGGCGGTGTAGAGGTGGGCCGGCTGGGTGGGGTAGGGCAGCCCGGAGAAGGGCGGGACCACGTTGGCGCCGCGCCGGACCAGGTCCGCGCCGACCTCCCGGCCGGCGAACCGGCAGCCCACGAAGAGGGTTCCGGCGACCTCGACGCCGCGCAGGTCGGGGACCGGGTCGAGGTCGAGGCGGAGGCCCTGCACGGTCAGCCCGGCGAGGGTGCCCTCGGCCAGCCGCCGGTCGAACTCGGCCCGGGTCTCGATCTCGTCGATGCTGGTGTCGTGCGGCTCGATGACGTCCGCGGGAGGTGGGGTCGGCACGAGATCATCCTGCCCCGGCCGGGCAAGCCGGCCAAACGTCGGCCGGACGGACAGGAGCCCGGCGGCCAGGCCACCGGGCTCCTGCATAACCGGGTCCTGGGGAGGCTCCGGATCTTTAGTTGTAGTGGAAAATATCTCCGGGTGGCATGGGCCGGGGGTACGTGCCGGCCCGCCGCAGGCGTGACGAACCCCTCAGCCGTTCAGTTGACCGGCTCGCCGGACCCCCTCGCGTACCCCTACGCGAAGCGGGTTGAATGGGGCGATGCAGAACCTGTTGCCTGAGCCACCGGCCACCCTCCTGCCCGCGCACGAGGAGGCCGACGCCGCGCTGGCCGCCGCCGCCGAGCAGGACACCGACGAGGCGTACCAGGACGTCGCGGCCCGCTTCCCGGCCCACAGCGCGGCCTGGGCGGCACTGGCCGCCCGGGCGCTCGCCGCCGGCCAGGTCGTCCCGGCCTACGCCTACGCGCGTACCGGCTACCACCGCGGGCTGGACCAGCTGCGCCGCGCCGGCTGGAAGGGGCACGGCCCGGTGCCGTGGTCGCACAAGCCCAACCGGGGCTTCCTCCGCTGCCTCTACGTGCTCTCCCGGGCCGCCGGCGAGATCGGCGAGGCCGACGAGGCGGCCCGCTGCGCCCAGTTCCTCCGCGACTGCGACCCGGCCGCCGCGGACGCCCTCGCCACCCTCTGACCTGCGGCGACGGCCGGTCCGACCACCGGGTCGGGCCGGCCGTCGCGCCTGTTTACAGTCCTTCCGCCACGGCGGCGGCGATCTTCAACCAGGCGTCCCGGGTGGCCGAGGAGAGCTGCCCGTACCGGATCGGCTCGCCGGTGTCGATGAGCCGCTCGTACGGCGCGAGCAGCACCGCCCGGGTCCGGGCGGCGAAGTGCCCCTGGATGGCCGGCAGGTCGATCTCCTTGCGCGACGGCGGCATCGACACCACCGTCACCGCCTGCCGGACCAGCCGCTGCCGGCCGCTCTGCTCCAGGTGGTCGAGCATCCGCGCGGCGGTCTCCGCCGAGTCGTTCCGCGCCGACATGGTGACCACGAGTTGGTCGGTGGCGTCCATCGCGGCCTGCCAGTTCTGCGCCCGGACGTTGTTCCCGGTGTCCACGAAGATCAGCTTGTAGAAGCGGCTGACCACCTCGCGGATCTCGGCGAACGCCGCCGCCGTGAGCATCTCGCCGCCGGTCGCCGACTCGTCCGAGGCGAGCACGTCGAACATCCCCTCGCCCTGCGAGCGGACGTACTGCGACAGGTCGCCGACCCGGCCGTGCGCGCCCTGGAACTGGGCCAGGTCGCGCAGCATGTCCCGCACCGTACGCGAGTGGAAGTCCTGCTGGGCCCGCATCCCGAGGGTCCCCTGGGTCTCGTTGTTGTCCCAGGCCAGCACGTATCCGCCGCGCTTCTGGCCGAAGGTCATGGCGAGCAGCAGGATGGCCACCGTCTTGCCGGCGCCGCCCTTCGGGTTGACCACGGTCACCTGGCGCAGCCCGCCGAAGTTGCGGCGGACCATCTCGATGTCGCGCCGTACCTCCTGCTCGTGCTGCCCTGGTGGGAGCCGGACCAGGCCGAGCCGGTTCACCACCGCGCGGACGCCCATGGTGGCCACCGGATCGAGCGGCCGGGCCTGCCGGCGTCGGGCGAAGTCCTCGGCGGTCGGGGGCGCCCCGCCCTCCGGCGTCCAGGCCGGCTCCGGGTACGCGGCGGGCGCCGGCTGCTGCGGCGGGCCGGGCTGCGGCGGCGGGGTGCCCTGCTGGGGCCAGGCGGACGGGTACCAGCCCGGTGTCGGGGTGGGCGACACGGGCCCGCCCGCCGCGGGTGGCGGCGGGTACGCCGACCCGTCCGGCTGCCCGTACCCGCCCGGCCCCGGCGGATAGCCCGTGCCGTTCCCGTACGCGGACTGCGGGAGCGGCACGCCCGGCGACGGCGGGAACGGCCCGAGTCGGGGCGACGGCGGAGCGTCCGGCTGCCCCTCGGCGGGCGGCACGGCGTCCGGACCTGGCGCGTCGGTGGCCGGCTCGGCCGGCCCGGTGGTCGACCGCTGCGGCGGCTGGGCCCAGGGCGAATCCGTCCGGCTGCCGGTGCCGGCCGGGGGGTCGTCGGCCTGCCCGGACCCGTTCGAGGAGCGGTCCGGGGCGCCGGATCCGCCGCCCGCCCCCGCGCCGGCCGATGCCGACCCGGCCGCCGGGGTGCCGGCCGACGGGCCATCGGCGCCCGTGGACCTGCTCGGGGCGACCGCCGGTTGGTCGAGGGTGAACGGGAGGTCCAGGTCGACCGGAGGCTGTGCCGGGCGGGGCGTGGGCACCCCGTGGCCGGCGCCGCCCGCCCGCGTCACGTCGTCCGTCGCCGCGCCGGTGGCCGTGGCGTCCCGGGCCGGCCCCGTGGGCGGGCCGTCCACCGGCACGCCGGGCGCCGGTGCGGCGGCGTCCGGGGGCGGGGCGGGCCCGGCGGGCCCGGCGGGCGCGCCTGGTTGGCTGGGAGCCGCCCAGGGCGGAACGGCGGTGGTCGGGTCGGTCTGCTCCGGCGGCCAGAGCGGTTCGATGTCCCGCTCCGGCACCTGCGGATGGCCCGGTACGTGGGCCCGGTCGGCGTTCTCGTGCACCACGGTTCCTCCCCCTTCCTCCCGCCGAGGATAGGCCGTCCGGTCAGCCGGGGAGCCGCACGAGATCGACGGAGGTCAGGACGTCCAGACCGCCCAGGCGCCCGGCTCGGTCCACCAGGACCGCTTCCGGTTCAGCTCGCCCTCGACGCCGTCGTCGAGGAAGGGCACCTTCTCGTCGCGGGGCACGACCGCCACCGCCCGGCCCCGGGCCCGGCGCACCTCGAGGCGTACCCGCCTGCGGCCCAACCTGGAGCGGGTGACCACCGGAACGGCCACCGCCACCTCGACCCGGCCGTCGGTCGGGTCCGGGCCGGCCAGCAGCGTCACGTCGTCGAGGCGCGCGTACCCGGCGGCGTTGCCGATCGCGCAGGCCATGATCGCTTCCTCGCCGTCGGAGAGGATCGCGTCGTCGACCTCGACCCGGCCGCGCCAGTGCAGCGGCCGGCCCGCGTCGTCGGCCGCGCCGAGCAGCGCGCCGTCCAGGGTCACCGAGCCGCCGTCGTTGCGCAGCAGGTCGAGCCGGCGGGCGGTGCCGTCCAGCACCGTGGCGGCCACCGCCGCCGGGTCGCGCGGCAACCCGAGCTGCGCGGCCAGGTCACGGGCCGTCCCGGTCCGGGCCGGATCGAGCGGGAGTACGCCGACCGGCGGCAGGTCCGGGACCGTCCGGTTGCCGGGCAGGTCGGCCGGACGGCGGCTCGGCGGCGGAGCGTACCGCCGGACCAGCCGGCGCAGCACGGCGCGCAACTGCCCGTCACTGGCCGTGGCGACCACCAGGCGGGTCTTGCCGTCCGGATCGGGCCAGGTGAGGCCGTCCGCCCGCGGCGGTCCGTCGAGCCGGGCCAGCACCTGGTCGATGTCGGCGTCCGAGCGGGCGGTGACCGTCTCCACCCGGGCACCCCGGGCGGTCAGCGCGTCCGCGCAGGCCAGCACCGGTACGCGCGGGGTCTCGCAGCGCTCCTCGGGCGTCGCGCCGCCGGCTTCGTCGGCGCCACCGCAGCAGGCCCCGCCGCTGCCGCAGCCGCCGCCGGGCGCGTCCCGCTCCGAGCCGAGGCTGAGCAGCACCACGTCGTACACGAAGGAGCCTCCTGCTTCTCGACGAACCCCTGCTGGTCCCGCCGTTACCTCTTGTTAGCCTGACACCCCGGGCTCGCTGACCGGTCGCCGCCTGGCACCCGAGCCTTCTGGAGGCGGAGAAGATGCCAGCGATCGTGCTCCTCGGCGCCCAGTGGGGCGACGAGGGTAAGGGCAAGGTTACCGACCTGCTGGGTGGGCGGGTTGACTACGTGGTGCGCTACTCCGGCGGCAACAACGCCGGGCACACGGTGATCACCCCGGACGGCCAGAAGTACGCGCTGCACCTCATGCCGTCCGGCGCGCTCTCGCCGAGCGCGATGATCGTGATCGGCAACGGCGTGGTGGTCGACCCGAAGGTGCTGCTGGAGGAGATCGACGGTCTCGCCGAGCGGGGCGTGGACGTCTCCCGGCTGCGCATCTCCGGCGACGCGCACCTGATCATGCCGCACCACCGGGCGCTGGACCGGGTGGTCGAGCGTTACCTCGGCTCGTCCCGGATCGGCACCACCGGCCGCGGCATCGGCCCCGCGTACGGGGACAAGGTCGCCCGGATGGGCATCCGGCTCCAGGACCTGCTCGACCCCGGCATCCTGCGCAAGAAGCTGGAGCTGGCGCTCCGCGAGAAGAACCAGGTGCTGTTCAAGGTCTACAACCGCAAGGCGATCGACGTCGACGCGACGATCGAGGAGTACCTCGGGTACGCCGAGCGGCTCAAGCCGTACATCGCCGAGACCCGGGCGATGCTCTGGGACGCGCTGGACCGGGGCGAGACGGTCCTGCTGGAGGGTGCCCAGGCCACCATGCTCGACATGGATCACGGCACGTACCCCTTCGTGACCTCGTCGAACCCGACGGCCGGTGGGGCGTGCGTGGGCGCGGGCATCCCGCCCACCGCGATCACCAAGGTCATCGCGGTCAGCAAGGCGTACACCACCCGGGTGGGCGCGGGACCCTTCCCGACCGAGCTCTTCGACGACAACGGCCGGCACCTTGTCAAGATCGGCCACGAGTACGGCACCACCACCGGCCGGGAGCGCCGGGCCGGCTGGTTCGACGCGGTCGTGGCCCGGTACGCGTGCCGCCTCAACGGGGTCACCGATCTGGTCGTCACCAAGCTGGACGTGCTCACCGGCCTGCCCAAGGTGCCGATCTGCGTCGGCTACCAGATCAACGGCGAGCGGGTCGACGACATGCCGATGACGCAGACCGACTTCCACCACGCGACGCCGATCTACGAAGAGCTCGACGGCTGGTGGGAGGACATCACCAAGGCCCGCACCGAGGACGAACTCCCCGAGAACGCGCGCCGCTACATCGCGCGCATCGAGGAACTAACCGGCACCCGGGTCAGCGTCGTCGGCGTAGGCCCCGGCCGCGACGAAAACGTCCTCCGCCACCCCCTCCTCTAACCCACCCCCCATCCCGGATCGCTTCGTTGATCATGAGATTAGCGGCACGGTCAGAGATCCATCTCGCCGCTAACCTCATGATCAACGGGGTGGGGAGGCGGGGTCAGTAGGATGCGGGGTTGTGCGGGTTTTGCTTGTGGGTGGTGGGGGGCGGGAGCACGCGCTCGCGCTCGGGTTGGCCGGTGATCCGTCCGTCACGGCGCTGATCGCGGCGCCGGGGAATCCTGGGATCGCGGCGGTGGCTGAGCTGCGGGAGGTTGCTCCGACCGATCCGGCGGCGGTGGCGGCGCTCGCCGTCGAGGTGGGTGCCGACCTGGTGGTGATCGGGCCGGAGGCGCCGCTGGTGGCCGGCGTCGCCGACGCGGTACGCGCCAAGGGCATCGCCGTGTTCGGTCCGTCGGCGGAGGCGGCCCGGCTGGAGGGTTCCAAGACGTTCGCCAAGGACGTGATGACCGCCGCCAAGGTGCCGACCGCGCGGGCGTACACCTGCACGGAGCAGGAGAGCACCGGCAGGGCGCTGGACGAGTTCGGGCCGCCGTACGTGGTGAAGAACGACGGGCTGGCCGCCGGCAAGGGTGTCGTGGTGACCAGCGACCGGGCGGTCGCCGAAGAGCACGCACGGGACTGCGGCCGGGTGGTGGTCGAGGAGTACCTGGCCGGCCCCGAGGTCTCCCTCTTCGTGGTCACCGACGGGGAGGCGGCCCTGCCGCTGCTGCCCGCGCAGGACTTCAAGCGGGTCGGCGACGGCGACACCGGCCCGAACACCGGTGGCATGGGCGCGTACGCGCCGCTGCCCTGGGCGCCGCCCGGCCTGGTGGATGAGGTGATGCGCGACGTCGTGCACCCGACGCTGGCCGAGATGCGGCGCCGGGGCACCCCGTTCGCGGGCCTGCTCTACGTGGGTCTGGCGATCACCGCCGCCGGCCCTCGTGTGATCGAGTTCAACGCCCGTTTCGGCGACCCGGAGACCCAGGTCGTCCTCGCCCTGCTGGAGACGCCGCTCGCCGGGCTGCTGCACGCCGCCGCCACCGGCACGCTGGCCGCGCACCCGCCGCTGCGCTGGCGGGACGGGGCGGCGGTCACCGTCGTGGTGGCGGCCGAGGGATACCCGGCGGCGCCGCGTACCGGCGACGTGATCACCGGCGCGGACCGCCCCGGGGTCATCCACGCCGGCACCCGCCGGGACGCCGACGGCAAGCTGCGTTCCGCCGGGGGCCGGGTCGTCTGCGGTACGGCCACCGGCCCGGACCTGGCCGCCGCGCGGGATGCCGCCTACGCCCTGGTACGGGACATCGAGCTGGCCGGCTCGCACCACCGCACCGACATCGCTGCCGCGGCGGTGGCCGGCCAGGTGACCGTCCCCGCCTGACCCGGCGACCCGCGGAGCGGCCGAGGCGCCAGAAGGTGGTGCGCGGCCGACCGTATGCCCTCGGGCGACGGGACGGGCGGCGACGTCGACTGCCGGCTCGATGAGATCCGACCTGCACGATGATCAACCGCGGCGCCGATTGCGGCACGAACGGCCCGGCCCGGCGAGCCGGGCGGTCGGTCTCGCTATCCCGCAGCGGGCTCGGACGCCCGGGCCTCGGCCGCGGTTCGGGCGCGGCCGACGATCCGGTCGAGCAGGTTGGCGGTGGCCCGTTCGATCCGCTCGTCGCGGTGCCCGGGGCGGTTCAGCGCCATGGTCCAGCAGAGCGTGCCGGTGGCGAAGACGAGACCGCCCTGCGGCGTCTCGTACAGGTGCGTGTTCTGCACCCGCCGCCCGCCCTCCCGGGTCCGGTACGGCGACCGGCTCAGCACGGTGGCGGTGACGGCGGCCGGGCGGGGCGTCCTGGGGTTGAGGCCGTCGGCCTCGCCGCCGACCACCCCGGGGATCCGGTCGCCGTCGGCCACCCCCGTGCCGGCCCAGAACCAGTGGCTCGCCGAGTTGACGATCAGCGGTTGCGGCGCGCCGACGATGCCGTTGTATTGCACGCCGATCAGCGCCTGTTCGGGCTGGCGGATGCTGCGCCACCGGAGAGTGGGGCCGGCGCCGTCCTGACCAGGATCGGGCATGGTCTTGGCGCAGGCGACCACGCGCTCGGCGCGCCCGTCGGCGGCCGGCCGGACCCGGACGTGCCAGTAGACGCTGTTGGCGCCGAGGAAGGCCAGGCTCCGGCCGGCCGCGACCGCCCGTTCCGCGGCCCGCCGCATCTCCGCCGACCAGTACTCGTCGTGCCCGGCGAACACGATGCCCTGGTGCCGCGTCGGGTCGAGCCGACCGGAGTGCAGGTCGAAGCTGGTCGCGTAGCTGACGTCGTACCGGTTGCGTTCCAGCCACTGGATGACGTCGTGGTCCCGGCTGAGGTGGATCGGGATGCCCTCGTCGGAGTACGGCCGGTCGAACGAGACCTCCCGGGCCCGGACCAGCGGGTCCCGCCGGCCGGCTGTGTAGCCGTTGTAGAGGCTCTTGCCGATCAACCGGTCCGTCGGCCACTGGTTGTACGCCTGCCAGGTGGTCACCGGCAGCACCACGCAGAGCGCGGCGGCGCGCCGGTCGTCGCGCACCACGAACGGCGTGCCGGCGCGCCAGCCCGCGGCCGAGGTGAACACCGCCTGGTAGAGGCCGGAGGTCCAGTGGTCGGGGATCCGCAGGGTCCAGGACACCGGCCAGCGGCACGCGATGGTGCCGGTCGCCGGGTCGGCCGGCGGGACGGGTTGCGGCACCCCGGCCAGCTCGGGACTGGTCAGCATGGTGCGGGCGCCGGCGCCGTCGTACCAGCCGAGCCGGTGGACGGTGATCCGGAACGGGCCGGCCGGGTTGACGGCGACGTGGAAGTCGACGGTCTGCCCGGGGGCGACGCTGGTCGCCGAGGCGTACCCCTGGATCTGGCGCTGCCGGTCGTCGGCGGCGCGGGGGCCGTCCTGCGGCCACCAGGGTTCCCCGGCCGCGTGGTTCTCCACCTCGACGGGCGGGGGCTGGCGGCGGACGAGGGTGCCGGCGCGGCGCCGGCCGAGGACGGGTTCGGTGGCGCCGAGTGCGGTGGCGGAGGCGCCGCCGAGGAGGAGGCCGAGTGCCCAGCGTCGGCGGAGTCGGACCATGGAGGCAGCTCCCGGACGAGTGAACGGACCTGCCGGGGACCGCCGGCGGATGGAACGTACCATCCCGCCCTCCCAGGGCAGTAGGTCCCTTTTGGCCCCTTGACTCAGCCGTAGTAGCGGCGTAGCTCGCGGGCGAGCACCTTGCCGGTGGCGTTGCGCGGCAGGTATTTCACGAAGACCACGTCCCGGGGCACCGAGTAGCGGGCCAGGTAGTGCCGCACGTACTCGCGGACCGCCTCCGGGTCGAGGGTTTCGCCGGGGTACAGGGCCAGGAACGCGGCGAGCCGCTGGCCGTACTCGGCGTCCGGTACGCCGATCACCGCGACCTCGCGGACCTGCGGCAGCCGGGCGATCAGGTCCTCGACCTCGGCGGGGAAGACGTTCTCGCCCCCGGAGACGATCATGTCGTCGGCCCGCCCGTCGACGAAGAGCAGCCCGTCGTCGAGCCGGCCCAGGTCGCCGGTGTCCAGCAGGCCGTCGCGGCGCTCCCGGCTGGCCCCCGAGGTATAGCCCTCGAAGAGCATCTCGTTGCCCACGAAGATCCGCCCGACCTGCCCCTCCCCGACCGGCTCGCCGGCGTCGTCGAGGATCGCCAGCCGGGTGCCGTGCGGCGGGCGGCCGGCACTGTTGGGCGCCGCACGCAGGTCGGCCGGGCCGGCGATGGACGCCCAGGAGACCTCGGTCGAGCCGTAGAGGTTGTGCAGGACATCGCCGTAGCGGTCCATGAACGCGGTGGCCAGCCCGCCGGGGAGGGCGGAGCCGCTGACCGCGACCACCTTCAGCGGCGGCCGGGGGTCCGGCGCCGGCACCTCCATCAGTCGTTGCAGCATCACCGGTACGGCGAACAGTGCGTCGCAGGACTGCGCCACCAGGGCAGCCAGCGTGGCTGCCGGGTCGAAGCGGCGGTGCAGCACGATGGTGGCGCGCATGGCGAACGCCACCTGGAGGGCGGCGTACCCCCAGGTGTGGAAGAGCGGCGCGGCGATCATCACGGTGTCCCGGGCGTGCAGCGGGATCCGGTCGATGATGGAGACCAGGGGGCCGAAGCCGTTCGGCGTGGGCCGGCGGGCGCCCTTGGGCGCGCCGGTGGTGCCGGAGGTGAGGACGATGGTCCGCCCGTCCCGCTCCGGCGGCTGGAGCTGTTCCCCGGGCAGGGCCCCGGCGATCAGTTCGTCCCGGGCGCGTTCGTCGACCCGGTGCACGTCGGCGGGGAGGCCGAGGATGCGCTCGCCGAACTCGGCGTCGTGCACCAGCACCCGCAGCGCCTGCTCCTCCGCCACGGTGGCGAGCTGCGCCGCGGAGAGTCCGGTGTTCACCAGTACGGCGTCCGCGCCGAGCAGCATCGCCGCGACGACCGTCTCGACCAGCCCGTGGTGGTTGCGGCAGAGCACGCCGATCCGGTCGCCGGCCCGTACGCCGAACCCGGCCCGCATCGACCGGGCCAGCCGTTCCGTCCGGTCCAGCAGCTCCTGGTACGTCAGCGTGGCGCCGTGCTCGTCGACGATCGCGGTGCGCCCGGGGTCGCGGGCGGCGGCCTGGCGCAGCTCACCGGCGAGGCTCCAGCCCCATTTCCGCAGCGCGCCTAGTTGGGTGGCGACCCGGATCGGCCGGCCCGGGTTGAGCAGCCCGCGTCGGGTCAGCGTGGCGACGACGAACGGCAGGTCCACGCGGCAACCCTCCTCTCGATCAGGTACCCGTGGCGGCGCGGCGCCCAGCCGGGGTGATCACCGCCGGAGCGCCTGGGCCGCCTGTGCCGGAGACCGGCGGCCCGACCCGCGACGGCGTGCCGCTCGGCACAGCGGTCGGTCGTCGCGGGCCGGCGCCGGCGATCAGCGGAGCTGCATCCCGGAGATGGCCCGGGAGATGACCAGGCGCTGGATCTCGGAGGTTCCTTCGAAGATGGTGTAGATCTTGGCGTCCCGGTACCACCGCTCCACCGGGTGGTCCCGCAGGAAGCCGGCCCCGCCGAGGAGCTGGACCGCCTTCTCGGTGACCGAGACGGCCACCTCGCCGGCCTTGAGCTTGGACATCGAGCCCTCGCCCGCGGTGAACGGCCGGTTGTTGCGGCCCATCCAGGAGGCCCGCCAGACCAGCAGCCGCGCTGCGTCGATCTCCATCTTCATGTCGGCGAGCGCGAACGCGACCGCCTGGTTCTCGATGATCGGGCGGCCGAACTGGACCCGGTTCTTGGCGTAGTCGAGGGCGTACTCGTACGCGGCGCGGGCCACGCCGAGCGCCTGCGCGCCGACGGTCGGGCGGGACAGTTCGAAGGTGCGCATCGCCGCCTGGCCGGAGGCGCGCTGCCCGGAGCGGGCCCGGGCCAACCGCTCGTCGAGCGCCTCCTTGCCGCCGAGCAGGCAGCGCCCCGGCACCCGGACGTCGTCGAGGAAGACGTCGGCGGTGTGGGACGCGCGCAGCCCGAGCTTGCGCAGCTTGCGGGTGGCGTTGAGCCCCGGCGTGCCCGGCGGTACGACGAATGCGGCCTGCCCCCGCGAGCCCAGCTCGGGGTCGACCGAGGCGGTGACCACGTGCACCCCGGCGATCCCGCCGTTGGTGGCGTACGCCTTCTGCCCGCTCAGCACCCACTCGTCGGTGGCCTCCTGGTAGACGGCCCGGGTGCGCATCGACCCGACGTCGGAGCCGGCCTCCGGCTCGGTGGTGCAGAACGCGGCGACCGCGGGCTGGTCGACGTCACCGAAGCACTGCGGCACCCATTCGACGAGCTGGTCGGGTGTGCCCGCGCCATAGATGGCGGCGACGGCCAGCGAGGTGCCGAAGATGCCCAGCCCGATGCCGGCGTCGCCCCAGAACAGTTCCTCGCTGGCGATCGGCAGCGAGAGCCCGGTGGGGTCGGCCCAGCAGGTGGCGAGGAACTCGAAGCCGTACAGGCCGACCTTCGCCGCCTCCTGGATGATCGGCCAGGGCGTCTCCTCGCGGGCGTCCCACTCGGCCGCGGCCGGGCGCACAACCTCGGCCGCGAAGCCGTGCACCCAGTCGCGGAGGTCCCGCTGTTCCTCGTTCAGGTCGAGCGAGAACTCCACCACTTCAGGCCTTCGGGATGTCGAACAGGTTGGCGATGTTGGCGGCGAGGCCCAGGTCGCCCTTGGCCTTCAGCTTGCCGGTCATGAACATCATGACCGGGTTGCCGCCACCGGAGACGATCTTCAGGAACTCGACCGGGCCCATGGTGAGGCTGAGCTTCGGGTCCCGCTGCGGGGTGTCGGAGACGGCGCAGGTGCCGTTCTCGATGACGATCTCGTAGGTGTCGGTGCCGCCGTCAGGGCGCCCGGTGACGTTCCAGTGGATGACCGCGTTGGTGGAGCCGGCACGGTCGGCCCGGAACAGGCTCGGCATCCGCTCGAAGACCGCGCTGAGGATCTTGCCGCGCAGGTCGCCGGACATGACCTCGGCGATCTTGTCGTCAGGGGTGGACTTGACCAGCTGCGCGAACTCCTTCGGGCCGACGTTCGCGAAATTGGCCGGGTCGAAGTCAGTCATGGGGGTTTGCACCTTCCGGAGCGGGCCGACTTTGGTTACTCAGCCGTAACCCTACGCACGAGTAGGTATGCTCGCAAGAGTGTCCAGCCCGACCTTCAAGCGCCTGCCCCGGGCCGTACGCGAACAGCAGATGCTGGACGCGGCGGTCAAGGTGTTCTCACGCAGGGGTTTTCACGCGGCCAGCATGGACGAGATCGCCGAAGACGCCGGCATCTCCAAGCCGATGGTGTACGCGTATCTCGGCACGAAGGAAGAACTCTTCGTCGCCTGCCTGCATCGGGAGGGCACCCGGTTGATGGAGGCCATCGCCGGGGCCGCCGCCCCCGACCTGCCCGCCGACGAACGGCTCTGGCGCGGGCTGCGCGCCTTCTTCGGCTTCGTCGGCGCGCACCGCGACGGCTGGGCGGTGCTCTACCGGCAGGCCCGCGGCGAGCGGCCGTTCGCCGCCGAGGTGGCCACCATGCGCGGCCGGCTGGTCGAGGTGGTCGCCGGCATGCTCGACCACGCGCTGCGCGCGAAGGGGCGCGAGGTGCGCGGCACCGACCTGGAGGTGGTCGCGTACGCCCTGGTCGGGGCGAGCGAGTCGCTGGCCGACTGGCTCGCCGACCACCCGGAGGCGGACCCGGAGAAGACCGCCACCCGGATGATGAACGTCGCCTGGCTCGGCGCCGACCGCCTGCTGCGCGGCGTCACCTGGCACCCGCCGGCCGACTGACCGGCGCGTCGGCGGGCACTCGCCCGCGGCCACGTACCCAACGCACCGTCTCCACGACCAGGGTCACGGCCAGTGCGATCCCCAGCCCGAGCAGCAGGCCGCGTACGGGATCCCGCTCGAAGGCGAGCCCGCCCAGGTAGCCGACGAGCGCCGAGTAGACGCCCCAGGAGGCGGCGGCTAGCGCGTCGAAGGCGAGGAACCGCCGCCGGGAGAACCGGGTCGCCCCCATGGTGAGGGTGACGGCGGTGCGTCCACCGGGGATGTAACGGGCCACGATCAGGAGCAGGCCGCCGCGGACCGCGATGGCGCGCCGGGCCCACTCCAGCGCTGCCCGCCGGCGACCCCGCCTACGACGGTGCGGCGCGTCGGATGCGGTGTCGCGGCCCGGCACGGTCGCCAGCAACCGCCCACCGGCGTGGCGGCCGATGGCGTACGAGATGTGATCCCCGACGAGCGCGCCGCAGCCGGCCACCACGATCACCAGCGGCAGGTCGGGCTGGCCGGTCGCGGCGAAGACCCCGGCGGTGATCACCGCGGTTTCACTCGGCACCGCCGGGAAGAAGCCGTCGACCACCGCGATCGCGAAGAGCGCCAGGTAGACCCAGGGTGAGGACATCGTCTGGTGGAGCAGATCGAGCACCGAATCCATGGCTCCGATGCTGGTCGCGCCGCCCGTGCGGGCCATCTGCCGTCGGTCGGCCGGCGGGGGTCACTTTCGTCGCGTCATACCCCGAGGCGTTCTCAGGGTCGGCACCCAGCCCTCCCCGGAGCTGCCCCGCGGAACTCCACCACAGCCCGCCGCCCGCCTAGGCTTGCGAGGTGACCTCCCGCGCCGCCCTGCTCCGGCGGGCCGAGCGGTACGCGCCCCTCCTGCTCGCCGTGCTGGTGGCTGCCGGCACCTGGGCCTCGGCGACCGGGGCGCTTGGCCTCCGCTCGCCGCTGCCCCAGGTGCTCACTCTCGGCATCGCGCTGGCCTCGGGCGCCGCCGTCCTCGGGTCCCGCCGGTGGCCGCTGGTCACCATGGCGGCCGTCGGCTGGCTCGTGCTGGCCGCGTGGCCGGCCGCGGTCGTCGCATCCTGGCGGGCCGGCGTGCGCCTGCGCGGTCGCCGGCTCGCCGGCTACGTGCTCGGCGCCGCGCTCGTCCTCTTGGCGGGGGCGGTGATCGGCGCGGCGATTGGCGGGGAACGCCGGCTGAGCACCGGTACCCCGGCGAACGCGCTGGCGCTCTTCGCCTGGCTGGTGATCTTCCCGCTGGTCGCCGGGCTGTGGATCCAGGCGCGGCGGGACACCCTGGCCGCCCTGCGGGACCGCGCCGAGCGGCTGGAACGCGAGCAGGAGGCGCGAGCCGACCGGGCCCGGGCCGAGGAGCGGGCCCGGATCGCCCGGGAGATGCACGACGTGGTGGCGCACCGGGTCTCACTGATGGTGGTGCACGCCGGCGCGCTGGAGGTGACCGCAGCCGAGCCCGCCACGATCGAGGCGGCCGCCCTGATCCGGTCCACCGGCCGTTCGGCGTTGGCCGACCTGCGGGACGTGCTCGGCGTGCTGCGTCAGCCGCCGCCGGCCGCTGACGGCGCGCCGCTCAGCGTAACCTCCACGCCCCCGCCCGCCGGTCTGGACGCGATCGACGAATTGGTCGGGGAGTCGCGTGAAGCTGGCCTCGAGGTACATCGCCAGGACGAGGGGACGCCGCGGCCGGTGCCGGGTGCCGTCGCGCGGACCGCGTACCGGGTGGTGCAGGAAGGGCTGACCAACGCCCGCAAGCACGCCCCGAATGCCGAGGTCACTGTCCGCCTGTGCCACCTGCCCGACGGGGTCGAGGTCAGCGTCCGTAACGGCCCTTCAGCCCGGCGCGGTCCCGCCCTGCCCGGCGCGGGGCTCGGTCTGGTCGGGCTGCGGGAGCGGGTCGAACTGGTCGGCGGGCGGTTGGCGGCCGGCCCTGGGGCGGACGGAGGATTTGTGCTTCGGGCGCTCATCCCGACGGAGGTGGGGCCTTGATCCGTACCCTGATCGCTGACGACGAGCAACTGGTCCGTGCAGGCCTGCGGCTGATCCTCGATGCGGCGCCGGACATCGCGGTGGTCGGCGAGGCCGCCGACGGCGACGAGGCGCTGGCCGCAGCCATCCGGCTGCGACCCGACGTGGTGCTGCTGGACGTCCGCATGCCCGGCACCGACGGGCTGGCGGCTGCGCCGCGGATCGTCGCGAAGGGCCCCAAGGTCGTCATGCTGACCACCTTCGACCTGGACGAGTACGTGCACGAGGCGCTGCGTGCCGGGGCGGTCGGCTTTCTGCTGAAGGACACGCCGCCGGGGGAACTCGCCGCAGCCGTGCGGACCGTCGCCGCCGGCAACGCCATGCTCGCCCCGGCGGTGACCCGGCGGCTGATCAACTCCTTCGCCGAACGTGGCCCGGGCCGGCGGGAGGCCGCCCGGCAGCGGCTCGCCCGGCTGACCGACCGGGAGGCGGCGGTCGTCCGGGAGGTGGCTCGGGGAGACGCGAACGCCGACGTGGCCCGACGACTCGGGATGAGCGAGGGCACCGTCAAGGCGTACGTCAGCCGGGCCCTGGCCAAGCTCGGGGCGAGCAACCGGGTGCAGCTCGCCATCCTGGTCCACGATGCCGATCTGCTGTGAGGCCGGGGCGGGCTCAGCGGCGGGTGGCGGCGCGGGACCGGGACCGGCGGCGGGCCCAGCGGACAGCTTCGAACACTCCGGTGGCCACGAGCGACAGACCCACCCCGAGCAGCAGGCCCTCGATCGGGTTCTGCTTGAAGGTCAGCCCGCCGAAGTAGCCGAGCAGCCCGCAGTAGAGCGCCCAGGCGGCGCAGGCGAGCAGGTCGTACATCAGGAAACAGCGGAGCGGGTAGCGGACCGCGCCCATGGTCAGGGTGACCGCCGTCCGGCCGCCCGGGACGTAGCGGGCGGTGGTCAGGATGAGCCCGCCGCGCCGGTCGACCGCCCGGCGGGCCCACTCGGAGCTCGCCCGTCGCCGGCTGTCGGCGGGCAGCCGGGCCAGCCGGTGCGCGCCGCCGCCGCGCCCGATGGCGTACGAGAGGTGGTCGCCGGCGAGCGCGCCGAGCGCGGCGGCCACGATCAGCGCGACCAGGGCCGGTTCCCCGTCCGCCGCGAAGACCGCGGCGGTGATCACCACCGTCTCGCCGGGCAGCAGCGGGAAGAACGCGTCGATCGCGGTGACCACGAAGATCACCAGGTACGCCCACGGCGAGGTCGCCGTCTGGCGCAGCAGGTCGAGCACGTCCCCCATGCCCTCATGCTGGTGCCGCCGGACGGGCCGGCGGGCCGAGTCACCGGATCACGTCCCCGCGCCCGCTGCCCTGCCGGCCCCGCACCCACCGGTGAGAAGGCCCTTCCTTACCGGTCACCTTGTCCGCTGCGGTCGGGCCGTCCGGTTTGGGGTCAGCGGACGGTGCCCACCAGCTGCGGCCCGCCGGACCGCGCGTCGTGCAGGGCGAAATCCCAGGTCCCGCCGGTCGCGGTGGCGCTGAAGGCCACCGTGGACGGCAGCGGCACCGGCAGCTTGAACGCCACGTTCACCGAGTACGCCTCCGGCAGCCGGCTCTCCAGCGCGGCCAGGCAGTGGGCCTTGCTCCACATGCCGTGCGCGATCGGGCGGGGGAAACCGAACAGGCGTGCCCCGAGCACCGAGGTGTGGATCGGGTTGTGGTCGCCGGAGACCCGGGCGTAGTCGCTGCCCACCCGGGGGGTCACCCGCCAGTGCGCCGCGGTGGCCGGCAGGTCCGGGCGGTCACCCCGGTCGCGTCGCGGGCCGCCGCCCGCCTTCCGCTCCTTCCCGAGGTACGTCGAGACGCCCCGCCAGACCTCCGTGCCGTCGACCGAGCCGACCAGCACCACGTCGAGCTGCCGGCCCCGCTCGTGCGGGCGCAGGTTCTCGGCGTACGTGTGGAAGTCCAGGGTCTCGCCGGCCTCGATCGGCCGGTGCACGGTGATCCGGTTCGCCACGTGCACCACCCCGGTCAGCGGGATCGGGAACTCCGCCGCGGTCATCAGCCGCAGCGCCAGCGGGAAGCCCAGCACGTGCACGTACGTCGCCGGCAGCCGGTCGGTGAGCCGGAAGCCGCAGACCCGGTCGTAGTCGGCCAGGTGCGCCCGGTCCACGGTCACCCCGCCCACGCCGAGTTCCACCTCGGGCAGCTCCTGGCCGCGCCGGCCGCCCATCCCGGGCAGGGCGCCGAGCAGGGCCCGCCGGTAGAGCACGCCAGCCGCCGGCATCCGAGGCAGGTCGATGCGGACGCGCCCCGCGGTGCCGACGGTCGCTGGCGCGACCGCCGCCCCGGCGACGGCCGACAGGTCCCGGGTGACCTCGGCGGCCGCGCCGGAGAGGTCCTGCGTCTCGTCGGCGGACGGGCGCGGCTCGCCGGCCGCCCCCGCCACGGCGGCCCGGGCCGCGGTGAGGTCCTGGGTCGGGCCCTCGATCAACTCGTGTACCGACAGCTCCTCGACCGGCTCCTCCGGCCGCCGCTGCTTGCGCCGCGCCATCACGCCCCCAGCAGGCTCTGGCCGCAGACGCGGACCACGTTGCCGCTGACCGCGCCGGTCGCCGGCCACGCGAGCCAGCCGATCGTCTCGGCCACGTCCACCGGCAGTCCGCCCTGGGCCATGCTGTTCATCCGGCGGCCCGCTTCCCGGATCAGCAACGGGATCCGAGCGGTCAGCCGGGTCTCGATGAACCCGGGCGCGACCGCGTTGAGGCTGATCCCGCGTTCGCGCAGCACCGGGGCGAGCGAGTCGACCAGGCCGATCACGCCGGCCTTGCTGGTCGCGTAGTTGGTCTGCCCCCGGTTGCCGGCGATGCCGGCGATCGAGGAGACCGAGACGATCCGGCCGCCGGCCGGGATCAGGTCGCGCTCCAGCAGCAGGTCGTTGATCCGCTCCTGGCTGGACAGGTTCACGTCGATCACCGAGTCCCAGCGGTCGGCGTCCATCCGGCCGAGCGTCCGGTCCCGGGTGATGCCGGCGTTGTGCACCACCACGTCGACCCGGCCGTGCCGACTCGCCAGGTGCTCGGCCAGCCGGGTCGGCGCGTCCGCCGCGGTCAGGTCGAGCTGCACCGCGCTGCCGCCGACCTCGTTGGCGACGGTGGCCAGCTCGTCCCCGGCAGCGGGGATGTCCAGCGCCACTACCCGGGCGCCGTCCCGGGCGAGCACCCGCGCCAGTGCCGCGCCGATGCCCCGGGCCGCCCCGGTGACCAGGACCACCTGGCCGTCCAGCGGCCGGTCCCAGTCGGCCGGCGGGGTGGCCGCGCCAGCGCCGACCCGGATCACCTGCCCGGAGACGTACGCGGAGCGGCCCGACAGCAGGAAGCGCAGCGTGGACTCCAGGCTGACCGGGGTGCCGGCGTCACCGTGCCTCGTGACGTACGCGAGCTGCGCGGTGACGCCCCGGCCGAACTCCTTGCCGATGCTGCGGGTCAGCCCCTCCAGGGCGCGCTGGGCGGTCGCCTCGCGGGGCGAGTCGCACTCGGCCGGCGGGGTGCCCAGCACGATCACCCGGCCGCAGGGAAGCAGGGCCCGGGCGTGCGGGTGGAAGAAGTCGTAGAGCTGGCGCAGTTCGGACGAGTCGGTGAGACCGGTCGCGTCGTACACCAGGGCGGCGAAGCGCGAGGTGGCGTCGGTGGCGGCGGCTGGGTCGGGCAGCTCGACCCCGGCGGCGGCCAGGATCTTGCCGATCGGTTCGGCGAGCCGGCCACCGGTCGACGAGCCGAGCAGGACCGGCCCAGGAACGAGCGGGTCGCCCGGAGTGTGCCGGCGCAGTCGGGGCGGGTCGGGCAGCCCGAGGCGCTTGACCAGGGTGCGGCCGGCCCCCGTGTGGACGAAGCTCGCGTAGCGGTCGCTCATGCCCGTAGCCTACTGGCGAGTAGGTTGGACGCAACCCCTGCCATGCCGGCGCTGGTCGTCCGCCTGGAACCGGGCCGGCGGCCCAGGACTCGCGCCGTGGCCGCCGCGCGGCGTAGCCTACTGGCGAGTAGGGTACGGGCAACCGAATCGAGGAGGCCGATCATGCAGAGTGTCCGGCGGGTCGCGGTGATCGGCGGCAACCGCATCCCCTTCGCCCGGTCCAACTCGCGCTACGCGCACGCGTCCAACGCCGATCTGCTCGGCGCGGCGCTCGACGGCCTGGTCGCCCGCTTCGGCCTGGCCGGGCAGCGGGTCGGCGAGGTGGTCGCCGGCGCGGTGCTCAAGCACTCCCGCGACTTCAACCTCACCCGCGAGGTGGTGCTCGGCTCCCGGCTCGACCCGCACACCCCGGCGTACGACATCCAGCAGGCCTGCGGCACCGGACTCGAAGCCGCCATCCTGGTCGCCAACAAGATCGCCCTGGGGCAGCTCGAGGTCGGCATCGCCGGTGGTGTCGACACCACCTCGGACGCGCCGCTGGCCCTCAACGAGGACCTGCGCCGTACGCTGCTCGCGCTCAACTCCGCCCGGACCGTCGGCGAGCGGCTGAAGGTCGCCGCGAAGCTCCGCCCGCACCAGCCGTTCAAGCCGGAGATCCCGCGCAACGCGGAGCCGCGCACCGGGCTGTCCATGGGGGAGCACGCGGCGCGGACGGCGCTGCGCTGGAACATCGACCGGCAGGCCCAGGACGAGCTGGCGCTCCGCTCGCACCGGCGGCTCGCCGCCGCGTACGACAAGGGGTTCTTCGACGATCTGATGACCCCCTACCTCGGGCTCACCCGGGACCAGAACCTCCGCCCGGACACCAGCCTGGAGAAGCTCGGCTCGCTGAAGCCGGTCTTCGGCACGAAGGGCCCGGACGCCGAGCGGGCCACCATGACCGCCGGCAACTCCTCCCCGCTCACCGACGGCGCGTCGACGGTGCTGCTGGCCTCCGAGGAGTGGGCGCGCGAGCACCACCTGCCGGTGCTGGCCTGGTTCTCCTGGTCCGAGACCGCCGCGGTCGACTTCGTGCACGGCGACGAGGGGCTGCTGATGGCCCCCGTGTACGCGGTGCCCCGGATGCTGGCCCGGGCCGGCCTCACCCTGCAGGATTTCGACTTCTACGAGATCCACGAGGCGTTCGCCGCGCAGGTGCTGGCCACCCTGGCCGCCTGGGAGTCGCCCGAGTTCGGCAAGGAGCGGCTGGGCCTGGACGCGCCGCTCGGGTCGATCGACCGGGACAAGCTCAACGTCAACGGCTCCTCGCTGGCCGCCGGGCACCCGTTCGCGGCCACCGGCGGCCGGATCGTGGCCACCCTGGCCAAGCTCCTCGACCAGAAGGGGAGCGGCCGGGGCCTGATCTCCATCTGCGCCGCCGGCGGGCAGGGCGTGACGGCGATCCTGGAGCGTTGAGCCCGCCCCGTCCTGATCGAATCCCGGGCAACCCGCGCCCACCATCCCTCCGTCACCTGGGCATGAGGCGAACTAGGGGCCCCGGATCGTGAACCGGGCCGACGAGGACGAATACCGGCAGTTCGTGGTTGCCCGGCTGGAGGCGTTGCGCCGCACGGCGTACCTGCTCTGCCGCGACTGGCACACCGCCGACGACCTGGTCTCCATCACCATCGGCAAGCTCTACCGGCACTGGCGCCGGGTCCGCGCGGCGGACAACGTCGACGCGTACGTGCGGGGCGTGCTGACCAACGCCTGGCTGGACGAGCGGCGCCGGCCCTGGCGGCGCGAGCAGGCGACGTACGAGGTGCCGGACCAGGTCGATCTGGCGTTGCCGCAGACGGCCCTGGTCGACCGGCAGGCCCTGCTCGAACTGCTGGGGGAGCTGCCGCCGCGGCGGCGGGCGGTGATCGTGCTGCGCTTCTACTGCGACCTGTCCGTAGAGGAGACCGCCGAGGCGTTGGGGATCAGCGCCGGCACGGTGAAGAGCCAGGCGGCCCGCGGCCTCGAGATGCTCCGCGTCCTCGCCACCAACGCGTCGGGCCGATCCGTGGAGGAGTGGGCATGAGCTACCGGCAGTTTCTGGACGAGGCGATCGGCGACTCGCCGGTCTCGACGATCGACGTCGATCAGGTGATCATGCGGCAGCGCCGCAACCGCAGGCTGCGCCGCTGGGGGGTGTGCGGTGGCGCGGCGGCAGCGGTGCTGGGGGTGACCGCCACGGCGGCCCTCGGGCTGCCGTCGGTCGGGCGGCAGCCGGCCCCCGCCGAGCGGCCCCGGATCACCACCGTGGCGGGCACCCCGGAAGACGTGGCACGCCTGGACGGCGCGGTGAAGGCGGCGGTGGAGCGGGCGGTGCCTGGCGTGACCTGGGGCATCAACGCCACCGAGGGGTCGCCCTTGCGCCACGCCGGCGATCCGCGGAACGGCGGTGAAGACCCGTCGAACGGTGTCGCCTCCTACCGCGGGTACGGCACCATCACGGTGAACGGAGTCAAGGCGCACCTCTCGATCTTTATCAACCGCCAGCAGGGCGACCGGTCCCGCGAGGCGCCCTGTGTCGAGCGGCCCGAGGTGAACCAGACCTGCCGGGAGAGCGTTGGCCCGAACGGCGAGCGGATCACACTGATGAACATGTCGCGGGTGGAGCAGGCATCGAGTGGTCGGCGACACATCCGAGACAATCGCTACCTGCTCGTCCACCGGCCGGACGACAGCCTCGTATCGGTGTTGCTGGAAAGTGCGGCGTCGACGGGCGGATTTGCGCTTACCGCCGAGCAGTTGACCGCCGTCGGTCTCGACCCCGGCCTCGTGTTGGCCCCGCTCCCGCCCGGTGTGCGTCTGACCCCACCGGCGTCGCCATCGGCGTCCCCGCGGCAGCCTTCCCCGCAGCAGAAGCGGATCGACAACGCGATATTCGCCGCGCTGCGCAAGCAGGCACCCGGGGTCAAGGGCGCGGGCGGTGCCTCCGATACCCCGACCGACCTGGCCTCGGTCTGGACGGACGGCGGCGGGAAGAACACCGCCGACGAGTACTGGGGACA
Organism: Micromonospora sp. NPDC047738; assembly: GCF_040642675.1. NCBI lineage: Bacteria > Bacillati > Actinomycetota > Actinomycetes > Micromonosporales > Micromonosporaceae > Micromonospora > Micromonospora sp. NPDC047738. Next base: position 356,940 of record NZ_JBEYSO010000002.1, read on the forward strand.
GGGGCGGCTCCGGGCCGACAAGGCGACCGGGCTCTTCTCGGTGCAGATCTGGCGGACCGACCCGGGCCTGGGCAGCCTGACCTGCGGGAAGAACACCAAGATGTACACCTGCAAGGCCGGAACCGGGCCGCACGGCGAGAAGTACCGCACTGTCACCATCGGGGGCAGCTCGGCCGAGCGGACGGTCGACGTCCGGCGCGCGGACGGCTCCTGGCTCTGGGTGAACCTCATCGGCGACAGGGGGAACTTCCCGCTGACCCCGGCGCAGCAGCAGGCCATCGCGTTCGACCCGGCGATCGCCCTGGCGCAGTGAAGTAGTGAGCAGACCGGGGCGGGCCGATCCGCCGCCCGCCCCGGCTCCTCGTCCGGCCCGGCGACTCCTGCCCGCGGCGCCGGGCCGGATCTGCAACCGGATCAGGCGGTGCCGCCGCCGTCGATGGCGATCGACGCGCCGGTGATGTGCCGCCCGCCGTCGCCCACCAGGTGGCTGACCGTCGCCGCCACGTCGGCGGGCGTCCCGTACCGGCCGAGGGCGATGTGTTCCCGCTGTGCGTCGGCGCCGGCGCTGTCCGCCGGGTTCATGTCGGTGTCGGTGGAACCGGGCAGGAGCACGTTGACGGTGATCCCGCGCGGGCCGAGTTCCCGGGCGAGGGCCCGGGTGAGGCCGTTGACCGCGCTCTTGGTCATGGCGTAGACGCTCACCCCGGGGGCCGGGACGCGGCTGGCGAAGCTGCTGCCGATGTTGACGATCCGCCCGCCGGTGCCCATGTGGCGTACCGCCGCCTGGGTGGCCAGGAACACCCCGCGAACGTGCACGGCAATAGCCCGGTCGAGGTCGTCGAGGCCGACCTCCTCGATCGGTCCGTACGAGAACACCCCGGCGTTGTTCACCAGGATGTCCAGCCGGCCCAGCTCGGCGACGGTCTGCTCGACCGCCCCGACCACCGCCGTCGCGTCTGTGCTGTCGGCCTGGGTCGCCAGGCCGGTGCGGCCGTACGCCTCGACGTCGGCGACCACGAGCTTCGCGCTGTCCCCCGCCTCGCGGTAGGTGAACGCGACGTGGGCGCCGTCCTCGGCCAGGCGGCGCACGACGGCGGCACCGATACCACGGCTCCCGCCGGTGACCAGGGCGACCTTGCCGGTAAGTCTGGACACGCTTCCCCAATCCTGTTTGTCGACTCAGGAGTGTGATCACCCTATCCGGCTTGCCGGCCGTCCCTACCGTGGACGCCAGCCCGCCCGGACGTCACCGGCGGCGGCACCCGCGAGGGAGTGGTCATGCCCGGTCAAGCCCTGCTCCGTACCACCGTCGTCGCCCTGGCTGCCGTGCTGGCCGCCGGATGTGCGGCCACCGGCACCAACGCCACGGAGTCCACCGCCACGACCTCGGTGACCGAGGCCCCCGGCGACCCGGCGGCGTCCACCGCGCCCGCGAGCGGCGCCCCGACAACCTCCGCGGAGCCCACGGGAGACGGTACGACCGGCAGCGGGTCGACGGGCGGCGGCACCAAGAGCAACGGCGGGCAGCCCGGCAGCAGGCCGACGACGAGCGCCCCGAAGCCGGCCGGCCCGACGATTACCTACTTCCGGGTCGCCCAGAAGCCCTCCTGCCCGGCGGGCACCAACGCCGATCCGGTCGCGGGCACCCCGGTCGTCGTGGAGTGGAAGACCAGCAACGTCGATTCGGTCGCCCTCTCCGTCGACGGCCCCGGCGTGTACGCCGACAACTACCCGCCCACGGGCAGCGAGACCCTGAACTTCCCCTGCTCCGGCGCCGAGGGCGACGTGCAGAAGCACACCTACCTGCTGACGGTCCGCAACGCCCACGGCACGCAGAAGAAGACCCTCGTGGTGACCGCCACCGTGCACGAGATCACCCAGGTGTGACGTAACCCGCGTTCCGGCGGCCACAGGGCATCGCGATTTCCAGCTTGGCGAGCAACCCCGTCGCCACTTCGTACCGTTCCCCAGGCATGAAACGGACGAGAGGTCGGGCGCGGTGAACCGCGCTGACGAAGACGAGTACCGGCAGTTCGTGACCGCCCGCCTGGAGTCGCTACGGATCACGGCGTACCTGCTCTGCCGTGACTGGCACACCGCCGACGACCTGGTGTCCATCACGATCGGCAAGCTCTACCGGCACTGGCGCCGCGTCCGCCCGATGGAGAACGTCGACGCGTACGTCCGGGGGATGCTCACCAACGCGTGGTTGGACGAGCGGCGCCGGCCGTGGCGGCGGGAACGCAGCACCGACGACGTGCCCGATCGGGCGGACGTGGCGTTCCCCGAAGCCGCGCTGGCCGACCGGGAACATCTGCTCGACCTGCTGGCCCAGTTGCCGCCGCGCCGGCGGGCGGTGGTCGTCCTGCGGTTCTGGTGCGACTTCTCGGTCGAGGAGACGGCGCGGACCTTGGGCGTCAGCACCGGCACGGTGAAGAGCCAGGCGGCCCGCGGGCTGGAGAGCCTGCGTCTGCTGGCGACGTTGGATTCCGCGGTGAAGGGAGAGGGCGCATGAGCTACCGGACGATGTTCCGTGAGGCGGTCGGCGAGATCCCGCCCACCTCCATCGACATGGACCGGGTCATCGCCCGGCAGCGCCGCGCCCGGCGGCTCCGGCGCGTCGGCGTGGCGGCCCTGGCCGCGGCGGCCGTCGGTGTCGTCCTCGTCGGCACGACCGCCGTCACCGGTCGGCCCCGAGCCGGCGTGCCGGCGGTGCCGAGTCCGACGAACCCGCCGGTACGCACCCCGGCACCGTCGTCGGGTGCCTCGTTCACCGCGATGGACCTGGCCATCTTCGAAGCGGTGGGCCGGGTGGCACCGGACCTGGACTGGGCACCCAGGCGTGGCGCGCCGGAGGGTGAGGGAGCGGTCTGGTTCTCCGGCCCGAGCCTCAGTGGTTACACCCCGGACGGCTACCACGGGCACGGGAGGGTCCGGTCGGGCAACCGGATGGGCGTGCTGTCCGTGCAGATCACCGACGACTGGGGGCCGCTCGGGGCGTGCACCGCCGAGGCGCTCAGGACGAGCGGGTGTGCCGTCACGACCGGACCGGCCGGCGAGAAGATCATGACCCTGTCGGCCCGCAACCCGGCGCTCGGACCGGATCTGAAGCCGTCCGGGATTGCCGTGTCGAGCAGCGTGCAGGTGCAGCGGTCCGACGGGGTGACGATCGTCGTGCGCATTCGGGGTGAGGACGAGGATCCCCCGCTCTCCATCGCGCAGTTGGCCCCGTTGGCGCTGGATCCGGCGGTCGCCGGGCAGGCCGCGCAGCCGCTGCAGGGCAACACAGAGGCCCGCCGGAGGTGGGTCGACAGCGTGGTACTCGCCTCGTTGCAGCGACACGTGCCCGGTGTCACGGGGGCCCAGGGGAGGGGAGCCGCCATGACCCCGGGCGACCTGGGCGCTTTCTGGGGCAGCGAGAGCACCACGGACAGCTACGCGGGCCAGGGGCGGGTCCTGGTGGACGGCGTGTCCGGGACCCTCTCGGTGCGGATCCACCGGCGGGATCCGGGCACCGCCGGTGACCTGACCTGCGACGCGAGCACCAGGACCCACACGTGCGAGGCAGGTACCGGTCCCGCCGGGGAGCGGTACCGCATCACCACCGACGGTTCTGGGGTGAAGGCGGAGCGGACCGTCCATGTATTGCGCCGGGACGGCGTCTGGCTAGCGGTGAGCCTCACCGCCGGCGAGAAGGGGAAGCTTCCCCTGACCGCCGCGCAGCAGCAGGCCGTCGCGTTGGATCCGGCAGTCAACCTCACCGACCGTTTCGGTTAGCCGGCCGGGAGGTCGCCGGTGGGTGGTGGGCACGCCGCCGGCCGGCGACCTCCGGCCGTCCGGCGTCTGAGCGGCCGACTTCCTCCGCAGGGCCGCCTCAGCGGTCATGGGAGACTGAGGTACGTGACGACGATCCCGAACGTGCTCGCCAACCGGTACGCCTCGCCCGAGCTGGTCGCCCTCTGGTCGCCCGAGGAGAAGGTCCGCATGGAGCGGCGGCTCTGGCTCGCCGTACTCAAGGCCCAGCGGGACCTCGGCGTGCCGGTGCCGGACGGGGTGGTCGAGGCGTACGAGCGGGTCATTGACGACGTCGACCTGGCCTCGATCGCGGAGCGGGAGCGGGTCACCCGGCACGACGTGAAGGCCCGGATCGAGGAGTTCAGCGCGCTCGCCGGGCACGAGCACGTGCACAAGGGGATGACCTCCCGGGATCTCACCGAGAACGTCGAGCAGCTCCAGATCCGCGCCTCGCTCGAGCTGATCCGGGACCGGGTGGTCGCCACCCTGGTCCGGCTCGCCTGGCACGCCCACGAGTACTCCGGCCTGGTGATGACCGGCCGGTCGCACAACGTCGCCGCGCAGGCCACCACGCTGGGCAAGCGCTTCGCCTCGGCCGCCGAGGAGCTGTTGATCGCGTACGAGCGGCTGGATGACCTGATCGGTCGGTACCCGCTGCGCGGCATCAAGGGGCCGGTGGGCACGGCCGCCGACCAGCTCGACCTCTTCGACGGCGACGCCGACAAGGTGGCCGAGCTGGAGCGCCGGGTCGCCGAGCACCTCGGGTTCAGCCGGGTGCTGGACAGCGTCGGCCAGGTCTACCCGCGTTCGCTGGACTTCGACGTGCTCTCCGCACTGGCCCAGGTGGCCGCCGCGCCGTCGTCGCTGGCCACCACGATCCGGCTGATGGTCGGCCAGGAGTTGGTTACCGAGGGCTTCAAGCCCGGCCAGGTGGGGTCCAGCGCGATGCCGCACAAGATGAACACCCGCTCGTCGGAGCGGGTGAACGGCTTCGCCGTGATCATCCGCGGTTACCTGTCGATGGTTGGCGAGCTGGCCGGCGACCAGTGGAACGAGGGGGACGTCTCCTGCTCGGTGGTCCGCCGGGTGGCCCTGCCGGACGCGTTCTTCGCCGCCGACGGGCTGTTCCAGACCTTCCTCACCGTGCTGGACGAGTTCGGCCCGTACCCGGCGGTGATCAACCGGGAGCTGGAGCGCTTCCTGCCGTTCCTGGCCACCACCAAGATCCTGGTCGCGGCGGTCCGGCGCGGCGTCGGCCGGGAGGTCGCGCACGAGGTGATCAAGGAGCACGCGGTCGCGGTGGCGCTGGCCATGCGGGAGAAGGGTGCGGCCGAGAACGACCTCTTCGACCGTCTCGCCGCGGACGGGCGCCTCGGCCTGACCCGCGCCGAGATCGACGCCCTGGTCGCCGACCGCAACGCCTTCGTCGGCGCCGCGGGCGCCCAGGTCGACCGGATCACCGCCCGCATCGCCAAGATCGTCCAGTCCCACCCCGACGCGGCCGCCTATTCCCCACCCCCCATCCTCTGACCCCACCCCACCCCACCCCACCCGAGCCTGGTTGATCATGAGGTTGGCGGCGAAGTGGATCTCTGGCACCGCCGCTAACCTCATGATCGACGCCGGCATGCCTGGCAGGCCCGGCGGGGGCGGGGGTTAGGGGGATTTGGGGGTGGGGGTTTCGGCGGCGGAGGAGAGGTTGGGGGCGCTCGCCGGTTCGGCGATGCCGCCGGGGGCCGAGGCGATCTCCGGCTCGTGGGCGGTGTCGGCCGCGACCATGGGCTGGTCGGGCGGCATGACGTCCGGCATCTTGGGTACGACGATCACCGCCGTGCCGTACGCGCAGATCTCCATCCACATCTCGCCGCAGTCCCGGCTGTCGAAGCGCATGCCGATCACCGCGTTCGCGCCGAGCCGGCGGGCCTCCTCGCCGAGCCGGGCCACCGAGTCGGTACGCCAGCGGGTGAGGTTGTCCGGCGCCATCGGGTCGTAGGCGCCACCGCGCAGGTTCTTGACCCCCTCGCGGTACGGGTTCCGGGTCCTCGCCATGGAGGAGACCACTTCGCCGAGGATCTGGCGGATCTCGTAGCCGGGCAGTTGATCCGTCGTCACGACCAGCACGTTTCCGATGCTGTCAGCCGGTCGGCGGCCCGAACGTGTGCCTTGTTCACCTGATCGGATGCTGCGAAACGAGGCGGCGCGGACGGTCGGCGCGTCACCGACCATCCGCGCCGCGACCGGCGCTAAGTGTCAGACACCGGCCACCGAGGTGATCCAGGACCGGTTGTACGCGACGCTGCCGTAATTCTGGATGCTCACGCCGTCGGCGGTGGAGGCCACGCCGACCTGCTGGCCGTTGTAGAACTGCGGGCCGCCCGAGTCGCCCCGCCAGGCGTTCCCGTTGATCCGGGAGCTGCGGATGGCCTGCCCGCCGTACGCGTCGGAGGCGCTGTTGCTGGTCACCTGGACGGTGGCGGTCTTGAGCTGGCTGGACGGGTTGCAGCCGCTGTAGCAGGTCATGCCCCAGCCGTAGATCGAGTTGGTCGACCCGATGGGCGGGTTGCTGCTGGCCAGCGACACGGTGGAGGTGGTCACCGGGCTGGAGAGCCGCATCAGCGCGAGGTCGTAGCGGGTGTAGGTGGTGCTCACGGTGCGGGTGGTGCCGCCCGAGGCGTAGTAGACGCTGCCGACCCGGACGGACATGCTGCCGCTGATGCAGTGCCGGGCGGTGAGCACCCACTGGGACGCGATGACGCTGCCGGAGCAGGTGAACGAGCCGTTGCTGAACACCGCGGCGGCCCAGGGCGCGGAGGAGACGGTGCCACCTCCGATGATGTACGGGCCGACGGGGGCGGCGGCTGCGCCGGACGCGGCGCCGAGGACGCCGACCATGGCGACGCCGATGGTGGCGAGCAGGGAGCGGATGCGCATCGGGAACTCCTTCACGTCCGGGGCACCCGGGGTCGCCGGGCGACGGGGAGCGGGCGACGGGTGGTCGCCAGGGCTGTGCATCGACTTACATCGATGTACGGTAGGGCCCCGGCGCGGCACTGACAAGGAGTCGATAGAGATTAACCGATGTAACGATTTGGCCACCTGGCGGCGCTGTCGTTGCTGGTAAGGGTGCGTTCCGTGCAGGCCGGGACATCCGGTGCGGCCCCCTCGACGGGGTCACGTCGATCACTGCCCGGACGCGCCGGCCGGTTCGGCCGAGGCGGTATCTGCCAGGTAGGCTGGCTGCGCTCGCCCGTAGTGGGCCGGCACCCAACTGCGTACACAGTCAGGAGTGCCCCGTGCCTCGCGTCGTCGTCGACGTCATGCTCAAGCCCGAGATCCTCGATCCGCAGGGCCAGGCCGTCGCAAACGCGCTGCCCCGGCTCGGCGTCAGCGACGTCGCCTCGGTCCGGATCGGCAGGCGGATCGAGATCGAGTTCACCGGTGAACCGGACCTGGACCGGGCCCGGGAGATCGCCGACAAGCTGCTGGCCAACCCGGTCATCGAGGACTTCACGGTCCGCGTGGTGGAGACCGACGAGCCCGTGGACGCGCGCCAGTGACCGCCCGGGTCGGTGTGGTGACCTTCCCCGGTTCGCTCGACGACGGGGACGCGGCCCGCGCCGTCCGCATCGCCGGCGCCGAGCCGGTCCGGCTGTGGCACGGCGACCCGCAGCTGCACGGCGTGGACGCCGTGGTCCTGCCCGGTGGCTTCTCCTACGGTGACTACCTGCGGTGCGGCGCCATCGCCCGGTTCGCCCCGGTCATGGAGACGATCGTGGACGCCGCCCGGGGCGGCCTGCCCGTGCTCGGCATCTGCAACGGCTTCCAGATCCTCTGCGAGGCCCACCTGCTGCCGGGTGCGCTCACCCGCAACCAGCACCTGCACTTCCGTAACCGGGACCAGATCCTCCGCATCGAGGCCGCCGGCACCGCCTGGACCAACGCGTTCCAGCCGGGCCAGGAGGTGCTGATCCCGGTCAAGAACGGCGAGGGCTGCTACGTCGCCGACCCGGCGACGCTGGACCGCTTGGAGGCCGAGGGTCGGGTTGTCGCCCGCTACCTCGGCGGCAACCCCAACGGTTCGCAGCGCGACATCGCCGCGATCACCAACGAGGCCGGCAACGTGGTCGGCATCATGCCGCATCCCGAGCACGCGGTGGAGGCGCTCACCGGCCCCTCCCTGGACGGCCTCGGCTTCTTCACCTCGGTGCTCAAGCACCTGGTGGGGACGCCGGCGTGACCGTGCGCGGCGGGATCATCGGTCAGCTCACCCGCCGCCCCGGCGGCGAGCGCAGCGAGGAGAGGTCATGACCACCCATCCGGACCCGGACCTGCGGGAGGCACCGGGCGCCCACCCGGCCGACCCGGCGGAGCCGCGTACGGCCACCGTGGTGCCGCAGGCCGGCCCGGCCGACGACTGGACCGCGGCCGTGGACACCGTGCCCCGGGCCACCGGCACGCCGGAGGAGCTCCAGCCGTACGCCGAGCTGGGCCTCCGCGACGACGAGTACGACCGGATCCGGCACATCCTCGGCCGCCGGCCCACCCAGGCCGAGCTGGCCATGTACTCGATCATGTGGAGCGAGCACTGCTCCTACAAGTCGAGCAAGGTGCACCTGCGCCAGTTCGGCGAGAAGGCCCCGCCGAGCGACCGGCTGCTGGCCGGTATCGGTGAGAACGCCGGTGTGGTCCGGGTCTCCGACGAGCTGGCGGTGACCTTCAAGGTCGAGTCGCACAACCACCCGAGCTTCGTCGAGCCGTACCAGGGCGCGGCGACCGGCGTCGGCGGGATCGTCCGCGACATCCTCGCCATGGGTGCGCGTCCGGTCGCGGTGATGGACCCGCTGCGCTTCGGCGCGGCCGACCACCCGGACACCGCCCGGGTGCTGCCCGGCGTGGTCGCCGGCGTCGGCGGTTACGGCAACTGCCTCGGCCTGCCGAATATCGGCGGCGAGGTGGTCTTCGACCCCTGCTACCAGGGCAATCCCCTGGTCAACGCGCTCTGCCTCGGCGTGCTGCCGGTCGACCGGCTGCAGAAGAAGGAGGCCGCCGGCCCCGGCAACATCGTGGTGCTGATGGGCGCCAAGACCGGCCGGGACGGCATCGGCGGCGTGTCGGTGCTGGCCAGTGCCACCTTCGACGAGGGCAGCGAGCAGCGCCGCCCGTCGGTCCAGGTGGGCGACCCGTTCACCGAGAAGCTGCTGATCGAGGCGTGCCTGGAGCTGTACGACGCCGAGCTGGTCGTCGGCATCCAGGATCTCGGCGGCGCCGGCCTGACCTGCGCGCTCACCGAGACCGCCGCGGCGGCGGGCACCGGCATGCGGGTCTGGCTGGAGCGGGTGCCGCTGCGGGAGCCCTCGATGGAGCCGCACGAGATCCTGGCCAGCGAGTCCCAGGAGCGGATGCTGCTGGTCGTCGCCCCTGACAAGCTGGAGGCGGTGCTCAAGACCGCCGAGAAGTGGGGCGTGCTCGCCACCGCGATCGGTGAGGTCACCCCGCCCGCGCCGGACGGCCAGCCGGGCCGCCTGGTGGTCTCCTGGCGCGACCACGTCGTGGTGGACGTGCCGCCGGGCTCCCTGGTCGACGACGGTCCGGTGTACGCCCGCCCGATGCGGGAGCCGGCCGACCTGATCCTGCTCCAGGCCGACCGCGCGGAGACGCTGCCCCGGCCGAGCAACCCGGAGGCGCTGCGGGAGACCGTGCTGCGCATGATCGCGTCGCCGAACCTGGCCGACAAGACCTGGGTCACCGAGCAGTACGACCGGTACGTGCTGGGCAACACCGTGCTCGCCCAGCCGGAGGACTCCGGCGTGATCCGGATCGACGAGCGGACCGGCCTCGGGGTCGCCCTCTCCGTCGACGGCAACGGCCGGTACGCGCGCCTCGACCCGTACCACGGGACGAAGCTGGCGCTGGCCGAGGCGTACCGGAACGTTGCGGTGACCGGCGCGAAGCCGATCGCCGTGACCAACTGCCTCAACTTCGGCTCGCCGGAGGACCCGGGCGTGATGTGGCAGTTCGCCGAGGCCGTCCGCGGCCTGGCGGACGGCTGCCTGGAGCTCGGCATCCCGGTGACCGGCGGCAACGTCAGCTTCTACAACCAGACCGGCCCGGCACCCATCCACCCGACCCCGGTGGTCGGCGTGCTGGGCGTGCTGGACAACGTCGCCGACCGGGTGCCGATGGGCTTCGTGCCGCGTCCTGGCGGCGACCACGACCAGCTCTTCCTGCTGGGTGAGACGCACGTCGAGCTCTCCGGCTCGGAGTGGGCGTGGGTGACCCACGAGCACCTCGGCGGCATTCCGCCGCAGGTCGACCTGGCCCGCGAGCGGCAGCTCGCCGAGCTGCTGGCCGCCGCCGCCCGGGTGGGGCACCTCAGTTCCGCGCACGACCTCTCCGACGGTGGCCTCGCCCAGAGCCTGGTCGAGTCCTGCCTGCGGCGTGGCGTCGGGGCCCGGGTCGCCGTGCCCGAGCACTTCGCTGGCGGGTCGATGCCGTTCGTCTTCCTGTTCAGCGAGTCGGCCGGCCGCGCGCTGGTGTCGGTGCCGCGTGGGCACGAGAAGGCGTTCACCGCGCTCTGCGCCGAGCACGGGGTGCCGTGGGAGTTCATCGGCGTCACCGACCCGGCCGGCGGCGCGCTGGAGGTGCACGACCAGTTCCGGATCGGTCTCGACGAGCTGCGCGCCGCGCACACGGCGACCCTGCCGCGCCTCTTCGGCGGCGTGGAGGCGGGCCAGGTGGCGGCGCTCGGTACGGGCGTCGTCCCGGCCGTCGGCGAGCAGCCGGCGGGCGACCCGGCGACCGCCCCGGCCCCCGACCCGGCCGGCCAGGCCGACGGCGGGTCGCCGGCGGAGGCGGCGGACGCTCCCGCGGCGGAGACCCCGGTGGCGGCGGACGCTGCCGCGGCGGAGACCGCGGTGGCGGCGGACGCTGCCGCGGCGGAGACCGCGGTGGCGGCGGACGCTGCCGCGACGACGGCCCCGGACACCGTAGTGACGGCAGACGCTCCTGTGGCGGCCCAGGACGCCGCCGTGGAGGCGTCGGAGGCTCCGGACGTTCCCGTGGCCGCTACGGACGCGGCTGCGGAGGCGAGTGACGCCCCGGCGGAGGCCGGGGACGCCGCGCCGGGCACCGACGGGCCCGATGTCCCGGTCGACGCCCCCGAGGCGACGTCCGACCCGGCGACGGCCGGGCCGGCGGGCTCCGCGACGGCTGCCGGTGACCCGGACGACCAGGCCCCCGCGCCGGATCAGCGCTGAGGCCCTGGCCTTGGCCGTCTACGCCCAACCCGGCTCCGGCGCCCGGTTCGACTGGGGGCTGACCGGGGCGGCGGAACTCGGCCGGGTCTGCGCGGCCCTGGTGGTGGTGGACGTGCTCTCGTTCACCACCGCCGTCGAGGTGGCGGTCGGTCGCGGCATGCGGGTGCACCCGTTCCCCTGGGGGGAGCAGGCCGCCGAGTACGCCCGCCGGGTGGGGGCGATCGCCGCGGTCGGCCGCCGGCAGATGACCCTGGAGCATCCATGGTCGCTCTCGCCGGCGGCGTTGCGGACCGCACCGGCCGTCGCCGACCTGGTCCTGCCCTCGCCGAACGGCTCGGCGATCAGCGCCGCCGCGAGCGCCACCGGTCTGCCGGTGGTGGCGGCGTGCCTGCGTAACGCGCCCGCCGTCGGGCGATGGCTGCGCGCCCAGGGGTACGGCTCGAACGACGCGCCGGTGGGTGTGGTGGCGGCCGGTGAGCGCTGGCCGGACGGTTCACTGCGCCCCTGCGTGGCGGATCAGCTCGGGGCGGCCAGCGTGCTGGACGCCCTGTCCGGGGTGCCGGGCGGGCTCTCGGTGGAGGCGGCGATGGCCCTGGCCGCGCTGGCCAGCACGCCCGACGTGCCGGCCGCCGTCCGGGGGTGCGTCTCCGGGCGGGAACTCGCCGAGGGCGGCTTCGCTGGGGACGTGGAGGTCGCCGTCCAGGTGGGTGTCTCCGACGTGGTGCCGGTTCTGCGCCAGGGTTACTTCGCCGCCGCCTGATCCGGCTCTGCCGGCTGGCCCGGCTCTTTGGTCCGGTCCGTGGGTCCGCCGCCTGAACTGGCTCTTTGGTTCGGTCCGTGGGTCCGCCGCCTGGTCCGGCGCTGTCTGCTGGTTCGGCTCTGCCGGTTGGTCCGGCCCCGCCGGTTGGTCCGGCTCGGGCCGGTGTTTCGGCGCGCTGGCTGCTTGCGTCTCGGTGACTACCGACCTGATGACGTAAACGACTCACGCGTTCGCGAACGATCACAGCGACTTCGGGTGCAGTTGTTGTCGCCCCAGCGACAACAACTGCACCCGAAACCGGCAGCCACTCTGTCCGGCGGCCGGACGCGCCGGACCGGCGAGCCGAGCAGGGCGAGCCACCCAGGTCCAGCAGGTCGGCCACTTCGGACTGCCGTACCGATCATGCGAAGTGGCCGCCCGGATCGCCCGGGCGGCCACTGTCGATATCGGTGCGGGGCACGTGGCCCCGGCGGTCAGTCGTCCAGCCAGTCGAGGCGGCGGCCGCCGCGCTCCTGCGGGCCGTCAGGTCGGCCCCGGCCGGCCTGGGCCGGATCGCCGTAGTGTCCGCCCTGGTCGTAGCCCTGGTTGTCGTAGCCGCCGGTCCGCTGCTGCGGCGGCTGCTCGTGGCCGTAGCCGCCCTGCTGCGGCTGGCCGTAACCGGCGCCGCCGCGGTAGCCGCCCCGCTGGTCGTGGCCGTCGTAGCCCTGCTGCGGGCCGTTGTCGTAGCCGCCACGCTGGTCGTAGCCGTCGTAGCCCTGCTGGCCGCCGTCGTAGCCGCCCGACGGCCCGTTGTCATAGCCACCGGAGGGGCCGCCGTAGCCGCCTCCCTGGCCGTAGCCGGTGCCGGGCTCCGGGCCGCGGCCGTACTGTCCCTGGCCCGGCTGGTCGTAGCCGCGACCCTGGTCGGGTTGGTCATAGCCGCGACCCTGGTCGGGCTGGTCGTAACCGCGGCCCTGGTCCGGCTGGTAGGTGCTGGTCGGGTACGGGTCGGCCGGCGGCGCGTACTGGGTGGTGTCGCCGGTGTAGCGGCCAGTCGGCTCGTCGTACCGCTCGCCGCCGTAACCGCCGCCCTGGGCGGGCGGGTAGCCACCGGCACCGGCGCCGTAGTCCCGGCTGCCGTAGCCGCCACCCGAGGACGGCGCGTTGCCGTAGCCACCACCCGAGGACGGCGCGTTGCCGTAGCCACCACCCGAGGAGGGCGCGTTGCCGTAGCCGCCTCCCTGGCCGTAGCCACCCTGGCCGGCCGGCTCGTCGCCGTAACCACCGCCGCCCCAGCCGTCCTGCCCGCCGCCGACGCCGTAGGCGGGCCCGGGCGGGGCGCCGTACGGGTCCGGCGGGACGTCGTCCACGACCGGGCGGTGCATCATGGTCGGCGCGTCGCTGAGCGAGGGACCGCCGACCATCGTCGGCGCCGCTCCGGCGCCCATGCCGCTGACCACCCGGGTCTGGTCGTCGGCACCCCGGTAGGCGCCCCGGGCGGCCGGCACGGCACCCGCGCCCGCCGGGCCACCCGGACCCATCGGACCACCCGGGCCGTCACCGTCGATGTCGTCGTCGCCCTCGTTCTTGCGCTTCATGTAGAGCAGCACGATGGTGCCGACGCCCACGGCCACGAAGAGACCGCCGAGCAGGATCAGCAGCCAGTTGCCGAAGCCGCCGGAGTCCTGCTGGGCGGCGGGCTGCTGCCCCGCGGCCGCCTCGGTGGCCGGCGTGTCGGTGGCCTCGTCGGTCGGCTCCTCGGTCGGCACCGGCTCCGCGCTGGCGGACGGCGACGGGCTCGGACTCTTCTCGACCTTGATCGGCACGCTGATCCGCACGCCGGTCACGGCCTGGCCGGCCGACGCGTTGACCGTCTTGTAGCCGGTCTTGCCGTCCTTGCCAGAGGCCAGGTCGACCCGGCCGGGCGCGATCGGATCCGAGGACGAGCCGGTGAACCGGAAGTTGCCGCTGCCGTCGGTGTTGGTCTGGCGGGTGATGCCCTTGCTGTCCCGGAGCATGACCACGACGCCCTCGAGCGGCTCGCTGTTGTCCGCGATGATCACCTTGCCGGAGATCGACTTGACCGTCTGCGCCTCCGGCGGCGCAGCCGCCTTGACGGTGACGCTGAGCGGCTGGGCGTCCGACCCTCCGTTGCCGTTGCCTTCGACCCGAATTGTCGCCCGGGTTCCGTTGGCCGCAGGTGCGTTAGCTGCCGCCGACAGAGTCAGGGTCACCGGCTGCGGGGTCGGCAGGCCCCCAGGGAAGTCGACCTTTTTCCCGCATCCCCCGCAGTTGACTCCGTCGGGCAGACCGGTGATGTTGATCGTCGCTGAGTTCTCGCCAGGTTCCGGTGTGACGCTGATGTTGACGGAACTGCTCTTGCCGGCATCAATCGTCACCGAGTCGTCCGCTGAGGTGATCCTGGCGGCGAAGGCGGGTGTGGCGGGGACGGCGAGCAGCGCGCCGACAACCAGCGCCACCACCACACCGGCCCGCTGCTTCCAGGCACGTCGGTGTGTTGACACGTCCACCGCCTTCCGGGTCTGATCTCTCCCCGCCGGCCGGCGCCGGGCCGGGGACGATCACTCACGGTACGAATACGCCGTCGGCAACTATGCCTTGTCTGGCCGGATCATCTCTACCCAGGGCCAGCGTCGACCGTGATGCTGTCGAATCGTATCGTCCCGTCGTGTCCTCTCCGCACACTAAGTCCGCCGCGGTCGCGGCCGCGTTGACAGCGCTGGATGAGGGGCGTACGCCCGAACGGCCGGTGTTCCGGGAGGCGGTCCGTACCCTGCTGGCCGTCCTCGCCGAGCGCGCCCCCGGCCGATCGGTGGAGGTGCGGGTTCCACCATACGGTGCCGTGCAGTGCGTGGCCGGACCGCGACACACCCGTGGTACGCCGCCGAATGTGGTGGAAATGGACCCGGAGACCTGGCTCGCGCTGGCCAGCGGCCGCCTCGGCTGGGCGGAGGCGGTCACCGAGGGTCGCGTACGGGTCAGCGGGATCCGCGCCGACCTCGCCGACTACCTCCCGCTCTAGCTGGGGGTACGCCTGCCGGCCATCACGATCAGCAGGCGATCTGTGACTGTCAGTGTCGACTGCTATTCGCGTACACTGTCAGGCGACGACGGCCCCGGCCGGTCCGCGCGGAGCTGGCCCCCGACTCCGCCAGGCCGGGTCCAGACCAGCATGAGGGAGCGGCAGGTGCCCCGAGGCGATGGCCGGCTGAGCCACGACCTTGACCCCCAGCGACCCGGCCCCCAGGACGCGTGTGGCGTCTTCGGTGTCTGGGCCCCGGGGGAGGAGGTCGCCAACCTGACCTACTTCGGGCTGTACGCCCTGCAGCACCGTGGCCAGGAGGCCGCGGGCATCGCGGTGAGCGACGGCTCCGGGGTGGTGGTCTACAAGGATCTTGGCCTGGTGGCCCAGGTGTTCGACGAGCCGACTCTGGCCAGCCTGCGTGGGCACGTCGCCATCGGCCACGCGCGCTACTCGACCACGGGTGGCTCGACCTGGGAAAATGCCCAGCCGACCATCCGGGCGACCAGTTCCGGCACCACGATCGCGCTGGCCCACAACGGCAATCTGGTCAACACCGCCGAGCTCCAGCGCGAGGCGGCCACGCGGGGCATGGACTCCGACGGCTCGACCAACGACACCTCGCTGGTCACCATGCTGCTGGCCAGCCGTCCTGATCTCTCCGTGGAGGCGGCCGCGCTGGAGGTGCTGCCCCAGCTGCGCGGCGCGTTCAGCTTCGTGTTCATGGACGAGTCGACCCTCTACGCGGCCCGCGACCCGCACGGGGTGCGCCCCCTGGTGCTCGGCCGGCTGGAGCGCGGCTGGGTGGTCGCCAGCGAGACCGCCGCGCTGGACATCGTCGGCGCCAGCGTGGTCCGCGAGGTCGAGCCCGGCGAGCTGATCGCCATCGACGAGGACGGGCTGCGATCCACGCGGTTCGCCGCCCCGGAGCCGAAGGGCTGCCTCTTCGAGTACGTGTACATCGCCCGCCCGGACGCCACCATCGCCGGGCGCAACGTGCACGCCGCGCGGGTGCAGATCGGCCGCCAGCTCGCCCGGGAGCACCCGGTCGAGGCCGACCTGGTGATCCCGGTGCCGGAGTCCGGCACCCCGGCCGCGATCGGCTACGCCGAGGAGTCCGGGATCACCTACGGCCAGGGCCTGATGAAGAACCCGTACGTCGGGCGCACCTTCATCCAGCCGTCGCAGACCCTGCGCCAGCTCGGCATCCGGCTCAAGCTGAACCCGCTGCGGGAGAACGTCCGGGGCAAGCGCCTGATCGTGGTGGACGACTCGATCGTCCGCGGCAACACCCAGCGGGCCATCGTGCGGATGCTGCGCGAGGCGGGCGCCCTGGAGGTCCACGTGCGGATCTCCTCCCCGCCGGTCAGCTGGCCCTGCTTCTACGGGATCGACTTCGCCACCCGGGCCGAGCTGCTGGCCAACGGGCTGGACAACGAGGGCATCCGGCGGTCGATCGGGGCGGACACGCTGGGTTACGTATCGCTGCCCGGCCTCATCGCCGCGACCGAGCAGCCGAAGACGCGGCTCTGCCGGGCGTGTTTCGATGGGGAGTACCCGATCGAACTGCCGGCCGGGCACCTGATCGGCAAGCACGTGCTCGAAGGCGTGGGCCGGCGGGTCACCGCCGAGGCGGCCCAGGCCACCGCTGACATCACCACTGCCGCACTCGGCGACAACCGCAAGCCGTCGGCCGCTACCCACCGCCCATAGCACCTCCGACGCGGTCCGCTCACCGCAACAGCGGCCCGCGAGAACCACAAAGGGGAGAACCGTGACGCACGTGTCCGAGCGCAGCGGCGCAGGAACCAGCCCGACGGGCGCCGGCGGCGACCGCCAGCCCTGGACGGCCGGCACGAGCCGTACGCCGCGCAAACGTTCGGTCTCCTACGCCGACGCCGGGGTGTCGATCGAGGCGGGCGACCGCGCGGTCGAGCTGCTGAAGTCCAAGGTCAAGCAGACCCGGCGCCCGGAGGTGCTGGGTGACCTGGGCGGCTTCGCCGGCCTGTTCCGGCTGGACACCAAGAAGTACAAGAACCCGATCCTCGCCTCCTCCACGGACGGGGTCGGCACCAAACTGGTGATCGCCCAGCAGCTCGACATCCACGACACGGTCGGCATCGACCTGGTCGCCATGGTGGTCGACGACCTGGTCGCCTGCGGCGCCGAGCCACTGTTCCTGCTCGACTACATCGCCACCGGTGAGGTCGTGCCGGACAAGGTCGCCGAGATCGGCGCGGGCATCGCCGACGGTTGCCGGTACGCGGGCTGCGCCCTGCTCGGCGGCGAGACCGCAGAGCACCCGGGCGTGCTGCGTCCCGACGAGTACGACATCTCCGCCACGGGTGTCGGCGTGGTGGAGGAGAGCGAGATCCTCAGCTCCGAGCGGGTCGAGGTGGGCGACGTCGTGATCGCGATGCGCTCCTCCGGCCTGCACTCCAACGGCTACTCGCTGGTCCGGCACGTGTTGCTCGGTGCCGGCCGGATGCGGCTGGACGTGGTGATCGAGGACTTCGGCCGGCAGCGCACCCTCGGCGAGGAGTTGCTCACCCCCACCAAGATCTACGCCCAGGACTGCCTCAAGCTGATCGCCGAGGCCGAGGTGCGGGCGTTCGCCCACGTCACCGGCGGCGGCATCCCGGGCAACCTGGTCCGGATCCTGCCGGAGCACGTCGACGCGGTGGTCAACCGCTCCACCTGGAAGCCCCAGCCGGTCTTCGACCTGATCCAGTCCAAGGGCCGGATCGAGGACCCGGAGATGGAGGCGACGTTCAACATGGGCGTCGGCATGTTCGCCATCGTCTCCGCCGAGGACGCCGACCGCGCGCTGGCCACCCTGACCGGCCGGGGCGTCGACGCCTGGCAGGCCGGCGAGATCATCGAGGGCTCCGGCAACGTGCAGATGATCGGGCAGCACACGCGCGGATGATCACGCTCTGGTGATCATCCGGGCACCTGATCGGGGGTTCACCCGAGTAGCCACCGCCGCCTAGCCTGAAGGGCACTTCGGGCTGACGGGGGAGGGTTGATGGCTGCTCGTACGCATCCCGGGATGCGCGGCATCGCCGCCGTCCCCTCGTACGTGGTGATGCAGCCGACCACGCTCTGCAATCTCGACTGCGCCTACTGCTACCTGCCGATGCGGGCGGCGGACCGGCGGATGCCGGTCGCGGTCGCCGAGGCGGTGGCGGCCGCGGTGAACCCGTGGGCGGCCGTCGGCCGCTTCTCCGTCGTCTGGCACGGCGGGGAGCCCCTCGCGGCCGGCCGGGAGCATCTGGCGGCCCTGCTGGCCCCGTTCCACCCGGAGGTGGAGCACCACGTCCAGACCAACGCCACGCTGATCGACGACGCCTGGTGCGCGTTCTTCGCCGAGCACGGCATCCGGGTCAGCGTGAGCGTGGACGGGCCGCGGGAGCGCAACGCCGAGCGGGTCACCCGGGGCGGCCGGCCGGCGTACGACCGGATCCTGGCCGGCGTGGCCGCGCTGCGCCGGCACGGGTTGCCCTTCTCGGCCCTCGCCGTGGTGTCCCGGCCCGCGCCGGGCCTGGCCACCGAGCTGTACGACTACTTCCTTGACCTCGGCTGCGACGTGCTGGGCGTCAACATCGAGGAGACCGAGGGGGTCAACACCCGGAGCAACGCCCGGGACGCCGTCGCGGTGACCGGATTCTGGGCGGAACTGGTCGGCGCCTGGCGCCGGGATCCCCGGATCCACCTGCGCGAGGTGGAGTGGACCCTGCGGTACGCCGGGGCCGTCCTGGCCGGCACGGCGGACGACCTGCTGCCCCGCCAGCTCGACCCGATCCCCACCGTCGCCCACGACGGTACGGTGGTGGTGCTCTCCCCCGAGCTGGCCGGCTTCACCGATGCTCGGTACGGGGACTTCAGCAGCGGCAACGTGCTGAGTACCCCGCTGGCCGAGATCCTCTCCGGTGCGGGGCGTACGCCCTGGGTCGGTGAGTTCCTCGCCGGCGTCGAGGCGTGCCGGTCGTCCTGCCCCTACTTCGGGTTCTGTGGCGGCGGCCACGCCGCCAACCGCTATTTCGAGCTGGGCCGTTTCGACGGTACGGAGACCGAGCACTGCCGCAACAGCAAGATCCGCCTACTGGAGGGAGTGTTGGAGCATGCCCGAGACCGCGAGTCGCCGGCAGCCTGAGCGCGTCGGGGAAGCCGCACCGGACCCGGTGGCGGACCGCGTGCGGGAAGCCGCCGTGGGATTGACCGCTCTGCTCCACGAGGCCGAGGCCGCGCGGCTGCTGCGAGCGGAGGTGTCGGGCGGTGACGGGGCCAGTGCGGTGTGCGCCTGGAACCACTTCGAGAACATCCCGACGTTCTACAACTGGAACAACCGGCCGCGCTGACGCCAGCCGTCCGCGATCAAGGACCTGCCGGTGCGCCCGGGCGCGGCCCGGTGCGGCAGGTCCCTGATCGTCGGTCGGTACGCCGGCTTCCGCTGAGCACATGCGTGAGCACGCGGGGGCTACCGCGTGCTCAGATGTGACCGGAGGTCAGCGGGTCGGACGGGCCCAGGTGTCCGGGTCGTCGTCCGCGTGGTCCTCGTCATCGTCGTCGACATACTCTTTGTAGTCGTCGTCGAAGTCGTGGTCCGACTTGCCGCTGCCGCCGAGTTCTCGCTGCAAGGCGGCGAGGTCGGTGTTCGGGGAGTGGTACTTCAACTCCCGGGCCACCTTTGTCTGCTTGGCCTTAGCACGGCCGCGCCCCATGGCTCGACCCCCTCGCACAGAATGCGGGGCAGCCCGAAGGCGGGCCCCGATGACGTCAGGCATCTCTCGTGGCTCTTACGGTACATGGGGATGCCACCGTTCGGCACCTCGGGTTACCGCCAGCCGGCCCTGCGCGTCGCAGTGTTCCGGCCGTCACAAATTGTACCCGGTAAGGAGCGGGCACCGTGACTGGCCGTGACACTGGACAAACCGTCGCGAAGCTGCCTAATTTCCAGCTTAACGCCGGCAAGGTCAGCGCCGCACGCCGGGGGACGGAGCGGTGCCCCGCCCCCGGCGTGATGTTCACCGCAGGTGGATCGTCCGCAGCCGGCCGACCTCGGCCATCCGCCGCTCGGCGAGCCGGTCCGCAGCCACCGCCGGCGGGACGCCCTCGTCGTCGGCGAGCCGCAGGATCTCCCGGGTGGTGTCGTAGATCCGGGTCGCCCGCAGCTTCGCCCGCTCGAAGTTGAAGCCCTCGATCTCGTCGGCGACCTGGATCACTCCGCCGGCGTTTACCACGTAGTCGGGGGTGTAAAGGATGCCACGGTCGGCGAGGACCTTCTCGATGCCCGAGTGGGCGAGCTGGTTGTTCGCCGCGCCGGTGACCACCTTGGCCCGCAGCACCGACACTGTGTCGTCGTTCAGGGCGCCGCCCAGCGCGCACGGGGCGTACACGTCGATGTCGGAGGCGATCAGCGCGGCGGTGTCGTCGACCAGCTCGACCTGCGGGTGGGTGGTGCGCACCCACTCGAGGGCCTTCGGGTTGACGTCGGTCGCCACGACCTCGGCCCCGTCGCCCAGCAGGTGCCCGGTCAGGTACTTGCCGACCTTGCCCAGGCCGGCCACGCCGACCCGGCGCCCGGCCAGCGTCGGGGCACCCCAGACGTGCTCGGCGGCGGCCCGCATGCCCTGGAAGACACCCCAGGCGGTCAGGATGGAGGAGTCGCCGGCACCGCCGTGCTCCACGCTGCGTCCGGTGACGTACCGGGTCTCCCGGGCGATCACGTCCATGTCGGCGACGTAGGTGCCGACATCGCAGGCGGTGTAGTAGCGCCCGCCGAGGGACTCCACGAAGCGGCCGTACGCGCGCAGCAGCGCCTCGCTCTTGATCTGCTCCGGGTCGCCCCAGATGACGGCCTTGCCGCCACCGAGGTCGAGGCCGGCCAGGGCGTTCTTGTAGGCCATGCCGCGGGAGAGGTCGAGCACGTCGGCGAGGGCCTCCTCCTCGCTGGCGTACGGGTAGAACCGCGTGCCGCCGAGCGCGGGGCCGAGCGCGGTGGAGTAGATCCCGATGATCGCCTTGAGGCCGGACTGCGTGTCCTGGCAGAACACGACCTGTTCGTGGCCGGTGGATCCGGGGTCGTCGGTGCTGGCGAATACGCCCATTGCTGGCTCCTGTGTCGGTGTGCGTCCTTGTGGGGCGCGGACCTGGTGGCGTGCCGGCGGGATGCTGCCGGTGCTGCAGAGCCTAATATCGGCCGGAACCGTACTGTCGTGCACGTCACGGCCCCCCGTCACGCCGGCGACGCGGGGGTCCCGTCTCGTGGGAGGATCGCCCCGTGCCGTCGCTCTTCGCTTCTTACCTGCGGGTGTACGAGCCGCTGACCGCTTTCGACCGGGACCGCCAGTCGTTCTGGCGCCGGTACGTCAGCGAGGGCCGGG
The DNA here is from genome assembly GCF_040642675.1 of Micromonospora sp. NPDC047738. Taxonomy (NCBI): domain Bacteria; kingdom Bacillati; phylum Actinomycetota; class Actinomycetes; order Micromonosporales; family Micromonosporaceae; genus Micromonospora; species Micromonospora sp. NPDC047738. Next base: position 378,159 of record NZ_JBEYSO010000002.1, read on the forward strand.
CGGTCGCTCCGTTGGAGGGCCCGGTCCGGCAGCGCACCGCGGTGATCGAGGCGCTCGGCGCGGGCTGGACCCGGCTGCCCGACCTGCCGGACGAGGCGTACGTGCTGGAGACCGACGACACGCTGCTGGTCTGCCCGTGGAACCTGCGGATCCGGGTGGCGGAGGCGGCGCTGAGCGCCCGGGACGGGGTGCCGTCGGTGCTGGCCGACGCGTTCGTCCCGCCCACCCTGGCCGGGCAGGCCAAGGCGGTGGTGGAGGACTGGCGCAGCGGGGCGCGGGTGCTGGAGCACGGGGTGCCCCGGGTGCACGAGCAGATCGCCACCTGGGGGGTGCCACTGCGCTGGTTCGTGCTCTTCGACCGGCAGGAACGGCAGTTGGTGACCGAGCCGGACCGGCGCGCGCTGCGCTACCGGACGGAGATCTCCAAGGCGCGCCGCCGGTCGTCCCGGGCGCTGTCGGTGCTGCGCAAGTCGGTCGGGGACGCCCCGATCACCGAGGCGGTCGAGGAGGCCGCCCGCTGGCTGGAGGAGTTCCACCCGCGCTCGGTGGTGGAGCTGGACTATGGGGGCCTGGTGCAGCTGCTGCCGGACGAGACACTGGCCGCCGACGACTCGACCGAGCTGGTCGCGACCGGGCTGGCCGGGCTCTCCCGGGGCGAGGCGGAGGAGGCGTCGGCGGCGTACGACAAGCTGGTCGCCCGGTGGCGGGCGGTGCAGCTGCTGGAGCGCTGCAACTAGCCCGAATTGCCCGATAGAGACCTCTCGATGCGAGAGTGTCTCGTAGTTGACGCATCACGAACCGTGATCATGAGTCCTAATAAGGTACTGTCTGCGGCGTAAAAGTCGTAAAAATCGGGCATGGTTCATCCGTCCGTCTAGGGACCTTCAGCCGTTCGGCCCATGTCGGACATCGGGGACTAGCCGGACCATGGGAGACGCGTCGGCCGGCGGGACCCCGGCCGATGTCTATACATGTGGAGGAGTGACCCCGATGGCATCGCGAACGCATGAACCAGAGCCGCTACTCACACCGGCCGAGGTGGCGTCGATGTTCCGTGTCGACCCGAAGACGGTGACCCGGTGGGCCAAGGCTGGCAAGCTTAGCGCGATCCGGACCCTGGGCGGCCACCGCCGCTACCGCGAATCGGAGGTCCGGGCCCTGCTGCAGGGGCAGATTCCCCAGCAGCGCCAGGGGGACTGACCACCGGACTTTCTCAGGCGTTCCGATCAGGGGCGGCCGGACGTACGCGCGAGCGGCGATCCGCCGCCCTTAATCGTGTCCGGGGTTCACTCGTCCAGCACGACGCGCAGCCCCACCGTGCCGCGCTCGCCACGGCGCAGCCGGCTGCCCAGCAGGCTGAGCCGCCCGATCATGCGGTACTTGTGCTTCAGCAGTCCGCGGATCCGTTGGGTGCCGACCAGATCGCAGATCGCCGCGTGCCCCGGTAGCGCCTCGCCGTGCGGCCGGCCGCGGACGTCGCACGGTGCCACGGTCACCCGGCTGTCCCGGCGGATCCGCTTGACCTTGCCGGAGTCCGACGCCGTCCACACCGCCAGCGCGTCCCCGTCCCGCACCGCCCAGACCGGCGTCGCCACTCCCCGGCCGTCCTTGCGGAACGTCGTGAGCAGCACGTACTTCTCCGCCGCCAGGCGGTCCAGGTCGGTCACGCCGCCCAGGATACGGCCGCGACAGCCCGGCCGAGCCCGGATAGCGTGATCGCCGTGAGCGCGAGGAGCGAGCCGGGTCTGCGAGCCCCGCAGTCGCGAACAGAGACAGCGCCCGTGACCGGGGAACCCACGATCGGCGACGTGTTCGGCGAGATGATCCGCGACGCGTACGCGGTCGCCACCGGGGTCGGACCCCGGCCACTTGTCGGCGGGCGGCTGCCCCGACCGGTCATCGAGATCATCGAGCGGGACGACGGCCTGGTCAACGGCGCTCCCGCCGGGCACTACCTGGACCCGCCAGAGGCGTGGCAGCCGTACGACCACCGGGCCGTGGAGCGGGTGCGCGGGCACGCGCTGGACGTGGGCGTCGGTGGCGGCCGGATCGCCCTGCACCTGCAGCAGCGCGGGGTCCCGGTCACCGGGCTGGACACCTCGGCCGGAGCGTTGCGGGTCTGCCGCCACCGGGGCGTACGCGACCTGGTGCACGGCACGATCGACGAGCACGTCGCCGACGGCCGCCGGTATGACACATTCCTGCTGCTCGGGAACAACCTCGGGCTGATCGAGGGACGGGAGCGGGCACCCGGGTTCCTGGCCGCGCTCGCCGCGCTGGCCCGGCCCGGCGCCCAGGTCATCGCCCACGGCACCGACCCGTACGGCACCACCGACCCGGTGCACACGAGCTACCACGAGCGCAACCGGCGGCGGGGCCGGTTCGGCGGCCAGCTCCGGCTGCGGCTGCGCTACCGGCTGCTCGGCACCGAGTGGTTCGACTATCTGGTGTGCTCGGTCGACGAGCTGGCCGAGCTGGTCCACGGCTCGCCGTGGCGACTGGTCGACGTGGACGACCGGGACCATCCGTACTATCTGGCCACGCTGAAGCTGGCCTGAGCACAGGCCCCGAGGCCGGGAAGGGCCCCTGCGTCGCCGCCGCCGAGGCGTTGGCCAGGGGCCCCTCCGTCTCGCTCACACCTGGACGGTCGGGGAATGCTGCTCCGGCGGGAGGCCACCGTCCCCGTCGACCACCTCGTCGGGGGTGCCGTCCTCGTCGAGGTCGACCATGGTGATGTCCACCTCGCCGTCACCGTCGGTGTCGAACTGGAACAGGTCGGCCTTCCCGTCGCCGTCGGTGTCCACCACCCACACGTCGGTCCGGCCGTCGTTGTTGGTGTCCGCGCGGAGCAGGTCCACCCGCTCGTCGCCGCGGGTCTCCACGGTCTCCGGGTTCTCCGCGTTCTCCGGTGCCTGGCTCATGTCGGTCCTTCCGTGTCGGCTTCGACGGCCGTCGTACCCGATCCGGCGCGCCCCCACGCACGTCGCCCGGGCCGGCCCTGCATAGGGTCGCACCCAGGAACGAGCGGAGCATGCGGGCCGGCGCGGCGGAGACCCCGCGCGCCGCCGCCCGCGGCGAGGGGACGTCATGAGTGGTCGTTTTGTGGTCGTCGGGGCCGGCACCATGGGCCTCGGCATCGCGTACGTGGCGGCCGGCGCCGGTTACGCGGTGGAGCTGGTCGAGGTGGATCCACCCCGCGGGGCGGCCGCCGTGCAGCGCCTCGGCGAGCTGTGGGAGCGCGGGGTGCAGCGCGGCAAGCTGACCGCCGAGGAGGCGACGGCGAACCGGGCGCGGGTCACCCTGCGGGCCGGGTTGGCCGAGGTCGCCGAGGGGCCCGACGTGATCGTCGAGGCGGTCCCGGAGCGGCTCGACCTCAAGCGGTCGGTGCTGCGGGAGGCCGAGGCGCGGCGTCCCGCCCTGCTCGGCAGCAACACGTCCAGCATCCCGATCGCCGACCTGGCCGACGGGCTGGACCGGCCGGCGAACTTCGTCGGGTTGCACTTCTTCAACCCGGTCTGGGCGATGGCGCTGCTGGAGATCGTGGTCGGCCCGGCCACCGCGCCGGGGACCACCGAGGCGGCCGTCGCGCTCGCCGGGCGGCTGGGCAAGGACCCCGTCGTCGTACGCGACATGCCCGGCTTCGCCACCTCCCGGCTCGGCGTCACCCTCGGGCTGGAGGCGATCCGGATGGTCGCGGACGGGGTGGCCAGCCCCGCGGACATCGACAAGGCGATGGTGCTCGGCTACCGGCACCCGGTCGGCCCGCTGGAGCTGACCGACCTGGTCGGGCTGGACGTCCGCCTCGATATCGCCCGCACCCTCCAGGCCGCGTACGGGGACCGGTTCGCGCCGCCGCCGCTGCTGGTGGAGATGGTGGCCGCCAGGAAGCTGGGCAAGAAGTCCGGCCAGGGCTTCTACACGTGGGAAGGCGGGGTCAAGCGGTGAGCGCGAGGAGTGAGCTTGCGAGCCCCGCAGTCGCGAAAGGAAGGTTGGCACCGTGAGCGCGAGGAGTGAGCTTGCGAGCCCCGCAGCCGCGAACGAAGGGTTGGCAGAGTGAGCGGGCTGCGGATCGAGGAGCTGCCGGACCGGCTGGTGGTGACGCTGGACCGGCCGGAGAAGCGCAACGCCATCGACGCCGACCTGATCGCCGAGTTGCACGCGGTCTGCGCCGAGCTGGAGGCGCGGCCCCGGCTGCTGCTGCTCACCGGCGGGGCGGAGGGCATCTTCGCCGGCGGGGCGGACATCGGCCAGCTCCGCGAGCGCGGCCGGCTGGACGCCCTGGCCGCCATCAACCAGGCCGCCTTCGCCCGGATCCGGGCGCTCCCGATGCCGACCGTGGCGGCCGTGGACGGCCCCGCGCTGGGTGGGGGCGCCGAGCTGGCGTACGCCTGCGACCTGCGGGTGTGCACGGCGCGCGCGGTGTTCGGCCAGCCCGAGGTGCGGTTGGGCATCCTGGCCGGCGCCGGCGCGACCTACCGCCTGCCGGCGCTGGTCGGGGAGGCCCGGGCCAAGGAGTTGCTCTTCACCGGCCGCCGGATGGACGCCGACGAGGCCCTGCGGATCGGGCTGGTCAACCGGGTGGTGGCCGAGCCGGCGGAGCTGCTGCCCACCGCGCACGGCCTGCTCGACGAGATCGCGAAGGGTTCGGCGCTGGCGCTGCGGCTCACCAAGCTGGCCGTGGACGCCCCGCCCGCCGCCCACCCGCAGCTCGACCTGCTCAGCCAGGCGGTGCTCTTCGAGGACGAGGAGAAGCACCGGCGGATGACCGAGTTCCTGGAGCGGCGCCGGTCCCGCTGACCGGTCCGGACATGCGACGAGGGCCGCACCGGGCGAACCGGTGCGGCCCTCGTCGTCGCGTTCAGTGCTGGATCGGTACTCCGGCATCGGCCAGCGAGGTGATCACGTGCAACGACTCGCCGAAGCCGATGATCAGCACGGCGTCCGCCCCGTAGTCCTTTATCTCCCTGGCGCCGGCCGAGAAGTCCACCTTCTGCCCGTCGGCCGGCAGCGGGTACGTGAGCAGCTTGACCTGGTCGCCGCCCAGACCGGCCCGCTCCAGCTCGGCGCGGACGTTCTCCTGCAGGCCCTCGCCGTAGGAGTCCTTGCGGGCCACGATGGCGACCTTGTGCGAGCCGTCCCGCATGATCACGTCGGCCAGGGCCCGGCCCTGGAGGATGTCCGACGGGGCGGTGCGGAAGTAGAGCCCCTTGTCGTCGATCGTGGTGAGCCCGGCGTCGGTGTTCGACGAGGAGAAGAGGATCCGGCCGGCGGCCACCACGTCGGGCAGCACGGCCCGGGAGATGCCGGACGCGGCCGCACCGATGATGACCTGGACGCCCTTCTGCACGTGCGACGCCACCGCCGCCTTCGCGACCTCGGGGTTGGTGCCGTCGTCGCCGTCGATCCACATCACCGGCTGGCCCAGCACGCCCTCGGCGGCGTTGATGTCCTTGATGGCGAGCGCCGCGCCGGCGGCCAGCGGCGGGTACGCCAGGGCCAGGTCACCGGTCTTCGGCAGCAGACCGCCGATGATCAGCGGCGTGTCCCCCTTGCCCGGCTTGCCGCGCTGCTTCTTCCCCGGCGGCGGGGCCTTGGTGCTCGCCCCGGACTCGTCACCGGCGCCCACGAACTCGGTCTTGCCGTCGTTGATCCGCTCGTGGTCGAAGTGCAGGGTGGCGTAGCTGGCGGTGGCCGGCTCGCCGGCGTCGGTGAACCCGGCCCGGGTCAGCGACACCCCGCGGTACTCGATGTCCTGGCCGGCGCGGGCGAGCCGCAGGCAGGTCGCCGGGTCCTCGCAGCGCTGGCCGCCATTGGTCACCCCGACGATCTGCTTGGCGATCTCCTCCGGCTGGGTGGTGCCGGCGAGCTGGGCGGCCAGCGCGCTGATCACCACCGCGTCGTACGTCTCGGCCGAGTAGAGGTAGTCGGTCAGCTTCGGGTCTACGGTCCGTAGTCGTTCCTTGAAGCTTTCCGGCAGTTGGGTGAGCGGAATTGTGCCCTTCATGCCGTTCAGAAGGCTCGCCCGGTCCTTCAGTTCGGCCGCGTACGAGTTCTGCATGTTGCCGTCGGTCCCGTAGAGGCGCACCTGGGTGGTGGTGTTCGCCTCCTCGGGCTGGTCGCTCCCGCAGGCGCTGGTGGCGAGCAGGAGCGCCGCGCAGGCCACGGAAATGGCCGCGCGCGACGCGCGTGATACGAGCATTGTCGTCCTTCCTCCGGCGAAGGTCCGCTGCGCACATTAGCGTGCCGGGGCGGCCGGCGGGACCGTGGAGGTGGCTCCGTCGGCAGCCCGACTGCGGATATCACGGACCGTGATGGCTGGGCCGTTTCGGGGTCACGGCTTGACCGTCGGTCCTACTGTTCGGCAGGTGACCGACGAAGCACAGCAGACGCTGGACGACGCGACCGCGGTGCTCCGCTCGGCACTGGCCGGTGACGGCGACGCGGTGGTGGGCACCTTCGATGCCGTGGTGGACCGCTCCGGGCTGGCCGGGGCGTACGGGGTGGCGTGGTGCCTGGCCGCCACGATGGTCGGTGACGACGCCCCGGCGGGCGGCTGCGCGCTCGACTTCCCCGGGATCGACCAGGCCGGCTACGACACCCGGTGGGTGGCCCGCTTCGTCAGCGCGTACGCCAACGACGACGCCGACACCGGCGAGGCCCTCTTCGGCGCCGCGGTCGCCGACGGGCTGCTGCCGGACTGCCTGCTCACCCTGGCGGGGTCGACGGTCGCCACGCTGCGCAGCCGGGCGGGCTGACCGCCGGGTCCACGGCTCAGGGCCGGCGCTGCGGGTCGGCCCGGCACGGCCAGCGCGTCGGGCCCGGCGCATCCCGACCGGTCCCGCCACTGTGGTAGCTCTGGGGGCATGTCCGAGGCGATGCTGAGCAAGGTCCGCAAGCTGCTCGCCCAGGCCGAGGACCCGGCCTGCACGCCGGCCGAGGCGGCGGCGTTCATGGCCAAGGCGACCGAACTGATCGCCCGCTACGGCGTGGACCGCGCCCTGCTCGCCGCCCGGGAACCGGCCACCGACCCGGTCGGCGACCGGGTCGTCGAGGTCGTCGCCCCGTACGCCCGGGACAAGGCCGGCCTGCTCGCGGCGGTCGCCGATCCGCTGCGCTGCCGCTGCGTAAGACGCCGGCAGGGCAGCGGCTTCGCGATGCACCTGTTCGGCTTCGCGAGCGACCTGGAACGGGTCGAGCTGCTCTTCACCTCGCTGCTGGTGCAGGCCGCGCACGGGTTGGCCGGTGCCGCCGTACCGGCCGGGGAGCATCCGGCCGCGTTCCGGCGTACCTGGCTGGCCGGCTTCGCCCACGTGGTGACCGAGCGGCTGCGCGCGGCCGAAGCCGACGCGGTGGCTGAGTCCGGCGCGCCCTCGGCGGCGCTGGTGCTGGCCGACCGCTCCGATCGGGTTCAGCGCCGGCTCGCCGAGGTCTACCCCCGGCTGCGTACCGCGCCGGTCCGTCGGCTGGCCGGCACCGGGTTCGGCTCGGGTGCGGCGGCGGGACGCCGGGCCGACCTGGGGGGAACCGGCGTGGCCGGCCGGGGCGCCGCGACGCGGGGCATCGGGGGGTGAGCCCGACCGGTGCGGGTGGGCCGGTCAGGCCGGGTTGCGGGCGACCGTGGCCAGGTAGCGGCTTAGCAGTTCGTGCCAGCCGGCGGTGAGCGCCTCGCGGTAGCCCTCGGCGGCCGCACCGTGCCGGTCGAAGTAGCGGTGCTCGACGTCGACCCGAGTCAGCTCCGGCCCTTCCGGCTGGAAGAGGACCTCGACCTCGCTCGCCCGCGCCGGGTCCGGCACCGCCACCCGGTCCGGCCCGATCTGCCAGGTGAAGACCAGCCGGCGGGGTGGATCCCAGGTCAGCACCCGGCCCCAGTCGCTGCGGAAGCCGTACGGGCCGATCTCGTAGAGCATGCCGCCGGCCCGGGGCTCCATCCCCAGTTCGGCCAGGGCCTCCGGCCCGGACCAGGTGTATTCGCGTACCCACCAGTCGGCCAGCGACCCGCTGAAGACCGCGAACGCCCGTTCGGCGGAGGCTGGGGCGAAAAGGCTGCTGCGGAGAGTGAACCGGTCGAATTCCTGACGAACCTCATCCGGATCGGCCATCTCCTGTCCCATAGGCCCGGACCATACCGGCTGATGCCTCGCCGTGCAGCTTCACAGTGCGCCCGCTTCCCGACACTGGGAGCGAGATTTCCCGAAAGGGAACTGTCAGGCCAACTACGTGCGATCAGTGACGGTGATCACGGGGGAAAAGCGGTCAACCACGGCCAGATGGACGGTTGGGAGTGGTGTGAGATGTTTGCTTAACCACCATGTGCCCAGCTCGCCGGGCCGCTCAATTTGATCTCATAATCCCTCGGTCGCGGGTTCGAGTCCGGCCCGCCTCGTCAGACCCCTGCTCAAACAGGGTGACGGAGGGCAGCAGAAGCGGCAGGCGGTCAGGCCCACCACTTCGGGTACCACCTCAGAACCTCTTCCGCAGACTTGGGCGGCTTGGACTCCCTTTCCCGCCAAGCGGCAATGGCAGTCGGACCATGAGCCACCAGTGCCCCGGCGATGAGAAGTAGCGACGTGACCTTTTCAGGCCAGCCATGCCACACCCCGGCACCCGACGCAAGCAGGAGCAGGAGCCCTACGAGCTGCGTCATCCGGAGACGCGGACGCTTCATGCATGCAAACCTACTTTGATCGACGACGAGGCCGAATGCCCGAAGCCGGCAGCGGGATGGCGGCAGAAGCGGGGCGGCGTGCGATCTGCGTGCGATAAATGGCGGTGATCACGAGCCAGGAGCGGTCAACCACGGGCAGCGGCGACCGATGCAGCCGGGATACCAACAGCAAGATCCCCACCGACGTTTCCGCAGGTGGGGACCTCTGTAGCCCGGCGAAAGGCTATGTGGCCAGGGGCGGGGTCGAACCGCCGACCTTCCGATTTTCAGTCGGACGCTCGTACCAACTGAGCTACCTGGCCGTGCCGCTCGGCTCATGCTACCGCATGGGCCGATACGCAGAACGCCGCGCAGATGAGCGCGGCGTCAGCGCTGGCGGTCCTGACGGGACTTGAACCCGCGACCTCCGCCTTGACAGGGCGGCGAGCACTCCGACTGCTCCACAGGACCTGGCTGGTGTTGCATCCGGCCTGAGCCGGACCGTGCCCCCAACGGGATTCGAACCCGTGCTACCGCCTTGAAAGGGCGGCGTCCTGGGCCGCTAGACGATGAGGGCGGCCCCGCCATCATTGCACACTCGCAACTTCAAGCGGACTTGCTCCCATCCGGCCCCGCCGGAGGCATGAGAAGCATATGCCATGCCCCGGCGGTCGACCAAACCGGTATGCCCCTGGCCGTGACGACGGGTGGAAGCACAGGTCAGCGGGGTGGGGCGAGACCGTACCGGCGCTCGAGGTCGGGAATCAGCTGCCGGCAGGCCGCCATGGTCTGGCGCCGGTCGCCGCCTCCGTCGTGCATCAGCACGATCGAGCCAGGGCGCGCCGCCGCCGCCACCCGCTTGATGATCGTCTTGGCCGGCGGGTGGTCCCAGTCCTGCGGGTCGACGGTCCAGTGCAGCGGGCGCATGCCGAGCTGGCGGGCGACCGTCACCTCCTCCGGCGTCCACCGGCCGCCGGGCTGGCGGAACCAACTGATCTTGGCGTCCGGCACGGCGGCCCGGATGGCCTGGTTGGTGCGCACCAGGTCCGCCCGGATCTGCGCGACCGGCCGCCGGCCGAGGTTCAGGTCGTGCCGCCAGCTGTGGTTGCAGAGCTGGTGGCCCTCCCGGACGATCCGTGCCACCAGCGCCGGGTGGCGGCGGGCCTGCGTGCCGATCAGGCAGAAGGTCGCCGTGACGTGGGCCGCCCGCAACTGGTCCAGGATCTGCGGCGTCCACCGGGGGTCCGGCCCGTCGTCGAAGGTCAGGGCGACCTCCCGGGTGCCGCTCCGGCGCTGCAGCCCGGCGGGCAGGGTCTTGGGCAGCGGACGCAGCTTCGGCTTCGGCGGGGTGGTGCGCTTGGGCTTCGGGGTGGGGCTCGGCTCCGGCGCTGGGGTGGCCGAGGCCGTCGGCGGGCTGCCCGCCTGGGCGGGGGGCTTGCCGGGCTTGCCGCAGCCGGTCACCAGCAGGACCAGGCCGAGGGTGAGCGCCAGCACGGCGCGTGAACGCATCGTCGCTCCCGAAGAGGGGTCGGGGTATGACTTACCGACGGTAGTGGACGTCGCGCCGAACCGGGAGGGGTGTCAGCCCGCCGTCGGCTGCTCCAGCGAGTCCCGTACGGCCACCGCCAGCGAGACCGCCTCGGTCAGGTCCACCGGCCGCACCACGCCGGCCGGCAGCGTGTCGGCCTGCCACCCCGGCCCGGCGGCGAGCACCAGCAGCGGCCGGCGAGGGGCGGCGAGCAGCGCGGAGAGCTGGTGCGGACCGGCGGTGGCCCGGGTGTGCGACCAGAGCGCCACGGCGGCCGGCCCGGTCCGGTCGACCGCCTCGAGCAGGGCCGCCACCGGCACCCGTGCCCCCAGCATCCGGTAGCCCACGCCCGTCTCGGCGAGCGCGGCGCCCAACGCCTCGAGCGGCAGCGTGTGCTGTTCCTCGTCGGCGCAGGAGAGCAGGATCGGGGGTGGGCCGGCGGCCGGGTGCGACCGGGCCGCCGCGGCGAGCGCCTCGGAGACGCACCGGGACATCAGGTGTTCCACCTCGATCAGCGCGGCAGTGGCGGCGTGCCGTTCGCCGATCCCGGCAAGCACCGGCCGGAGCAGCCCGTCCCAGGTCGCCACCACGCCGTCGGTGGCGAGGGCGTGCGCGATCGTCTCGCCGATCGCCACCGAGTCCAGCCGCATGGCGGCGCGGGCCAGCCCGCGGGCGACCGGACCGGCCCGGCCGACCGGGATGGTCGTCCCGCCGCCGTCCCGGGCGGCCCGCGGGGCGATGGCCCCGGGTCGCCGCGCGGCGGCAGACCCGCCGGGCTGGCGTTGTCGCCGGAGCCGCGCGCCGACGTCGGGCGGGACCGCCGCAGGCGCCTGCCGGGCCCAGCGGGCCGCCTCGGCCGGGGCCACCCCTTCGACGGTGAGCCGCCGCATGATCTCCAGGCGGGCGAGGTCGGCCGCCGTGTAGCGCCGGTGGTGTCCCGGTAGGTGCGCACTGGGACCGAGGCCGTAGCGCTGGTGCCAGGTGCGCAGGGTGGTGACCGCGACCCCCAGGCGGCGGGCGACCGCCCCCGCGCTCAGCGCCTCATCGGCCACCCGGCCGCTCCGCTGCCTGATCGGCTGGCGCCGGACGGGACGGGGCGGCGACGGGAGCCGCCGGCCGCAGCAGCCGGCTCACCACCCCGCCCAGCCACGGCGCGTACGCGCGGGGGTCGACGTCGAGGTCGGCCGTCAGCTCGCCCGGGTCGACCCAGCGCAGACCGGCCACCTCTTCGGGGTCGGGTCGGGTGGGCAGAGCGGTGGGCACCTCGGCGCGCAGCACGTGGTCGTACTCGAACTCGACGCGGCCGGTGGCCGGGTCCTCGGCGTAGTAGACGTACACCCCGACCTCGGTGAGGTCGACCGGGTCGACGCCCAGTTCCTCGGCCAGCCGCCGGTTGGCGGCCTCGGCCAGCGACTGGCCGGGCAGCGGGTGACCGCAGCAGGAGTTGGCCCAGCGCAGCGGGAACCGCGTCTTCACGGCGGCCCGCTGCTGGAGCAGGATCCGCCCGTCCGGGTCGACCAGCAGCACCGAGAACGCCCGGTGCAGCCGACCGGGCGGCTGGTGGGCGGCGGCCACGGTGGCCTCGCCGAGCGCGTGCCCGGCGTCGTCGACCAACTCGACCAGGTGTTCTTCGCGGGACGTCACGGGACCGGCCTTTCGTTCGGGGCCGCGTCGCGCCACGCGCTCACCGACCGGCTCCGGTGATACGCGCGGCGGCGAGCTTGCCGCTGATCAGGACCATGGGCACCCCCACCCCGGGCTGGGTGCCGGAGCCGACGAAGACCACGTTGCCGAGCGTCCGGTGCAGGTTGGTCGGGCGGAACGGCCCGGTCTGGAATAGGTTGTGCGCGGCGGCGAACGGGGTGCCGGCGGCCATGCCCTGCTCCGCCCACTCGGCCGGGGTGATGGTGCGCAGCACTTCGATCCCGGCCCCGAAGCCGACGTAGCCCCGCTGCTCCAGGGTCTCGACGAGCTGGTCGGCGTACCGGCGGGTCAGGTCGCCGCGCCAGTCGAGGGGCGCCCGGTCGAGGTTCGGCACCGGGGCGAGCACGTAGTAGGTGTGCCGCCCGGCCGGGGCCACCGACGGGTCGGTCCGGCTCGGGTTCGTCACCAGCAGCGACGGGTCGGTCATCAGCTCGCCTCGCCGGATCACCTCGTCGAACGTACCCTTCCAGGATCGTCCGAAGTGGATGTTGTGGTGGGCGATCTTCGCATAGCCCTGCCTCGAACCGACGTGCAGCACCACGCAGGAGGGCGAGTAGGTGAGCCGCCGCTGCCGGCCGGCGGGCAGCAGGTCCCGATAGGCGACCGGCAGGTCGGGGTTGAGCACCACGACGTCCGCGGGGACGAACTCGCCGTCGGTGGTCACCACCCCGGTGGCCCGGCCGCCGGCGGTCTCCACCCGGCTCACCGTGGTCGCGTACCGGATCTGCACGCCGTGCTTCTCCGCCGCCCCGGCCATCGCCCGGGAGACCGCGTGGATGCCGCCGCGCGGGAAGGACACCCCGGCCACCGAGTCGAGGTACGCGATGACCGCGTAGATGGCCAGCGCGTCGTGCGGCGCGAGGCCGGCGTACATCGCCTGGAAAGAGAAGATCCGCTGGGTGCGCGGGTCGCGGAAGAACTGGTTGATCTTCGTCTGAAGTCGGCGGAACGCCCCGTTGGCCAGCAGCTTCACCAGGTTGACGGTGAGCAGGTCGGAGGGCGCGTCCAGATTGCGCTCGATGAAGTCGGCCCGCTCCCACTGCCACAGGTTCCGGGCGTAGTCGACGAACCGCAGGTAGCCGTCGGCCTCGCGGGGGCCGCAGACCCGGGCGATCTCGGCGGCCATCCGGGTGGTGTCGCTGATCACGTCGAGCGTCGACCCGTCCGGGTAGTACGCCCGGTACGCCGGGTCCAGCGGGGTCAGGTCGAGCCAGTCGGTCAGTTCCTCGCCGACCGCGCCGAGCGCCTCGGCGATCAGGTCCGGCATGGTGAGCACGGTCGGGCCGGTGTCGAACTCGTACCCGTCGACGGCGAGCCGCCCGGCGCGCCCGCCCGGCACCGCCTCGCGTTCCAGGACGGTCACCTCCCGGCCGTGGCCGGCCAGGTGCAGCGCGCAGGCCAGGCCGCCCAGGCCGGCGCCGACGACCACCACCCGGTCGGTCCGTCCGGTCACGCTCCGCATGTGCCCACCTCCCTCACCGCTGCGTCGGTCTCGCCGCCACCGCGTCGTTGGCCATGTCGGCGAGCGTACCTTAGGCTACGAGTTGCGTCGATTGATGCGTCGATATGAGGAGGGCCGGTGGACGCCGATCTCGCCGCGGCCTACGACCGTTGTCGTGAGCTGCACCGACGTCACGGTCGGACCTACTATCTCGCCACCCGACTGCTGCCCGCTTGGAAACGGCGGCACGTGCACGCCCTCTACGGATTCACCCGGTACGCCGACGAGATCGTCGACTCGACCGAGGACCTGACGCCGGCCGAGCGCGCCGCCCGGCTCGCCGCCTGGTCCGACCGCTTCGCCGCCGGACTGCGCGGGGAGCCGGTCGACGACCCGCTGCTCCCCGCGGTGCTGCACACCATCGCCATCTTCGAGCTGGACCCCGCCGACTTCGCGTCGTTCCTGCACAGCATGGCGATGGACCTGACGGTCACCGGGTACCCGACCTATGCCGACCTGCTCGACTACATGGAGGGCTCGGCCGCCGTCATCGGCACCATGATGCTGCCGATTCTGGGCAGCTCCGACCCGGCCGCCGCCCGGGAACCGGCCCGCCAGCTCGGCCTGGCGTTCCAGCTCACCAACTTCATCCGGGACGTCGCGGAGGACCTGGACCGGGGCCGGACCTACCTCCCCGACGAGCACCTGGCGATGTTCGACGTCACCCACGCCGACCTGCTCGCCGCCCGGGCGGTCGGGCACAGCACGCCGCAGATCCGCGAGCTGATCAAGTACGCGGTGACCTGCGCCCAGGCCCACTACGCGGCAGCCGCGCCGGGCATCCCCCTGCTCACCGCCGCCTCGCAGGCCTGCATGCGCACCGCGTACGAGCTCTACGGCGGGATCCTGGACGAGGTGGCCGCCCAGGGCTACGACGTCTTCGCGCGGCGGGCCCGGGTACCCGTGCCGCGACGGCTGGCGGTGGCCGCGCGGGCACTGCTCACCCCGGCCGGCACGCCGGTGGCCGTCCCCGGGCCGGCGATCCAGCCGGCGCTGGCCGTGTGAAGGGGCCCGTCACAGGCAGGAGTGCAGGGCCTCGACCAGCTCTTCCGCCCGGTCGTGCTCGGCGAGGCGGGAGGTCGCGTACGCGAACGTGTAGCCGCGCTCCGGGTCGGCCCAGGCGCTGCTCCCGCCGATCCCGCCCATGCCCCAGCTCCCGTCCGGCTCCCACTGCATGCCCAAGGTCCAGTACGCCCGCCGGTCCAGCACCAGGTCCGGGCCGTCGTACTGCGCCCGGGTCGCCTCGGTGACCAGCTCCGGGCTGACCAGGCGTACCCCGTCGAGAGTGCCGCCGGCGAGCAGGCCCGCGTAGAGGCGGGCCAGGCCGGACGCGGTGGCGTGCAGGTTCACCGCCGGGACCTCGGCGGACCGCCACAGCGGGTGGTTCACCACCGCCAGGTCGAGGCCGCCGGCCGGGTTGCCGATCGCCCGGGCCCGCAGCGATCCGGGCTCGCCCAGCATGCGGGTCGGCCAGCCCGGATCGGCGTACGTCAGGTCGGCGCAGCGCCGCTGGTCGGCCGGGCGCAGGCCGAAGCCCAGGTCGAGGCGCCACGGTCCGGCGATCTCCTCGGCCAGGAACCGGCCCAGCGACCGCCCGTCCACCCGGCGCACCAACTCGCCCACCAGGTGCCCGTACGTCCAGGCGTGCTCGCCCGCGACGCTGCCCGGCGCCCACTCCGGCTCGGCGGCGGCCAGGTCGGCGCAGAGCAGCGCCCAGTCGGCGACCGCCCCGGCCGGGCGAGGCACCGGAAACGCCGGCAGCCCGGCGGTGTGGCTGAGCACCTGGCGCACGCTCGCCGGGGTGCGGAACTCCGGCCAGTACGCGGACACCGGCCGGTCCAGCTCGACCCGGCCCCGGTCGACCAGCATGAGCAGGCAGAGCGCGGCCACCGGCTTGCCGACCGAGTAGACGTTGACCAGCGTGTCCGGCCGCCACGGGTTACCGGCCGCGGCGCGGTCGGCGGTGGCCGGGCCGGATGGAACGCCCGCGCAGTGCCCGCCTGTCAGGTCGACCACCGGCTGCCCGTCATACCAGATGGTCAGGCCGGCGCCCGTCTCTCGCCCGGTGGCGAGCAGGTCGTGGAAGCAGTCCCGGACCGGGGCGAAGCGCGCGTGCATCCGGCTACGGTAGGCCGTCCACGTCGGACCGGACGCGCGAATTCCGCCCGCTGCGGTGGCTCACCGCCCACGCGTACGGGATGCTGGCGGGATGGCGGAGCCGGAACTGGTGGACGTGGTCGTGGTCGGGCTCGGGGTCGGCGGCGAGGAGGTGGCCGGGCGGCTCGCCGAGGCCGGCCTCACCGTCGTCGGGATCGAGCGGAACCTGGTCGGCGGCGAGTGCCCCTACTGGGGCTGCATCCCCAGCAAGATCATGATCCGGGCGGCCAACGCGCTGGCCGAGGCGCACCGGGTCAACGAGCTGGCCGGCTCGGCGCAGGTCCGGCCGGACTGGGCGCCGGTCGCCAAGCGCATCCGCGAGGAGGCCACCGACACCTGGGACGACAGGGTGGCGGTCGAGCGCTTCACCGGCAAGGGCGGCCGGTTCGTCCGGGGCAGCGGCCGGCTCGACGGCCCCAACCGGGTACGCGTGGGCGACCAGGTCTTCGAGGCCCGGTACGGGATCGTGCTGGGCACCGGCACCCGCCCCTCGATCCCGCCGATCGACGGCCTGGCCGACACCCCGTACTGGACGAACCACCAGGCGATCGAGGTCGAGGAGCTGCCGGCGTCGCTGCTGGTGCTCGGCGGCGGCGCGATCGGGCTGGAACTGGCCCAGGTCTTCGCGCGGTTCGGCGTCCAGGTGACCGTGATCGAGGCGGCCGACCGGGTGCTCGCCATCGAGGAGCCGGAGGCGTCCGAGGTGGCCGCCCGGGCGCTGCGCACCGACGGCGTACGGATCGAGACCGGGGTGCGGGCCGGGCGGGTCAGCCACGACGGCACCACCTTCACGGTGCACGCGGACGGCACCGAGTTCACCGGCGAGCAGTTGCTGGTGGTGACCGGCCGGAGGGCGCACCTGGAGGAGTTGGGCCTGGACACCGTCGGCGTGGACGCCGCCCAGCGCTACCTGCCGGTCAACGAGCGGATGCACGTCACCGAGGGCATCTGGGCGGTCGGCGACCTCACCGGCGAGGGCGCATTCACGCACATCGCCATGTACCAGGCGGCCATCGTGGTGGCCGACGTGCTCGACCACATGCGGCATACCAGGGGCGGCCCGGACGCGAGCGGCACCGCCAGCGTGGTCGGCGGCGCCGCCGGGGCGGCCAGCGCGGTCGGCGGGGCGATGAGCGCCGGCGGGCCGACCGCCGCGCCGGGCAGCGTCCCGCGCGCCGACTACCGCGCGATGCCCCGGGTCACCTTCACCGACCCGGAGGTGGGCGCGGTCGGCCTCACCGAGCGGCAGGCCCGCGAGCGCGGCATCAACGTCCAGATCGGGTACGCCGACCTGACCGCCTCGGCCCGGGGCTGGATCCACAAGGCCGGCAACGAGGGCTTCATCAAGCTGGTCGCCGACGCCGACCAGGGCGTGCTGGTCGGCGCCACCTCGGTCGGCCCGGCCGGGGGCGAGGTGCTGTCCGCGCTGGTGGTGGCGGTGCACGCGGCGGTCCCGATCAGCCACCTCCGGCACATGATCTACGCGTACCCGACGTTCCACCGCGCCATCGAGGACGCGCTGCGGTCGTTGAAGTAGGCCCGGCTCAGTCGGCCGGTGCGCCGTGGCGGCCGGCGCCCTCGGTGAACCGGGCGGCGCCCTTCATCGCGTCGGTGATCAGCGACTCCGTGCCGAAGGCCAGCTCGGTGGCCATCGCCTCCGGCTCGGGCAAGCCGGCGTTGGCGAGCAGCGCCGCGCGGTCGTTGCGCAGGCAGGTCTGCGGGTGCCGGGCGATCTCGACCGCCAGCCGCTCGGCCGCCGCGCGGGCCTCGCCCGGGGCGACCAGCCGGTTCACCAGACCCATCGTGTACGCCTCGTCGGCGGGGACCGGGCGGCCGGTGAGGATCAAGTCCATGGCCCGGCTCTCCCCGATCAGCCGGGGCAGCCGCACCGTGCCGCCGTCGATCAGGGGTACGCCCCAGCGCCGGCAGAACACCCCGAGCGTCGCGTCCGACTCGGCGATCCGCAGGTCGCACCAGAGCGCCAGCTCCAGGCCGCCGGCCACGGCGTACCCGGAGATCGCGGCGAGCACCGGCTTGGAGAGGCGCATCCGGGTCGGGCCCATCGGGCCGTCGCCCTCCGGCTCGACGCGGTTGCCGCGGGGCGTATCGATGGACTTGAGGTCGGCGCCCGAGCAGAAGATGCCGCCCGCGCCCCAGAGCACGGCGACCGCCGCGTCCGGGTCGGCCTCGAACGCGCGGAACGCGTCCGCCAGGGCCCGGGCGGTCGGGCCGTCGACGGCGTTGCGGGCCTCCGGCCGATCCAGGATCACCGTGGTCACCGGCCCGGCGTGCTCGACGCGTACTCCCATCGGGTCAGCATGCCGTCGGCGGCGGCCGGCGCGCCAGAGATCGGCGCGGTGACGGCAGGTCTCGGTCCGTGGTGCGGAACATTCCTCACTTGATCGAACCGGCCGGGGCCAGCCAGCGCATCGGCTGGCCGGTCACCGCGCCGACCTGCTCGAAGTCCCGGTCGTAGTGCAGCAGGGACAGCCCCTGGTATTCAGCCGTTGCCGCGATGAGCAGGTCAACGGCACCAGCCGACCGGTGAGTTCCGCGCTCGGTCAGCTCCAGCTGTATCTCGGCCGCCCGCTCATACACCCGGTCGGGCATCGCCACCCAGCCAAAGGCGGCGCGAAGCTGCTGTTCAAGTCGGGTGCGGTCGGCGACGGAGCGGGCCGAGTAGAGGAACTCCAGCTCGACGAGGGGGCAGATGGCGACCAGACCGGCGGTGATGGTGGGTTCCCAGCGGGCCAGCACCTCCGGGTCGCGGAGTAGCCGGACGAGTGCGCTGGTGTCGACGAGATAGTCGGCGAGCTTCACGACCGGTAGGCGTCCTTGTCGAGCAGCTCGTCGAAGTCACCGGCCTGCCCGCGGCTGGCCAATTCGGCCAGCGCGCGGGCCCGGCGCAGCCGTGCCGCTCCCTCGCGGAGCGCGACGTTGACCGTGTCCTTCTTCGTCTTGGTGCCGAACGCCCTGGCCGCGTCGGCCAGCGCCTCATCGTCGACGTCCACGAGGATCTTGGTCATTCGCGCCTCCTATATACGGCAAGCAGTAGCAGTATATCCGAGCGCGGGCCCTGAACAGGGATGGTGAATGGATCGCGTCAGGCGCGGGTGGGTGGCTGGGTGAGGAAGGTGCGCCAGGCGGTGGGGGTGAAGGTGAGGGTGGGGCCGGTCGGGTCCTTGGAGTCGCGGACGGCGACCAGGTCGGGAAGGTTGTCGGCGACCTCGACGCAGTCGCCGCCGTTGCCGCTGCTGCGGCTGCTGGTGTAGCGCGGTGAGGATCGGTGGAATCGGCACCCGGTAGTGGGCTCCGGCGCAGATCAGCGGCACGGGGAAGGCGTTCCGGCGGGCCAGCTTGTAGGCCGCTGACCGTGAGATGCCGAGGATGTCGGCGGCGGTGGCGAGGTCGGTGGTCAGGCCCAGAGCGGCGGCGGGGTGAGGGGGGAGGATTGCGCCGCGAAGCGAGCGTGGGCTCTCTTGGTTATTGACGGTTAAGGACGGTTCGGCGGAAGCACGCTTCCGGCCGTTCGGTAGCACACTTCCGGCCGTCTGGTACTGCACTTCCGCCCGGTCGCGGACCGGGGGGAAGCTGGCTTCCGCCCGCTTTTCCACAGGCTCCGGGGGCTCGGTCGGGCGGCCCGACTCGGCGGCGTTTGCGCTGGGAAGCTGCCGTGACAGGCGCGAGGTGTAGGTCACGAGCCGACCTGAGAGGTGGGGTTTGGGTGATCCCGCTGGCGCGGGCGCATCTGCAGAGGAGCAGACGGGCGGCGGTGCGAGGAAAGAAAGAAATTTTCACCGTACCTTTGTGACCTGACAGCACCGCGCCTGTCAGGAATCACGACCATGCCTCTGACCTGGGCTGACAGGATTCGTCAGGGCTTGTCAGAGCACGAATACGCCGTCGTCGTAGTTCGGGTTGTCCGCCACGGGCTGGCCGTGGTCGCTGGGCAACTCGGCGAGCCGGATCCGGCAGGTGGCGCCGCCGGGGAGCCAGGCCACTGCGGCGGGGTCGGTGGCGTGGGTGGCGGTCGCGAATGGGGCATCGCCGCGCCTGCCGCGCAGGAGCCGGTGAAGGTGTTCGTCGCGTTGCTGGCTGCGGAGCCAGAACAGCACCGGGTAGCCGGGTCCGCCGCGCCGGGGGAGTGGGGCGTAGCGGTCGAGTTTGGCCACGACCCGGCCCAGGGGTTCGGTGCCTGTGTCGGCCTCCAACCAGAACCCTGCGGTGGTGTCGGCGACGCTCCACAGGCCGTGCCCGTCGGCGGTGATGGTGCGGAACTGCTTGGTGGTCGTCGCCTCCGACCACCACCGGTCCAGCCGCGTCGCGGAGTGCTGGCGGGTGTGTGCGGTGAGTCGGACGAAGAATTCGTTGGTGGTGAGCAGGTGTGTCAGGTTGGGGTTGGCCGACAGCCGTTGCACGCTCTGGCGGCTCGCTCGGACGGTGGGTTCGGGCAGGTTGTGGGCGGCGGCTTGGAATCGGTGGCCGTTGTGGCCGAGGGTCCAGTGCCACGGTTGGCTGCCGCCGCCGTCGCGGGCGAACCGGAACCGGTCCAGCAGGCCCAGGGCGGCCAGCTCACCGAGCCGGATCTGACAGGTCCGGTGGGCGTGGAACAGGATGCGGTGGATCTGGTCGGTGGTGAGGACCTGATGGTCGTCGAGCAGCTGGAGCAGCAGGCGGTCGCGGGTGGTGGTGTGGGGATAGGTGGCCAGCAGAGCACGATTGCGGCATAGGTGTGTTCACCCCTGGAGAGAGAATCCCGTAGGGAGTCTGGACGAGTCGATCTTGCATGCGACGCTGTTGTCGGCCGGATTTGGGCAGTTCAGGCACCTGACAGGCCGGATGGAGGGGACTCGTGTGGGGCCTCGTCTCGTGGACACCCCCAAACGAGCCCCCCATGCCGTACCCGGCCGAGCCCCCGAACGAGCGAGCGGGTCAGCGTTCGTGTTCGGCCATGCGCCGCTTCATCGCCGTGCGGGCGAGCTGCTGCAACGGCGGCTCGCCGTCGGTGCGGCGGTGGGCGGCGGCGCACTCCTGCCGGATCGCGGTCGCCTCACCCACGACCGGCGCCGGCGGATTGGTCACGAACGTGAACCCGGGCAGTTCCCGGTTGCCGACCAGCAGCCGGGCGGCGGTGTACACGTCGAGGTGGGCGAGGTCGTGCTCGTCCAGCTCGGGTTTGGTGTGCCGGGACAACTCCCTGGCGTCGCCTGGGTCGACGGTGAAGAACAGCTTCGACCGCCGTTGGCGGACACTGCCGCAGCGACGTCCCTGGGCAACCCGGGGGCGCGGCGCGGTGGTCGAGTCCGCCGTCGCGTCCGGCGCCGCTACGCCGGCGTCCGCCCGGTCCGGCTGCCCGCCAGCCTGGTCAGCCTGGTGCCGGCCGGCAGCCCGCTCGACCCGGCCGCCGCCCCCGCCTGACGATCAGCCCGACCGGCCGGCGCCGGCGTCGGGCGAGGTGCCGCCCCGGCGGCGGCCCGCCCACAGCGCCAGCCCGGCGTAGGGCAGCAGGAAGGTGAACCCTAGCCCGACGGGGCTGTCGAACGGCCAGTGCTGCCGCCAGTCCGCCGGCCCCAGCAACACGCACGCGACCACCACGGCCCAGATCACCGGCATCGCGAACAGCCCTGGTGCGGGCAGCCGCAGGATCCGCGCGGCCAGTGGGCCGACGACGGCCATCAGGACCGGCACGGACAGGATGGCGAGGATCACGGGCCCGAGGTCGGGCAGGCACGGCGCATCCTCGGCGCAGGATGCCGGCTCCCGCTCGGCGAGCTTGGCGAGAGCCAGGCTGCCGCCACCGCGACACCGAGCGTCACCAGTCCGACCAGCAGCCCAGCCGCAACCAGGCGGAGGGCCTTTCGCGGGCGGACAAGGCGGGCCGGAGCGGCCGGGGCAACCGGGTCGTCAGACATCCCGGCAGCATAGGGGCAAATGGATCAGCCGGCGGGGCGGCGAAGGACGCTGACCGCGAAGTCGGCGTCCTCCTGCCACCGACGCAGGTCCCAGGTGGCGGGCCGGTGGATGGCGGCGGAACGGCGGCGTGAGATGAGCCGGGCGTCCCGCCCCCACCTGCCGATGCGTCCGCTGTGGCGGTGCCGGCGATGCGGCGCGGAGTGGCCCTGCCAGCCGGCCCGGCTCGCCCTGCTGGTCGAGTACCGAGCCGACCGGACGGCGCTGCTGGTCTACCTGAGCACGTTGATGGCCGAGGCGGGCGCGCAGTTGTCGCAGCTCAACGGGCATGCCGCGCCGGAGGACCTGACCCGGCGCTTCATCTCCTGGGCCCGGGCTCGGTGACCGGCTCGAGGACGCGGCCGCCCGGTGGGCGGCGCGAGCCGCGTGGCCGGTGAGCGCTCAGCCGCGGCGGGCCAGGGTGGCGCCGAGGGCGGCCCCCACCACGCAGGCCACGCCGAGCATTTGCGGCCAGGCGAGCAACTCGCCGAGCAGCAGCGCGCCCACCAGCGCCGCCACCGCCGGCTCCAGGCTGAGCAGCACCGCGAAGACCCGGGCCGGCATCCGGCGCAGCGCGGCCAGCTCCGCCGAGTACGGCAGCACCGACGACAGCAGCGCCACCCCAAGCCCGAGCGCCACGATGCGGGGGTCGAGCAGTTCCGCGCCGCCGGACGCCACCCCGAACGGGAGTACGCAGAGCGCACCCACCGCCATGCCCAACGCCAGCCCCCGGCTGCCCGGCACGTGCCCGCTCATCGCCTTGCCGAGCAGCACGTACCCGGCCCAGCCGACCGCGATCAGCGCGCAGAGCAGCAGGCCGAGCGGGTCGACCCCGATCCCGCCGAGCCCGGCCAGGAGCAGGACGCCCGCCCCGGCCAGCAGCGCCCAGAGCACGTCGACCACCCGGCGACTGCCCAGCAGCGACACCAGCAGCGGGCCGGCGAAACCGACCGTGACCGCCACCCCGAGCGGCACCCGCTGCAGGGCGGCGTAGAAGGCGAGGTTCATGGCGGCCATCGCCACCCCGAACGCCCCGACCAGGCCGGCCGCCCGCCAGCCGGGCCACCGCGTGGGGCGGGTGACGGACAGCAGGACCAACGCGCCGAGGCCGAGCCGCAGCGTGGTGGTGCCCCCGGCACTGGTGTCGGCGAAGAGCTGCTTGGCCACCGCCGCACCGACCTGGGTGGACACCATCCCGAGCAGCATCAGCAGCGGCGGGGGTACGGCCTCGGGGCGGCTCAGCGCCGCGACCAGCCGGGCCGCTGGCAAAGACGACGGGGTGCGGGAGGCGTGCGCGTACACCCGAACCACGATGGCGGCCGGCGGCGCGGAAGGCGACGGATTTACCGTCGCGAGGCCGCTCCGCGAGGTGACACCCAATGGGGTGATTCGGGGTTGCCGCCCGGTTTGGGAGCTCGACTGCCGGGAAGTTGGACCGGGTGCGCGGACTATTGATGAAACTCGAACAGAACTCCCGGCTCGACGGGATCGGCGACCGGCTTCAGCGGGCCGTCCAGGGCACCCTGCGCGGCCAGCGGATCCGGGACTTCCTGCACGGTGTCTGGCTCGGGCATCCGCTGCACCCGGCGATGGTGCAGCTGCCCGTCGGCGCCTGGATGAGCGCCGCGGTACTGGACCTGATGCCCGGGCAGCGCCGGGCCGCGACCACCCTGATCGCGGCGGGCACGGTGACTGCCGTACCGGCCGCCGTCGCCGGACTCAACGACTGGGCGGCCCTGTCCCGCGACCAGCGGCGGGTCGGCCTGGTGCACGCCACCGCCAACAGCATCGCCCTGGCCTGCTACGTCGGCTCGCTGGTCGCCCGGCGGAACGGTCGACACGGCATGGGCCGGGCGCTCGCGTACGCGGGGCTGTCGGCGGCGAGCGGCGGGGCGTACCTGGGTGGGCACCTCGCCTACAAGCAGGGGGCGCAGGTCAGCCAGAGCATCTCGGAGATGCACCTGATGAGCGAGGGCTGGCACCCGCTGGGTGACCTGTCCAGCGTGCCGCAGCGGCAGCTCGTCACCCGGGAGATCGACGACGTGGCGGTGATCCTCTACCGGCACGGCGACGACGTCACCGTGATGCTGGAGCGCTGCCCGCACCAGAGCGGCCCGCTCGGCGAGGGCAACGTGGAGCAGGTGGACGGCCACGACTGCGTGGTGTGCCCGTGGCACGGCAGCACGTTCCGGCTCAACGGTGGCGAGGTGGTGCACGGGCCGGCCGCCAACGACCAGGTCATCCTGCCGACCCGGGTGGTCAACGGCCGGCTCGAGGCCCGCCTGCCCTGACCCGGGGCCGCCGGTCAGTCCTTCCGATGCCGGCCGATGGCCAGCGCCCGGCCGGCGGCCCGGGCGGCCACCGGCCGTCTCCGCAGGCCGAGCACCGCCCCGATCTGCGCGCCGACGATGCTCGCCACCGCCAGAACCGCCGAGATCGCCAGCGGCCGGTTGATGCCGTCGGCGGCGGTGGCCGGGGAGGCCCCCGCCGCCATCGCCGGCGGCTGGCCCGCCGGTTCCGCCACCGTGGGCCCCGCCCCGGTCCGCCCTGGGGACGGCTTCGCCTTCGGCGCCTGCCCGGTCGCCCCGGCACCGCCCGCGTTCGACGTCACGCCCGCTCCGTTCAGGGGCGTCGTCGACGATCCGGGCGCCGCCGGTCCGTCCGGAGCGGCGGCCGGCGTACCCGGGCCGGAGGCCGGCCGGGCCGGGATGACCACCTTTCCGGTGGCGTGCCGGCGGGCTCCCTCGTCCACCGCCCCCGCGGGCAGTTTCAGCAGTTGGCCGGGGCGGATCCGGTCCGGGTCGGCGAGCCGGTTCAGCCGGGTCACCTCCCGGTAGCGCTCGAAGTCGTCCAGGTACCGCTCGGCCACCGTGCCCAGGTAGTCGCCCTTCGCCACCCGGTAGACGGCTGGCCCACCGGCGTCGGACGCCGGCGGGGCGGCGAGGACGGGAGCGGCCACCTGTTCCGGCGGGGCGGCGCGCCTCGGGGCGGCCTGTTCCGGCGGCGCGGCGGCGAGCGGCGGCGCGGCGGCGACCGGCGGCGCGGCCGCCGGGTGCGGGGCGGCCAGGGTGGCGGCGCTCGCCGCGGCCGGGCTCGCCGCCAGGATCAGCGCCACTGAGCCGACCAGCGCGGCCGCCGCCCGCTGCTGCCGGCGCATCCCGGGCAGCCGGGGCGCCGGCCGGCGCAGCGCCGCCGCCAGCAACTCCACCAGTACGGAGAACGCGAACGTCGCCCAGCCGAACCAGCCCACCACGGCCAGCGCCCGCAGGAAGAGCTGTCCGTCGTCGCGGCTGGTCAACGCCGTACCCACCTCGGCGAGGGTGGGCAGGTGATCGGGGAGGGGGTTGCCGGCGAAGGCGAGGAGCGCGATCGGCCCGCCGGCCAGCACCGCGCAGAGCACCACGAGGGCGCCGAGCCCGGTGAGGACCTGGCCGGTCCGCCGTACGGCGGAGCGTTGCGGTGCGGCCATGGCTGCCTTCCTTTCCTTACGGTGCCCCGGTGAGCGCCCGCGCGGTGGCCTCACCGGTGACGGTGACGGAGTTGCCCAGGCCGAACAGGCCGAGCAGGTCCCGGCGGTAGGTGATGCGGACGCGTACCTGGATCTGCTTCTCGCCGTCGACCACCGGGAAGCTGACGTCGTGCCCGCGGACCCCGCCGGCGGCCCGCAGGTAGTCCGCGACGGCGTCCCGGGCGCCCGCCTCGTCGATCTCCTTCGGGCCGCCCTCGATCGCCCGGGCCCGGTCGATGACCTGGCCACCGCTGCGGGCCGCCTCGGCGGCCAGGTTGTCCGCGCGCTGCAACGAGCGGAGCTGCCCGGCGCCGTCGTAGGCCAGGCTGATGATCACGAGTACGCCGGTCATCGCCACGGCGAGGAAGATGCTCACCCGGCCGCTGTCCGACACGTGCCCACCGCTCATCGTCGGCTCCGGTAGGTGTCCAGCGGGGAGGTGAAGCTCGCCGAGACGGTCTTGCCGTCCGGCACCCCGGGCAGCCCGGGCGCCTCCAGGTCGGCGAAGGAGACCCGGCAGGTCACCGTGACCGTGACGGTGGCCGGCACTCCGGGCGCGCTGCGGTACGCGGCGGCGAAGCTGGTTTCCCTCCCCCGTATCGAGCCTCGGAAGGTCAGTGCCGGCGGGGCGGTGCAGTGCAGCCCCGACCAGTCGAGCTGACGGCGGGCCGCGTCGGTGGCCGCGGTCCGGCCGGCACCCGCGTCCCGAGCGATCGAGG
The DNA here is from genome assembly GCF_040642675.1 of Micromonospora sp. NPDC047738. NCBI lineage: Bacteria > Bacillati > Actinomycetota > Actinomycetes > Micromonosporales > Micromonosporaceae > Micromonospora > Micromonospora sp. NPDC047738. The sequence continues at coordinate 403,869 of NZ_JBEYSO010000002.1, forward strand.
CGGCCCGGGCGGCATCGTGCGCGGCCGACTCCACCGCCTCGGCGGCCACGGCCGTCCGCCCGGCCACCCCGGCCAGCACCATCAGCCCGATGAAGGCCGGGGCGAGCACCGCCACCTCGATCGAAACGGAACCCCGGTCCCGCCGGCCCGCCATGCGCCTCACCCCGTCGTCCAGCGTTCGACCGTGCCGTGCGCGGTCTGCCGGACCGGGAAGTGGACCCCCGGAATCACCGACAGGCTGCGCCCGCTGACCGTGCAGGTGACCTCGGTGGCGGTCGTCGTGCAGGTGGGACCGGGGGCCTGCCAGCCGACGAGCCAGTCACCGGCGGCGCGCAGGAAGGCGCTGGCCCGGTCCCGGCCCGCGTCGGGCGGGGCCTGGAACGCACGCTGGGCGTTGACCCCGGTCTGCGCCGCGTTGAGGGCGGTGGACCGGGCGACGAACCAGACGGCGACCTGGATCGAGGCGAAGAGCAGCACCAGGATCGCCGGCATCACCACCGCCAGTTCGACCGGGTTGGCCCCCCGCTCCGTTCCGCCCTCGGCGAGCCGGCCACGGACGACGGCGGCGATCCGCCCCGGGTCGCACCGGCCGGTGGGCCGGCTGGCGGACGCCGGCCGGGTCCGGTCCGTACGAGCGGGGCGACGCATCACGGTGCCTTCGGCGCCGTGTTGTCCGGGATGGCGTTCATCCAGTTGTTGGCCTTGGCCAGGGCGAGTCCGGTGACCGCCATGGCGACCGCGACCAGGCCAAAGATGATCACCGCGGTCGGCACCGGGCTGTCGCCGCGCTCGGTGTCCCGCCGTAGCTCGGCCAGGCGGCTGGTCACCGCGGCGTACAGGTAGGTGGACAGGCGCATGGGGTTCTCCTTCTCGCGGGTGGTTCACAGACGGGCGAGGAACGGATAGACGGCGAAGCCGAGCAGTACGAAGACCAGCAACGAGCCCGGGATGTCCAGCCGGCTGGTCACCCCCTCGGCCCGGGCCAGGTTGTCGGTGCGGATCTGGTCGCGCAGCGAGTCGGCGCGGCTGCGCAGGGTCTCGTGCACCTGGGCGCCCTCGCTGCCGGAGGAGCGCATGATCGCGCCCACGTCGCCCAGCTCCGGGATGCCGATCCGGTCGGCCAGCTCCTGGAGCTCGTCCCAGGGCGAGTGCATCTGGAGCTGGGCGATCCGCAGCGCCTCCCGGATCCGGTCGAAGACCCAGCCGTCGCAGACCGCCGCCGCCCGTTCCAGCGACTGCACCGGGCCGTGCGCCGCGGACAGCTGCAACGCCACCAGGTCCAGGTAGGTGCAGACCGCCTGGCGGAACTCGTCCCGCGCGGCGTCCGCCTTCGCCAGCACCTCGCGGTGGGCGAGCAGGCCGGCCAGGAACGCCACCCCCAGGCTGCCCAACACGGGTACGACCAGCGGCAGCGACACCCCGCCGAGGAACAGCACGGCCGACGTCAGGGCCGGCGTGGCGAACCCGATCAGGGCGGAGAGCAGCACCGACAGGGCGTACTGCTCGGGGGTGCGGTCGAGCAGGGCGAGCTGCCGGTGCGGCGGGCGCAGCCAGCGGGAGAAACCGCCCAGCCAGTCCGGCCCGCCCCGGGCGGTGGCCAGTTGCCCGGGCGGCTGGTGCAGCCGGCGCAGCGCGGGGCCGAGCGCGGGGGTGGCCGGCAGCGCCTCGCGGACCAGCAGGAAGAGGCCGAGCCCGACGGCGGCCCCGCCCAGCACGGCCGCGGCGAGCTGCCAGTTGAGGATCACCTGAGCCTCTTTTCGTTCGCGACTGCGGGGCTCACCAGCACACTCCGCGCGCTCACGCGATCACCTCGTCCGGGTCGGGAGCCGGCAGGAAGCGCGCGGGCCGGGGCGGCTGGCTCATCGACCGGACCCAGACCAGCAGCCCGATGAACGCGCCACCCAGCACCGCCATCACGAGCTGCCCGACCGGCGTCCGGTACGGCCGGATGTACTCGGTGTTGACCAGCCCGTACGCGAGCGCGGCCAGGGTCATCCCGGTGAGGAAGCGGACCGCGAACCGGGGTTGGGTGCGCTTGGCCTCCACCTCCCGTCGGGTGGCGACCTCGGCCGACGCGGCGGCGGCGATCGAGCCGAGCACGTCACCCAGCCGCTCGCCGCGGTCGGTCAGGTGCAGGATCAGCGCGGCCACCACCTGGTCGCAGACCGGGTCGCGGATCTCGTCGGCGAAGGCGAGCAGCGCCGACCTCGCCAGCCAGCCCGCCTGGAGCCGGGCGGCGAGGGTGCGTACCTCCTCCTGGATCTCCTCCGGGGCGGTGGCGATGGTGCCGATGATGGCCTGCTGGAGGCCCTGGCCGGTGCCGCAGATGTCCTTCAGCCGGCGGGTCCACTCGCCGACCGCCTCGACCCGGGCGATGGCCCGCTGCTCGGCCTGGCCCACCCCGAAGAGCCACGGCACCCCGGGCACCGCCAGTGCCACCAGCAGGCCGACCACCGGCAGCCCGGTCAGCAGGAAGGCCACCGCGCCGGCCACCACCGCCGCGCCGAGCAGCACCTGGTACTGGCGCTGCTCCCGTCGGCTCGCTCCGGACCCGGTCCAGACGCGGCGCAGCACCGGCCGGGTGCCCGCCGCCGGACCCGCCGGCCGGTCGGTGCCGACCAGCGCGACCACGGCCAGCACCAGCCCGGCCACCGCCGCCGCGCCGGAGAAGAGAGCGACCAGCTCGATCATCGTCATGAGCCTGCCTCTGTTCGCGACTGCGGGGCTCGCCGGACCGGCTCACTCCTCGCGCTCATGACTGCCGCCCGTCGAGGTGGGTGTGCCGGGGGCGGCGCCAGGCGCCGGTGCCGGCCTCGATGAAGCGGGTCAGCAGCCGGGCGTCGTAGCCGACGCGCAGCAGCTGGTCCCGGATCCGCTCGGGGAGGTGGCGGGGGACCGCCCGGCCGTCCGGCCCCGGCCCGAAGACCGAGGTGGTGGTGATCCGGTTGCCGTCACCGACGCCGATCACCTCCTCGACGTGCGAGACGAAGCGGTGCTTGCGGCCGCCGATCGCCGTCTCGTCCTCCACCGTGACGTAGACGATCAGGTCGAGCGCGTTGCCCGCCATCCGGCGCGCCTGGTCGACCGTCATCTCCCGGCCGTGGGAGAGCGCGAGCTCGATGATCCGTTCGCTCACCCCCGCCGGGGTACGGGCGTGGATGGTGCACATCGACCCCCGGCTGGTGGTCATGGCCTGGAGCATCGGCACGATCTCCCGGGACCGGACCTCGCCGACGATGATCCGCAGCACGCCCATCCGCAGCGCGACCGGGATCAGGTCGGCGATGCTCACCTCACCGGCCGGGCGGCCGTCCAGCCCGCGTTCGCCGTGCCCCTCCCGGGCCTCGAAGCTCATCACCGCCCGGTGCCGCTGCCCCCGGCGGGCCGGCAGCAGCTCGCGGCTCTCCTCCAGCAGCACGTACGGCTCGTCCACCGGGATCTCGTCCATCAGCGCCCGGATCACCGTGGTCTTCCCCGCCCCGGCCAGCCCGGCGACCATGATGTTCAGCCCGGCCCGCAGGGACGCGCGGAGGAAGTCGCGCAGCAGCGGGTCGATCATCTCGTCCAGGTCGGGCCGGCCGCCGGCGATGTCCTCCAGGCTCACCGCCAGGGTGTTGTGCTTGCGGATCACCGCGTACGGGCGATGGCTGACCAGGAAGACCGCCGCGAGCCGGCTGCCGTCCGGCAGTTGCAGGTCGAGGGTCGGCTTCGAGGTGGACAGCGACCGCTCGGTGGCCCCGGCCCGGCGGGCCGCCGCCTGGAGGATCTCCACCAGCTCGTCGTCGCTGTCGGCGATCGGCTCGGCCCAGTCCACGCCGCCGCCGTGCCGGGTGATGCGTACCTGGTCGCAGCCGAGGATGTGCACCTCCTCGATGGTCTCGTCGACCAGCAGCGTCTGAAGTCGGCCCAGGCCGACCAGCTCGGCGGTCACCTGGTCGAGCAGCAGCCGTTCCGCCTCGGCGGGCATCGGCGTGCCGGCCCGGCGCACCGAGTCCGCGTATGCGGAGACCACCGAGACGGCCAGCCGGGCCCGCTCGACCTCCTCGGCGTCCGCGTCGAACTCCCGGCCCCGCTGCCAGAGGGTGAGCCGCTCGCTCAACTCCCGGCGCAGCTCGCGGACCACCGCGAAGTCGACGCGGGGGCGGGGCGGCGGTGAAGGCGCCGGCGGCGCGACGGCCGGTGCGCCGGGATGGTGCCGGTTCGGCGGGACCAGCGGCGGCACGGTGGAGGTGGCGCCGGGCTGCTGCCCCCGCGGGTCGTGGGAGACCGGCTCAAACCGCACCGGACACCCCCGGCGCGCTCGGCGCGGTCACCGCCCGCGGTGGCGCCGCCCCCGGCCAGGCCAGCCGGGCCCGCCGCCGGTCCAGCAGCGCCCCGACCGGCACCTCCAGGGCGCCGGCCGCGCGCATCAGCGACCGGCCGGAGCGTACGGTGCCGCCGAGGCTGAGCACCGCGGCGGTACGCGGGTCGTGCGGCAGCCGGGCGATCACGGGCAGCCGCAGCGCCTTGCTGATCTCGCTGGTGCCGTGCCCGTCCCCGACCACCAGCAGGCGCAGGGTGCCCGGGGGGACCCGGTGCTCGGTGAAGTCCCGTTCGATGGCGCGGACGGCCGACCGGGTGGCCGACAGGTCCGGCAGGTGGCCGCGGGTGACCAGCAGCACCACCGCAGCGGCCCGCAGCACCGGCCACGGTGGGCCGCCCACCTGGAGCCGGCCACAGTCGACCAGCACGTCGTACGGCGGGACACCCTGCTCCAGACTGGTGAAGAAGTCGGCGAAGCGCTGCCAGAGCGGGCTCACACTGCCGGCCTGGGCCGGGTCGACCACGCCGGGCAGCAGCAGCCGCTCCCGCTTCGGGGCGTCCAGGTCGACCAGCTGCGACCAGAAGGCGCTCTCCAGGTTGCCGTCGCGCAGCTCCCCGACGGCCAGTTCGCCGATGCCCCGGGGACCGTCGAGCGCGCCGCCGAGGTAGCCGGCGAGGATCGAGCCGCCCGCCGGGTCGCACTCGGCCAGCACCAGCCGCCGGTGCCAGCTCAGCGCGGCGGCCAGCGCGGCGGTGGTGACGCCCGGGGAGCCCTTGGCCGAGACCAGGGCGATGACCGCCATCAGGCCGCCCCCGTGAGCACGAGCGCGATCCGGTCGTCCGCGGCGAGCGCCACCACCGCCGGCACGTGCCGGACGGCCAGGGCCAGATAGACCACCACGTCGTCGTGCTCCGGCGCGACGGTGTCGATCACCGTGGCCTCGAACCGGGTGCCGCCGGCGCGCGCCTCGCCCTCGGCGTTCCTGTCCGGGGTGCTGATCAGCAGGACCTTGTCGCCGGGGTGCAGCGTACGGGCCGGCACCTGACTCGGCTTGAGCCCGAGCGCGATCTGCTGCTGCCCGGGCCCGAGCAGCGGGGCGTCGGTGAGCTGCGCCGGGGTGAGCAGGGTGCCCGGGGTCAGCCGGACAGCCGCCCGCAGGCCCACCACCTCCTTCAGCCGCCGGGTCGGCACCGGCTGCAGCCCCTGGCCGCCGGAGACCCGTACCGCGACCAGGTCGTCGGCGCTGAGCTGCCGGCCCACCTCGACCGGGCGGGCCACCGCCAGGTAGCTGCCGGTGGACCGGACCGAGGTGACCGCGAAGGCCGCGCCCAGCCCGCCGAGGGCGATCAGCAGCACCGCCAGACCGAGCAGGCCGGGGCGGATCCGCCGCTGCCGGACCACCCGGGGCGGCGCCACCGGCGCGTCCAGCGGGGTCCCGTTCCGGGTCGCCACACTCACCGGGCCACCATCCTCGCGCTCATCGGGTCACCACCTGGAGTTCGTTGATCTGCACCGGGACCGTGCCGCTGACCCGGCTCTGCGCGATGTCGCCGCTCGCGCCCCCGCCGACCCAGCGCACGGTCCAGTACGTGGTGGCGCTGACCTGGTAGGTGCCGGCCCGGGCGTACCCGCGGTGGTAGCCGCAGTCCGGGGAGGTCAACCCGGCCCGGGGGCCGTCGGCGGCGTACGGGGTGCCCGGCTTGCGGCAGGTGATGCTGCTGCCGTCACCCATGTTCCAGACGATCCGGGTCACCCGGGCGGTGATCCGGACCGTCAGCCCCCGGTCCGAGGCGGACGCGCGCAGCGGCCCGAAGTAGGAGGACCCGCCGCTGGCCCACATCCAGACCGGCAGGCCGACCAGGCCCGGCCCCTTGCTCCGCCGGGGCGCGACCGCGATCCGGGGCGGCAGCAGCGTGATCGAGGCGAGCGCGCGGCGGGCCAACTCCTCCGGGTCGGGCGGCGCGCCGTAGCCGGGCGGCGGGGCGTCCCGCAGCACCATGGTCTGCGCGCCCAGGTCACCGCCGTTGCAGGTCTGGAGGTACCACTGCTTGCCCTCGGGCGCGGCCTGCTGCGGCTCGGCCAGCTTGTAGTAGCAGCCGTCAGCGTTGTTGAACCAGCCCAGCTCGTCGTGGTAGCAGGGGATGGCCCGGCCGTTCCACTGGCACTTCGGGGCGGTGCCACCACCGTTGCCGCCCCCGCCGGTGTTCCCGCCGCCGCCCGGGCCCGGGACGCCCGGATCGTCGTCCCAGACGTTGCAGTCGTTCTGGCCGGGCGGGCAGCCGCCGCCGGGACCGGCCGCCCGGGCGGGTAGGCCGGTCAGCGTGAGGAGCAGCGCCAGGCCGGCGGCGAGCAGCAGCCTTCGGGGTGCCCCGGCCCGGGTCGGGTGGGCCGGGACACCCCCTCCTCCCCAGGTCAGCACGGCTGGTCCTGATGCGCGGCGCCGGCGTTGATCAGCCATCGGCCGTCCGGGTAGCGGGCGGCGGTGGCGGTGGCCAGGTACCGCCCGCCACGGGTGCCGGGGACGACCCGGTGGTCCTTGGCGTAGACCAGGCGGTAGCCGGTGGCGTCCAGGCAGTCCTGGATCTCCACGACGGGTGGGTCGGCGGCCAGGTCGACCGACACGACGGTGGGATCGGAAACGAGCGTTCCGGTACGCATGGCACCGTGCTCCTTCGCCGCACGAATTGCCACCCGAACCCGAGTCAGCAGCGGATCCGCCAGGAATCGGGCCAGCGCGGGATGCGTCGGGTCGCTGCGCGCGCTCGCCGCACGGGACGCGTCCAGATAGCCGGAATAGGCGGCGAGAGCGGCTTTTCCGGCCGATTGTTCGTCGGCCGTCGATTGGGTGGCCGGCGCGCCGCTGGGCCCGGTCAGTGGGCGGGCCGCCGCCTCCGGCTCGGTGCCGCAACCGGTGCTCGCGCCCAGCAGGGCAAGGCTGAGCAGGCAGCTTGTCCAGCGGCGGGAATCCCGTGTGCGCAACGCCGTGCCCTCCTCGGTGATGGCCCGGAGCGGTCGCGCGGGCGTACTCCGGGCATGCGGAAGCGCGCCCGGATGAATGTGACCGGGCCTCAACTGACTGCCGCTGCATTTACCTGTGTTGATCTTCAGGGAATTCGAAAGGTTGTCTCCGATTGGCCTCCGACGCCAATTGCTCGGGGTTGCGTCGTACCCAAGGGGCGAGCATAGGCTGACGTCCGCCGATACAACAGAGGCAATTCATTCGACTACTTTGAGTGATGACAGGTGGTGGTGCGGGTGGGTGTCCGAACGGTGACGTTCGCCCGACAGTCGGTCAGGCCGGTGGCAGGAGTGCCCGCAACCTGTCAAGAGCCCGGCCGGGCCGGTTGGCGGCCGAGCGGTGGAGGAATGGGTGGCATCGGTGCCTCTGGTCCGATCCGTCCCGGCGGAATCCGGGCTGCTCCTCCGCGGTTGGTCAGTGGTCTCCCGGCCTCCGGCCGCTGTGGTCGGGACGCCGGTTTCCGCGCCATCCGCCACACGCCGGCACGGCTAACATCACTCTCCGTGATCCAGAGTGGAACGGTCAGCAACCGTGCCGGAGGGGGGAGGTGACGACCGTACGGCTCCGGGGTGCCGGACCGGAGACCCCTGCCCGGCGTCCGGTGGTGCGGCTGCTCGCCGCTTTGGCGCTCGTACCGCCGATGCGGCTGGCGGTCGCGCGGTACGCCGTACCCCCGGGCTCGGTGGACCGGGCCGGGTGCGACCGCTGCGGCACGCCGGTCGGCCTGGACCGCCCGCTGCCGGCGCTCGGACCGGCGGCCCGCTGCCCGGGCTGCCGGGCCCGGATCGGCGCGCCGCCCGGCGCGGTGGAAGCCGCCCTGGCCGCGGCGGTGGTGGTGCTCGCACTGGCCGACGGACCGCTCGGCGGGCGGGCGGCGGTGGCCTGGTGGCTCGCCTGGGCGGTGCCGCTGGCCCTGATCGACGCGGCCGTGCACCGGCTGCCGGACCGCCTCACCTATCCGGCGGCGGCCGGCGTCTGGGCGCTGCTCGGAGTGGCCGCGGTGGCCGGGGCCGGTCCGGCGCCCTGGCTGCGGGCCACCGCCGCCGGGCTCGTCCTCGGCGCGGGATTCGCGGCCACCACCCTGCTGCTCGGCCGGCGCGGGTTCGGGCTCGGCGACGCCAAGCTCGCCCTCGGCGCGGGCGCGCTGCTCGGCTGGTACGGATGGTCGGTGCTGGTGGTCGGGCTGGTGCTCGCCGTCAGCCTCTCCGCGCTGGTCGGGCTGGCCCTGCTGGCGGCGCGCCGGGTCCGCTGGTCCAGCCACCTGCCCTTCGGCCCGTTCCTCATCCTCGCCACCGCCCTGGCCCTCCTCCTCACCCCCTGACGCCGCCCGCCGCGCCTGTCCCTCCGTCGCCACCCGGTGGCCGCACCTTCACCGAAAGAGTGGCCATGACGCGCGGGACAAGGACTGTTTCCGTGAGTCTGCGGCCAGGGCGGGCATGGGCGCGGGCGGCGGCGGGTGGGTCAGCGGCGGGCGGGGCGGGTGAGTGGTCGGGCGGCGCGACGGCTGCGCCGAGCCAGCAGCTCGGCGACCGGGCGGGCGGCGAGCGGGGTGAGCAGGGTGCCGACGAGGACCCCGAGCAGCAGGCCGGCGGCCACGTCGTGCGGGTAGTGCACCCCGACGAAGGTGCGGGACAGCGCGGCCAGCAGGGCCAGCGGGGCGGCCACCAGGCCGATCCGGCGGTGCAGCAGCAGCGTGGTGGCGGCCAGCGCGCCGGCGATCGTGGCGTGGTTGCTGGGGAACGACCAGTCGCCGACGGGTGGGCAGTGCCCGGCGACGATCACCAGGTCGGCGGGGCTGCGGCAGGGCCGGTCCTCGGCGATCAGGTCCTTGAGCCCCTCGCTGGCGCCGTACGACAGCAGCACCGTGATCGGCGCGGCCAGGGCGAGCGCCCGGCCCCGGACGTCCCCGCCGACCAGCCGGGTCAGCGCGGCCAGCACCATGAGTACGCCGAGCAGCAGGATCGCACCCTCGGTGAAGTGGGTGGCGAACCAGTGCACCGGCTGCGGCGTGCTGTCGGCGTACCGCACGATGTCGTGGTACCAGTCCGCGCTGATATCCGGAACGTCGGTCATGACGGCGTCAGTCATGGATCACCTCACCAACTGTTCATACTCCGTTCACCCGGAGGGTGCCGGGAAAATCCCCATCGGGCACCGGAGTCTCAGGCGGTTCACAGCCGGTGAGCAGCGATCACCCAGTGGCGGGGAGGGGGCTATGGAGCGTCGGACGGGTGGGTCGGCGCCGGCTGCGCGGGCACCCCGGACATGCGCTCGACGATCTCCTCCAGCGCCTCGAAGGCGTACGCCCAGTTGTGGCACTTGAAGCTGCGCAGCCCCTCGATCGGGCTGCGGCAGTCGGCGCAGTGCACGCCGGGGATGGCGTCCGGCACCTCGGTGTTCACGTACTTGCGCTCACCGAGGATCACCCGGGCGATCATCGTGCGGTCGTGCACCCCGTGTAGGGCGGAGGAGACGATGTCGTACCAGTTCACCCGGCGACCGCACTTCGGGCAGTCCGGCTCGTCGCCGCTGACCCAGAGCGGGGCGCCGATGCTGCGCGCCGGCATGTTGAGCAGCTTCTCCAGCCGGCGAACGTCCGACTCCGGGGTGGTCCACCGGTGCCGGCCCGGCAGCGAGGCGGGCGAGTCGTAGACGGCGCGGAACACCACCGGATCGACCTCCACGGTCTCCCGCCTACCGGTCATCGCTACCCCCTCACTGCGGCATGCTTGCCACCGTCGTACCAGGTGGCGGCGCTCGCAGCCGGATCATGGACACGACGGGCCAGGGGCGTGTCGGCGGGGCCCGCTCGCCCCGGGATCGCTTCCCGGGGCGAGCGGGTGCGGTTCAGCTCTGGGCCACCAGGCCAGCGTCGACCACGTATTCGCCACCGTGGTGGGCGGAGAACTCCGCGCTGCCGATCAGCAGGGTGGGCTCGAACTGGTACGACGTCACCATGTCGGAGTCGGTGGTGTCGTCACCCATGTCGGCGACGGTGCGGCCGTACCGGCTGGACGCCTCGATCCGCACCTGGTAGAGCAGCTCGGTGCGAGCGGTGATGGACCAGGTGCCGTCAGGGTTGACGGTGGTCGAGCCGCCGCCGACCGCCTGCCCCTGCCGGGCCCAGAGGCTCACCCGCAGCACGCCGTCCGGGCCGTCCGCGACGGCCGGCTCACCCTCATCGCGCTGCCCGTCCCGGTCCAGGTCCTGCCAGACGGTGCCGCGGATGACGCAGGTGCCGGCGATGGCCACGGTGACCGAGCCGGTGTTGTTGTCGGGGTTCGCCTCCCGCTTCTGCGGGGCGATGCTCGCGGTGATCGGCACGGTGCTGCCCGGGGTGGCGTTGGCCACGACGAGCGGCACGTTCAGCCGAACCCGGCCGCCGGCCACGAGCTGCGGGTACGTGCACGAGTAGCTCGTCGCGCTCGCCACCGTGCAGTTCCACCCCGAGCCGCCGTACGGGGTGGTCGTCTGCAGCCCCGGCGGCACCGAGACGGTCACCTTGACCGGCTCCGAGTCGCCGTTGCCGACGTTCCGGACGTCGATCTGGGCGGTGAAGGTCTCCCCCTCCGCCGGATTCAGCACGTCGGTCGTCACCAGGTCGACCAGCAGGTCGGGCTGGGTGCGCCCGGCCGCCACCGCGTCAGCCGGGAGGACCGCCGCCGTGACTCCGAACAGCGCGAGGCCGGCCAGGGTGGTGGGGATGACATGTCGGAGCGAGCGGGACAGGGAATTCTGTCGCATTGACTTCCTCACGTCGCACGGAACGCCCCTGCCGGATGGTGGGGCGGGTTGGAGATCAACCTCTCCACTCATCCGGCGTTGTCGATGCGACTGCCGTTACGCCGCAGCGATGGTGGGCCGCCTGCTGCGCGCCTTTCGCGTCAGTGTCAGGGCATCAGGTCGAGCTGCGCCATGATGCCCGCCAAGTCGGGGTGGATGCTGAGCTCCACGAACCGCCCATCCCTCGCCCGAGCGAAGTATGCCCCCCGCCCAACCACCGTCTTGCCGGTCGGCGGCACCTGGGTCGAACCCACCGCCATGGGACCGGTGGGTTCCGGTGAACTCCACCTCGGCGGCGACCGCGCCATCATCCTCGTCCACGAGGCGGCTGGTACGGCGGATCCGCATGTCCGGCAACGCGGTCAGCCATGCCTGCACGTATTCACGCGCGCCATCCCTGGTGGTGATTGGCGCGCCGACCGTGGTGTCGCGTAGCACGAAATCATCGGCCAGCAGGTCAACGAAGGCATCGAGACGGTGGGTGTCCCACGCCGCGAGCCGGGCATCATCCAACCTTTCGAGGGCTTCCCTGTCGATCACGCACCTCCAGCTGACCTCCGCACGCTCTCGGCACATCCTGCCTGGGCGCCGCTGGCCAGCTGCCGCGTATCGCTTTTTCCGCCCCGATCAAGGCGGTGTCCGCGTCCGCTGGGGGCTGTGCTGGTTTCGGCTTGGCGAGGTCGGAATCGCCGCCTCTACCGCCAGTGTCGGCGACATCTTCGACAACGCTGTGACGTACGTCTGTTGTGGGCCGTGGCGGCACCGACGGTAGTCGCCCGTGTGGATGCGATGTTAGTCTGCGTCGGCCATGAAATGATCACGGTGAGCAACCGGGGGACACATGGGGGCCGGCGTTCCGAGCGCGGGGGGCTTGCTGGATCCGGACGGCGCGATGGATCGGCTGGCGGCGTGGAAGGGTCGGATCGACCGGTTGGCGGCCGACACCAAGGCGATGAGTGACCGGCTCCAGGAGCTGCGGTTGACGGTTGCCGACGGCAACGGCCTGTGCGAGGTCACGGTCGACTCCGTGGGGGCGTTGGTCGACCTGCGGCTGGGTCCACGGATTCAGCGGGTCGCTCCCGAGGTCGTGGCCAGGACGATCATGGACACGATCCGCGAGGCGAAACGGCAGTTGGCCGACCGCTCGCAGGAAATCATCGCCGACACGGTGGGCACCGAGTCGGCGGCGGCGCGAGCGATCGCCGAGCGCGTCGGGCAGCAGCTACGCGACGCCGATCCCGCCGCGGACAGCCCCGACGACCGGCATTCCGGGTGGTGAGCCTGATGGCCGACGGTTTCGCGGTCGACGCCGAGCAGATCCGCGCACATGCCCGCAATGTCGACACGCTGCGCGGGCGTTTCGACGCGGTCAAGACCGCCAGCGCGCACATCGCGCAGAACGACGAGGCGTACGGACTGCTCTGCAGTTGGCTGCCGGCGATCCTGGAGGGCCGGCACCGGCGGCAGGACGAGTTGATCGCGTACGTCGAGGAGAACCTGTCGTTGGTCGTCGCCGGGCTGCGGAAGACCGCCGACAACTACGACAACGCCGACACCGACGCCGATACCGCGATCCGTAAAGCGGGTGGGGGGCTGACGGGGGCGGCGCGATGACCGACACGTCGCTGGTCGCCGACGTCGTCTCGACCCGCAAGCCTTGGACCGGGGCGGCCCTGGCCGACAGCTTCCAGGGGCTGGTCGACGCCATCCACAGCGAGGGCTGGGTCGACGACCTGATCGCGGGCGCGGCGTTCGGGATCGAAGCCGCCGCGAGCGTGATGGATCCGTTCAGCGCGCTGCTGGCCAACGGGCTGGGCTGGGCGATGGAATACTTCGAGCCGCTGCGGCAGATCCTCGACGAGCTCACCGGCATGCCCGACGTGGTGGCCTCGCACGCGACCACCTGGGACAACATGGCCGCCGCGCTGCAGAGCATGGCCACCGACCTCAAGTCCTTCGTCGAGGGGGACACGCCGCACTGGCAGGGGCCGGCCGCCACGGCCTACCACAACCTGATGGAACACAACGTGGAGGCGATCAACGGGCTGGGCGGGATCTCCGCCGCGATGGCCGCCGCCACCCAGGCCGCCGGGAACCTGGTGATGTTCACCCGCGACATCGTGCGTGACCTGATCGCCGACCTGGTGGCCCGCGTGATCGTGTGGGCGGTCGAGGCGATCTTCGTGGTCACGATCCCGGTGATCGCCGCGCAGATCGCGGCAGCCGTGGTCAAGTGGGCCGGGCGCATCCTGACCTACGTCATGTCCCTGATCACCAGCCTCACCAACCTCTCCAAGCTGCTGGACGGCTGAGGGCCCGACGATGGCGAAACCCAAATCCCCTCACGGCGGCGGAAACGGAGACGGCCCGAACCCGTCCCGCCCACCCGGCGACGGTGAGGGCGATGGCACCGGCACCCCGTCAGGGCGACGCCGCACTACCGACGTCCCCGAGAACGTCAGCCGAGCGCAGGAGACCGTCGCCGAGGAGGCACGCCAGGGTCGCCCGGGCGGCGACCAGGGCGGCTCGCAGGGCAAACCCTCGGGCAGCGACGACGGATACCAGACCCCCAAACCCGGCACTCCGGAGTACGACCGCCGGGTGCAAGAGCTCGCCGCCGACCCGGCCCACAACGGAAAGATCAGCGCCAAGTCGCGCCGCGAGGCGGAGGTCGGGCTCGAGGCCGAGGCGCAGGGCAAGATCCCTGGCCCGATTCGCCGCGCCGAGCTCGACAACACCGATCCTGCATTCCAGAAGGACCAGGGCGAGTTCATCGACGCCAACGGAAACAACTGGGACGTCAAGAGTCCCGTCGACACCTTCCCAGCCGGCCGGCAGGCCGGCCAGCCGATGCCCGAGGGCACGAAGGGACGCTACGACGGCGACGAGTTCGAGCAGAAGCTCGCCGACGAGGTGGACGGCGGACAGCATGTCATCATCGACAGCAAAAACCTGTCTCCGAGTTCCCTGGCCGACCTCAAGAGGCGGGTCGCCGGTAACACGGACTTGGACGGCAAGGTGGTGTTCCTCGAATGAGCAGGTACAAGCAGAGCAGCGCTGACGTGACCCGTTGGCCCGACAGTCCCGAGGCCAGGGAGGCGCTCGAGGAATGGTTCACCGCCGTCGCCGCGGACCCCACGTCGTACCTGTCGGGCGATTTTCTCGATTTCCGCGGCGCGGACCTCAGCACCATCGACCTGACGGATGCCTACCTGGTCAGTTCCTGCCTGACCGGCGTCCGATTCGAGGACGCCAATCTCGGCGGCGCAAACCTGAACAACGCAGAGCTTGCGGACGCGGACCTGAGCTTCGCCGACCTGGCCAAGGCGGAACTGGTTGGCTGCTCGGCCCCGAACGCCCGCTTTCGCGCTGCGCGGCTGTTCGCGGCGGAGCTCGACGAAGCCGTCCTGGCGGGCGCCGACCTCAGCCACGCGATTCTCAACTCGGCTAAGCTGTACAAGACCGATCTGCGCGGAGCCAACCTCGAGTTCGCGAGCCTGCGGTGGTGCAACCTCGGAGGCGGCACCATGCCCGCAGTCCTGACCGGCGCACGGATGTTCGGCTGCCAACTTGAGGGCGCCAAGGGGACCGTGGTCGGCCCGGTCGTGGTGGACGAGCACGGGACCCGGTCGCTCGACGGCGCCGAACTCGAGGCGTGGTTCTCGGAACGGGGCGCGGAAAACATCCAGGTGCTGCGCGTCTCGGGCTGAGCAGCGCCTCCTTCGCGAGCGCCTCCACTGGGCCACCCCGCTCCGCCTGGCCAGAGCGGAGAGGGGTGGCGGTTCCCACCGGGATGGCCGCCCCCGCCCGCAGGCTGGGTCCCGCCCCAAGGCCGGCGGCCCGATCCGTCGTGGCCTCCTGCGCCTGATGACTGGCAGTTCTGGGTACGAGACTGAGGGGGCCGCTCCGTTTACCCCTCAGTTCACCAACTACAGGCGAGGAGGCCCCGGCCAGCCTGGTCATCCGGCCGGTCACGCCTTGTCACTTGGGCAGACGTCGTCACCAGTGGTCGTCGTTGGTCGCTCGCGGCCGGCCTGGTGACGGCCTGGGCCTGGTCCTTGTTGATCCATCTGCTCACGTTGTTGATGCTCAGGAAGCGGGCGCAGCTCACGGCTGTGCGGACCGCGCTCGCGGCGGACACGCGATATGGTTGTCTATGCCGTCACCTCCTTTAGCCAACCGAATTTGGTGGCTTGGTCTGATCTCAGCGATCGTGATGACCGGGTGCGATTCCACACGCGAGATCGCATCCGATCCCTTGCCGCAGACGTCCTCATCTGGGCAACGGCAGGCAGCTCAGTCGTCTGCACCGCCTACCGGCTCGGTCTGTCCGGCGACCGCGCAGTACACGTCCCAGGATCTACAGGGCGCCGGTGACGGCGCAACGCTGTGGGCGATGCTGTTTTCAACGGTGCTGAGGACCGGCACAGAAATCAAGGTGGTCTGGCGCATGACCGGCAGTGGCGACTTCTCGATCAGCGCCACAGGTCCCGATGGAAAAGTCGTCAAGCCCGTTTGGGGCCCCGAGCCGCATGGCGGCAGCAACTGGAATCGGCCGGGCGACGAGTGGGGAACCGGCTGGGTCTTTCCCACTCCTGGTTGCTGGACGATCAATGCGACGCGAACCAGCGGGACAGGATCCCTAGTGTTACGGGTCGCTCAATAAGTTCGGTGGCTTTTCGGGTGCAGGCCGAAGACTTCGTCGAACTGAGGATCGTAGATGACCAGACCATGGCGCTCCGCCAGACCCAGGACGACGTCGACCGCCGCGTTGCCCCGCGGTGAGTAGGTGATGTGCATGCTCACGTGGTCGATGCCGACGGCGAGAGGTTGTGACAATCCACGGCGACTCCGGGTCGTACGGCGGATGATCCGGGAAGCGTGCTCGAAGTTCCCCATAGAAGGAGACGATCCGCTGGTCAAGCTCGCCGTCTCGATGGTTCATGCTGGTGCAGTGATCGGCCATCTGCCGCACATCGTCTGCCGTCGCGGACGGCTCGACCGCCAGGACCACAAGATCAAAGCTCACCGCTACATGCTCCCTGACCAGAGGCGGCCCGGTCGACCTTCTCCGCCGGGCCGACAACAAGCGGCGGGGCATCGCCGCGAGCCAAGATCAGCGCTAGTTTGTGCCCTGGTTGTGCCCGATGATCTTCTCCCGGCGTTGCCGCAGCTCAGCGGCGGTGAAAAAGTGGGCCGCCAGGGACTCGAACCCTGAACCTATGGATTAAAAGTCCACAGCTCTGCCATTGAGCTAGCGGCCCGCCCGCCCAGGCTACCGGAACCCGCCCGCGCCGGGATTCCGGCTTCCCCACCGTCCATCGATGTCCGGCACCCGACGCCCAGCCGATCAGGGGTGGCCGGCGGCGCGGTTCTCCGCTTGGCTTACCGGCATGATGATCGTACGTACGGGGGTGCTGGTCGCGGCGACCCTGCTGACCGGGCTGATGGCGGGGTTGTTCTTCGCGTACTCGTGCTCGGTGATGCCGGGGCTGGCCGCGACGGACGACCGGAGCTTCGGGCAGACCATGCGGTGGATCAACCGGCGGATCCTGAACGGGTGGTTCCTCACCGCCTTCCTCGGGTCGATGGTGCTGCTCGTGGCGGCGGTCGCGCTGCACTTCAGGAACGGGCCGGTGCTGGCCTGGACGGGCGCGGCCCTGGTCCTCTACGGCGCCACGCTGGTGATCACCATGCGGTGGAACGTGCCGCTGAACGACCAGCTCGACCGGGCCGGCCCGGCCGACGACCCGGCGGAGGTCCGCAGGCGCTTCGAGGCACCGTGGGTGCGGTGGAACCTGGCGCGGACGATCACCTCGGTCGCGGCGTTCGGCTGCCTGATCGGGGCCCTGGTGGGCAGCGACTGACGCACGGCGGCGGATCGGCGACGTGGTGGTGTCCTGCCAGTGGGTCACCGCCAGATCGCCGACCCGGCGTCGCACCAGTCTTGCCGGGCATGGCACCGGCCCGGTGGGGAACCGGGTGGGGCATGAGGTTGAGCAGCCGGCCCGCGGTGGCCGCGTCGAGCGAGGTGGCGGGGGCCGACGGGGTACGCCGGCCCGGTGGTGAGGTGCACGCCTGGCTGCCCGGGCAGAACCAGACGGTCTGCGGGCTTCCGCTG
Organism: Micromonospora sp. NPDC047738; assembly: GCF_040642675.1. NCBI lineage: Bacteria > Bacillati > Actinomycetota > Actinomycetes > Micromonosporales > Micromonosporaceae > Micromonospora > Micromonospora sp. NPDC047738. Next base: position 421,095 of record NZ_JBEYSO010000002.1, read on the forward strand.
AGCCGTACCCGGCTGCGTCGCTTCCCGCACGTGCCGTTCGACTACTCGTCCACCGACGTGCTCACCGATGCCGACCCGGAGGGGTACGTCTGCCCGCGCTGCCTGGCCGCCACCCAGGGCCGCCGGCGGCAGGAGCGGAGCTGGGTACGGCACGCGCCACGGCCCTGACCGGTCCGCGGTTGGGACCCGCCGCAGCGGGTACGGCAGGCGACATGCGCATCGTGATCGTGGGGGCCACCGGCAACGTGGGGACGGCGCTGCTGCGCCGGTTGCGGCGGGAGCCCGGGACGGAACTGGTCGGCGTGGCGCGCCGGCTGCCGGGGCTGGACCCGGGGGAGCCGTACGACCGGGTGGCGTGGCACTCCTGCGACATCGGCGACCCGGGGGCGGTCGAGCGGCTGGCCGCGATCTTCGCCGGGGCGCGGGCGGTGGTGCACCTGGCCTGGCAGATCCAGCCCAGCCACGACCGACGCACCCTGTACCGGACCAACGTCGACGGCAGCCGGGCGGTGATCGACGCGGCCGTCCGCGCCGACGTCCCCGCCCTGGTGTACGCCTCGTCCGTCGGCACGTACGCGGCCGGCCCGAAGGACCACCCGGTCAGCGAGCGCTGGCCGGCGACCGGGGTGCCCGAGTCGTCGTACAGCCGGGACAAGGCCGAGGTGGAGGCGCTCCTCGATGCGGTCGAGCGGGAGCACCCGGAACTGCGGGTGGTCCGGCTGCGGCCGGGGCTGACCTTCCAGCGGGACGCCGCCACCGAGATCAGCCGCTACTTTCTCGGCCCGCTGGCCCCGGTGCGGCTGCTGCGGTACGGCCGCATCCCGCTCGTACCCACGAACCGCCGCCTCCGGATCCAGGCGGTGCACGCCGACGACGTGGCCGACGCGTACGCGAAGGCGGTTCTGGGTGACGCGCGCGGTGCCTTCAACGTGGCCGCGGACCCGGTGCTGACCCCGGAACTGGTGGCCCGGCACTTCCACGGCTGGACGCTGCCGGTGGCCGCGCCGGTGCTGCGGGCGGCGGCGGCGCTGACCTGGCAGGCGCGGCTGCAGCCGGTCGACGCCGGCTGGGTGGACCTGGCGTTGAACGTGCCGCTGATGTCCAGCGAGCGCGCCGAGACCGAGCTGGGCTGGACCCCGCAGATCGACTCGGTCACCGCCCTCCGGGAACTCTTCACCGGCATGGCAGACCGCGCCGGCACCCACTCGCCGCCCCTGTCGACCACCCCCACCCTCCCCGGCCGCCCCGCCGCCCTGCTCCACTCCCGCCTCCCCGGCCACCCCAACCCCTACTAACCACCCACCCGCCCACCCCCCAACCCCGCCGGGTTGATCAAGGAGTTCGCGTCGGAGCGGATCTTCCAGGCGACGCAAACCTCTTGATCACCGAGTTCGAGCCGGAGGGGGCGGTGTGCGGGGGCGGGTCAGGTGTGGGAGAGGGCGAAGGCGACCAGGAAGCCGAGGACGGTGATCAGGCCGACCAGCAGGTGGGCGTCCTCGAACGCCTCGGGGACCATGGTGTCGGTGATCATCGCGAGGATGGCGCCCGCCGCCAGCGCCGTGATGGCGGCCAGCACCTCGGGCGGCGCACCGCCGAGCAACGCGTACCCGGCCAGCGCCGCCACGCCGCTGACCAGGGCGATCGCTGTCCAGAGCAGGAAGACATAGCGCCGGGTGCGGCCGGCCCGGCGCATGCCGGCGGCGCTGGACAGGCCCTCAGGCACGTTGCTCAGGAAGACCGCGATCACCGTGACCAGGCTGACCGGGCCGCCGGCGAGCAGGCTGGCGCCGATCACCACCGACTCCGGTACGCCGTCCAGCAGCGCGCCGACCGCGATCGCCGTACCGGAGCCGGGCTGCTCCTGTTCGGAGGGCTGCTCCTCGCCGGAGCGCTTGCGGTGCTGGGCCCCGCGCCGGGCCAGCAGCACGTTTGCCCCGGTGTACGCGAGCGCCCCGCCCACCGCCCCGATCACGGTCGGGGTCAGGCCGCCCCGCTCGTGCGCGTCGGCGATCAGCTCGAACGAGACGGCGGAGAGCAGCACACCCGCGCCGAACGCCATGACGGAGGCGATGACCCGGCGGGGCACCCGCGCGAAGTATCCGGCGACCGCCCCGATCAGGAGGGCGGACCCGGCCAGCAGGCCCCAGAAACCCGCTTCCAGCCACTGCGGCACGGGCAGCACCCTACGCCCGAGCGGGGGACGAGAACCAGCTCAGAAGTCGGCGAAGAGGTACGGCAGTTGGCGCGGGAAGATGCGGCGGAGCTCGGTGGCCGCGTCCACCGGCACCACGCCGAGCCCCCGGATGGCGACCTCGGCCGGGTCGAGCACGCCGTACGCCAGGGCGCTGAGCCCGGCGGCGGTGAGCGTCGCGGTGGGGACGGTGCCGACGGCGGCGGCGTCCCCGGGCAGCACCTCCAGCCGCCCGGTGGCGCCGTCGAGCAAATGGGTGCCGGCCAGCCAGCGGTCGCCGACCAGCTCCACGGTGACCCGGCCGGTCCCGACCGGCAGGCCGGCGAGCGCGTCCAGGCTCAGCAGCCGGGCCATCGGGGCCGGCGACCCCGGCCGGGACACCCGCGCCTCGACGTGTACCGCCAGGTCGGTGAGCCACAGTTCGGGCAGCTCGTCGGCGGGCAGTTGGACGCGGACCCGGTCCACCTGGTCGACGTGGCGGGCGAAGAACTGCAGCAGCGACGCCCGGGCGTACGGGTCGCCGGCGAGCAGGTCGTCGGCGATCAGCTCGCCGCCGTGGTCGTCGATGCGGTAGGTGACCGCGCCGACCGTCTCGCCGTCGCGGACGACGGTGAGCAGCCAGCGGTCGTCCCGGTCGCGCAGCCCGACCGCGCGGAAGTCGGGGAAGACGGCGAACCCGTGCCGCTCCTGCAGGCACCGTTCGGTGAACGCGCGCCACGCCGGGTAGCCGGCGCCGATCCGCTCCCAGACCACCTCGCCGGGCAGCTCGGCCCGGAGCAGCGGGGCCAGGTCGGCCGGGGAGAAGACCGCGGTACGCCGGGCGGGCAGCCCGACGTACCCGAAGCGTTCGTAGAACGAGGCACGGAACGGGTAGAGCGCGGTCAGCGAGTGCTCCTCGGCGCGCATCTCGTCGAGGAGCTGGTGCAGCAGCGCCCGGACGTGGCCGCGCCGGCGGGCCAGCGGGTGGGTCGCCACCCCGGCCACGCCGGCCATCGGCAGGACGCGTCCGCGCAGGTTCTGCCGCATCGGCACCGCCGAGACGGCGGCCGTGGTGCCGCCGTCCTCCTCGACGACCAGCGTCCGGTTGCCCGCGTTGTACGGCAGGTACTCCCGGAACTGCTCGACCCGGCCCGGCCCCATCGGCGACGCCTCGAACGCGTACGCCTGGAGCGGGAAGCTGTGGGTGAGGCGTTCCTCGGCGGTCAACCGGCGGATGATCATTCGTCCATCCCAACCCGGCCCGGCGGTCGGCGCAACCCGATTGCCGGGGTCAGACCGCGGTGACGTCGGAGACGATGACGGTGACGTTGTCCGGCGCGCCGGCCTGGTGGGCGAGCTTCACCAACTGCTCGCCGCACTGCTGCCGGTCGCCGTACGTGGCCAGCGCCGAGGCGATCGCGGCGTCCTCCACGTAGTCGGAGAGGCCGTCGCTGCAGAGCAGCAGCCGGTCGCCGGGTGCGACGGTGAGCATGCCGATGGCGGGCGGCGCGTCCGAGCCCTGCACGGCGCGGGTGACCAGGGAGCGCTGCGGGTGGTGCCGGGCCTGGTCGGGGGAGAGCGCACCCTGGTCGACCAGCGCCTGGACGAAGGTGTCGTCCCGGGTGAGCTGGGCCAGCGTGGTGTCCCGCAGCAGATAGCAGCGGGAGTCGCCGACCTGGGCGAGGACCAGGGTGTCGCCCGCGAGCAGGCCGGCGGTCAGCGTCGTACCCATGCCGTCGCGGGCCGGGTCCACCGTGATGGCGGCCCGGATGCGCTGGTTGGCGGTGCTGACCACGGCGCGCAACGCGTCGGCGGCCTCGTCGGGGACGGCCGGCGGGGTCAGCTCGTCCAGGATCCGGATGACGATCTCGCTGGCCACCTCGCCGGCGGGCAGTCCGCCCATGCCGTCCGCGACCGCCAACAGGCGGTCACCGGCGAGAGCGGAGTCCTCGTTGTTGGTCCGGACGAGGCCGACGTCGTTGAGGATGGCCGAGCGGAGGATGAGCGTCATGGGGTCAAGCTTGCCAAGAAGACCCCACCGGCGTCTCTACGCTACCGGTGGGTATGCCGGAGAAAGATTCCCGGTGACTGGTCGGCAGCATTGTCCACAGTGGTCACCGGCGAGGGTAGCGCAGCAGCAGGCTCGCCCGTACCTCCTCGTCGCCGACTGCGGCGTAGCTGTGCGGGACGTCGGAGGTCCAGCGCAGGTGTTCGCCGGTCGCGGCGGTCAGCGGGGCGTCCAGCGGCCCGGCCCGCAGCACGCCGGCGAAGACGGTGATGTGTTCGGTCACCCCGGGCTGGTGCGCGGGGGAGAGCTGGCCCGGGCCGGGGGCGACCCGCATCCGGTAGAGCTCGTAGGTCGCGTCGGTGTCGGTGAACACCTCCAGCAGGGTGGCGGTGACCGCCGCACCGGTGACGGTGGGGGCCGCCGCGGGCTCGGAGAGGACGGCGGTGAGCGGTACGCCGAGTTGCGCGGTGATCGCGTACAGGGTCTCCAGGGTCGGGTTGCGGGTGCCGTTCTCCAGGCCGGAGAGGGTGGCCTTCCCGACGCCGGCCAGCCGGGCCAGCGTGGAGAGGGACATGCCCCGCTCCTCGCGCAGGGCACGGACCCGGCGGCCGACCGTCTCGGGCGCCCGGTCCCGGGCTGGTGGGGCTGCTGCCATGCGGCTATGGTGCTACACCGAGGCGTTCCGTAAACGGAACGGTGGACGGTCCGACGGTCGGGAGGATGACGTGGCCGGTCGACTCCAACCGGTGCTGGCCGGTCTGGTGACCGCGCTGGTCGGGTTCGCCAGCTCCTTCACGGTCGTGCTGGCCGGGCTGCGGGCGGTCGGCGCGGACCAGGCGCAGGCCGCCTCCGGCCTGCTCGCGCTCTGCCTCGCCACCGGCGCCTGCGCGGTCTGGCTCGGCCTGCGGCACCGGCTGCCCCTGGCGATCGCCTGGTCCACCCCGGGCGCGGCGCTCCTGGTGGCCACCGGTCCGGTGCCCGGCGGGTGGCCGGCCGCAGTCGGCGCGTTCCTGCTCACCGGCCTGCTGATCACCGCCGCCGGACTGGTCCCGGCACTCGGCCGGGCGGTCGCCGCGATCCCCGCCCCGGTCGCCAGCGCCATGCTCGCCGGGGTGCTCCTGCCGCTCTGCACCGCGCCCGTCCGGGCCCTGGTCGAGGTGCCCGAGCTGGCCGGGCCGGTGGTGCTCACCTGGCTGGTGCTGCACCGCTTCGCCCGCCGCTGGGCGGTGCCGGGCGCGCTGGCCGTGGCGGCCGTGGCGATCGCGCTGACCGCGTCCGGGCCGGCCCGACCGCACCTCGCCCCGGCCGTCGCGCTGACCGCGCCGGCCTGGACCGTGCCCGCCGTGGTCGGCCTCGCCCTGCCGCTGTTCCTGGTCACCATGGCCGCGCAGAACGTGCCCGGGACGGCCGTCCTCGCCGGCTACGGCTACCGCGCCCCGCTGGGCTCCGCGCTCCGGGTGACCGGGCTCGCCACCGCGCTCGGCGCGCCGGCCGGCGGGCACGCGGTGAACCTGGCGGCGATCACCGCCGCCCTGGCCGCCGGCCCCGACGCCCATCCCGACCCGGAGCGGCGCTGGATCGCCTCGGTCACCGCCGGGATAGGCATGGCGCTGCTCGGCCTCGGTGCCGGGATGGCGACCGCCCTGGTGCTGCTCTCCCCGCCGATCCTGGTCGAGGCGGTGGCCGGGCTCGCGCTGCTCGGCGCGCTGGCCGGCGCGGTCTCGGCGGCCGTCGCCGAGCCGGACGCCCGCGAGGCGGCGGTGGTCACCTTCGTGGTCACCGCCTCCGGGGTGAGCCTGCTCGGGGTGGGCGGCGCGTTCTGGGGCCTGGTCGCCGGCTGGCTGATGCTGCTGCTCTTCCGCCGCCGCCGGGGCGCCGAGCGTCCGGCACCACCCCCGACGGACGCGTCCGCGGCGGAGCCGGCCACCCCGGCGCGGGTCGGCTGATCGAATGCGTAGCGCGCAGTCCCCCGGCTTTAGCCGTGGGGATAGCGCGTCAATTTGGGACGGACAGTAGATAGCAAGATGCTGCATATTGCACGGGTGTCCGTTGCCCTGTGGTCGAACAGTGACGTCGTCTTCCAGTGCGCTTTCCATGTCGTGTGGTGCCCGAAGTACCGACGTAGGGTGCTCGGCGGCCGGATCGAGGAGCGGTTGACGCAGCTCATCCGGGAGGTGGTGGAGGAGAAAGGGGCGTGGCTGGTGGCGTTGGAAGTCATGCCCGACCACGTTCACCTGCTGGTCGAGGTGGACCCGCAGTTCGGTGTCCACAAGCTTGTCAAGGCGATCAAGGCACGGACGTCGCGGGTGTTGCGGGAGGAGTTTCCGTCGCTGCGTTCCCGGCTGCCTACCTTGTGGACGAACTCGTACTTCGTGGCGACCACCGGCGGCGATCCGGTGGCAGCGGTGGAGCGGTACGTTGAGCAGCAGAAGGGCCGTTGAATGCTGACCGGCCGCCGCTATCTGCTCGCGTTCTCCGACGAGCAGGCTGCCTACGCCGAGCAGGTGGGTGCGGTGTGTCGGGCGGTGTGGAACACCGGGTTGGAGCAGCGGCGTGAGTACCGCCGACGCGGCGCGTGGATCACTTATAACGAGCAGGCCCGGCAGGTGGCCGAGGCGAAGAGGGACCCGGCTTGCGGGTGGCTGGCTGACGCGCCGTCGCACACATTGCAGCAAACCCTGCGGGACCTGGACCAGGCGTGCAAGACGCATGGCACGTGGAAGGTGCGCTGGCGGTCCAAGACGCGTACCGCCCCGTCGTTCCGGTTCCCCGACCCCAAGCACATCGCGGTGCGGCGGTTGAACCGCAGGTGGGGTGAGGTACGGCTGCCGAAGTTCGGGCCGGTCAAGTTCCGGTGTACCCGCCCGCTCGGCGGCACTATCCGCAACGTCACCGTCTCCCGCGACGGCGGACGCTGGTACATCTCGTTCTGCGTCGAGGACGGCGTTGCCGAGGCGGCGCCGAACGGTAAGCCGCCGGTCGGTGTGGATCGGGGTGTGGCCGTGGCGGTGGCTACCTCTGACGGGGGTCTGGACGATCGGGAGTTCGTCACTCCCGGCGAGGCGGTCCGGCTCAAGCGGTTGCAGCAGCGCCTGTCGCGGTCGCTGCGGGTCCATGGCCGCAACCGCGGGTCGAAACGTCGGGATGCTATCCGCGCGCAACTCGGCCGGCTGAATGCCCGTATCCGGGCCCGCAGGGCGGACTTTGCTGCGCAGACCGCCGTGCGGCTGGTCCGCGAGCACGGCATGGTCGCTGTCGAGGGCCTGCGGATCAAGAACATGACCGCGAGCGCGAAGGGCACCGTTGACCAGCCCGGCCGGAATGTGAAGGCCAAGGCTGGCCTGAATCGGGCCATCCTGTCAAAAGGCTGGGGCGGATTCCTGCTGAAACTGGAACACGCTGCCCGCTACCACGGAGCACACATCGAGAAGGTCAACCCCGCGTACACGTCGCAAACCTGCAATGCCTGCAAGCATGTCGCCCCGGAGTCCCGCGAGAGCCAAGCGGTCTTCCGGTGCGTCGCCTGCGGGCATCAGGACCACGCCGACGTGAACGCGGCCAAGAACATACTCGCCGCCGGGCTGGCGGTAACAGGGCGCGGAGACCTCGCCGCAGGGCGGTCCGTGAAACGCCAACCACCCGAACGGCTCGCGGCGTGAACGCGCCTCAGCCACGGGAATCCCCCCGCCTTCAGGCGTGGGGAGGAAGTCAACAGGCGTCACTCCTCCTCGGGCAGTTCCGCGGCCGGGACGTCGAGGCGTACGCCGTCGTCGGTGACGGCCGTGATCCGGTCGGCCAGCACGTAGACCGCGCCGGTCCGGGCCCGTTCGGTGGAGACCTTGAGATATCCGGTACGTAGCAGTCGGGCGGCCAGGTCGGCGGGGACGTCCGGCTCCTCGACCGCCGCCGACTCGATCAGCTCGTCCAGGCTGCCGCCCGGGTCGACCCCGGCGGGCGCCTGCACCGTCACCGCGTTCGGGTCGCCGCGCTGGACGAGATCCACGGTGCCGACCTCGGCGCCGGTCGAGTCGACTACCCGCATGCCGGTGGTGACCCGGGAAATGACCTGCTGACTCATGTCGTCAGCGGTTCCCGGGCCGGCCCGGCGCTAAACGGGCGGGGCCCAGCCGCTCGGCGGGCGGGGCGACAACTCGCGCCAGGTGTCCGTCCCCTCCAGCAGCGCCCGGACCGTCTCCTCCGCCTCCTCCACGCTGCCGTACTCGTAGAACTGGGAGACCCCCTCGGCGCCGCCGGCGCGCTGCTCGACGTGCCAGCGGTCGCCGTCGACCCGGAGGAAGACGTCCCGCCGGGCCAGCCGCCCCCATTTCCCGTTCCACCAGTGCCTGCGCTGCTCCATGACGCGGACTCTATCGAACATGTGTTCGACACACGTCGGCCCCCGTGGGATTCCCACGAGGGCCGGTGTGCTCGGGTGGGTCAGCGCGCGGTGGGCGGCTCCTGCCGGCGGCCCAGCACGTCGTCCAGCGCGCCCCGCTGGCCCGGCGTGGCGTGGTTGCCGGCGAGCAGCGCGTCCCGGATCTCGGTGAGCAGCTTGATTTCCTCGCTCGGCGCCTTCGGCGGCGGCTCCTCGCCACGCCGCCGCCGCTCGGCGAGCTTGTTCATCGGGAAGACCACGAGGAAGTAGAGCGCCGCCGCGGTGAGCAGGAAGGTGATCACCGCGTTCACGAAGGCGATCCAGTCGAACGCGATGCCCCGGAACTCGGGAGCGGTGCCGGCCAGTCCCTTGTCGCTGCCGGTGATCAGCAGCACGAAGACCCGGATCAGCGGGTCGAGGAACGACTTGGTCAGCTGGGTGACCACGCCGGTGAACGCGGCGCCGATGACGACACCGACCGCCAGGTCGACGACGTTGCCGCGCATGATGAAGTCTTTGAAGCCCTTGAGCATCCGCACTCCAGTGCTGTCCGGTATCGGGGGTCCGGGACAACCTATGCCCTGGGCTGTGCCTCCAGAAAAGCACCGGCCTCGAGTGCGGCCCGGGTCGGGTCGCCGTCCCGGATCGCGTCGACCAGGCGACCGTGGTCGACGTACCGCTCGGGCTCCAGCGCGTCACCCATGGCCTGGGCGACCGTGCTGCGCAGCGCGGCGCCGACCGAGGCGTACAGCTCGGCCAGCATGGCGTTGTGCGCGGCGGCCACCACCGCGGTGTGCAGTGCGGCGTCCGCCTCGACGAACTCGTCCACCCGGCCGGAGCGCCACGCGGCCTCCCGGGTGGCGAGCGCGCCGTCGAGCGCCGCCAGGTCCTCGGGGGTACGCCGTAGCGCGGCGAGCCGGGCGGCCTCCACCTCGAAGGCGCGGCGGACCTCGATCACCTCGGTCATCCGGTCGTCGGTGAGCCGGCGAGCGACCACCGGGGCCAGCTCGTCGGTCGACACCACGTACGTGCCGGAGCCCTGGCGGCACTCCAGCACCCCGGCGTGCACCAGCGCCCGGACCGCCTCGCGGACGGTGTTCCGCCCCACGCCCAGCGCGGCCACGAGCTGCGGCTCGGTCGGGATCCGGCCGCCGACCGGCCACTCGCCGCCGAGGATGCGGGCCCGGAGCTGCTCGATGGTCTGGCGGACCCGGTGGCCGCGTGGGGGCACGGCGACGGCGTCGACGGGGGGTGTCACCGGTAACAACTCCTGCCGAAATTCATCCCATGATTGTAGGTTGGAGGTCATGACGCCGCCACCCACCTGCACCGAGGCACCGGCCGCCGACCAGATCACCGCCGACGTGACGCCCGGTCCGGCGCCGGCGGCGGCCCCGCCCGCAGTGGCCCCGCCGGCGGCCCGGCGGGCGGCCGGCGGCGGCGCGCTGGTGCTGGTCGGCATGCTGCTGGTCGCGCTCAACCTGCGCGCCGCGGTGACCAGCCTGGGCGCCCTGCTGGACGAGGTGCGCGGCGGCCTCGGCCTCTCCGGCACGATGGCCGGCTTCGTCACCACCCTGCCCACCATCGCGTTCGCCGGGCTCGGCGCGCTCACCCCGTGGCTGGTCCGCCGCTGGCCGGCCGCCCGGGTGCTGGTGGTGGCGATGCTCGCGCTCACCGTCGGGCAGGTGCTCCGGGTGGTCACCGACTCGGCGGCGGTCTTCGTGCTCACCAGCGCGCTCGCCCTGGCCGGCATCGCGGTGGCGAACATCCTGCTGCCGATGCTGGTCAAGCAGCACTTCGCGCACCGCACCGGGCTGGTCACCGGGGCGTACACGATGGCCCTGACCACGGGCACGACGGTGGCCGCCGCCTCGGCGGTGCCGGTGGCGCACGTCTTCGGGTCGTGGCGGGCCGGGCTCGGCGTCTGGGCCGGGCTGGCCGCGGTGGCCGTACTCCCGTGGGTGCCGCTGGCACGGCGCGCCCGCGCCGCGCGGCGGACGGCGACCCGGGACGCGGCCGTCGCGACCTCGGCCGGGGTACGACCGGCGCGGACCCGGCTCGGCTGGGCCATGGCGGTCTACTTCGGGGCGCAGTCGCTCAGCGGGTACGCGATCATGGGCTGGCTGGCCCAGCTCTTCCGGGACGCCGGCTACGCACCGGGCACGGCCGGCCTGCTGCTCGCCGGGGTGACCGCGCTCGGCGTGCCGGTGGCGCTGGCGATGCCGACCCTCGCCGGCCGGCTGCGGACGCTGCGGCCCCTGGTGCTCGGGCTGACCGTCTTCTCGGCGGCCTCCTACCTCGGTCTGGCCGTCGCCCCGCACGGCCTCGCGCCGCTCTGGGTGCTGCTGCTCGCCCTCGGCCAAGGCGCGTTCCCGCTGATCCTGACCACCATCGGGCTGCGTGCCCGGACCGCCGAGGGCACGGTGGCACTGTCCGCCTTCGCGCAGAGCACCGGATACGTCATCGCCGCGCTGGGTCCGCTGCTGGTCGGCATCCTCTACGAGGCGACCGGAGGCTGGACCGCGCCGATCGGTTTCCTGCTGGTCGCGCTCGCGGTGCAGACCGCGGCGGGCCTGGTGATCGCCCGCCCCCGCTACATCGAGGACGAGCGCTGAGGCGGGACGGTCAGGAGGAGGCCGGCGTCGGGTCGCCCGCGACCGCCTGCTCCACCGTCGGGTAGGTGTGCAGCACCTCGACCAGGCCGCTGACCTCGAGGATGCGGAGCACCCCGCGTTGCGGGGCGGCCAGCCGGACCACGCCGCCGGCCTCGTCGCAGCTGTTCTTCGCCCGTACGAACACGGACAGCCCGGTCGAGTCGCAGAACGACAGCTCAGCCAGGTCGAAGACGAGCCGGTTGCGCCCCTTGTCCAGCAGGTCCGTGATCTGGTCCTGCAGCTGCGGTGCCGTCGCCATGTCCAGCTCGCCCGCGACCGACACGACGACCACGTCGCCGCGCTGTTCCGTGTGCACCGTCAGGGACATACGCAGACCTCCTGTGTTCGGTGGAACGGTATCCCACGAGAAGGGGGATACGCAGAACGGGAGCCGGCATCGTGCTGTCGATCATTCCTTTGCTGCGTGACAAGTAGCGCGCAGATTCCGGTGATAGAGTCCGCCCGTCCAGAATCAGGAGGTCGTCGTGGCGTTGAGCGCGATCATCCTCCCTTCGGCCGGAGCGTGACGGTGGACGGCGGCGCGGCCATGGTCCGCTACCACGAGGCCCGGCAGCGGGCCGAGTTGCTTGCCGAGCGGCTGGTCGCGCTGGCCGACACGACTGTGCAGATGCATGCCGCGCCGAACTTCGGCCGGCTGCTGGCGGCGGCCGCGGCCGGTGCGGCGCGGATCTTCAAGAGTCCGGCGGCGGTGATTGCCGAGACCTTCGACGGCGACGGCCTGGCCGCGGTGGCCGCCGCGCCGGCCGCCGCCGGAGTCCTCGTCCCGTGGACCATCGACAGCGCCGGGGTGCCGATCGGCACCACCGTCCGGATCGACGAGCCGGGCAACTGGGGGTTGGTGGGCTGGCCGACCGGCGACACCGTCACGGTCGCCGCCGCCCGGCTACGCGAGGACCGGGCTCCGCTCTACGTGGTGGTGCCGACCGCCACGCAGACCGTCCGTACGCCGGTGCTGGTGCAGCTCGCCCAAGCCGTCGCCTCGGCGGTGGAGGCCCAGCGCTCCTTCGACCAGGAGCACCGGATCGCGGTGACCCTCCAGCGCAGCCTGCTGCCCCGCCGGCTGCCCGAGATCGCCGGCCTGGACCTGGCCGTCCGGTACGAGCCGGCGAGCGCCCACACCGAGGTGGGCGGCGACTTCTACGAGCTGGTGATGCTCGACGGCCACCTGCTGATGGCGATCGGCGACGTGGCCGGGCACTCGCTGCACGCCGCGACCGTGATGGCCGAGCTGCGGCACGCGGTGCGGGCGTACGCGGTCGAGGGGCACCCGCCGGGGGTGATCCTGGACCGGGTCAACGAGCTGATGCGCATCCTGCTGCCGAACGAGCTGGCCACGCTCTGCCTGCTGCTGCTGGACCCGGGCAGCGGGCTGGTCCGGCTGGCCAGCGCGGGGCACCTGCCGGCCCTGATCAGCACCGGCGGCCGGGTGGAGTTCGTGCAGCAGTCCGCCCCGCTGCTCGGGGTTCGCGCGCCCCGCCCGCCGGACCTGGAGTTCGTGCTGCCGGCCGGCGCGGCGCTGGTCCTCTACACCGACGGCCTGATCGAGCGCCGGGACACCACCATCGACGAGGGGATGGCGGCGCTGGCCGCCGTCGCCACCCGGGTGGACGACGACCTCGACCAGTTCTGCCAGCGGCTGCTGGTCGAGCTGGCGCCGCCGGAGATCCACGACGACGTCGCGGTGGTCGCGGTCCGCCGCCGCTGAGTGCCGGTCCGTCCGCGGCACGCCCGGCCGTCACCCACCGCGTGACGCGGCCAGCGAGCGGGCGTACGCGGCGGGGGAGACACCGGTGACCGCGCTGAACTCGCGGACCAGATGGGCCTGGTCGGCGTACCCGAGGTCGGCGGCGACCCGCGCCCAGTCCAGCGGCCCGGCGGCGGCCTGTTCGATCGCCTCCTGGAGCCGGTACCTCCGGATCACCCACTTCGGGCCGACGCCGACGTGGTCGAGGAAGAGCCGTTGCAGCCGCCGGGTCGAGACGCCGTGCCGCCGGGCGAAGTCGTCCACCCGCAGGATCCGCCGGTCGGCGCGGATCTCCTCGACCAGCGCGGTGGCCTCGGCGGCGAGCGGGTCCGGCGCGGGTGCCCAGGCGGTGAGCAGCGCGTCCAGCCGGCGGCACCGCTCGTCGTCCGGGCCGGCGCAGTGTTCGCCCTCGACCGGCAGCCCGACGTGGGTGAGCGGCCGGCGCCGTCCGGTCAGCTCACGGACCGGCCGCCGCCAGAAGGGCCGGAAGCCGCCCGGGCGGAACTGGATCCCGCTGACCCGGCCGGTGCCGTGCAGCGTGACGGTGAACAGTTCGAGGCCGACCCCGGCGACCTCGCCGGTCTCCGGGCCGCCGGCCTGGGCCTGGAACACCACGTTGACCGCCGGGTGCGGCACCACCCGCTGCCGGTGCGGCTCGGTCAGCGCCCAGTCGACCAGCCAGTAGTGCTCGACGTACGGGCGCAGCGCGGGGGCGGCCAGCCGGCGCCGGAAGCGGACCGTCCGCAGCAGCCGGCCGGGGTCGAGGATGCCCCGGCTGTCCTGTCGCGGTTCGTGTCGCATTTTTTCAAGACCACCCCCATACGCTGGCCCTATGAGCACGAAGACTAGTGAGCTGCTGGCCGCCGCCGCGCCCCGGACGGTGGCGGTGGTCCAGGGCATCTCCGACGACCAGCTCGACCTGCCCACCCCGTGCCCCGACTACGCCGTGCGCGACCTGATCAACCACCTGTACGACGTGGTGGTCAACTTCCAGGCGCTGGCCCGGCGGCAGGAGGTGGACTGGTCGGCGAAGGAGGACCACCTGACCGAGGGGTGGCGGGACCGGTTCGCGGTGGAGACCGGACGGCTGATCGAGGCGTGGTCGGATCCGGCGGCGCTGGAGGGCGTCTCGCCGGGGATGGGGTTGCCGCAGGAGACGGTCGGCGACATGGCCCTGATCGACCTCGCGGTGCACGGCTGGGACCTGGCCCGGGCGACCGGTCAGCGGCTCGAGATCGAGCCGGCGGTGCTGGCCGCGGGGCACGGCTTCATGGACCGGATGGGTGAGACCGGCCAGCGGATGGGCGCCTTCGGTGAGCCGGTGCCCGCCACCGCGGAGGCCACCGCGCTGGACCAGTTGCTCGGCCGGACCGGCCGGAATCCCGCCTGGACGCCCTGACGCCACGGCCCGCCCGGCACCGCGCCGCGGTGGGGGTCGGCCTGCTCTTCCTGCGCGCCAGCACCGCCCTGGAGGAGCTGCGGACCACCTGATGTGACGCGGTGACCAGCGCGAACGCTGTTGGCACCGGGAGGCCTGCCGATGGCCTTCCCGGAGCCGGGCCGCAGCGGCCAGCGGAGAGCGCGACAGCGGGAGACCACCAGCATGCACAACCAGCCCGGCAGACCGGCACCGGTGTTCGTCGACCGGACCGGCCGCCGCCGCCGGCTGACCATGGTCGCGGGCACAGCGATGGGCCTCGGCCTGCTCACCAGCCTCGGTTTGATCTTCGCCGGCCTCTTCTTCGACTCCTCCGTGCCACTGCCCGGGTGGTCGGAGACGAAGGTCGGGCCGCCGCTCGAGGTCGGGGTGGAGGTCTCGCCCCCGGCCGGGCAGACCAGGCCGCGCCCTCGTCCCGAGCCGGTGACCAGCATCACCCCGCCCGTGCCCTCGCCCACCACCATCCAGCCGACCGGCGCCGTCCGGGCCGCAACTCCGGCCGCCCGCCGCTCCGGCGGCGTGCCGGGTCAGGGTGACGAGCGGCGCAACAGCGCCAAGCCGAGCAAGAGCCCGGGCAAGCCCTGACCATGGCACGACACGTGGCCCGCCGCGACCCTCGGGCACACTGGTTGCTGCTCCTGCTGGGGCTGGTCGCCCTGCTTGCGGCGCTCAGCTTCAACGGCCTGGTCACCAACGTCCGCGGCGGCTCGGGCCCCGCCCAGACGCCCACCGCACCGGCACCGAAACAGGTCAGCGCCGCGGGACCCGTGCTGCGGCTGGACGGCCCCGCGCCGGTCACTCGGCGGCTCGCGCCGCGCACCCTGGCGCTGACCTTCGACGACGGGCCGGACCCGCGGTGGACGCCGCAGGTGCTGGACGTGCTGCGCCGGCACCACGCCCGCGCCACCTTCTTCGTGGTCGGTGCCCGGGTGAACGAGCACCCCGACCTGGTCCGGCGGATCCTGGCCGAGGGGCATGAGATCGGCTCGCACACCTTCACCCACGCGGACGTGGGCAACGTGCCCGGCTGGCGGGCCAGGGCCGAACTCGCCTGGACGCGGAACGTGATCGCCGGCGCCACCGGCCGCGAGGTGACCCTGTTCCGGCCGCCCTTCTCGTCGACCCCGGCGGCGCTGACCCGGCCGCTCTACGACGCGCTGCGCGACGCAGCCGGCAGCGGGCACGTCGCGGTGCTCGCCGACCGGGACACCAGGGACTGGGAGGGCCCCGGTGTCCCGGCCATCGTCCGGGCGGCCACGCCGCAGGGCGGTGCCGGGGCGGCGGTGCTCATGCACGACGGCGGTGGCGACCGCAGCCAGACCGTGGCCGCCCTCGATCAGTTGCTGCCCGGCCTAGGCCAGGCGGGATACCGGTTCACCACCGTGTCGGAGGGGGTCGGGGCTCCCGCGTCGATGCTCCCGGCAGGCGTCGGCGCCCGGATGAGCGGGATCGCGGTGCGCTGGGCGCAGACCGGGGCCGGCTGGCTGGCCTCGGCCATGAATCTGCTGCTCGGCGTGGCGCTGCTGCTCGGGGTGGCTCGGCTCGGCGTGCAGGTGGCCTGCGCCCAACTGCACGTACGCCGGGTCCGCCGGCCCCGACGTCGCCGGCCCGTGGTGGGCGCGCCGGTCTCGGTGATCGTGCCGGCGTACAACGAGGCCGCGAACATCGCCGCCACCGTGCGGTCGCTGGTGGCCAGCGCATACCCGACGCTGGAGGTGATCGTGGTGGACGACGGCTCCAGCGACGGTACCGCCGAGATCGTCGAGCGGATGCGGCTACGGGGGGTACGCGTCATCCGGCAGGCGAACGCCGGCAAGCCGGCCGCGCTGAACACCGGCATCCGGGCCGCGCGCGCCGACCTGCTGGTGCTGGTCGACGGGGACACCGTCTTCCAGCCGGACACCCTCCACCGGCTGGTCCAAGGCTTCGCGGACCCTCGCGTCGGCGCGATCAGCGGCAATACCAAGGTGGCCAACCGGCGCCGGCTGCTCGGCCGCTGGCAGCACCTGGAGTACGTGATCGGGTTCAACCTGGACCGCCGGATGTACGACGTGCTCGAGTGCATGCCGACCATCCCCGGCGCGATCGGGGCGTTCCGCCGCGAGGTGCTGCTCGCCGTCGGCGGCGTCCCCGCCGACACCCTTGCCGAGGACACCGACCTGACCATGAAGGTGCTCCGGGCCGGCTGGCGGGTGGTGTACGAGGAGCGCGCGATCGCCTGGACCGAGGCGCCGTCGTCGCTGCGCCAGCTCTGGCGGCAGCGGTACCGCTGGTGCTACGGCACCCTGCAGGCGATGTGGAAGCATCGGCACGCGCTGTACGAGCCGGGGGCGGGCGGGAAACTGGGCCGACGGGGTCTGCCGTACCTGACCGTGTTTCAGGTCGTGCTGCCGTTGGCCGCTCCGGCGGTCGATGTCTTCGCCCTGTACGGACTGCTCTTCCTGCCCTGGTCGAAGCTCGTGCTGGCCTGGGTCGGGCTGCTCCTGCTCCAGGGCTTCACCGCCGCGTACGCGTTGCGCCTGGACCGGGAGCGGTTCGGGCCCCTGTGGGCGCTGCCGTTCCAGCAACTCGTTTACCGGCAGGTGATGTACCTGGTGGTGGTGCAGTCGGTGGTGACCGCGGTGATCGGCAACCGGCTGCGCTGGCAGCGGATGGCGCGTACCGGGGAGGCGGCCGCCCTGGCCCCGCCGGCCCCGGTCCGTTGAGCGGTTGCTGGGTGACCCGGTGACGCCCCTGCGACGCGGCGAACGTGGCGGGCGTCAGCGGGTGGTGAGGAGGCCGGCGGACCCGGCGACGACCAGGCCGATCACCGCCGAGCAGCAGCAGACCAGCAGGGCGGCGGCCACCACCGCGAGGATCATCCAGGTCGGCCCGCGCCGGGCCGCCCCCGTCGGGGGTGCCTCCGCTCCGGCCGGCTCCTCCTCGGCGGTCCCGGTCATCCTGGCAGTCTAGGGGCGGCGAAGGTTCGCGGCGGTGGGGCAGGATGGGCCGATGGAGCTGATCTCGATCGAGGACGTCCAGGCTGCTGCCGACGACATCGCCGGAACGGTCGTGCGTACCCCACTGCTGCCGGCACCGTGGGACGACGAACTCTGGCTCAAGCCGGAGAGCCTGCAACCGGTGGGGTCGTTCAAGCTGCGCGGCGCGACCCACGCGGTGGCCCGGCTCGACCCGGCCGCCCAGTCCCGGGGCGTGGTGACCCACTCGTCCGGCAACCACGGGCAGGCCCTCGCGTACGCGGCGCGGGCGTTCGGGGTCCGGTGCTCGGTGGTCGTCCCCGAGGGAGCGCCGCAGGTCAAGGTGGACCAGATCCGGGCGCTCGGCGCCGAAGTGCGGTTCGTCCCGCGGGCCCGCCGGCTGCCGGAGGCGGAGCGGATCGCCGCCGACACCGGGGCCACGCTGGTGCCGCCCTTCGACGACCGGCGGATCATCGCCGGGCAGGGCACCATCGGGCTGGAGATCGTGGCGGACCTGCCCGACGTCGACGTGGTGCTGGTGCCGGTCGGCGGCGGCGGGCTCTCCTCGGGAGTCGCCACCGCGGTGAAGGCGCTGCGTCCGTCGGCCACCGTCGTCGGGGTGGAACCGCTGCTCGCCGCGGACGCCCAGGAGTCGCTCGCCGCCGGTGAGCTGGTGGTCTGGGACGTCGAGCGGACCTACCGGACCAGCGCGGACGGGCTGCGTACCAACCTCTCCGAGTTGACCCTCGCCCACCTGCGGGAACGCCTCGACGGCATTATCACGGTGACCGAGGAGGAGATCGCCGCGACGATGGGCCGGCTGGCCCGGGAGGCCCGGCTGGTGGTGGAGCCGAGCGGAGCCGTGGCGGTCGCCGCCCGCCTCTTCCACGCCGACGCGCTGCCGTCCGGCCGGACCGCCGCCGTGCTCACCGGCGGCAACGTCGACCCGGCGGTCCTGGCGTCGGTGCTCACCGCTCCCGCTCCCTGAGGCCCTCGCGCACTTGCCCGGGAAGAGTGGCTATCGGAGTCGAAATAGGCACTCCTTCCGGGAAAGCGGGGCCAAGGGCGCGGCGCGTCAGTGGCGGGATCAGGCTCGGCCCAGCCGGTCGAGGATCCAGGCGTTGATGAACGCCTCCTCGCGCCAGGCGTCGTAGCGACCGCTCGGGCCGCCGTGGCCGGCGCCCATCTCGGTCTTGAGCAGGTAGTTGCCCTCCGGGGCGACCGCCCGCAGCCGGGCGATCCACTTGGCCGGCTCGTGGTAGAGCACCCGGGTGTCGTTCAGGCTGGTCACCGCGAGGATGGCCGGGTAGGCGACCGGGGCCACGTTCTCGTACGGGGTGTACGACTTCATGTACGCGTACACCTCGGGGTCGTCGAGCGGGTTGCCCCACTCCTCCCATTCGGTGACGGTGAGCGGCAGCGACGGGTCGAGGATCGAGGTGAGCGCGTCCACGAAGGGCACCTGCGCGACAATCCCGGTGAACGCGTCCGGCGCGAGGTTGGCCACCGCGCCCATCAGCAGGCCGCCGGCCGACGCGCCCCGGGCCACCAGGCGGTCGGTGGCCGTCCAGCCGGCCTTGACCAGGTGCCGGGCGCAGGCCACGAAGTCGGTGAAGGTGTTCTTCTTGGCGAGCAGCTTGCCCTCGTCGTACCAGCGCCGGCCGAGTTCGCCGCCGCCGCGGATGTGCGCCACGGCGAAGATGACGCCCCGGTCGAGCAGGCTGAGCCGGGCGATGGAGAACCACGGGTCCATGCTCGCCTCGTACGAGCCGTAGCCGTAGATGAGGCAGGGGGCGGAGCCGTCGCGCGGGGTGTCCTTCCGGCAGACCAGCGAGATCGGCACCCGGGTGCCGTCGTCGGCCAGTGCCCAGTCCCGGTGCTGCTCGTAGTCGGCCGGGTCGTACGCCCGCCCGTCCGGCCCGGGGCGGACCGGCTTCTGCTTGCGCAGCACCATCTGCCGGGTGACCAGGTCGTAGTCGTAGACCGAGTCCGGGGTGACCAGCGAGGTGTAGCGGAGCCGCAGCTCGCGGGTGCGGTATTCCGGGTTGGCGTCCAGCCCGACGCTGTAGATCGGCTCCGGGAAGTCGATGTCGTACGGGTCGCCGCCGCCGACCGGCAGCACCCGCAGCCCGGTCAGCCCGTTGCTGCGCAGCGAGACGACCAGGTGGTTCTCGAACGCGTCGACGGACTCCAGCCGGGTGCCGGGCGAGTGTTCGATCAACGGGGTCCAGTCGCCGGGCGTGTCCGCCGAGGTGAACGCGAGGGCGAAATCCTCCGCGCCGTCGTTGTGCAGGATCAGAAACCGGTGCCCGTGGTGCTCCACCGAGTATTCGACGCCCTGCCGACGCGGGGCGATGACGGCGGGCTCGCCGGTCGGGTTGGCCGCCGGGACGACCCGTACCTCGCTGGTGATCTTGCTGTGGATGTCGATCAGCACGAACCGCTCGGAGCGGGTCAGCTCGACGCCCACCCAGAACCGCTCGTCGTCCTCCTGGTGGACCACCACGTCCTCGCTCGACGGGGTGCCGACGGCGTGCCGCCAGACCCGGTTCGGCCGCCAGGCGTCGTCCACCGTGACGTAGAAGAGCGTCGAGGCGTCGCTCGACCAGGCGGTGCCGTAGAAGGTGTCCGGGATCTGGTCGGGCAGCACCTCGCCGGTGCTCAGGTCCTTGATCCGCAGGGTGAACCGCTCGTCGCCGGCGAGGTCCGTCGAGTATGCGAGCCAGCGCCCGTCCGGGCTGACGTCGAACGCGCCGAGGGCGAAGAAGTCGTGCCCCTCGGCGAGCAGGTTTTCGTCGAGCAGCACCTCCTCGCCGTCCAGCGGGGCGCCGTCGGCGCTGATCGGGGGCGCGGTCTCGCCGTCCCGGACGGCCCGGCGGCAGTGCACGCCGTACTGCTGGCCCTCGACCGTGCGGGTGTAGTACCAGTACCCGTCCTTGCGGGTGGGCACCGACAGGTCGGTCTCCTGGGTGCGCCGGCGGGTCTCCTCGAACAGTTGGGACCGCAGCTCCGCCAGGTGCGTGGTGCGGTCCTCGGTGTACGCGTTCTCCGCGGTCAGGTAGGCGATCGTCGCCGGGTCGTCCTTGGCCGCCAGCCAGGCGTACTCGTCGACGACGGTGTCGCCGTGGTGGGTGCGCTCGCTCGGCACGCGCTTGGCGACGGGAGTCTCGGTGGTCACGGCGTCACGTTACCGGCCGGCCGCCCGGCTCCGGGCCCGCGCTCTGCCGGATCCGGCAACTTGCCGCCGAGGCTTTCGAACATGTGTACGATGACCGCCATGGCGGCTGCAGCGAGTTCCACCCATCGTCCCGGAGCCCTCGACATCACCCGGCGCCTGGCCGAGATCTGCGGCCCGCCGTTCGCCCGGTTCGCCGGCCCGGCCGACGAGGTGGCCGGCCGGACGGCCCGCTGGGTGGCGGTGCCGGGCGGCCCGCACGCCGCCGCGGAGGTGTTGCGGCTGGCCGCCGCGCACGACCTGACGGTGGTGCCGCGCGGCGCCGGCACGAAGATCGACTGGGGAGCCGCCCCGGCGCAGGTCGACATCATGCTGGACACCGGCCGGCTCGCCGGGGTCTGGCACGAACCGCAGGGCTCCGGGGTGGCCGAGATCGGCGCCGGCACCCCGCTCCGGGCGGTCCAGGCCACCCTGGAACGCACCGGCCAGCGCCTCCCGGTCGACGCGCCCTCCCCGGGGGCGACCCTGGGCGGAGTGCTCGCCGCCGACGAGGCCGGCCCGCTCCGGCTCCGGCACGGCAGCCCGTGCGCCCAACTCGTCGGAGTGCGCTACCTGGACGCCGACGGCGAACTCGTCAGCGTCGGCGAGCCCGGAACGGCGTCGCTGGGCCGGGCGGCACCGACGGCTCGCGACCGGGCGAGCGGCGCGGCGGCGCCCGCCGGCGGGCCTGGCGGCGGTGCCGCGGCGCTCTTCGGCACGGGCGACCTGCCGGGGCTGGACGTGGCCCGGCTGCTCTGCGGCTCGCAGGGTGGCCTGGGCGTGCTGGTCTCGGCCACCCTGCGGGTGCAGGCCGCGCCGGCCAGCCGGGTCTGGGTGTCCCGGCCGGTCTGGACCCCGCTGGAGGTGCACGACCTGGTCCGGGCGGTGCTCGCCGCGCGGCTCGACCCGGCGGCCGTCGAGCTGGACCTGCCCGTACCGGTGCCGCTGCCGCGCCGGCGGGTCTCCCCGTGGCACCCGTCGGTCGCCGGGCGACCCGACCACCCGGCGCTGACCGGGCAGGCCACCCGGCCGGCCGCCGCAGGCAGCCTGGTGGTGCTGCTGGAGGGCGGCCCGGCGGACGTCGCGGAGCGGGCCGAGCGGCTCACCGCCCTGCTGGGCGGCGATGCGGTCGTCGGCCACGCGGCGCCGGAGTGGTGGGGGCGCTACCCCTTCGCCCCCGGCGACACCGCGCTGCGGATCGAGGTGCCCATCAACGACCTGCACGCGGCGGTCTACGCGCTGCGCGACGCGGCCGGCAGCCCGGTGCCGGTCCGGGGCTCCGCCGGGGTCGGCACGGTGCACGCCGCGCTGCCCGGCTCGCTGGCCCCCGACCGGGTGGCCTCGATCCTCGCGGCCGTCCGTGGCGTGCTCCTCGCCCGGCAGGGCCGCTGTGTGGTGGTGTCCGCCCCGGCGCCGGTCCGCCGCACCGTCGACCTCTGGGGTGAGCTGCCCACCCTGCCCCGCCTCCGCACGGCGAAGGCGCACCTCGACCCCCACCACCGCCTGGCCCCCGGTCGCCTCCCCGGCGGCCTCTGACCCCAGGCCCCGCTCTCGTTGATCAAGGAGTTTGCGTCACGATCCGGCCCGCGCCGGACGCAAACCTCTTGATCAACGCCGCCAGAGGGGGCGGCGGTCAGAGGGTGTCGTTGCGGAGGACGAGGATGGCGATGTCGTCGCGGGGGGTCTCCACGGAGAAGCCGATCGCCGTGGCGCGCAGCCGGGCCGCGACCACGTCGGCGGAGTAGCCGGCCAGCGGGGCAGCAGACTCGCGCAGCCGTTCGGTGCCGAACAGCTCCCGGCCGCGCCGGCGCTCGGTGACCCCGTCGGTGTAGAAGATCAGGGCGTCACCCCGGCCGAGAGTGATCTCGGCCGTCGGGGTGGTGATCGAGTCGAGCAGCCCGAGCGCCGTACCGCCGGTGCCGACGAAGGCCGCCCCGCCGCCACCGGGCAGCAGTACCGGGCGGTCGTGCCCGGCCAGGTGCAGGGACACGTCGAGCTGGCCGCCCTCACCCGGCCCGACCGCCGCCAGCGCCAGCGTGCAGTACCGGCCGCTGCCGCGCTCCACCAGCGTCTCGTTGAGTCGGCCCAGCACCTCCGGCAGCGGCTTGCCGTCGCCGACCAGCACCCGGATCACGTCCCGGACCAGACCGGTCACCGCCGCCGCCTGCACGCCCTTGCCGGAGACGTCGCCGATGACCACCAGCCACCGGCCGTCCGGCAGTGGGACCACGTCGTAGAAGTCGCCGCCGACGTCGGCATCGTCGCCGGTCGGGACGTACTCGGCGGCGAAGCCGATGCCCTCGACGACCGGGAGCACCGGCGGCAGCAGCGACTGCTGGAGGGTCTGGGCCACCCGGCGGCGCTCGGCGTGGATGCGGGCGTTCTCGATGGCGAGGGCGGCCCGACGGGCCACGTCCTCCAGCACCGAGACCTCGTCCGGGTCGTGCCGATGCCGCTGGTGGCGGCCGACGGCCAGGGTGCCGAGCCGTTGCCCGCGGGCGATCAGCGGCACGGCGAAGCCCTCCATCGGCCCGCTGAGCGGCACCTGCGCGGCGCTCCGGGACGCCTCCCGCAGCCGGGCCTGGATCGAGTCCGGTCCGGTCTCCTCGAGCACGCGGTGCAGCTGCGGCAGCACCGACTCGTCGGCGTGGCTGCACGCGGCGAGCCGCAGCCGCCCCCACTCGTCGGTGGTGTGCACCGCGCACCACTGGCCGAGCCGCGGCACCACCAGCTGCGGGATGAGTGCCATGGTCAGCTCGACGTCGAGGGACTGGGCGAGCAGCTCGCTCGCCTCGGCGAGGAAGGTCAGCCAGGCCGACCGACGGACGTCCGCCCGGCGCAGCCGGTCGTTCTCCAGGTGCAACGAGAGCCGTTCGGCGGCCAGCACCGCGAGCGGCCGGGCGTACGCCGACGGCGCCGCGTCCAGCTCCAGCTCGCCGGCGTACGGCCGGTGCACGGCGAGCGGCACCCGGAGCAGCTCGCTGCCCGCCCGGGGCTGCCGGCCGTACCGGGCGAGCACCTGGGTGCCCTGCCCGTCGCCCCGGTCCAGCCGGACCACGCCGCCGGCCGCGCCCACCATCTCGGCGAGCCGGGCCAGCAGCCCGTTGGCGAACTCCGGCAGCGGGTCGTCCGCGTACGGGTCGGGGGTGGTCTGCATCAGCTCGCTCATCGCGGCGGCGCTCGGGGCGCTGTCTGTCGCCCCGCCCGGGGTGACCGCCGTGTGGTGCTCGGCCACGGCCGGTGGCGCGGCGGACGTCACCTCGTGCCGGTCGAGCCGGAACCAGACGCCCTTGCCGGTGGGCAGGTAGGTGGTGCCCCACCGGCTGGCGAAGTGGTCCACCAGCAGCAGGCCGCGCCCGCGCTCGGCCACCTCGGCGATCTCGGTGCTGACGTTGCGTACCCCGACGATCAGTTCCTCGACCGGACCGGACGCGAAGTCGGTGACCGTGACGGTAAGCCCCCCGTTGTCCGCCTCGACCTCGATGTCGAGTTCGGTGCGCGCGTGCTCGATGGCGTTGGTGGTGAGTTCCGTGGTGAGCAGCAGGGCCTCGTTGAGCAGTTCGTCCAGATCCGCCTCGCCGAGGACGGACCGGACCAGCGCCCGGGCCGCGGCGGGCGTACGCCGGTCGGCGGGGAGCCGGACACGCCGGACGTGCTCATCCGCGCCGCCGTCCATCGCGGGCCCCGCCTCCGCTGACACCTTCGTATCCTCCACCGCCGCCGTCCCTGGTGCCAAGCGCCCCCCCGCCGCGGCACTCCGCCAAGCGAGGGGGCGCGCCGGGTCGGCTGGTCGTCACCTCGACCTGCCGCGGGCAGAATGGTGGGATGTCGGCACGAGCCGGTTGGCCCCGAGCTGAGCGAGGAATGATGACCACGGCGAAACAGTCGCTAGCCGCGGACCCGTCCGCGCCCGAGCACGAGGCGCTCCTCGGCGACCTCGTCGAGGCGCTGCGGCAGGTGCGCCGGGGCGACCTCAAAGTCCGGCTGCCTCGACGGGCCGGCCTGGCCGGTGAGGTGGCCGACGCCTTCAACGACGTGGTGTCGCTGCAGGAGCGGCAGCACCTGGACCTGCGCCGGATCAGCCGGATCGTCGGCCGGGACGGCAGGCTGACCGAACGCCTCGACGACGAGGGCCTGGACGGCTCGTGGGCGGAGGGGCAGCGGGCGATCAACTCGTTGATCGACGACCTGGGCCGGCCGACCACCGAGATCGCCCGGGTCATCGTGGCGGTGGCCGACGGCGATCTGTCCCAGCACATGGCGCTGGAGATCGACGGTCGCCCGCTGCGCGGTGAGTACCTGCGCATCGGCCGCACCGTCAACACCATGGTCGACCAGCTCTCGTCCTTCTCGAACGAGGTGACCCGGGTGGCCCGCGAGGTGGGCACCGAGGGCAAGCTCGGCGGGCAGGCCGACGTACGCGGGGTCGCCGGCACCTGGAAGGACCTCACCGACTCGGTGAACACCATGGCGTCGAACCTCACCTCGCAGGTGCGGTCGATCTCCCAGGTAGCCACGGCGGTGGCGAAGGGTGACCTGTCGCAGAAGATCACCGTGTCGGCCAAGGGCGAGGTGGCCGAGCTGGCCCACACCTTCAACTCGCTCACCGACACCCTGCGGCTCTTCGCCGAGCAGGTGACCCGGGTGGCCCGTGAGGTGGGCACGGAGGGCAAGCTGGGCGGCCAGGCGGAGGTGCCGAACGTCGCCGGCACCTGGAAGGACCTGACCGACAGCGTCAACTCGATGGCGTCGAACCTGACCGCGCAGGTGCGCAACATCGCCCAGGTCTCCACCGCGGTGGCCCGGGGCGACCTCTCCCAGAAGATCACGGTGGCCGCGCAGGGCGAGATCCTGGAGCTGAAGGACACCGTGAACACGATGGTGGATCAGCTGTCGTCGTTCGCGGACGAGGTGACCCGGGTGGCCCGCGAGGTGGGCATCGAGGGCAAGCTCGGCGGTCAGGCCCAGGTACGCGGGGTGTCCGGCACCTGGCGCGACCTCACCGAGAACGTCAACCAGCTCGCCGGCAACCTGACCAGCCAGGTGCGGAACATCTCGCAGGTGTCCACGGCGGTGGCGAAGGGCGACCTGTCGCAGAAGATCACGGTGGATGCGCAGGGCGAGATCCTGGAGCTGAAGAACACCGTGAACACGATGGTGGATCAGCTGTCGTCGTTCGCCGACGAGGTGACCCGGGTGGCCCGTGAGGTGGGCACCGAGGGCAAGCTCGGTGGTCAGGCGCAGGTGAAGGGTGTGTCCGGCACCTGGCGGGACCTGACCGACAACGTGAACTCGATGGCGTCGAACCTGACCAGTCAGGTGCGGAACATCGCCTCGGTCACCACGGCGGTCGCGAAGGGTGACCTGAGCCAGAAGATCACGGTCGACGCCCGGGGCGAGATCCTGGAGCTGAAGTCCACCGTGAACACGATGGTGGATCAGCTGTCGTCGTTCGCCGACGAGGTGACCCGGGTGGCCCGTGAGGTGGGCACCGAGGGCAAGCTCGGCGGCCAGGCCCAGGTACGCGGCGTCGCCGGCACCTGGCGCGACCTGACCGACAACGTGAACTCGATGGCGTCCAACCTGACCAGTCAGGTGCGCAACATCGCCCAGGTGTCCACGGCGGTGGCCAAGGGCGACCTGTCGCAGAAGATCACGGTGGATGCGCAGGGCGAGATCCTGGAGCTGAAGAACACCGTGAACACGATGGTGGATCAGCTGTCGTCGTTCGCCGACGAGGTGACCCGGGTGGCCCGTGAGGTGGGCACCGAGGGCAAGCTCGGTGGTCAGGCGCAGGTGAAGGGTGTGTCCGGCACCTGGCGGGACCTGACCGACAACGTGAACTCGATGGCGTCGAACCTGACCAGTCAGGTGCGGAACATCGCCTCGGTCACCACGGCGGTCGCGAAGGGTGACCTGAGCCAGAAGATCACGGTGGACGCGCAGGGCGAGATCCTGGAGCTGAAGTCCACCGTGAACACGATGGTGGATCAGCTGTCGTCGTTCGCCGACGAGGTGACCCGGGTGGCCCGTGAGGTGGGCACCGAGGGCAAGCTCGGCGGCCAGGCGCAGGTGAAGGGCGTCTCGGGCACCTGGCGCGACCTCACCGAGAACGTCAACCAGCTCGCCTCGACCCTGACCACCCAGCTCCGGGCGATCGCCCAGGTCTCCACCTCGGTGACCCGGGGCGACCTGACCCAGCGGATCGCCGTCAAGGCGCAGGGCGAGGTCGCCGAGCTGAAGGACAACATCAACCAGATGATCGTCACCCTCCGGGAGACGACGAAGAAGAACGCCGAGCAGGGCTGGCTGGACTCCAACCTGGCCCGGATCGGCGGCCTGCTCCAGGGCCAGCGGGACCTCGGCGAGGTCTGCCGCATGATCATGATGGAGGTGACCCCGCTGGTCGACGCGCAGCTCGGCGCGTTCTTCCTGGCGGACAGCTCCGAGGGGAGCATGCGGCTGCGGCTCACCGCCTCGTACGGGTATGTGGCGCGGGGGCACGACGTGACCTTCGGGCCCGGCGAGGGGCTGGTCGGCCAGGCCGCCCTTTCCCGGCGGACCATAAGGGTCAGCGCCCAGCCCGACGGGCGGCTGATGCTGCGCTCCGGGCTGGCCGAGACGCCCCCGGCCGACCTCGTGGTGCTGCCCGTCCTGTTCGAGGGCGAGCTGCTCGGCGTGATCGAGTTCGCCGGGGTGATCACCTTCTCCGAGCTGCACCTGTCGTTCCTGGAGCGGCTGGTCACCACGATCGGCATCGCGGTCAACACGATCCAGGCCAACCGGCGTACTGAGGAGCTGCTGGCCCAGTCGCAGCGGCTGGCGCTCGAACTTCAGGAGCAGTCGGCGGAGTTGCAGCGCACCAACGCCGAACTGGAGGACAAGGCCAAGCTGCTCTCCGAGCAGAAGGCCAACATCGAGACCCAGAACCGGGAGATCGAGCTGGCCCGGCTCGGCCTGGAGGAGAAGGCGCAGCAGCTCACCCGGGCGTCGGCGTACAAGTCGGAGTTCCTGGCGAACATGAGCCACGAGCTGCGCACGCCGTTGAACTCGCTGCTGCTGCTGGCCCGGCTGCTGGCCGAGAATCCGGACCAGAACCTGACGCCGAAGCAGACCGAGTTCGCCCGCACCATCCACAGCGCCGGATCGGACCTGCTCTCCCTGATCGACGACATCCTGGACCTGGCCAAGATCGAGGCTGGCCGGATGGACGTGGAGCCGACCGAGGTGCGCTTCTCCGAGCTGCGCGGCTACGTCGAGCAGGCGTTCGCCCCGCAGGCCGAGGAGAAGGGCCTCGACTTCCAGGTACGGATCAGCAAGGATCTGCCCCCGGCGCTGGTCACCGACGCCCAGCGGTTGCAGCAGATTCTGCGCAACATGCTCTCCAACGCGGTGAAGTTCACCGACCACGGCGCGGTGACGCTGCGGATCGCCCCGGCCGCCGAGAACGCGGTCTTCGACGTGCCCGCGCTGACCAACGCCCGGCGGGTGATCGCGTTCACGGTGATCGACACCGGGATCGGTATCTCCGATGACAAGCTGTCGCTGATCTTCGAGGCCTTCCAGCAGGCGGACGGCACCACGAGCCGCCGGTACGGGGGCACCGGGCTGGGCCTGTCGATCAGCCGGGACCTGGCGCGCCTGCTCGGCGGCACGATCACCGTGTCGTCGGCGCCCGGCCAGGGGTCGACCTTCACCCTCTTCGTACCGGACGTGCTGGCACCGGACGCGGTGGTGGCGCCGGCGCCACCCTCGCCGAGCCGCGCGGGCCTGCCGTCGTCGCTGCTCATGCCGATGGAGCTGCCGCAGCCGCAGGAGACTCCGGCGGCCCGGCGGCTGGAGGGCGTGACCGTCCTGATCGTCGACGACGACGTCCGTAACGTGTTCGCCCTGACCTCCGCGTTGGAACTGCACGGGATGACCGTGCTGTACTCGGACAACGGGGCGGACGGCGTCCGCCAGTTGGCCGAGCATCCGGAGGTGGACATCGTGTTGATGGACGCGATGATGCCGGACCAGGACGGCTACGAGACGACCCGGCAGATCCGGCGCAATCACCGCTTCGTGGACCTGCCGATCGTGTTCCTGACCGCCAAGGCGATGCCCGGTGACCGGGATTCGGCGATCACGGCCGGGGGTAGTGACTACATCACCAAGCCGGTGGACCTGGACGAGCTGATCGAGATGATGGCGTCCTGGATCGGCCGGAGCCGAGGCGAGGAGACCCCGTGACCCAGACGGCCAAGGCGCTGCTGGTGGACGACCGGCGGGAGAACCTGATGGCCCTGGAGGCGATCCTCCAGGGGCTGCCGGTGCAGTCGGTCGCGGTGGAGAGCGGCGAGGCGGCGCTGAAGCAGCTCCTCGTCGACGACTTCGCGGTGATCCTGCTCGACGCGCAGATGCCCGACATGGACGGCTTCGAGACCGCCACCCACATCAAGCGGCGGGAGCGGACCCGGCACGTGCCGATCATCTTCCTCACCGCGGCGGACAAGGACGCCCAGCTCGCCCTGCGCGGCTACGCCGTGGGCGCGGTCGACTACCTGACCAAGCCGTTCGACCCCTGGGTGCTGCGCGCCAAGGTGTCGGTCTTCGTGGAGCTGTGGGTGAAGACCCGGCAGCTCGCCGCCCAGTCCGACCTGGTGCGGGAGCGGGACACCCAGTGGCGGGTGCTCACCGACGCGGTCGACGAGGCGACGGCGCTGCTGCGCGCGGACGACGGCCCGGACGCCCGGGAGCGCGCGGTGGACCTCCTGGAGCAGGCCCGCTGGGGCAACACCCGCTGAAGGGTCAGCCGGCCCGGTCGCCGTGTCCCCTCGCGGCGCGCCAGGCCCGCCACCGGTCGCCCATCGTGTCGAGTTCCCCCTGTACGAAGAGGAAGAAGTCCCGCATCTCGGCCACCCGCTCGCCGGCCGGCGTGTCTCGCCCGAGCAGCGCGTCCACGCCGCCGTTGGCGATGTCGATGAAGTTCTTGTAGAGGGCGGTCTTGGTGATGGTGGCCTCGTACCAGGGGTTGTCCGGCATCCGGTATCGGTCCCTCCGGGAGCCCTTGACCGGCTCGCGGACCAGCATGGCGAACTGGGTCAGGTAGCGGACCGCGCCGGAGACCGCCGCCGCACTGACCCCGAGCCGCTCGCCGATCTCGGCGGCGGTCAGCGGCTCGTCCGCGCTCATCACGGTGAACAGCACCCGGCCGGCCATCCGGGGAAAGCCGACGTCCGCGAAGGCCATCGCCATCCGTTCGACGAAGAGGTGGACCTCCTCCTCGTTGCGGGCCGGGCGGTGGTCAAGCATCGGCGGTGGCTCCTCCCGTTAAAAAGTCGTGAAGACGATGGTGCCCCAGCTCTCACAGTCTTCACAAGTTTATGAAACGAGCGTAGCTTCCGAAGTATGGAAACCCCAATTGAGGTGTCCGGCCTGGTGAAGAATTTCGGCCGGACCCGGGCACTCGACGGACTCGACCTCACCGTCCGCACCGGGGAGGTGCACGGCTTCCTGGGCCCCAACGGCGCCGGCAAGTCGACCACCATCCGGGTGCTGCTCGGCCTGCTGCGGGCGGACGCGGGGGCCGTCCGGCTGCTCGGCGGTGACCCGTGGCGGGACGCCGTCGCCCTGCACCGCCGCCTCGCGTACGTCCCCGGTGACGTCACCCTCTGGCCGAACCTGAGCGGCGGCGAGGTGATCGACCTGCTGGGCCGGATGCGCGGCGGGCTGGACCCGAAGCGCCGCGCCGAGCTGCTGGACTCCTTCGAGCTGGACCCGCGCAAGAAGGGCCGGGCCTACTCCAAGGGCAACCGGCAGAAGGTGGGCCTGGTGGCCGCGCTCGCCTCCGACGTCGAGCTGCTCATCCTCGACGAACCGACCTCCGGGCTGGACCCGCTCATGGAGGAGGTCTTCCAGCACTGGGTCCGCCGGGCCAAGCAGGACGGCCGCACCGTGCTGCTCTCCAGCCACATCCTGGCCGAGGTGGAGGCGCTCTGCGACCGGGTGACGATCATCCGCAACGGCCGCGCCGTCGAGTCCGGCACCCTCGGCGAACTGCGCCACCTGCACCGCACCGCGATCGACGCCGAGGTCGCCGCGCCACTGGACGGGCTGGCCGACCTGCCGGGTGTGCACGACCTGCGGGTGGACGGCAACCGGGTGCGCTTCGACGTGGACTCCGCCGCCCTGGACACCGCCCTGCGCCGGCTCACCGAGCTGGGCGTACGCAGCCTGGTCAGCCAGCCGCCGACGCTGGAGGAGCTGTTCCTGCGGCACTACGAGGCGATCCCCGGCCAACCGGCCCCTGCCGAGGCGACCCGATGAACACCTTGACCGGCACGCGTCACCTGGCCCGGCTGATCCTGCGCCGGGACCGCGTCCTGCTCCCGCTCTGGGTGCTGCTGCTCGCCGTCCTGCCGATGACGTACGCGACCAGCTTCTTCGAGCTCTTCCCGACGGACGCCGACCGGGCCGCGTACGCCGCCGGCACGGCCCGCAACCCGTCGATCGTCGCGCTGCTCGGCCCGGTGTACGGCGACAGCGTCGGCGCGCTGACCGCCCAGCGCTCCGGCTTCCTGCTGGTGATCATCGCGCTGGCCAGCCTGCTCACCGTCGTCCGGCACACCCGCACCGAGGAGGAGGCCGGCCGGCGGGAGCTGCTCGGCGGCACGGTGCTCGGCCGGTACGCCGGGCTGACCGCCGCGCTGCTCGTGACGTACGCGGCCGACCTGCTGCTCGGGCTGCTCACCGCGGCCGGGCTGGTCTCCACCGGGCTGCCGGCGGCCGGCTCGTACGCGTACGGCCTCTCCGCCACGCTGACCGGCGTCGTCTTCGCCACGATCGGTGGGCTGGCCGCCCAGCTCACCGAGACCGCGGGCGGGGCGCGGGGCATCGCCATCGCGGTGCTCGGTGCCGCCTTCGGGCTCCGGCTGCTGGGTGACACCGCCACGCACGACTGGCCGAGCTGGCTCTCCCCGCTGGGCTGGGCGCCGCGGGTGCGGCCGTACGAGGGGGAGCGCTGGTGGGTGCTGGCCCTGCCGCTCGTCGCGTCGGTGCTGATCGCGGCGGTCGCGTACCCGGTCTCGGTGCGCCGCGACCTGGGGGCCGGGGTGCTGCCGCCCCGGCTCGGGCCGACCACCGCCGGCCGGGCCCTCTCCGGATCGTTCGGGCTGGCCTGGCGGCTGCACCGCGCGCAGATCCTCTGGTGGTCGGTCGGCTTCGGTCTGCTCGGGTTGATCCTCGGCGGGGCGGCGCAGGCCGCCGGCCGGTCCGTCGAGGGCAACCCGCAGCTGGAGGAGATCATGGCCCGGATCGGCGGTGCCTCGGGGCTGTCCGACGCCTACCTGGGCGCCACGCTGAGCCTGGCCGGCCTGGCCGCGGCCGGGTACGGCGTCCAGGCCGCCCTGCGGATGCGGGCGGAGGAGACCGCCGGGCGGGCCGAGCCGCTGCTGGCGACCGGCGTGCACCGCTCGACCTGGCTGCTGTCCCACGTGGTGTTCGCGCTGCTCGGGCCGGTGGTGGTGCTCGCCGTGACCGGCTTCACCACCGGCCTGACCTACGGGCTGAGCGTGCACGGCGTGCCGGCGGAGCTGCCCCGGATGGTCGGCGCCGGGCTGGCCCAGGTGCCGGCGGCGTGGGTGCTGACCGGGATCGCCGTGCTGCTCTTCGGGCTGCTGCCCCGGCTCGCCTCGGTGGCCTGGGCGGTGCTCGCGGTCTGCGTGCTGCTCGGCCAGCTCGGCGCCGTGCTGAAGCTGGACCGGCGGCTGCTGGATCTCTCCCCGTTCAACCACACCCCGCAGGTGCTGCGGGAGCATTGGAACGCCACCCCGCTCTACGTGCTGGCCCTCGTGGCGCTGCTGCTCGCGCTCGCCGGCCTCACGGCCTTCCACCGCCGCGACACCCCCGTCACCTGACCCCTGCGGCCCGCACCGTTGATCAAGGAGTTTGCGTCAGAACATCGCCGCCGGCAGACGCAAGCTTCTTGATCAACGCAGCAAACGGGCGGGGTGGGTCAGGGGGCGGTTTCGTTGCGGATCATCAGGGCCGAGCGGAGGCCGGTGATGTCCAGGACGCGCAGGAGGAAGTCGCCGACGTTGCTGAGGACCAGGAGGCTCTGCGCGTGGCTGGCCTTGCGGCTCAGCACCACCAGCGTGCCGAGCCCCTGCGAGTCGCAGAAGGTCACCCCGCCGAGGTCGAGCACGATGCGCGGCGGCGCATCGGTCAGCACCTCATTGACGACAGTCGACAGCTGGGCGGCCGTGAGCATGTCGATCTCACCAGCGAGGCGAAGCACGGCTTCGTCGCCCGACCGGTGTACCGCGATGGACAGTTCGGCACGATCCACCCGGTTAGCCTATCGCGATCTCGACCGCCCGGCCCGTCGAGGCACCCCAGCTGTCGATCTCGGCCGGACGGACGGCGTGAGCCCGGTAACCCCCCGTGCGGGGTGGCTGCTGATCAGCCGCCCGACGCTGACACAATGGCGGCATCGTGACCGAGACCATTTCCGCCGGATCCGGCCGTTACCCGGCCGACGCGCCGGCCTCCGAGGCCCTGTTCGACCGCGCCAAGGCCATCGTGCCCGGCGGGGTGAACTCCCCTGTACGCGCGTTCCGTGCCGTCGGCGGCACCCCGCGCTTCATGGTCCGGGGGGAGGGTCCCTGGCTCTTCGACGCCGACGGTCGCCGCTACGTCGACCTGGTCTGCTCCTGGGGCCCGCTGGTCCTCGGCCACGCCCATCCCGCGGTGGTCGAGGCGGTGCAGGCCGCCGCCGCGTACGGCACCAGCTTCGGCACGCCGACCCCGGGCGAGGTCGAGCTGGCCGCGGAGATCGTCGACCGCACCCCGGTCGAGCAGGTCCGCCTGGTCAACTCGGGCACCGAGGCGACCATGTCGGCGATCCGGCTGGCCCGCGGCTTCACCGGCCGCGCAAAGATCATCAAGTTCGCCGGCTGCTACCACGGCCACTCGGACGCGCTGCTCGCCGCCGCCGGCTCCGGCGTGGCCACGTTCGGCCTGCCCGACTCGCCCGGCGTGACCGGCGCGGCCGCCGGCGACACCATCGTGCTGCCGTACAACGACCTCCGTGCGGTGGAGGAGGCCTTCGCCGCCGAGGGAGCGCACATCGCGGCGATCATCACCGAGGCGGCCGCCGGCAACATGGGCGTGGTCGCCCCGCGCGACGGCTTCAACCAGCAGCTCGCCCGGATCGCCCACGCGCACGGCGCGCTGCTCATCGTCGACGAGGTGATGACCGGGTTCCGGGTCTCCCGCGCCGGCTGGCACGGCCTCGACGCCAGCGACGCGGACCTGTGGACGTACGGGAAGGTCATGGGTGGCGGACTGCCCGCCGCGGCGTTCGGCGGGCGTGCGGAGGTCATGTCCAGGCTGGCGCCGGCCGGCCCGGTCTACCAGGCCGGCACCCTCTCCGGTAACCCGCTGGCGTGCGCCGCCGGCCTGGCCACGCTGCGGCTGGCGGACGACGCGCTCTACCGGAAGCTGGACGAGACGGCCGCCGTGGTGGGCAAACTCGCCACCGACGCGCTGGCCGCCGCCGGCGTCCCGCACCGCCTGTCGACCGCGGGCAACATGTTCTCGATCTTCTTCACCGACGCCGACGTGGTCGACTACGACAGCGCCCGCACTCAGCAGGTGCCCGCGTTCAAGGCGTTCTTCCACGCGCTGCTCGCGGCCGGCGTCTACCTGCCGCCGAGCGCGTTCGAGGCCTGGTTCGTGTCGGCGGCGATCGACGACGCCGCCCTGGAGCAGATCGCCGACGCCCTGCCGGGCGCGGCGACGGCGGCGGCAGCGGCGGGACACGGGGGGTAAAGGCCGTGAGCGAGCGGAGCGAGCGAACCATCAGGCTCAGTAG
Organism: Micromonospora sp. NPDC047738; assembly: GCF_040642675.1. Taxonomy (NCBI): domain Bacteria; kingdom Bacillati; phylum Actinomycetota; class Actinomycetes; order Micromonosporales; family Micromonosporaceae; genus Micromonospora; species Micromonospora sp. NPDC047738. Next base: position 455,531 of record NZ_JBEYSO010000002.1, read on the forward strand.
CGTGGCGCCTCGCGCCGCCGCGGAGCGGAGCGGAGTGGCGGCGTGAGCGAGACGGTGGTCCACGTGCTGCGGCACGGCGAGGTGTACAACCCGAACGGCATCCTCTACGGCCGGCTGCCCGGTTTCCGTCTCTCCGAGCTGGGCGTCCAGATGGCCAAGGCCGCCGCCCAGGCGCTCGCCGACAAGACCGTCGTGCACGTGGTGGCGAGCCCGCTGGAACGCGCGCAGCAGACCGCCGAGCCGATCGCCGCGCAGTTCGGTCTCCCGGTCGGGGTGGACGAGCGGCTGATCGAGAGCGCCAACTGGTTCGAGGGCAAGAAGGTCTCCCCGGGCGACGGGTCGTTCCGCGACCCGCGCAACTGGTGGGTGCTGCGCGACCCGGTGACCCCGTCCTGGGGTGAGGCCTACCGGGCGATCGCCGAGCGGATGTTCGCCGCGCTGCACGCCGCCCGGATCGCCGCCGAGGGACGCGAGGCTGTGCTCGTCTCCCATCAGCTCCCCATCTGGACGCTGCGCCGGTACGTCGAGCGCAAGCGGCTCTGGCACGACCCGCGCAGGCGGCAGTGCGGGCTGGCCAGCCTCACCTCGTTCCACTTCGACGGCGCCAAGATCGTCGGCATCGGGTACTCCGAGCCGGCGGCCCACCTGATCGCGATCTCGCCGACCGCCCGGACGGCCAAGGGGGCCTGATGCTCACCCGGAGGCTCGTCGCCGCCCTGCTCGCCGCCGTCACCGCCGGTACGGCGCTGGTCGGCTGCTCCTCCGGAAGCCAGGAGAGCCGCTGCTCCGACCAGAACGGCGTCATCGAGTGCGCGCCCGACCAGCGGTCGAAGGCCCCCAAGCTCGCCGGTGACCTGCTCACCGGCGGCCGGTACGACGTCGCCGACGCGCGCGGCCAGGTCGTCGTGGTCAACTTCTGGGGCTCCTGGTGCGCGCCCTGCCGGGCCGAGGCCGACGACCTCGAAGCCACCTACCAGGCCACCAAGGCGTCCGGGGTCAGCTTCCTCGGCATCAACGTGCAGGACAGCAAGGACAAGGCGATCGCCTTCGAGGAGGGCCGGGTCACCTACCCGAGCCTCTTCGATCCGGCGAGCCGGCTGGCGCTGGCCCTGGACATCCCGCCGAACACCATCCCGGCCACCGTCGTGCTGGACCGCGAGGGGCGGATCGCCGTCGTGATCCGGGCCGCGGTGACCCAGGACCGGCTGCGGCCCGTCGTCGAGCGGATCGCCGCCGAGCAGCCGGCGTCCGGATCCCGCTGATGGGTGAGACCTTCCGCCAGCTCGCCGAGTCCGGCCCGCTGCTGCTGGCCGTGGGCGCGGCGGCGCTCGCCGGGCTGGTCAGCTTCCTGTCCCCGTGCGTCCTGCCGCTGATACCCGGCTACCTGTCGTACGTCACCGGGCTGGCCGGCGCCGACCTGGAGGGGCGGGCGGAAAGGAACGGTCCCCGGTCGACGTCCCCGGCCCCGGCGGACAGCGAAGGCGGCGGGGACGGCCCGACCGGCGGCGCGGTGGCCGTCGCGGCGCCCCCGGCGGCCCGGCCGGTGGCGGCGGTCAAGGGGCGGGTGCTCGCCGGCACGCTGCTCTTCATCGCCGGATTCACCGCCGTGTTCACCGCCACCGCGATCCTCTTCTCCGGCGTCGGCAGGCTCTTCTTCGAGCACGAGCGCACGCTGGAGATCGTCATCGGCGCGCTGGTCGTGGTGCTCGGGTTCGGCTACCTCGGGGTGATCCCCGGGCTGCAGCGCGAGTTCCGCATCCGCCGGCTGCCCGCCGCCGGGCTGCTCGGCGCCCCGGTGCTCGGCGCGGTCTTCGCGCTGAGCTGGCTGCCGTGCACCGGCCCGACGCTCGGCGCGGTGCTCGGCCTGGCGACGGCGGAGGGCAAAACCGACCGGGCGGTGCTGCTCGCCGTGGCCTACTGCCTCGGGCTGGGGGTACCGTTCGTCGTCTTCGGGCTGGGCTTCCGCCGCCTGCTCGGGGTGTTCCGCGCCGTCCGGCGCAACAGCCGGTGGGTTACCCGGATCGGCGGTGCCCTGCTGATCCTGATCGGCCTGGCGCTGGTCACCGGCGGCTGGCAGAACTTCGTGATCTGGCTGCAGACGCACGTGGGCGTGGGCGAGGTGAGCATCTGATGACGACCGTGGACGACCGGCCGGCGGCCCCGCCCGCGCCCCGGCGGCGGGTCAACCCGGTGCTCGCCCTGCTGCGCAACTCGTGGCGGCAGCTCACCAGCATGCGTACCGCGCTGATCCTGCTCTTCCTGCTCGCCGTCGCCGCCATCCCCGGCTCGGTGCTCCCGCAGCGCGGCGTCAGCCCGGAGAAGGTCAACCAGTGGTTCGTCGACCACCCCGACCTCGCCCCGCGCCTGGACCAGCTCGGCATGTTCGAGGTCTTCGGCTCGGTCTGGTTCTCCGCGATCTACCTGCTGCTCTTCACCTCGCTGGTCGGCTGCATCCTGCCCCGGGCCCGCGACCACGTCCGCGCGCTGCGGCTGAGGCCGCCGGCCGCCCCGAAGCGCCTGGAGCGGCTGCCGCAGCACACGGTGCTGGAGGCCCCGGCCGCCGCCGACCCCGAGGCGATCGCGGCGGTGCTGCGCCGCCGCCGCTGGCGGGTCGTGGTCCGCGGCAACGAGGTCTCCGCCGAGAAGGGCTACCTCAAGGAGACCGGCAACCTGCTCTTCCACGTCTCGCTGGTCGCCGTCCTGCTCGGGGTCGCGGTCGGGTCCTGGTACGGCTGGCACGGCAACCGCATCCTCGTGGCGGGCGCGGACAACGCCTTCTGCAACACCCGGCAGCAGTACGCCGAGGCGACGCTCGGCCCCCGGGTGGACAGCGCCGACCTGCCGCCGTTCTGCCTCACCCTGGAGCGGTTCGAGGCGGACTACCTGGCCTCCGGGCAGGCCGCCCGCTACTGGGCCACGGTGAAGGTCGACCACCTGGCCGACGGGTCGGAGCGGAGCGCCGGCTTCTCGGTGAACTCGCCGCTGCGGCTCGGCTCGGCCAACGTCTACCTGCTCGGCAACGGGTACGCGCCGATCCTCAGGTACACCGACAAGTACGGCAACACCCAGACCAGCGAGGCACCGTTCCTGCGCACCGGCGACGCGAACGCGACGGAGGAGGGGGTGGCCGCGTTCCCGGACGCGAACGTCGACCCCAGGACCGGCCAGCGGGACCCGGCCCAGCAGATCGCCTTCGACGGGCTCTACCTGCCCACCGCTCCGGAGAGTGCCCCGTTCGTCGCGTCGCAGTTCCCCGAGGAGCGCAACCCGGCGGTGAACCTGCGGGCCTACCGGGGAAACCTCGGGTTGGACGCCGGCATCCCCGGGTCGGTCTACCAGCTCGACCAGCGGCAGATCGACAACGGCAAGCTCAAGGAGATCGGCAACAAGAAGCTGGCCATGGGCGAGAAGTGGACCCTGGACGACGGCAGCACACTGGAGTTCGTCGGCACGAAGCCCTACATCACCATCGCGGTCCGCCACGCCCCCGGGCAGACGCTGATGCTCGGCGCCTGCGTGACGCTGCTCGCCGGCCTGATGGGCTCGCTCTTCGCCCGGCGGCGGCGGGTCTGGTTCCGGGTTTCGCCCCCCGAGGGTGGATCTCCGACGCGCGGTAGTAGTTTGGTGGAGGCCGGTGGGCTGCCGCGCACCGAGCATCCAGGGTTCGCCGACGAGTTTGCGCAGCTCGTCGCCGCGGTCAGCGACGACGGGCGACGCGCCAGCCGGGCGCGAGAAGGGGTCGAGTGATGTCCGCACTCTCCGACCAGCTGGTCACGTACGCGATCCTGGCGTATCTGGTCGCGATGATCAGTCACGCCGTCGAGTACGCGCTCGGCAACGCCCGCGCGGTGGCGGTGAAGGCGGCCGCCCCGGCCCGCGAGCTGGTGGGCGCCGGTGTCGGCGGTGCCGGCGGGACCGTGTCGGCGCCGGCACCGGCCCCGGCCGAGACCCGGCCCAGCCGCTCGGCCACCCGGGCCGTGCTCGCCGGGCGGATCGCCGGCTGGGTCACCGCGCTCGCCGTCGTCCTGCACCTGGGCGCGGTCGTCACCCGGGGCGTGGCCGCCGAGCGGATGCCCTGGGGCAACATGTACGAGTTCGTGCTGACGGTCACCTTCATCGGGGCCGCGGCCTGGCTGGCGGTGCTCTGGCGGCACCCCGCGCTGCGCCGGCTCGGGCTCTTCCTGACCCTGGTCATGGTGCTGCTGCTGGCGTTCGCCGAGCTGAAGCTCTACGTGCAGGTCACGCCGCTGATGCCGGCGCTGCAGTCGTACTGGTTCATCATCCACGTGTCGACGATCATCTTCGCCTCCGGCATCTTCCTGCTGGGCGTGGTGCCGGCCGCGGCGTTCCTGATGCGGGCCGGCTGGGAGCAGGGGCGGCGGAGCTTCCCGTACACCCTGGCCCGCCGGCTGCCGGCGGCGGCCGGCCTGGAGCGGCTGACCTTCGCGCTGCACGCCTTCGCCTTCCCGATCTTCACCTTCGCGGTGATCGCCGGGGCGATCTGGGCCGAGGCGGCCTGGGGTCGGGCCTGGGGCTGGGACCCCAAGGAGACCTGGGCGTTCATCTCCTGGGTGGTGTACGCCGGCTACCTGCATGCCCGAGCCACTCCGAGCGTCAAGCGGAACGTGGCCACCTGGATCTCGATCCTGGGCTTCCTGACCATGCTGATGAACCTGTTCGGGGTCAACTTCTTCTTCACCGGCCTGCACTCGTACGCCGGCGTCAACTGATCCCCGTCGGGCGTCGGCCGGTGAGCACCCGGTTGACGCCGAGCGCCACCTGGTAGGCGATCTCGGGAACGTCGGCCAGCTCGATCCGTTCGGCCCGCATGGCCAGCTGGGCGTGCAGCTCCCTGGCGACCGCGTCCCGGATCTCCCGCAGCAGCGGGGAGAGGCCGTCCGGGTCGCCCACCACGTACGCGTCACTCATACTCGTACGGTCGCGCCACGGGGCGACCCTGTCTACTCCTACCTCTGCAAAATGTAGGACTACACTTCTAAGAACTGTAGTTCTATGAAATGCGGTGGCTCTCGTGGCTCAACTGTCCAAGCCGAAGGGGATCTTCGACCGGGACGTCGAGTGGGCCGAGCTGACCCGCTTCGCCACCGACGAGCGCCCTGGCGCGACGCTCGGGGTGGTCAGTGGGCGACGCCGGCAGGGTAAGACGCTCCTGCTCTACGAGCTGGCCCGAGCCAGCGGCGGCTTCTACTTCGGGGCCACCGAGGCGACGGCGGCGGATGCGCTACGGCGGCTCGGCGAGGCGCTCGGCGCCTTCGCGGATGCGCCGGGCCCGGTTCAGCTGGCGGACTGGAGCGCGGCGGTGGATGCCCTGCTCGCCCTGGGCCGGGAACGCCCGGTGACCGTGGTCATCGACGAGTTCCCGTATCTGGTACGTGCGGCCCGGGACCTTCCGTCGATCATCCAGCACGCCCTTACGCCCGGGCGGCCGGAACGTGCCGAGTCCCGTACCCGCCTGCTGCTCTGCGGATCGGCCCTGTCCTTCATGGGTGGCCTGCTCGCCGGGTCCGCCCCGCTGCGCGGCCGGGCCGGCCTGGAGCTACCGGTGCAGCCGCTGGACTATCGGGCCGCCGCGGCGTTCTGGGGCATCGAGGACCCGTTGCTGGCCGTGAAGGTCTTCGCCATCGTGGGTGGGACGCCGGCCTACCGTCGGGAGTACGTCCAGGACGACGCGCCGAGCGGTCCGGACGACTTCGACAGTTGGGTGGTGCGTGCGGTCCTCAACCCGGCGCGGCCGTTGTTCCGGGAGGCGCGTTACCTGCTCGCCGAGGATCCTGATCTGCGGGATGCCGCGCTCTACCACTCCGTGCTGTCGGCGGTTGCCGAGGGCAACGCCAGTCGTGGCGGGATCGCCGGTTACATCGGACGCAAGGCGAATGACCTGCAACATCCACTCACCGTGCTGGAGGATGCCGGCCTGCTGGTGCGGGAACCGGACCCGCTGCGGAGCGGACGCAGCAGCTACCGGATCACCGAACCGCTCATCACCTTCTACCAGGCCGTCATGCGACCCGCCTGGACCGCGCTGGAACAGCGGCGCGGCGGAGACGTCTGGCGTAGGTCGAAGCGTCGATACGCCAGTGCGGTCCTCGGCCCCCGATTCGAGGAGATCGTTCGGCAGTGGGCCATCCGTTTCGCCGATCTCGACGTCTTCGACGGCATCGTCGCGGAGGCCAGTGCCGCGACCGTGACGGACCCGTCCTCCCGTACCAGCCACGAGCTGGATCTCGTCGCGCTGGGTGAGCCGCCGCTCGGCGACGGTCCGCGTCCGCTGCTCGCGATCGGGGAGACGAAGTGGGGCCGACGGTTGGGTCAGGCGGACCTGGAGCGGTTGCGGCGCGTACGGGAATTGCTCGTCCGCCGTCCAGGAGTCGACACCGCCCACACTCGCCTGCTGTTGGCGAGCGCGGAGGGGTTCACTGAGGACTTGATCATGGCCGCGTCGACGCGACCGGACGTCATCCTGGTGGACCCGGGAGTGCTCTATGGCATCGAGGGCAGGGCCTCCACTTCTCTTCCAGGACCTGAGCTGCGGGCCTGACAGGACGCTTTCCGGGTCGCTACCGTCCGACGCGATCGGGCTGTTTGGCCCGTCACCGGGCGGCCCGACCGGGCCTCCTGCCGTGTCAGCGCCGCCGCGCGCTCAAGATTCGCATAACTTCTGCTCCTGCAGGTCGGGTCGCTGAGGCGTAGCCGGTCCTGACGGGTCAGGTGCCGAACCAGCCGGGGACGTCGAGGCGGAAGACGTCGGCCGGGACCATCCGGCGCAGGTCGTCCTCCAGCGCCGCGACCCGGTCGGTGCCCAGGACCGCCGCCCAGCGATCCCGGAGCTGGTCGAACACGACCGCCGAGCGGCGCAGCCCGTCCAGTCCTCGATCGGTCAGCCGGACCAGCTTGCGGCGCGCGTCGGCGGGGTCGTCGGCGCGTTCCAGGTAGCCGAGCGTCACCAGCCGGTCGACGGTCTTGCCCGCCGCCTGCTTCGAGACGCCGAGGCGCTGGCCCAGCTCGCTGGCGGTGGTGCCGGGCACGCCGACCGCCTGGAGGACGAAGCCGTGCACCGGGCGCAGGTCGGGGTGGCCCTGCCGGGCCAGCTCGGCGTGCAGGTCGTCGATGAGCGTACGGAAGCCGGCGAGCAGGAGCAGCGGGAGCGCGAAGCCGGCGCGGTCAGGCGTTGTCACGTTCGACAACCACGTTTACTATTTGGTCAACCACGTTGACTATCGTACCTGGGAGGGCTCGGCATGTCCCGAGGCGTCTTCACCGCACACACCCCCGACACCGCGCCCGCCGCCGCCCGCGCCACCATGGCCGGCGTCCACCGCAAACTCGGTCACCTGCCCGCCGCCGTTGCGCTGATGGCCGAGTCCCCGGAGCTGCTCAAGGGCTTCCTCACCGCCAACGCCGTCTTCGAGGCCACCGACCTGGACCCGGTTGCCCGGGAGGTGGTGGTGCTGACCGTCGCCACCCGCAACGAGTGCCACCTCTGCGTGGCCATGCACACCGCGACCCTCACCCGGCACGACGGCCCGCCCGAGCTGGTCGCGGCGCTCCGCGCGGGCACCGACCTGCCCGACCGGCGCCTCGACGCGCTGCGCCGGTTCACCCTCGCCGTGCTCGACCACCGGGGCGCCGTGCCCGACGACGAGCTGCACGCCTTCCTCGCCGCTGGCTGGCTGCCCCGGCACGCGCTGGACGTGGTGCTCGGCGTCGGCACGTACACCATCTCCACCTTCGCCAACCGGCTTACCGACGCCCCGCTCGACCCGCCCCTCGCCGCGTACGCCTGGGAGCCGGCCGCCTGACCGAGGATTGCCGTGAATCCTCCTGGTTTCTCGTCGTTTACGGGCCCTGTAGCGCTGCGTCCTATCGGGACGGGATCCGGTAAGTTGCCCCGTCATGGGACGCTCGATCTTGTTCGCACTCATCGCTGGCGTGCTCTGCCTGGCGGTCACCGGCGCCATTGCCGTGGCAATCGTGCTGTTGACGAAGCGGGGCAAAAGGTAGCGCGCCGCGAAGCAGATCACCGACAGAACCTCCTGCTCACCTGACCGTGCGGCGAAGCGGTGGGCACCGCGGGTGCGGGTGCCCACCGCTGTTGCCGTGCTGGTGATCAGCGTGACGCGAGGGCCGGTAGCCTGCTGCGCGCTGCGGCCCGGCGGCCGGCGAGGAACAGGAACAGGCCGACGGCCAGACCGAGCAGTCCGAGCCCGCCGCCGATGCCGCCGATGACCAGGTACGCCCGGTCCCACGGTTGCCCGATGCGCTGCGGGGTGCCGTCGTCGCCGGGGCCGAAGTGGCCGCCCGCGCCCTGCTTGCCGACCGGCAGGGCGGCCGTGCCCGGCTTCAGGCCGGCGGCCGCCCTGAGCGCGGCTTCGGCGTCGACCATGCCGTACCCGGTCTGCGGGTTGTGTCCCTTGCGGTGGGTCGAGGCGGTCCGCTGGAGGAGTTGTTCGACCTGGCGCGGCGACAGGTCGGGATACTTCGACACGATCAGCGCCGCGACGCCTGCGGCGAGCGCGGTGGCCGACGAGGTGCCCTGGACCTTCTTGCGTCCGCCGCTCATGTAGGCGGAGTAGATCTCCACCCCGGGCGTGACGACGTCGACGTAGTTGTGGACCTGGGAGAACTCCGCCCGTGTGCCCTGTGGGGTGGCCGCGCCAACGGCGATCACCCCTGGGTACGCGGCCGGGTAGGACAGCTCGTTGAGCTCGTCACCCTCGTTGCCGGCGGCGGCGATCACCACCACGCCTTTCGACAGGGCGTACGCGATCGCCTCGGCCTGGTCGTCAACATAGGACGCAAAGCCTGACTCACTGCCGAGCGACATGGAGATCACCTTGGCGCCCTGGTCGGTGGCGGCACGGATCGCCCGCTCCAGGGCCAACCCCTCGCGCTTCTCCTTCTCCGGGTTCTCTCCGTAGCTCTCCATCTGCTCAAGCCAGGTCTGGAAGTCCGGATCTTCATCGTCGCGGATGGCTCGAAGGCCCAGCACCTTGGCGGCTGGCGCGACATCCAGCACGCTGGAGGCCATGGAGGTGCCGTGGCGGCCGTACCACGACTCGTTCTGATCGGTTTCGCCGAGGAAGTCGGTGCCCTCCGTGGCACGGCCGCGCAGCGCCTTGTGGTCGGTGCGGATCCCGGTGTCGATGACGGCGACCGTGACCCCCTCGCCTTTGCTGATCTTGTGCGCGGCCGGCACGGACATCGCCGCCAGTTCCCACCCGTTCGGTGCCGCGAAGGCCGGGCTCGGTGTGCCGGTGACGATGCCGGCGGTTGCGGCGAGCACGGCCGGAACGGCGATCATCTGCCGTACCCGTGACGAGAACCTGATCATTCGCCCCGTCCCGTGATCGCGTAATCCAGCTCCCGGGCGAAGCCCATTAGCAGCGTGTTGGAGGTCTCCCAATAGCTCTGCGTCTCGTGTCTGCCGTCCAGCTTCCACTCCCCCGGCAGGGCGCCGATGTCCCGGGTGCCGTCGGCCGGGCCAACCGAAATCGCCACCATGTAGGGCATGTCGAGCCCGACCCCGGCCGCGCCGCCGGTGAAAGCCCGCTCCTTGACCCACATGGCGGCGGGCGTGCCGGGAACCGCTACTGGACGGACCAGCGGCCCGGGGTCCTTGGCCCAGAAGAACTTTTCCTCGAGGACGGGCTCGGCCTCGTCAAAGGAATCGAGCACGATGACCGCGACGGTCGCCGCTGTGTCCCCGCCGATGTGAATGTAGGTGGCGCGCAGTGCGGTCTTGCAGTTCTCTGCCGTGAGGGCCTCGGCGAAATCCTTGCGGAGCGCCTCCTTGCAGGACGTCTCCTCGACGATCCCCTGCCGCGACCACGCGCGGGTCTCCTCGTCACGGCGTGGCCAGCCGAGGTGGTCGGGGAAGATCTCGTCGGTCTTCAGGTTGTGCCAGGCCACCGGGTTGAAGGCGTCGTTCGAGACCTGGATCTGGTGGTTCTTGTATGCCTGTAGGACGACGACACCGCCGATCAGCATGGGAAAGATGCTGAGCGCCGCGATCAGGATGCCGAAGACCTTGCGCTTCGTGCCCTTCCGCTTGACCGGCGGTGCCGGAAGAAGGCCGGGTGGCGCCCCGGGCAGGGGCGGTCCTGCGTGTGGATGCGGGTGTGGCACCGCGGGATAGCCCGGCTGGGGCGGCGGCCCCGGGAACGACTGGGGTGGCTGAGGGTATGACAAAACGATCCTTCCTGCATGCAGGGAGCACGCTATGACGCGGCATCCTGCCGGAGCTACCGTGCACGATGCTCAGATTTCCCATCGAGGTGTGCACGGTGCCCACCCACGGCGCGGAGGAGGTTGATCAGGGTGGCCGGCGGCCAACCGTGCCATCCAGGGACCCCGGCGGGGCCGGGCCGGTGGCCGGTGGGGGACACTGGCGGTCATGGCGGCTCGTGGCTTCCCGTACACCGATCTCAAGGACTTCCTCGCGGCGCTGGAGCGCGCGGGCGAGCTGCGGCGGGTGATCGTCCCGGTCGACCCGACGCTGGAGATCAGCGAGGTGGTCACCCGGACCGTGCGGACCGACGGCCCGGCGCTGCTCTTCGAGCGGCCGACCCGGGGCGAGATGCCGGTGGCGATCAACCTGTTCGGCACCGAGAAGCGGATGGCGATGGCGCTCGGCGTCGACTCGTTGGACGAGATCGGCGAGCGGATCGGCGGGCTGATCAAGCCGGAGCTGCCGGTCGGCTGGTCCGGCATCCGCGAGGGCCTCGGCAAGGTCATGCAGCTCAAGTCGGTCCCGCCGCGCAAGGTGAAGACCGCGCCCTGCCAGCAGGTGGTCTACCGGGGCGACGACGTCGACCTGAACCGGCTGCCGGGCCTGCAGGTCTGGCCGGGGGACGGCGGGATCTTCCACAACTTCGGGCTGACCCACACCAAGCACCCGGAGACCGGCAAGCGCAACCTCGGCCTCTACCGGCTCCAGCAGCACAGCCGGAACACCCTGGGCATGCACTGGCAGATCCACAAGGATTCCACCGCGCACCACGCCGTCGCCGAGCGGCTCGGCCAGCGGCTCCCGGTCGCCATTGCGATCGGCTGCGACCCGGTCGTCTCGTACGCGGCCACCGCGCCGCTCCCCAGCGACATCGACGAATACCTGTTCGCCGGCTTCCTGCGCGGTGAGCGGGTGGAGATGGTCGACTGCCTGACCGTGCCGCTGCAGGTGCCGGCGCACGCCCAGGTGGTGCTGGAGGGCTACCTGGAGCCCGGCGAGCGGCTGCCCGAGGGGCCGTTCGGCGACCACACCGGCTTCTACACCCCGGTCGAGCCGTTCCCGGTGCTGCACATCGAGGCCATGACCATGCAGCGCGACCCGGTCTACCACTCGATCGTCACCTCGAAGCCGCCGCAGGAGGACCACGGCCTGGGCAAGGCCACCGAGCGGATCTTCCAGCCGCTGCTCAAGCTGCTGATCCCGGACATCGTCGACTACGACCTGCCGGCCGCCGGGGTCTTCCACAACTGCGCGATCGTGTCGATCCGCAAGCGCTACCCGAAGCACGCGCAGAAGGTGATGAACGCGATCTGGGGCGCGCACCTGATGTCGCTGACCAAGCTGATCGTGATCGTCGACGAGGACTGCGACGTGCACGACTACAACGAGGTCGCCTTCCGGGCCTTCGGCAACGTCGACTACGCCCGCGACCTGCTGATCACCGAGGGGCCGGTGGATCACCTCGACCACGCGTCGTACCAGCAGTTCTGGGGCGGCAAGGCGGGCATCGACGCGACCCGCAAGCTGCCCGCCGAGGGCTACACCCGGGGCTGGCCGGAGGAGATGACCATGTCGCCCGAGGTGGTCTCGCTGGTCGACAAGCGCTGGAAGGAGTACGGGATCTGATGGCCGCCGTCGCCGAGGCCCCGGTGGCACGCCCGGGCAAGGTCAAGTCGTTCCTCAAGCTGGTCACGATCGAGCACTCGGTCTTCGCGCTGCCGTTCGCGTACCTGTCCGCGCTGACCGCGATGCAGGTCCACGGCGGCCGGGTCCGCTGGGTCGACCTGCTGCTGATCACCGTGGCGATGGTCGGGGCGCGGACGTTCGCCATGGCCGCCAACCGGATCCTCGACCGACGGATCGACGCGCGGAACCCGCGTACCGCCAACCGGGAACTGGTCACCGGGGCGGTGAGCCTGCGGACCGCCTGGACCGGCGCGGCTGTCGCGGTGGTGGTCTTCCTCGCCGCCGCCGCCCTGCTCAACCCGCTCTGCCTGGCGCTCGCGCCGCTCGCCGTGATCCCGCTGGTCGTCTATCCCTACGGCAAGCGGTTCACCAACTGGCCGCACGCCATCCTGGCGGTCGCCCAGGCGGTCGGGCCGGTCGGCGCCTGGCTGGCGGTCACCGGCACCCTCGCCGGCTCGGGACCGGCCTGGCTGCTCGGCGCGGCCGTCGGCCTGTGGATCGGCGGCTTCGACCTGATCTATGCCTGCCAGGACGCGGACGTGGACCGGACCATCGGCGTGCACAGCGTCCCGGCGCGCTACGGGCTGCGCTTCGCGCTGCACGCCTCCACCGTCGCGCACGTGGTGACCTTCGCGCTGTTCATCTGGTTCGGCGCGCTGGTCGGCTTCGGCTGGCTCTGGTGGATCGGGCTGGCGTTCACCGCGCTCGCCTTCGGCTACCAGCACCTGGTGGTCAGCCCGACCGACCTGAGCAAGGTCAACCGGGCGTTCTTCACCGCCAACGGATTCGTCGGCATCGCGCTGTTCGTGTTCGCCCTGCTCGACCTCGTGGTCCGCCTCGGCCTGCGGGCCTGAGTCGAAGGTCAGCGGGCGGCGGTGCCCGTGAGCCCGGGTCGGCGGGTGGAACCGGCCGGGTAACGGGCGCTCTCCAAGGTCCAGTCGACCGTGCCGCGGACCGCGTTCGAGAAGCCGTCGAGGTGGACGGCGACCGACCCGTCCAGCGCCGGGCCGAACGACGGTACGGCGGCGCGCAGCGCCATGAAGCGGGCCATCTCGGCCCGCCAGCGGTCGGCGACCAGCGCCACCGCGTCCGCCGCCGGCACGCCCCGCTCGGCGGCCAGCGCCAGCACCAGGTTGTGGCCGCCGGCGGTGGCCCGGTCGCGGTCCAGCGAGGCCAGGTCGTTGAACCAGGAGAGCAGGTCGTTGGCGAGCTCGGCGAGGCGGCGCAGCGCCGGATGGTGGTAGACCGGGTCGGGCAGCGGCCGGCCGGTCGCGAACTCGATCAGCGGGTACGACACGTACGCGGCCGAGGTGGCCCGGCGCAGCGCCACGTACTCCTCGATCCCGGGCGGGCGGCCGGCGGCCTTGGCGGCCGCCTCCCGCCAGGCACCGTCGAGATGGTCGGCGACGGCGTCGGAGAAGCGCAGCCGCCAGCGGGCCGGCATCCGCCGCCGGGGCTCCCGCCACGCCTGCACGAGCAGCCGGCGCAGGGGACCGGAAAAGCCGGGGTGGCGGGCCCGGGGGCCCTCCCGGAGCAGGGCCAACGTCCCATCCCGCAGCGCCCGGATGCCCGCCGGGTCGGGCCGCCCCGGCCCGTCGCACAGATCGTCGACCAGGAAGAACCAGGCGAACAGAGCGGCCAGCGCGCGCAGGTCGGGCTCGGTGGCGTCCGGGTAGAGCCGGCCGGCGTACCGGGCGAAACCGGCCCGGGCCAGCCGCTCCCGGGCGGCGGCGTCCCGGAGCAGGCCGAGCTGGTCGAGCTGGTCGCCCAGCCACTCCTGCACCCCGTCCGCATACGGCGAGAGCCGGGGCCGGATCGGGCAGTCGGACCGCAGCGAGCGGAGCACCGCCTCCGTCATCACCGATCCCTTCATGGACATGAATGATCGTCGGAAGCATGGCAGGTCGACGAGGCGCCCGCCGCCCCGGTCGGACAACCGCGCTTGTCGTGGGACAAGCAGGACGGCCCAGGCGTGCCGTGGGGGGTCCCCGCCCGGTCGCCCGGCCGACCAGGCACGCTTGACGGTATGCGCGAACCATGGGTGGTCGGCGTCTCCGGGGCCTCCGGCACGCCGTACGCGGCCGCGGTCGTCCGGGGCCTGCTCGACGCCGGCGAGGCCGTGGACCTGATCGTCTCCCGGGCCGCCCGGCTGACCATCCTGGACGAGACCGGCCGCGCCTTCCGGGACGCGCACTGGGCCGACGACCTGGCCGCCTGGCTGGGCCGCGACCTCGCCGACGCGGACCTGCGGCACTGGCCCGCCGGCGACCTGGCGGCCGGCCCGAGCAGCGGCTCCTACCGGGTACGCGGGATGGCGGTGGTCCCGGCGAGCACCGCGGCCTGCGCGGGTATCGCGATCGGCCTCTCCAAGGACCTGTTGCAGCGCGCCGCCGAGGTGAACCTCAAGGAACGGCGGCCGGTGGTGGTGGTGCCGCGGGAGACTCCGGTGACCCGCAGCCACCTGGAGCACCTCATCGCCCTGCACGACGCCGGTGCGGTCGTGCTGCCGGCCAGCCCCGGCTTCTACGGTGCCGGCGCGGCGGCCTCCGCCCAGCAGTTGGTCGACTTCGTGGCCGGCAAGGTGCTGGACGCGCTCGGCGTACCGCACACGCTCTTTCGTCGTTGGTCAGGTGAGCTGGCCGCGGCCCGGCGGGACGCGGACCGGGCCTGACGGCCGGCCCGCGTGCCGATCGTTACCGACTCAGTACATGCCGGCGTTCGCCGGTCCGGGGCCGGTCGAGGCGGTCGGGCCCATGTTGCGCGACTTGCCCATGTCCTCCGCCTCGTCCAGCATGCCCTCCCCCTCGAGCAGAGCTCGTACCTCCGATTCCCGAAACCGGCGATGCCCGCCTGGAGTCCGGATGCTGCCTATCCGGCCGGCCGCTGCCCATCTCGTCACGGTCTTCGGGTCAACCCGAAACAGCGCGGCGACCTCACCCGGTGTCAGCAGGCGATCTCCAGTGTCCACAGCCCCCTCCTCGCATCGACGAAGCCCCCGGCTGAACACACTGCCCCCGGCCGGTGCGAGCCCAGAGCCGTCATGAGGGACGTATGGCAATTACAGCACCAGCGACCTGGCCTGTCCGCCAAAACGCGAAAAACGCACGGAAGTGAGAAGTTAGTAAATGGTACCGGCCGAGAACTGCCCTGACTGCTGGTTTGTGAACCGTTACATGACGTCATGTTCAACTGTTGCCGACCGTCGGGCGTTACGCCCGAACGGATAGGGTGACACTCCGTGGACGCGATCGACCTGAGCCTCGTGGAGCTGCTGCGCGGCAACGCCCGTTTGTCGTACGCCGAGCTGGCCCGCCAGGTCGGGCTCTCCGCCCCGGCCGTGCACGAGCGGGTCGGCAAGCTCGAGTCGAGCGGGGTCATCCGGGCGTACCGGGCCGAGGTCGAGCCGGAGGCGATCGGGCTCAGGGTCACCGCGCTGATCGGCATCGTTGAGGACTCCAACGCCGACACCGACGACGTGCTGGAGGCGTTCCGGCAAATGCCCGAGATCGAGTCCTGCTACTTCATGGCCGGGGTCGAGTCCTTCCTGCTCAAGGCCCGGGTAGGCACCATCGCCGAGCTGGAGCAGCTCATTGTCCGGCTGAACCGGACGCCCGGGGTGGCCTCCACCCGTACCGGGATCGCCCTGTCGACCAAGTGGGAGAACCGGCCACAGCCGATCGAGCCTTCCGCCTCCTGACCGGCTCGCACCGGCCGGCCGGTCCCTGAGACCTCTGGTCCTGACCTGGCTGCGGAGATACGGTGCGCCGATGACGATCTCGGCGCGGGGAGCGGCCGTGGTGACCGGGGCGGCCGGCGGGCTCGGCCGGGCCATCGCCGCCGCGTTGCACGCCGACGGATGGCGGGTCCTGCTCACCGATGTGGCCGCCGAGTCGGTGGCCGCCGCCGCGGCACCGCTCGGCGGCTGGTCCCGACGGCTCGACGTCCGGGACGCGGCCGCCTGCGCCGAGGTCGCCGCCACTGCGGCAGGGGCGGCCGGCGGGCTCGGGCTCTGGGTGAACAACGCCGGCCTGCTGGCCACCGGACCCGCCTGGACGCACGACGCGGCGACCCGCCGGCGGCTGGTCGAGGTGAACGCGCTCGGCGCGATGACCGGGACGCTCGCCGCGCTGGCGGTCATGCGCCGACAGGGCCACGGGCACGTGCTCAACGTCGTCTCCCTGGCCGGGCTGGTCGCCGCCCCCGGCGAGACCGTCTACGCGGCCAGCAAGCACGCCCTGCTCGCGTTCAGCCTGGGCACCCTGGCCGACCTGCGGATGGCCGGCATCCGGGACGTACACGTGTCGTGCCTCTGCCCGGACGGGATCTGGACGCCGATGCTGCACGACAAGCTCGACGACCCCGGGGCCCTGGCCTCCTTCACCGGGTCGCTGCTCACGCCGGAGCGCGTGGCCGCACGGGCGGCGCGGCTGGCCCGCCGCCCGCGCCCGGTGGTCAGCCTGCCACGCTGGCGCGGTGCCCAGGTCCGGCTCCTCGACACCTTCCCCCGGCTCGCCCTGGCCCTCACCCCGGTGATCCGGGCCGCCGGTCGGGCCGGCCAGCGCCGGCAGGCGCGCCGGGTCCCCCCGGGCGTGAGCTGACCTCGCTTGTAACGTTGCCGGCGTGACTCATCTCGACCGGTGTGACGAGGCCAGCCGAGCCTGGGTGACCGAGGCGATCGCCACGGTCGAGGCGGACGCCAACCGCTCCGCCGACACCCACCTGCTCCCCTTCCCGCTGCCCCGCGAGTGGGGCATCGACCTCTACCTCAAGGACGAGTCGGTGCACCCCACCGGCTCGCTCAAGCACCGGCTGGCCCGCTCGCTCTTCCTGTACGGGCTGTGCAACGGCTGGATCGGGCCGGCGACCACGATCATCGAGGCGTCGTCCGGCTCGACCGCGGTCTCCGAGGCGTACTTCGCGCGGATGCTGGGGCTGCCGTTCATCGCGGTGATGCCGGCCAGCACCTCGCCGGAGAAGATCGCCCAGATCGAGTTCCAGGGCGGGCGCTGCCACCTGGTCCCGGATCCGGCCAAGGTGGTGATCGAGGCCCGCTGGCTGGCCGAGGACACCGGCGGGCACTTCATGGACCAGTTCACGTACGCCGAGCGGGCCACCGACTGGCGGGGCAACAACAACATCGCCGAGTCGATCTATGCGCAGCTCGCCCTGGAGCGGCACCCCGTACCGGCGTGGATCGTGGTGGGCGCCGGGACCGGCGGCACCAGCGCAACCATCGGCCGGTACGCCCGCTACCGCCGGCTGCCCACCAAGCTCTGCGTGGTCGACCCGGAGAACTCCGCGTTCTACCCCGCCTGGCAGGCCGCCGACTGGTCGGTGCGGACCGGCCGGGGCTCCCGGATCGAGGGGATCGGGCGGCCCACCGTCGAGGCGTCGTTCGTGCCCTCGGTGGTGGACCGGATGGTCCAGGTGCCGGACGCCGCGTCGCTGGCCGCCATGCGGGCCGGTTCGGCGGTGCTCGGCCGCCGGGTGGGCGGCTCCACCGGCACCAACCTGTGGGGCGCGTTCGGGCTGATCGCGGAGATGGTCGCCGCCGGGCGGACCGGGTCGGTGGTGACCCTGATCTGCGACGCCGGCGACCGGTACGCGGACACGTACTACGCCGACGACTGGGTCGCCGGGCAGGGCCTCGACCTGGCCGCGCACCACGCCACCATCGACCGCTTCCTCGCCACCGGCGCCTGGCCGGCCTGACGGACCGCGGGGCAGGTCAGCGGGGGAAGACCCGCTCGGCCAGCCCCGGGTAGCGCACCACGAAGCCGTTCGGGTCGAGGTCCAGGTCGGCGGTGTAACTGTCGCTGGCGAAGCGGATCCGGGCCGGCCCGAGCGAGGTGTAGATCTGCTCGGCGGGGATCACGGCCAGGCCCGGCACCAGCACCCAGGCGACGGCGATCCGCCGGGCCTGCTCCGCCGGAGCCCGGCTCAGCCCGAGCCGGCGGATCGGAAGGGTGTTGAACAGCGCGGCACCGCCCAGGTCGACGTCGAGCGCCGCGGCCAGCCGGTCCGGCTCGTCGGTGCCGGGCAGCCCGGCGGGCGGATGCCCGGCCGCGGCCAGCACCGCGTCCAGGTCGCCCTCCTCGCCGGTGCGCACCCGCCACCCGTCCCCGTCGCGTTCCAGGCGTACGCTCCGCGCCCAGCCGGCGCCGTCGGCCTCGACCTCCAGCCGGGTCGTCGACCAGTCCGCGCCGGCCGTCAGTCGGTACCGGCAGGTGTAGGGGATCGGGTCCACGGCCAGCATCACGCCCTGCGCGGTGAGGCCCTGGCGGTCGTCGAGGACGGCGTGCTCCGAACCGGCGGTGTCGGTCCTGGACCAGAAGAACGACTTCGGCATCGTGGGCATGAACCGGACGTTACGCCACCCGACCGACGCCGTCGCGGGATGCGGCGACGCCGCCGCCGAGCAGTCGCTCGACGGCGGCGTCCATCAGGCTGGTGGTGCCGGCGGGCGGGATTCCCGTCTGGCCGGCGATTCTCGCCCGGTCAGTGGGTGCGGGCCGGCGGCCGCCCGCCGAAGCCGCGCCGGTCGTCGCGCGACCGGTCGTCGCGGCCCCGGCCCTCCGGCCGGAACCCGCCCCGGCGGTCGGTCGGCCGGAAGTCGCCCCGGCCGTCGCGGTCGCCGAAACGCCGCTCGCCCCGCCCGTCGCGGTCGCTGAAGCGTCGCTCGCCCCGGCCGTCGCGGTCGAAAGCGTCCCGGTCCCGGTCGCCGAAGCGCCGGTCCGCGGCGGGCTCGCGCCGCTCCCACGAGGGCCGGCCGGAGCGCTGGTCACCACGGTCGCCGTACCGTTGCTCGCCGCGCCCGTCGACGGAGCCCCGCTCGCGGCGGTCGCCCCGGTCCGTGAAGCTGCGCTCGCCGCGGTCCGTGAAGCTGCGTTCGCGGCGCTCGCCCCGGTCCGGGTAGCCGCGCTCGCCCCGGTCTTTGAAGCTGCGCTCGTCACGGCCCGGAAAGCTCCGTTCGCGGCGGTCGCCCCGGTCCGTGAAGCTGCGCTCGCCCCGGTCCGCGAAGGTGCGCTCGCGGCGGTCGCCCCGGTCCGTGAAGCTGCGCTCGCCCCGGTCCGCGAAGGTGCGCTCGCGGCGGTCGCCCCGATCCGCGAAGCTGCGCTCGCCCCGGTCCGGGTAGCTGCGCTCGCGGCGGTCGCCGAAGCGGCGCGGGCCGGACGGGCGGTCGCCGTGCCGGCGCGGCTCGGGTTCGTCGCGGACCGGCACCCCGCTCGGCTCGCGGGCGCCGGTCAGCTCGGCCAGCGCCGGGTCGCCAGCGCGGACCCGGGTCTGGGCCGGCTCGACGCCCGCCTTCTCCAGCATGGCCAGCGTGGTCCGGCGCTGCTTCGGCAGCACCAGGGTCGCCACCGCACCCGACTCGCCGGCCCGGGCGGTACGCCCCGCCCGGTGCAGGTAGTCCTTCGGGTCCTTCGGCGGGTCCACGTGCAGCACCAGCGACACCCCGTCGACGTGGATGCCCCGGGCCGCCACATCGGTGGCGACCAGCACGTTCATCCGGCCCTCCCGGAACTCGGCCAGGGTCCGGGTACGCATCCGCTGGGTCTTGCCGCCGTGCAGGCCGCCGGCGCGCACGCCCACCGCGGCGAGCTGTTCGACCAGCCGGTCCACACCGAGCTGCGTACGCGCGAAGAGCATGGTGCGGCCGTCCCGGGCCGCGATGGACGCCGCCACGGCGAACTTGTCGTGCGGCGGGATCAGCAGCAGGTGGTGGTCCATGGTGGACACGGCAGCGGTGGGCGGCGCGGTCGAGTGGGTGACCGGGTCGGTCATGAACCGCTTGACCAGCGTGTCCACGTCGTTGTCCAGGGTCGCCGAGAAGAGCAGCCGCTGGGCACCCGCCGGGGTCTTCGCGAGCAGTTCGGTGACCTCGGGCAGGAAGCCCATGTCGGCCATCTGGTCGGCCTCGTCCAGCACGGTGATCTCGACGTCGTCGAGGCGGCAGACCCCGCGCTCGATGAGGTCGCCGAGCCGCCCCGGGGTGGCCACGATGATCTCCACGCCCCGACGCAGCGCGTCGATCTGGCGGTCGTACGGGACGCCGCCGACGGCGGTCTTGAGGAAGATGCCGACGGACTTGCCGAGCGGCACCAGCGCGTCGTTGACCTGCATGGCCAGCTCGCGGGTGGGCACCAGGACCAGCGCGCGGGGGTGCAGCGGCCGAGCCCGGTTGCGCTCGGCGAGCCGGGCGATCACCGGCAGGCCGAAGGCGAGGGTCTTGCCGGAACCGGTCTGGCCCCGGCCCAGCACGTCCCGGCCGGCGAGGGCGTCCGGCAGGGTGGCCCGCTGGATCTCGAACGGGGTGGTGATGCCCTGACGGGCCAGCGCGTCGACCAGTTGCCGGGGCAGGCCCAGGGCGGCGAAGTCGGGGGTCTCGGTGGCCGGAAGCTCCGGCATGGGGGTGAAGTCGGCGGACGGGGACGTGCCAGGGGCGGCGAAGGTGGTCAAGAAATGCCTTTCGAGCGGGGCGCATCTTCGCGATGGCCTGCCGCAGCGCTGCACGCCGCCGAATCGCCCGCAAGATCGCCCATGGGCGCGCAACGGCGCGCCGGGTCAGTGATCTCCACAAGTGTACGGCGGGACGACGGGTACGGCGCGGTGCCGCGAGGCGGTAGTGGGCGGGCTCACCCCGTCACTTGCTCACCGCAGCGTCGGTCAACCCGCTCAGCGCGTCGTTGGCCAGGAACACCACCAGCAGGCTGATCGCGATCAGCAGGGCGAGCGAGGCGGCCAGCACGATCACCACCCTGGTGTTGCTGGACCGGGTCGCCGGGGCGTCCTCGGCCCAACCCTGAGCCAGGATGTGCCCGGTCAGCGAGCCGGAGTTCTCCAGCGGGCTGCCCTGCGGGAACGACACCGTGGTGAAGCCGGGCCCGTCGGTGCCGCCGTACGCCGTGCCGGCCAGGTCGGGACCGCCCTGGTAGGGAGGCCGGCTCGCCGGGTACGCCGGGGCGCCGCCGCGATCGGCCGGCCCGGTCGGGGTGGTCGAGGGCGGCCAGGTCGGCAGCGCGGGTGCCGGCACCAGCGGCGGGGCGGCGGCCGACGCGGGCGGCGCCGAGACCGACGCGCTCGCCCGGGCGGTCGGCGCGGACGGGGACCCGAGGACACCGGCAGTCGCGGGCGGTGGCGGGAACGGCGGGGCCGGCATGGGGCCGGGCGGCGGCGGGGGCGCGGGCACCGGCGGGGCCGGTGGCGGCGCCGGCGGCGTCGGCATCGGCGGGACCGGTCCCGGCGGGGTGGGCCCGGGCGGCGGGTTGGGCACCGGCGGCGTC
The DNA here is from genome assembly GCF_040642675.1 of Micromonospora sp. NPDC047738. NCBI lineage: Bacteria > Bacillati > Actinomycetota > Actinomycetes > Micromonosporales > Micromonosporaceae > Micromonospora > Micromonospora sp. NPDC047738. The sequence continues at coordinate 476,750 of NZ_JBEYSO010000002.1, forward strand.
GGGCGGAACGGCGGCTCCGGTTCTGGTATGGGCGGGGCCGGCGACGGTGGGGTCGGGCCCGGTACGGGGGTCGGCGCCGGCTCGGGTTCCGGCGTGGGCGGCGTCGGTGGTTGAGCCGGCTCCGGTGGCTGTGCCGGCTCGGGCGGCTCCGGGTTGACCGGATTTCCGCGGTAGACCTTGGCCACCCCGGCCTTCGCCACCACCGCGTCGGCGACCTCGCCCGGCGAGACCCGGTTCAGCCCCGGTACGGCGGCGCTGGCCCGGGCCTGTTCCGCCTCGGCGCGCGGCGCGGGCGGCACCGGTGCCGGCGACTTTCCCTCGGGGACGGGCACCCGTGCGGAACCGGAGACCCGTGGCGCGGGTGGGGCGCTCGTCGGCGCCGGTCCGGGACCGCCGGCCGCCGCGCCGTCCTGGTCGGACGGGCGGTCCGGGTCCGCCGGGCCCGCCGCCGGGGCGGGGACACCCACCCGGGCCCGGGCCACCACGACCGCGGCGGGCGCAGCGCCGGCCCGGCCGGTCTCCGTCCCGGCCGGCCGGTCGGTGCGGTTGGGCTCGGATCCGGGGTGGACCGTCTCCGCCGGAACTTCGTGCTCGCCCATGCTCGCCCCTCCGCGCCCGCGCTCGCCCCGGGCCGTGGCGCCGGCCGGGAGTGCCTGAGTCTCACCGTGCCACATTCCGGCCCGGCCGCACAGCCGGAGTGGACGGTTGGGTCAGCTCCCGGTGCTCGGGCTGGCCGACCTGCTCTCCACCGCGCTGTTGGACGGATCGGCGGCGTTCGTCGTCGAGGCCGGCGCGCTGCTGGCCGCGTCGCTCGGCGCGGTGCTCGGCGAGCCGCTCGTCGCCGAGGGGGACGGCGAGTCGGACGGACTGGGCGACGGCGAGGTGCTCGGCGAGGTCGACGGGCTGGGGCTGGGCGAGGTGGGCTGCGGCGTCGGCGGCTTGGTCGGCTTCGGGGTGGCGGTCTGGGTGGGCTTCGGGGTGGCCGTCTGGGTGGGCTTCGGCGTCGCCGGAGTGGTCGGCTGGGTCGGGGCCGGCGTGGGGGTGGCCGGGGCGGGGACCGCGCCGACCACCCGGGTGGCGGCGTAGAGCCGGCTCCAGCGGACCACCGAGATCTTGACGACGTCCCCGGTGCGCGGCGCCTCGACCATCTTGCCGTTGCCGATGTACATGGCGACGTGGTGGATGGTCGTCCAACTGCTCCCGGAGGCGAAGAATAGCAGGTCACCCGGGAGAAGCGCGTTCGGGTCGACGGTGCGGGAGCGGGTGGCGTAGTACTGGTCGCGGGAGACCCGCGGCAGGCCACGGTAGCCGGCCGACCGGTACGAGGCGAGCACCAGCCCGGAGCAGTCGAAGCGGTCCGGCCCTTCCGCCGCCCAGAGGTACGGGTCGCCGAGCTGGGCGAGGGCGTACCGCACGGCGGCCAGCGCCGTCGGGTGGGCGACCATCCCGCTGACGCTCTGGTTGCTGACGTACGAGCTGCCGATCTGCTGTTCGGCGGCGTCCTCACGCCGGGCCGCCTCGAGCAGCAGCGCGGCGTTGTCCTTCCGCAGCTTGAGCAGCGCGGCTTCCTGCTGGCGCAGGTCGGCCTCGGCCTTGGTGTACGCCGCGGCGGTGTCGGTGGCGCGCTGCTGCGCGGCCGTGTACGCCTCCCGGGCGATCTTCTCGGCGGCGGTGGCCCGGGCGACCTCGCCGTCCACGGCGCCGGTGGCGCCCTCGGCCTTGTCGCCGCGGATGATGCGCTGCAGGGCGTTCAGGTCGCGCAGGTCGGTGCCGAAGTCGCCGGGCGGGAGCGCGGCCGCGGCCTTGACCGCGTCGGCGGCGGTCGTCTCGGCCTTCCGCTGGGCCTGGGCGAGCGCGTCCTCGGCTTCCCTGAGCGTGGCGGTGGCGGCGGCGAGCTGGGCCTGCGCCGCATCGCGGTCGCCCTTCAGCCGGATCAGGTCCTCGCCGAGTTGGGCGACCCGCGTGTCGGCCTGGTTGATCTGGGCGATCAGCGGGCCGTCGGCCGGGTTGGTGACGCCGAGCCCGCCCGAGGGGGTGACGCCGGGTATGCCGGGCACCGAGGCAGGCAGCTGGAAGGTGCCCGTGACCTCCGGCCGGGAGCCGGCGTTGGGGATGGTGTCGGGAAGCGGATCGGCCCAGACCGGGGTGGCGAGCGCCGCGGCCGCCACCACGCCGAGCAGAGCGGACCAGAGCTTCGGCCGCAGCACCGGAGAGATCACCGGGCTCCTGCGTCGTTGCCGTCGGCCCTGCTTGCTGTAGCCCATTCCGCTCCCCGTCCGGTGTGGCGTCTTCCGCGCGAGGTGGGCGCGGTGAACCGGGACGGTGCCAGTGTGTGTTCCGCCCCATCCTGTCTTACCTCACCGGCGCAGCTATGTCGATGTGCGGAGGGTGACGGCCGAACGGGCGGCCGGTGAACTTGGTCGCTGCGGTTGACCGCGTCGCCGGTTCGTCGGAGGGCCGACGTACGCTCGACCGGGACAGCGGGGTGGAAGGGACGTGGCTTTCGGATGGACGCCGGACTCAAGCGCGAGCTCGAAGCGAAGGTCTACGCGGGAGAGCGGCTGAGCCGCGAGGACGGTGTCGCCCTCTACGCGTCCGACGACCTCGCCTGGCTCGGGCGACTGGCCCACCACAAGCGCACCGAGCTGAACGGCGACCGGGTGATGTTCAACGTCAACCGGCACCTCAACCTCACCAACGTCTGCTCCGCCTCGTGCGCGTACTGCTCGTTCCAGCGCAAGCCGGGTGAGAAGGACGCCTACACGATGCGTATCGACGAGGCGGTCCGCAAGGCCAAGGAGATGGAGGACGAGCAGCTCACCGAGCTGCACATCGTCAACGGGCTGCACCCGAGCCTGCCCTGGCGCTACTACCCGAAGGTGCTGCGGGAGCTGAAGGCCGCACTGCCCAACGTCAACCTCAAGGCGTTCACCGCCACCGAGGTGCAGTGGTTCGAGAAGATCAGCGGCCTGAGCGCGGACGAGATCCTGGACGAGCTGATGGACGCCGGCCTGGAGTCGCTGACCGGCGGCGGCGCGGAGATCTTCGACTGGGAGGTCCGGCAGCACATCGTCGACCACGCCTGCCACTGGGAGGACTGGTCGCGGATCCACCGGCTGGCCCACTCGAAGGGCATGAAGACCCCGTCGACCATGCTCTACGGCCACATCGAGGAGCCCCGGCACCGGGTCGACCACGTGCTGCGGCTGCGTGAGCTGCAGGACGAGACGGGCGGCTTCCAGGTCTTCATCCCGCTGCGCTACCAGCACGACTTCGTCGACTCCGCGGACGGCAAGATCCGTAACCGGATCCAGGCCCGCACCACGATGGCGTCCCCGGCCGAGTCGCTGAAGACCTTCGCCGTCTCCCGGCTGCTCTTCGACAACGTCCCGCACGTGAAGTGTTTCTGGGTGATGCACGGTCTCTCGGTGGCCCAGCTCTCGCTGAACTTCGGGGTGGACGACCTGGACGGTTCGGTCGTGGAATACAAGATCACCCACGACGCCGACGCGTACGGCACGCCGAACACCATGCACCGGGACGACCTGCTGCACCTGATCTGGGACGCCGGCTTCCGCCCGGTCGAGCGGAACACCCGCTACGAGACCGTCCGCGATTACGACCCGGCCCCGTCGCTGGCCGAGCGCCGGGCCGAGCCGCAGCAGGTCTGGGCCTGACCTCGGCGCCGGCCCGTGCGGGCCGGTGCACTTGTCGCCGTCGCCTGTTCACCTGCTGGCTGTCCGGCGCGTGGCTCCCGGTGTCCGGGCGGTTCCACTGTGGGCCTAGACCGGCGGTGTGCTTCGAAAACTGTCTGTCCTCGCCGCGGCCGCGAGCACTCTGGCGGCCGGCCTCGTCCTTCCCACGCCGGCCCGGGCCGCCCCGCTCGGCGGGGTGCAACTCTCGGCGACCAGCGGGAGCATCGACGCCGCCCCGGTCTTCGCCAGCGCCACCACGTCGGCGCCCTGCCCGGCCGGGTTCGGCCGTAACGCCCAGCTGCGGGTGGGGCCGCCCGGCGGGCCGTACAGCAACCTGGCCCGGCCGCTGACCGCCGGCGGGTACGACCGGCAGCCGGTGACCGCGACGCCGAACCGGTCCTTCGCCACCGCGTTGGGCGGTGCGCCGGTCGACGGGGAGTGGTGGGTCGTCGTCGAGTGCGTCAGCGACACCCAGGGCGTACACCCGGAGCGGTTCATCACCCCGATCACCGTCTCCGGGCGGCAGTGGCGCGCCGGTCGCCCGGCCGGCGCGCCCCCGGCGACGCCTCGCGCTGCCGGGGCTCCGCTGGTGGTGCCCGGGTCGACCGGGGCGGCCGGCGCCCCACCGGTGGGCCCTCCGCCGGCCGCCGCGCCGGCTGCCGATGCCCCGACCCCCGCCAGCGCCGGGCCGGAGACCGGCGTGGCCCGGCGGCTGACCGGCAACGGCGGTGTCGGCGGTGCCTCGGTGGCCAACATCTGGTGGATCCTCGCCCTGCTCGGGGCGCTGGCCCTGGTCGGCACGGCCTGGCTCACGACGCGCCGCGGGAAGCCGGGCGGCACCCGCCGCTGAACCGACCCAGACCGGTGCGATGGCCGGCCGCGTCCACCCGGACGCGGCCGGCCATCGCCGTTCCCGGTGATGACCGAGCCGGCGGCCATCGCCGTTCACCACCGGATCCGGGTGACGAATCGGTACGAACCGATGTCGGGTCAGCCCCGTGGCGGCTGGGTGTATCCGAACGGTGGATGCCTCGGTACTCGCTGTTCACATGCTGCACGTCTGGCGTGAGCGGATGGCTGCGTACCGAGTCACCGATGCTGCCGACGCTGATCCCGTCAGTCCGGAAGTCCTGGGGAAGCGGCAACCTGCGCGCGTAGGCGCGCCGAAAGGGAAGGGAATCGAGGTGCAGCGTTCACGGTTCGTGTTTCTCGCCGCGCCGATGCCCGGGGCGCCGCAGGGACAGCCGAACGACGGCGTCCTGTGGATGCTCGTCTCACCGAACAACCGCCCGCTGGGGCGGGGCGCGGTCTACCACGCGGCCTACGCCGGGTGCCGGGAGTCGGTACTGGCACTGCAGGCGAGCATGGACCGGATCGTGCCGGTCGAGGGCACGGTGCCGGCCAGCGGCCAGTGGACCTGGCGGATCGAGCTCGACGAGGTGGCGGTTGCCCTGTCCAGCCGCTCATACCTGCGCGCCCGCGAGTGCCGCTACAACCTGGACCGGTTCCTCGAGGCGTTGCCGCACGCGGAGGTGGTCCCCGGCACCCGTGCCGTCCGGCGCGGCCGGCGGGCCGCCTCCGAGCCCACCACGCCGTCGTCCGGCGGGACGCTCGGGGCACCGCTGGTTCCGCCGACGCGCCTGGCGTACCGGCCGGCGCCGGGGATCGAGCCACGAAGGCGGGATGCGAGCCGATGACTGTCGTCGTTTCGCCGCCCGACCCGGCGGAGACCGCCGCGCGGCCCCCGGCCCCGCGCCGCGTACGCCAGCGCCGGACCGCTTCCGACCTGGTCTTCCGTGGCGTGATCCGGGTCGGCGGCATCGTCGTGCTCGCGGTGATGCTGCTGGTCGGGATCTTCCTCACCCTGCGGGCGGTGCCCGCCCTGCGCACCATGGGCTGGCACTTCCTCACCGCGCAGGAATGGGACCCGGCGGGCGGCGACTTCGGCGTCGCGGGGGTGCTCATCGGCACCCTGCTGATCGCCGCGGTGGCGGTCGTCATCGCGGTGCCGCTGGCCACCGGCGCCGCCCTCTACATCGCCGAGTACGCGCCCCGGCGGATCGCCCCGGTGCTGGTCAACCTGGTCGACCTGATGGCCGCGGTGCCCAGCGTGGTGTACGGCATCTGGGGTCTCTACCTGCTCCAGCCGCACCTGCTCGTCCAGGGTGAGCACGGTGCGGGCCTGCCCCGCTGGCTCGCCACCTACCTCGGCTGGTTCCCGCTGTTCCGGGTGGACGGCTTCGACCCGAGCGACCCGTTGGGCAGCAACAGTTCCCTGACCAGCTCCACGTTCATCGCCGGGATCATCGTCGCGATGATGGTCACGCCGATCATCTCCTCGGTGATGCGGGAGGTCTTCTCCCAGGCCCCGGTCGGCGAGCGGGAGGGCGCGTACGCCCTGGGCGCGACCCGCTGGGGGATGATCCGCTCGGTGGTGCTCCCGTTCGGCCGGGGCGGGATGATCGGCGGCACCATGCTCGGCCTCGGCCGGGCGCTCGGCGAGACGATCGGGGTCTATCTCGTCATCTCGTTCGTGTTCGTCATCCAGCCGCACATCCTGCAGGTCGGCGGCGGCTCGATCTCGTCGCTGATCGCGCTGCGCTACGCCGAGTCCAACCCGATCGGCATCGCCGGTCTGATGGCCGCCGGCCTGGTGCTGTTCGGGATGACGCTGCTGGTCAACTTCGGCGCCGGCCTGATCATCAACCGCAGCCGCTCCGGCGCGGCCAGTGACGCGTGAGGAGCCGCAGGTGACGCCGAGACCCAACGCCTACGCCGAGGACCGGGCCGCGCCGCCGGCGCCGGAGCAGCCCCCCGCGCCGCCCAGGCCGATCACCACCATCCCGGTACGCCCGGACCAACCGGGCGCGGAGCGGCGCCGCACGACCAGCACGGTACGCCGTACCGACGTCTTCGCGGTGCTCGGCGCGGCGGTGGCCGCGGTGTGCCTGACGGCGCTGCTCTTCACCGCGCTGACCCCCTTCGACGGCGCGCTCGGTTTCCTGGTCGTGGCGTACCTCCTCTTCCTGGCCTGCTATCTGGTGCTGGTCCGGCTGGACGAGGCCGGCCCGGTGGTCCGGGACCGGCTCGCCGGGGTCCTGGTGCACAGCCTGGCGGTCACCATGCTGGTGGCGCTGGTGGTGGTGATCGGGTTCACCCTCTTCCGCGGGCGGGAGCCGCTGGCCTGGGCGAACTTCTACACGCAGGACATGCGGTCGGCGGGGCCGCTCGACCCGTTGAGCGTCGGGGGCATCCGGCACGCCATCATCGGCACGCTGGAGCAGATCGGCATCGCACTGGCGATCACCATCCCGCTCGGCCTGCTCTGCGCGGTCTTCCTCAGTGAGTTGCCCGGCGCGTTCAGCCGGTTCGTCCGGATCGTCGTGGAGGCGATGACGGCGCTGCCGTCCATCGTGGCCGGCCTGTTCATCTACGCCACGGTGATCCTCGCGCTCGGCCGGCAGAAGTCCGGGTTCGCCGCCGCGCTCGCGCTGAGCGTGATGATGCTGCCGATCATCATCCGTGCGGCGGACGTGGTGCTGCGCCTGGTGCCCGGCACCCTGCGCGAGGCGAGCCTGGCGCTGGGCGCCTCGCAGTGGCGGACCATCTGGCACGTGGTGCTGCCGACCGCCCGCTCCGGGGCGATGACGGCGATCATCCTGGGCACCGCCCGGGGCATCGGCGAGACCTCCCCGGTGCTGCTGACCGCGGGCTTCACCCAGTTCACCAACGCGAACCCGTTCCAGGCCAACCAGGTCTCTCTGCCGCTGTTCGTCTTCGACTCGATCCGCCGGCCGGACGCCACGATGGTGGCCCGCGGCTTCGGTGCGGCAGCTGTGCTGATGGCGCTGGTGCTGCTGCTGTTCGTGCTGGCCCGGCTGCTCGGCGGGCGGGCCCCCGGCCAGCTGAGCCGGGCCCAGCGCCGCCGCCGGGCGCTGGCCTCGCGCCGGGACGCCATGCGCTTCGCCCGGCGAGCCGCCGCCGGCTCCCCGCCCGATCACCCGAACCAGAGGTAGCGACATGTTCAAGCAATGGATCCGCCGTCGACCCCGGACGACCTCCCGCCTGGCCCGGGTGGTCGCTGCCGCAGCCGCCGCGGCCGTGTTGCTGACCGCCGCGCCGCCGGCGTCCGCCGCGCCGCGGCTGGTGCCGATCGTCGGGATCGGCTCGACCTGGAGCGCCAACGCGATCACCGCCTGGGCGCGTAACGTGCAGGCCAGCAACATCCAGGTGGAGTACGAGGCTGCCGGCTCGACGCAGGGCCGGGTGCAGTTCCGGGAGGGCAAGGCCCACTTCGGCGTCTCGGAGATCCCGTACGGGATGAAGGACATCTTCAGCGGCACCGACAGCAAGGGCTCCCGGCAGTCGGCGTACATGCCGATCGTGGCCGGCGGCACGGCGTTCATGTACAACCTCAAGATCGGCGGCCGGCGGGTCACCAACCTGCGGCTCTCCGGCGAGGTGATCGCCAAGATCTTCACCGGCGTGATCCGGAAGTGGAACGACCCGGCGATCAAGGCGGACAATCCCGGGCTGGCCCTGCCGGCGCGCTCGATCATCCCGGTGGTGCGGCAGGACGGCTCCGGCACCACCGCCCAGTTCACCCTCTGGATGAGCAAGCAGCACCAGGCCATCTGGGACAACTACTGCCGCAAGTGGAACAAGCCGACGCCGTGCGGCATCACCTCGGTCTACCCGCGCCAGTCCGGGTCCGGCTTCGTCGGCGCGACCGGCTCCGACGGGGTGTCGGGCTACGTCCGGCAGGAGAACGCCGAGGGCGCGATCACCTACGTCGAGTACTCGTACGCGATCAACGCGAAGTTCCCGGTGGTGAAGGTGCTCAACGCCGGCGGCTACTACGTCGAGCCGACGGCCAGCAACGTGGCGGTGGCACTGACCCGGGCGCGGATCAACAAGGACCAGAAGTCCGACGACTACCTGACCCAGATCCTGGACGACGTCTACCGGTCCAGCGACCCGCGCGCCTACCCCCTCTCCTCGTACTCGTACATGATCGTTCCGACCAGGCTCGAGTACAACCTGACCGCCGACGCCGGATACACCCTCAGCAAGTTCGCCTACTACTTCCTCTGCGAGGGGCAGCGGCAGGCCGAGGTGCTGGGCTACTCACCCCTGCCGATCAACCTGGTGCAGGCCGGCATGGAGCAGGTCCAGAAGATCCCGAGCCACGAAACGATCGACATCGCCCAGAAGCTGCGCAGCTGCAACAACCCGACCGTCTCGGCGGACGGCGGCAACGCGCTGGCGAAGAACGCCCCGCAGCCGTCGCCCTGCGACAAGCGGGGGCCGACCCAGGCCGTCACCGGCACGGCCGGCGCGCGCCAGGAGACGCCCGTGCTGGCGGCAGCCCGGTGCGGCGCGGCCGGGAACACCGCAGGCGGCGGGAACACCGCCGCGGGCGGCGGCACCACCGGCGCCGGCACCCCCGGCGGCACCGCGGCGACCGCGGGCCCGACCGGCGGAGTTCCGGTGCCCGGCGCCGCTCCCCAGGTCGACCCGGACACGGGCGAGGTGGTGGGCGGCACCGCGGGTGTGGCGGCCGGCGAGCAGGTGGCGGCGGTGCCGGTGGCGCTGGACGGCACGGACGGCTGGCGGCTGCGGCACACCCTCATGCTGCTCGCAGCGGTGCTGCTGGTCGCACTGATCGTCGGGCCGCCGCTGGTCTCCCAGGCGCTGCAGGGCCGCCGCGACGACCACCGGGGCGACCGGTGAACCCGCGCCGCTGGCTGGCCGGGACCGTCCTGCTGCTGGCCGTCGGGGCGCTCGCCCCGTTGCCGCCGGCCGCCGCCCCGGCCCGCGCCGACGACACCGGCTCCACCGCGATGACCGTGCACGGCGTCAAGGTGGACGGTGGGTACGAGGACTTCACCGGCCTGTCCGTGACGGTCGACCAGACGAAGGACCTGGTCAACCAGGCCGTCGTGGTGACCTGGACCGGCGGGACCCCGACCCCGCGCAACCGTCCAATCGGGGTGGACTTCCTCCAGGTCATGCAGTGCTACGGCGACCCGCACGCGCCCGACGACCCGGACGGGTTGAAGTTCCGGGAGACCTGCCAGTTCGGCACCAAGCTGGACACGCCGGTGATGCCGTTCGAGGTGACGGCCGCCGCCGCGGCCAACGCCAACTCCCGGGAGCTGCACCTCGACGCGCCGGGCTACCCGGCGAAGGATCCCCGGGAGACGCTGCCGGAGGACGCCCGGATGGTGCCTTTCCGGCCGGTCTCCTGCCCGGTGGGGACCACCTCCTGCGAGCGTCCGCGTACGCCGGACGGCAGCCAGGCGCAGCCGTTCCCGGTGATCGCCGACCCGCAGACCGGCGCCGAGCGGGAGGCGTACCCGGACGAGGTGCTGTCCGGCTACTTCAACAAGTCGGTGACCAACGAGTACCCGTACGCGCTGACCGCGGCGAACGGCGCCGGCCGGATCTCGTTCGAGGTGCAGAACTCCGCCCTGGCTCCCGACCTGGGCTGTGGCGATCCCTACACCGACGCCACCGGCGCGACGCGCCCGTCCCGGCCGTGCTGGCTGGTGATCGTGCCGCGCGGTCACCACCACCCCTACACGGGCCAGGACGTGTCGGCCACCGGCTCGCCGCAGGGTTCCCCGCTGATCGTGCCGAACTGGCAGTACCGGATGGTGGTGCCGCTGGAGTTCGAACCGGTCACCGGTTACTGCGCGAGCGACCAGCAGGAACGGCTGACCGCCGGCACCGAACTGGCCGCCGAGGCGGCCGCCGCCTGGCGTCCCGCGCTCTGCGCGGCGGCGAGCGGCCCGTCGATCAGCTACTCGCCGATCGGCGACGACGAGGCCGCCCGTCAACTCCTCTCGACCTCGCCGAACGCGCCCGGGCTGATCTACAGCTCGGACCCGGTGACCGCCACCGCCGACGACCCGCCGGTGGTGCACGCCCCGGTCACCCTGAGCGGCCTGGTCATCGCGCTCAACATCGACGTCAACCTGGAGAACGTGCCGCTGCCACAGCAGGTGGCCGAGCTACGCGGCACCGCCCTGAACGAGCTGAAGCTCACCCCCCGGCTGGTGGCGAAGCTGCTCACCCAGTCCTACCGCCGGGACGTGCCCGGCGGTGGCGGCCAGGCGTTGGCGACGAACTACGACAGCATCAAGCAGGACCCGGAGTTCCTGGGCCTCAACCCGCTGTTCAGGGACTGGGACCGGCGGGCCGGGGTGACCTTGAACGGCCTGATGGTGCCCAACGGCAGCTCGGTCGCGGCCCGCGCGCTCTGGCAGTGGGTCCTCGCCGACCCGGCGGCGAAGGAGTGGCTCAGCGGTACGCCCGACAAGGACGAGGCGTCCGGCAAAGAGATGGTGGTGAACCCCGCCTTCAAGCCGCTGTTCACCGGCGAGACCCCGGACTACTTCCCCAAGGCGGACCGCTCCTGCTACGAGGAGACGTTCGCGGGCGAGACCTACCAGCTCTGCTCGCAGGAGCTGCGGCCGTACACCGGCGGTTTCGGGCGGGGCGCGGCGCAGACCCTGCGCGGCGACACCGGGGCGTTCGGGCAGTCGCTGAACACCAATGTGACTCCGCCCCGGTTCGATCGGCTGCCCCGGGAGCAGCCGGGCTTCCGGTTCACCATGGCGGTCACCGACTCCGCCTCCGCCGCCCGGTACGGCCTGTTCACCGCCCAGCTCTGCAAGGCGGCGAAGGGCACGGACGGGGCGTGGACGGCCAGCGACTGCCGGGGCGCGACGGACGAGGCGATCAGCGCCGCGGCCGGCACCGCCGCGCCGAGCCAGGTGGCCGGGGTCTCCGTGATCGACCCGGCGAAGGCCTGGGCGACGGCGGGTGCGTACCCGCTGTCGCTGCTCACCTACGCGGTGGCGGACCGCACCGACCCGGCGGACGCCCGCCGCGACTACGCCAAGCTGCTGCGGCACGCCGCCGACCAGGGCCAGCGGCGGGGCGTCGGCCGGGGCATGCTCCCGGAGGGCTACGTGCCGCTGCCGCCGGCCCTGCGGGAGCGCACCAAGGCCGCCGCCGCCCTGCTGGAGGTGGATCTGCCGGCCCCGTCAGCCTCGGCGTCGTCCGACGGGTCGGGTGCCACGGAGCCGCCGCCCGCGGCGCCGCCCGCCCCATCCGTCCCGGCCCCCGGTGCGGTGCCCTCCGTGGGTGCCACGCCGTCGCCCGGTGGTACGGCGCCGTCGCCGCAGCCGCCGGCCCGGCAGGCGTCGAACGCGACTCCCGGCAGCCCGGTGGGTGCCCTCCGGTACGTGCTGGTCGTCATTTTCGCGACCGGCCTCGTGGGCGGGGTGATCGGGCCGGTGTTGCGCCGGTTCGGCACTCGAAATAGGCCGGCGGGTGGCGCGGAATGAACCCGGAAATGGCGCTGGATTCGATTGTCGACTGTTGTTCATTCGGCCTACGTGTTGGCGAGAAGTCGCACGTCGAAACGTTTGTCTACGCGCGGTTTCGAATGCCCGCTCGACGCCGCGACGATGACTGCGGCTCACCCGCCCATCGGGTGGGCGGAACTGTCATGCCCCGCAGAAAGGGAGCAGCATGAAGGTCAGATCCATCAGCAAGGTGGCCGCGGTCGGCTTCGCCGCCGTGGTCGCCGCTGGCCTGGTGGCCGCGCCGGCCGCGGCCGACCCTTCGCCCGTGACCGAGTACCGCACGCTGGCCGGCGTCGGCTCGGACACCACCCAGGACGTGATGAACGGCCTGGGCAACGTCATCACCAGCGGTGGCAACAAGGTCATCGCCTCCTGGGACGCCCGCGGCACCGCCAACGTCCGGACGAAGGCCGCGAACTGCGACTTCCCCCGGCCGAACGGCTCCAGCAACGGCCGCCGGGCGCTGCGGGCCTCCGAGGGTGAGGACATCGGCCAGGGCGGTCCCGGCTTCTGGTCCAACGTCAACGTGGTGGGCTGCGTCGACTTCGCCCGCTCGTCGAGCTACGGCGGCGGCAGCACCCCGTCGAGCACCGGCAACTACACCTACATCCCGTTCGGGGTGGACGCGGTGACCCTCGCCCGCAACGTCACCGGCGACCTGCCGGTCAACGTGTCGTTCGCGCAGGTGCAGCGGGTGTACCGGTGCTTCGACCGGACCATCGCCGGCAATCCGGTGAGCCCGGTCATGCTCCAGGCCGGCTCGGGCACCTGGGACTTCTGGTCCTCGAAGGTCGGCATCACCGAGGTCGAGATCAACCTCGGGGACTACCCCTGCCTGGCCGCGGACACCGACAGCAACCCGGCCACCGCGGCCGTGCCGCTGATCCCGCGGGCTCAGGAGCACGACGGCACGGTGCTCACCGGCTTCCCGACCCGGGTGGCCCCCTTCTCGGCCGGGCAGTTCATCGCCCAGGGCAACGCCGCGAAGATCGCCAGCCTGACCGGCGTCACGGTGGCCGACCGGCGCGGGGAGGCGGCGCTGTCCGGCATCCGCCCGACCGGCGGCGCGGTCCAGCAACCGGTGGTCAACGGCGTCCTGAACATCAACTTCCCGCTCCGCCGGGACGTCTACAACATTGTGCCGACCGCGGACCTGACCAACCCGACCGTCGCCGCCACCTTCGTCGGTGGCAGCTCGGCCGTCTGCACCGCCACCGTCAACGACGGCGGCACCCAGCGATCGGTCGTCGAGCTGTTCGGGTTCGGCGTCCGGAGCACCCTGGTCTCGCCGCTCGACGCCAACTGCGGCTACACCAACCTCCGGTTCGGCAACTGACCTCCCATCCGGTGGCCCGGGCCAGCGCCCGGGCCACCGGCCCCGTTCCCATCCACCGGCGTTCGCGGACGCCGACGACCAGCAGAGGACGACGCAGATGAGCAGGCCCGGCTTCGCCCGCGCGATGGCGGCGGCTGCGGTGTTCGCGCTCTCGGTGAGCGTGTTCGTCACCGGGGTGGTGCTGACGCTCAGCGGACCGGCGCAGGCCGCGTCGCTCGGCACGCTCACCCTTTCGCAGACCAGCGGCAGCGTCACCGACAAACCGATGTTCCTCAGAGCCACCACCCCCGCCCCCTGCCCGAAGGGGTACGGCGAGAACGCCAACCTGCGTATCGGGCCGGCGGGTGGGCCGTACACGAACCTGGCGGTGGCGCTGGGTGGTGGCGGGTGGGATCTGGAACCGTTCACGATCGATCCGAACCGCTCGTTCGAAACGGCCGCCGGCCGCGTCCCTGAGGACAAGAGCAAGTGGTGGGTCATAGTCGACTGCTACAGCCTCACCGAGGGCCGCCACGCCGACGAGTTCCGCGCCCCCATCCAGGTCTGCGGCAGCACCTGGACGACGGAGGCGACCTGCCCCAGCGCCGCGCAGACCAGCACCATGCTGACCGTGACGCCGACCGGCACCGCGTACGCCGGTGCGCCGGTGACCCTCACCGCCACCGTGACGCCGGCCGCCGCCGGCACGGTGCTGTTCCGGCGTACCACCGGGACGGAGACGGCCGACGTCGGCAGTGCCCCGGTCAGCGGCGGGCAGGCCGTGCTGACCACCTCCGATCTGCCGGGCCCGGCCGGTGCCGAACTGGAGAAGGCGCACAAGTTGACCGCCACCTTCCAGCCGGCCGACCCGAACGCCTTCCTGACCTCCACCTCGGCGCCGGCAGACCTCACCGTGGTCCCGGCCGGTTCGGTCACCGTCACGTTGAAGACAGACAAGGTCAGCCCGCAGCCGCCCGGCACCGCCCTGGCGCTGACCGCGGAGGTCAAGCCGCGGGTCGAGGGCGAGCAGCCGGCCACCGGCTCGGTGTCGTTCGTCCGGTTACCCGCTGGGGGAAGCAACGGCGAGCAGGCCATCGGCTCGGCCGAGCTGGCCGCCGGCGCGGCGACGGTCACCGTCGCTGACCTGCCGGGCGGGGCCTACGACCTCAAGGCTGTCTTCACCCCGGCGACCGGCTCCGGCTGGCAGGCCGCGGAGTCGGCCCGGACCCGCTTCGTGATCGGTACGCCGACGCAGACCACCACCACCCTGGCCGTCACGCCGGACGGCCCGAAGCCGCAGGGCATCGAGTTGACCCTGACCGCCAGGGTCACGCCGACCGACGCGACGGGCAGCGTGCAGTTCATGGACGGCTCCGCCGCGCTCGGCGGCGCCCAGCCGGTCGCAAGCGGGCTGGCCAGCCTGAAGACGACTCAGCTGGCGGCGGGCAGCCACCCGCTCAAAGCGGTTTTCACTCCACAGAACGAGGTGGACCACTCGGGCTCCACCTCCCAGGCGGTGACCTACCAGGTCACCGCGCCCGGCCAGGTGGACGGCCTGGAGGTGACCGACACCGACGGCAACAAGCTGGGCGTCAACCCGACGCTCAGCCCGGGGCAGAAGGTCACCGTCGTGGCCCGTGGCTTCGCCGGCAACGAGACGATCACCGTCACCTTGAACGACGCCGAGCCGACGACCGTCACCGCCGCCGACGGGACCGCCCGGTACGAGCTGACCGTCCCGGCCGACGCGCCGGACGGTGCCGCCCGGCTCACCCTCGCCGGCGCCGCGCACCGGGTCGTCTTCGACTTCACCGTGGTCGGCAACGGCAACGGCAACGGCAACGGCGATGACGACGGCGACGGGGACGGGGACGGTGATGGCGACGGGAACGGCGACGGTGGCGACGGGAACGGCGACGGCGGGACGGGCGGCGGTCAGCTGCCCCGGACCGGCCTGCCCCTGATCGGCATCGGGCTGACCGGGATGGCGTTGGTCGGGGCCGGCAGCGGCGCCGTGGTGTCCACCCGCCGTCGGCGCCCCGAGCCCGCGCCGGTGGTCTGGCCGGACAACGAGAACCCCACCGACTGAGCAAGGTCGTCACGCCCGCCGGGCGGTACGCCGACCCGGCGGGCCGCCCGGTCCGGGTGCCAGGACGAGGAGAGAGAGCATGTCGACGGTCACCATCGACCCCCGGGGACCGCGGCCGTCCGCGGACGCCCCGACCGGGGTGCCCCGCGGGGCGGCGTCCCTGGCCTACCAGGTGCCGGGGACCGCGTTGAGCATCCTCGCCGCACTCGCCCTGGGCCTGGTCTGCCACCTGGTGCTGATCTCCCAGCTGGCGTACGAGCGGGACCAGCAGACCGCGTTCGCCGACTTCCGCGCGGAGTTGGCGCTCGGCACCGCCCCGGTGGGCCAGTTCCGGACCGAGTTCGTCAACGGCGTTCCGGGTCCGGAACGGCTCGTCGAGCCGGGCTCGCCGGTGGCCGTGCTGAGCGTGCCCCGGGTCGGCCTGAGCACGGTGGTGCGGGAGGGCACCAACGGCGGGGTGCTGCGTTCCGGCCCGGGGCACCGCCGGGACACCGTGCTGCCCGGGCAGGCCGGCAACAGCGTGATCATGGGCCGGCGGGCCGCGTACGGCGGGCCCTTCCGGGACCTGGACCTGCTGGTGCCCGGCGACACGATCACCGCGACCACCGGGCAGGGCAGCCACACCTACGTGGTCACCGGGCTGCGCCGGCCCGGTGACCCGGCGCCCGCCCCGCCCGACACCGGGCAGGGACGGCTCACCCTGATCACCGCGCTGGGCACCGAGTTCATGCCGACGGACGTGCTGCGGGTCGACGCGGCCCTGGCCAGCCCGGTCCAGCCCGCCCCGGCCCGGCGGTTCGGCGCCGCCGCCCTGCCCGCCAGCGAGCAGGCCATGGCCAGCGACGCGGACGCCTGGACGCCGGTGCTGCTGTGGGGGCAGGCGCTGCTGCTGGCCGCGCTCGGCACCACCTGGCTACGGGCCCGCTGGGGCCGCTGGCAGAGCTGGATCGTCAGCGTGCCGGTGCTGCTCGCGCTCGGCGTCGCCACCGCCGACCAGGCCGTCCGCCTGCTGCCCAACCTGCTGTGACCGCCGGACCCGACGACACCCCGAGACGAGTGAAGGACCGACCGTGACGCAGCACATCGAGAGCCCCGCCCCGGCGACGTACGCCCCCGGTCGTGCCGGCGCGACCGGCCCGGCGATCGCCGTCCCCACCCGGGTCGACCTGCCACCGGTGCCGGCGCACCGGGCGCCGGCCGACCACCTGGCCACCCTGGACGCGCGGTCCATCTCGGCCTGGTTCGGCAGTCACAAGGTGCTCGACCGGGTCTCGCTGACCATGCCGGCCGGCCAGGTGACCGCCCTGATCGGGCCGTCCGGCTGCGGGAAGTCCACCTTCCTGCGCATCCTCAACCGGATGCACGAGCTGGTCCCGTCGGCGTCGCTCGCCGGCGAGGTGCTGCTCGACGGTCGCGACCTGTACGCGCCGGACCGGCGGATCACCGATGCCCGGCGCCAGGTCGGCATGGTGTTCCAGAAGCCGAACCCGTTCCCGGCCATGTCCATCTACGACAACGTGCTGGCTGGGCTGAAGCTGACCGGCACCCGGGCCTCCCGGGACAGCAGGGAGGCGCTGGTCGAGGAGACCCTCACCAAGGCGGGCCTGTGGAAGGAGGTGCGCGACCGGCTGCGCCAGCCCGGCGGCGCCCTCTCCGGCGGCCAGCAGCAGCGGCTCTGTATCGCCCGGTCGCTCGCGGTGCGGCCGCGGGTGCTGCTGATGGACGAGCCGTGCTCGGCGCTGGACCCGACCTCGACCCGCCGGATCGAGGAGACCATCGCGGAACTGGCCGCCGAGGTGACGATCGTCATCGTCACGCACAACATGCAACAGGCCGCCCGGGTCTCCGACCAGTGCGCATTCTTTCTGGCCTCGCACGGCGCCCCCGGCGCCATTGTCGAATACGGCCCGACCGCAGCGATGTTCGACAATCCACAGGATGAGCGGACGCACGACTACGTAAACGGCCGATTCGGCTGATCGCCCCATTTTCCTGATGCTCGGGCACCCAGAATTCGCTTTGCGCACGTTCGGCGGAGAGGTTGGCCTGCATGTCGGGACACAGCGCCTGTGGAGCCTGATCGAGGCCGGTCCAGGGGGACCGACCGGTTTCACCCTCACGAGAGGAAGTGATTCATGAACAAGCGTCTGCTCGCCCGCGCCGGCGCCCTCCTGGGCGCCGCGGTGCTCTCCGCCGGCCTGGTGGTCGCGGTCGGCGCTCCGGCGCAGGCGGCTTCGCTCGGTGACGTCACCCTGTCGCAGACCAGCGGCACCGTGACCGACACCCCGATCTTCGCGAGCGCCACCACCGCCAAGTGCCCCACCGGGTACGGCGAGAACGCCAACCTGCGCATCGGCCGCCCGGGTGGCCCGTACTCGAACCTGGCCGTGGCGCTGGGTGGCGGCGGGTACGACCAGAACCCGATCACCATCAACCCGAACCGGTCGTTCTCCACCGCCATCGGTGGCGCGCCGGCCGCGGGTGAGTGGTGGGTCGTCGTCGAGTGCTACAGCCTCACCGAGGGCCGCCACGTCGACGAGTTCCGCACCTCCATCCAGGTGACCGGCAACACCTGGCGGGTGCCGGTGGCCGAGGACACCACCACCTCGCTCGCCGTCAGCCCGGCCAGCCCGGTCTCCCAGGGCACCGAGGTCACCCTGACCGCGACCGTCTCCCCGGCCACCGCCACGGGCACGGTCGACTTCCGGCGCGGCGCCTCGTCGCTCGGCACCGCCACGGTCAGCGGCGGTAAGGCCGTCCTGTCCACCACCGCCCTGCCGGTCGGCACCTTCTCGCTGTCCGCGGCCTTCACCCCGGCCGACGCGACCGCCTACAAGCCGTCCGCCTCGAGCGCCACCTCCTTCCAGGTGACGGCCGCCGCGGGTGCCATCACCGCGCCGGTGGAGATCATCGCCGACGTCGCCCCGGGCGCGTTCAGTCTCGACGTGGCGAACCCGACCGCGTCGCTGACCGGCGGCACCGTCGGTGGCACCGCCGCCGGCAAGCTGCCCGCCGCGAAGGTGACCGACCTGCGCGGCACCAACGTGGGCTGGGACCTCACCGGCCAGCTGGAGGACTTCACGCTGGGCGCGAACACCATCGCCAACAGCAACCTCGCCTGGACCCCGAGTGCCGCCAAGACCAGCGGCTCGGGTGCGGTGACGGCCGGTGCCGCCGCCGACCTCGGTGACACCCGCACCCTCTGCTCGGCGAACTCCGGCGCGAGCGCCGGCGTCTTCACCTGCGGTGCGGACCTCAACCTGACCATCCCCGACAACGTGCCGCCGGGCGAGTACTCCGCGACCCTCACCCTCACCCTGGCCTGACCGGTCCCACCCGGGCGCACCCGCCCGGGGTGGAGCAGCGGCGGAGGCGTCGCGGGCACCCGCCCGTGACGTCTCCGCCGTGTCCGGTGCCAGCCCCGAACCCCGGAGCCCCGCATGACCGACCTCCCCGCACCCCGGACCGTACCCACCTTCTGTTCGCGACTGCGGGGCTCCGCTCCGCTGCACTCCTCGCGCTCACCGGCCCCCGCGCGACGCGTTGGGGCGCTGTTCGTCACCGCACTCGCGCTGCTCGGCAGCCTGATCGCGCCGTCGCCCGCGCGGGCGGCCGCGTCGGACGAGCCGACCTGGACGGTGGTGCCGTCCAGCCCCAGCGGGCCCAAGGGCCGCAAGCAGTTCGACTACGAACTGTCGCCGACCGAGCAGATCACCGACTGGTTCTCGGTGAGCAACCTGGGCGACAAGCCGATCAAGGTGGATCTGTATCCCACCGACGCCTTCACCGCCCTGGACGGCGGCTTCGCCCTGCTGCCTCGCAGCCAGGCACCCAGCGACGTGGGTTCGTGGATCAAGCTGCCCCGGGCGGCCGTCACGCTGCCCCCGGGCAAGCGGGCGGACATGCCGTTCCGGCTGTCCGTGCCGGCCGGTACCGCCCCCGGTGACCACGTCGGCGGCATCCTCGCCGCGGTGACCGAGGAGCAGGTCGGCAAGGACGGCCAGCGGGTGTACGTCGAGCGTCGCATCGGCGCCCGGGTCTACCTGCGGGTCGCCGGCCCGCTCGGGCCCGCCGCCGCGGTGCGGGCCGTCCAGGTCGAGTACGCCAACCCGGTGGTGCCGATCCCTGGTGGGCGGATGAAGGTCACCTACCGGATCGCCAACACCGGCAACGTGCGGATCTCCGGCAAGGCCCGGGTGCAGGTCCGCGGCCCGCTCGGGGTCCGGCTGGCGACGGGCGACCTGATCGACCTGCCCGAGGTGCTGCCCGACTCGGAGATCCGGCTGACCCAGGAGTTCGCGCACGTCGTACCGGCCGGCCCACTCACCGCCACGGTGGTGCTGAACGCCGACACGAACAAGGAGTCGCTGCCCTCGCAGGAGGGCTCCAGCTCCGTCCTCGCGGTGCCGTGGGCGCTGCTCGGCCTGCTGGTGCTGATCCTGGCCGTGGTCGCGTACCGGCTCTGGCTGCGCCGGGCCCGCCGGCTCCTGGCGGCGCCGGTCGCACCGGCCCGGGAACCCGAGCGGGCCGCGCGGTGAGCGGTCCCCGGAACGTGGCCCGCGGCGGTCGGGTCGGCGTGCGGCCGGCCGGCGTGGTGGTGACCGCCCTGCTCGCCGTGGCGTTCGCGGTGGCACTCTGGCCGGGGCGCCCGGCCGGGGCGGTCCCGGACGCCGAGCCGACGCCCGGTGGTCAGGTGTCGATCCGGGTGGGCGTGTCGATCGGCCCGAAGCCCGGCGGCAGCCCGTCCCCGACCGGCCAGCCGTCGCCCACCATCGAGCCGTCCCCGTCCGGGGTGACGACGACGACGCCGATCAGCCCGCCGGCGGGCGGCGGGTCCCTGCCGCGTACCGGCGTGGCGCTGGGCGGGCTGTTCCTCGTCGGCGGTGCGCTGGTCGCCGGCGGCGTGGCGCTGCGCTGGTCGGCCCGGCGGCGGGCCACCGCCGAGGCCTGGTTGAGCCGGACGGGTGGCTGACCCCTCCCGGCCGGCCAGTCGTGCCGCTCAGCGGGTTCGCGTACCCTCGTAGGGTCATGAGCGAGCAGCGGAGCGGTTTCCCCCGGCGGGACGCGGAGGGGCGCATTCTCACCCTGGGCGACCTGCTCGGGGTGAGCCTGGCTGGCCTGGTGATCGGGGTGCTCGCGCTGGTGCTCTTCGAGTGGGCGTTCGCCACCATGGGCGCGGGCGGGTTCGGCCGGACCAACGGCTGGCTGGCGGTGATCCTGCCGGTCTGGCTCTTCTGGGACGACTTCCGGGCCTGGGAGTTCGGCGCGGCCCGGGTGGTGGCGGCGCTGGGCGGCCTCGCCGTCGGGGTGTTCGCCGGGCTGCTCGCGGCCGGCCTGGCCGCCGGGCTGCCGCCACTGCTCTCCGGCGCGCTGGCCGCGGCGGTGTTCACCGTGGTCTACGCGGTGATCTGGTTTCAGGGCGTGCACTGGTTGGCCCGGCGTACGAGTTGAGGCCGCCCCACCGGTGATGGAGAACGGAGTGCGAACGTGAGCGCGGCGGTCAAGTACACGCTGGGCCGGATCGGGCTGTTCGTCGGCGTGCTGGCGGCCCTCTGGCTCGTCGACATGAACCCGTTCCTGCGGCTGATGCTGGCGCTGGTCTTCTCGGCCGCGCTGTCGTTCTTCCTGCTCCGTGGCTGGCGGGACGAGATGGCCGGGGAGATGGCCGAGGCGTCGGACCGGCGCCGGGCCGAGAAGGAGCGGCTGCGCTCGGCGCTCGCCGGCGAGGACCAGCCCGCGCCGGCCGAGCCGCGCCGCGAGGAGTAGGCCGGGCGGTCGTCCGCCCTCCGCGTCGGCCGGGCCGCGACCGCGGCCTCGGTCACCGGCCGGGCCGTGCGGCCCGGGAAACGGGGCAGCAGGATGGCGGCGGCGCCGCTAAGGTCGGCCGCTGTGAGTTTGCTGAACACGATCAACGGGTGGCGGACCAAGGTCTTCGTCTGGATCGGTCTGCCGGTCATCGCCGCCATCGGACTGATGATGGGCGCCACCGACCTCGCCCCGACCTGGCAGGCGAAGAACGGTGGCGGAACGCCGGGCACGTTCACCGCGGTGAACGAGGAGTGCGGCCGGCGCAACTGCGAGTGGCGCGGAGACTTCGTCGCCACGGAGGGCGGCGCCCAGCGCACCGATGTGATCCTCTACGACGCGCCGGACGGGCTGACCGTCGGCGCCACCGCCCCGGCCCGCGACACGGGCGCCCGCGCGGGCGTCTTCTCCACCACCGGCGGGTCGACGTACCTGCTGGTCACCGGCCTCACCCTGGGCGGCGTGATCGCCCTGGTGGTGTGGGTGGTGATCATCGTGCGGGCGATCCGTCGCCGCCGCCAGGCGGCCCGGCCGTCGACCCCGCCCGCCTCGTTCGCGCCGTCCGCGTAGCACCGGGCGGCCCCAGGACCGTACCGACGGGCCCGGCACCGTCCCGAGCGGGACGATGCCGGGCCCGTCCCGTCACCAGTTGGTCGAGCCCGGCACGACCGGCCAGGCCCGGTTCGCCGGCTTGATCAGGTAGGCGATGCCGCCCGAGCCGCCGGCCACCGTGCCGTTCGCCCGGTACCGCTTGGTACGCAGCCAGATCTGCTCGAACTGCGCCCGCTTGTAGACGTTGCGCACCGCGTCGTTCGAGGACGACGCGGGGTCGTTGACGATCACGTCACCGTCGGCGGTGAAGCCGACGATCACGAACAGGTGCCCGGAGGTGCCGTAGTTCGATCCGTCCAGCTCGTTGCCGAGGAAGGACTGCGAGGTGATGACCGGGATGCCGGCCTTGATGAAGCGCTCCACCTCGTCCAGCGAGTGCAGTCGGGTGACCTTGGCGTCGATGCCCGGGAAGCTGGCTGCGTACGCGGTGTTGAACGGCCAGTTGCCCGCGCCCTCGTACTCGAAGTCCCAGGTCATGCGGGCGGCGTAGGCGACCTGCGGGTCGGTGTAGCCGGGGGTGATCCAGGACATGTCCTCAGTCGAGGGCCTCTTGCCGTAGTACTCCAGCACCATCGTGGTCGACGTCGGGCTGCACCAGACCTGGCCGCCGCCGCCCCACTCCGGGTAGTTGCCCCGGTGGATCATCTGGGAACGGGCGGGCACCGGCAGCTCGGTGCCCCAGGCGATCCCGCCCTTGCTCGGCGTGACAGTGAACCGGTCCGGCACGTTGGAGCTCATCGCGCCCAGCATCCAGACCCGCGGCGAGGCGGCCTGCCCCGGCGCCCGGTAGAGGGTCAGCCGGAGCTGGTACGACCGGAGCAGCACACCCTTCTTGGCGTCGTCGATGGAGAAGGTGTCGGTCCAGATGGTCGACCAGGGGTCGCCCTGGCCGTCCAGCGTGGTCCGCTTGATGTCCTGGTCCCCGGAGGCCCAGCGGCCCATCACGTACCAGGGGGTCTGCTGGCCGGTGTTGTACGTGCCGTGCAGCTCGACCTGGATCCAGGTGCCGGCCGGGGTCTCCGCGTTCCACGAGGCGACCAGCTCGGTGGCGTCGAAGCCGATCTGCCGCTCCGGCGAGGTCCAGGTGGCGTACTCCCAGGTGCTGGTGGCACCGGTGTGCTTGTCGGTGTACGGGACGGTGCCGACCGGCTCGCCCATGGTGATCCCGGTGCGGTGGCCGGGGATGGCGTGCGTGCCCTGGTGGGTGCCGGTGCGCCAGTCCGGGTACTTCGACCAGTCCTGGAAGGTGATCTGCTCGTCGTGGGCGACCACGGGAAGGTTGTTGTCCGCGTGGGCGGGCACGGCGGTGCCGAGGAGGCTGAGCGCGGCGACGCCGGCGAGGGCGACCGCCGCGCGTAGAGCGGGTCTGATCATGTCATCTCCATGGGTGGGTAGGGGAAATCACCAGTTGGTGGAACCGGCCACCGAGGGCCAGGCCACGATGGTCGGCTTGATCAGGTAGACGACGCCGCCGGAGCCGGTGCCGGTGCCGCCGTTGGCGGTGGTCCGCTTGGTCCGGAGCCAGATCTGCTCGAACTGGTCCCGCCGGTAGACGTGGCGGACAGCGTCGTCGCTGGGCGAGGCCGGGTCGTTGGCGATGACGTCGCCGGTGGCAGTGAAGCCGATCACCACCATGAGGTGGCCGGCGGTGCCGTAGCCCGCCCCGTCCAGCTCGCTGGCGAGGAAGGACTGGCTGGTCACCACGGGGATGCCGGCGGCGATGAAGTGCTCGATCTCGTCGAGCGAGTGCAGCCGGGTCACCTTCGCCTCCAGCCCGGGGAAGGTGGCCGCGTACGCGGTGTTGAACGGCCAGTTGCCGGTGCCGCCGTACTGGGCGTCGTAGGTCATCCGGGCGGCGTGGTCGACGGTGGGGTCGGCGTAGCTCGGGTCCACCCAGGACGTGTCGGCCGGGGACGGCCGGCGGCCCCAGTACTCGACCACCATCTCCGTGGAGGTGGGCGAGCACCAGGCTTCACCGCCGCCGCCGTACTGCGGGTACTGGCCGGCGTGGATGTTCTGCGAGTAGCGCGGCACGGCCAGCTCGGTGCCCCACGCGATGTGGCCGGGGCTCGGGGTGACCGTGAACCGGTCCGGCACGGTCGAGCTCATCGCGCCCACCGACCGGACCACGGGTGAGGCGGTCCCGGCCGGGTCCCGGTAGAGCGTCAGCCGGAGCTGGTACGCCCGCAGCAGCACCCCGGCGCCCGGGTTGTTGATGGCGAAGGTGTCCGTCCAGATGCTGGAGGTCCGATCGCCCTGCCGGTCGACGCTGGTCCGCGTCATGTCGGCGTCGCCCGAGGCCCAGCGACCCATGACGTACCAGGGGGTGCGGACGCCGGTGGTGTAGGTGCCCTGGAGTTCGACCTGGAGCCAGGTGCCGGCGGGGGTGTCCGCGTTCCAGGAGGCGACCAGCTCGGTGGCCCCGAAGCCGACCTCGGTCAGCGGCGACGTCCAGGTCCCGTACGCCCAACTGCGCCGGACGCTGCGGTGCGGGTCCTTGTACTGGACGGTGCCGACCGGGGTGCCCAGCGCGAGGCCGGCGGCGGTGACCGTGGTGCCGGCGGCGGCGCCGGCCGACCAGGCCGCGCCGGACCAGCCCTGCCAGGTGATCTGTTCGTCGTGGGTGGCCGTGGTGGTCCCGGTGGCCGGCTTCGCGGCCCCGGCGGGACTGGTGGTGCCGAGGATGGCGAGCGCGGTGACACCGGCGACGGCGGCCGCGCGCAGGGGTCTCATGGCCATGGCAGCTCCCCAGGGAAACGGGCATCGTTGCCGTTCACTGTCGCGCCTGGAGGGAACTTTCGCCAGAGGTCAAATGATGGAAAATCATTGCCGGAATGAGGATCCGGTCGGGATGGGGTTAATGCAACGACGGATATTGATATGACCATGTGACTCCTGCTGAAGTGTGCGGACGCGGGATCTCCGTACCCCGAGGAGGTTGTCCATGGCGTTCCGCACGCCCCTGTTCCGCCGCCGGCTGGCCCTCGCCGCCGCCGTCAGCCTGACCCTCGTCACCGTCACCACCGGTCCGGCCGCCGCCCGGCCCACCCCGGACCGGTCCAGCGAGCCGGCCGCCGTCGGCTACCGCGTGCTCGGTCCGCGTACGCTCGCCGACCGGAACGCCGTCGCGCGCACCGGCGCGGCGATCGACTACTCCGAACACGGCGTCCTGCACGTCACCGCGACCAGCGCGGAAGCCGCCGCGATCACCCGGCTCGGCTTCCGACTCGACAAGGACGTCGCTCCGGCCCCCGCAGCCGGGGCGACCGCCTACGCCTTCCCGCCCGCCGATTCCAACTACCACGACTACGCCGAGTTGACCGCCGTGGTGAACAAGGTGGTCGCCGACCATCCGGCCATCGCCCGCAAGCTCAGCATCGGCACCTCGTATCAGGGCCGGGACCTGATGGCGGTGAAGATCTCCGACAACGTCGGCACGGACGAGAACGAGCCGGAGATCCTCTTCAACGCCCAGCAGCACGCCCGCGAGCACCTGACCGTCGAGATGGCGATCTACCTGCTCGACCTCTTCACCGACAACTACGGCACCGATTCCCGGATCACCAACATCGTCAACTCCCGGGAGATCTGGATCGTCCCGACGCTGAACCCCGACGGCAGTGAGTACGACATCGCCACCGGCTCGTACCGGTCCTGGCGGAAGAACCGGCAGCCCAACAGTGGCTCGTCGTACGTCGGCACCGACCTGAACCGGAACTGGTCGTACCAGTGGGGCTGCTGCGGCGGCTCCTCCGGCTCCACCTCGTCGGAGACCTACCGCGGCCCGTCCGCCTTCTCCGCACCGGAGACGCAGGCGCTGCGCAACTTCGTCAACAGCCGGGTGGTCGGCGGGGTGCAGCAGCTCAAAGCCAACATCGACTTCCACACCTACTCGCAGTTGGTGCTCTGGCCCTTCGGCTACACCACCGCGAACACCCCCAGCGGGATGACCGCCGACCAGTACAACACCTTCGCCACCATCGGCCGGCAGATGGCCTCCAGCAACGGCTACACGCCGGAGCAGTCCAGCGATCTGTACATCGCCGACGGCACCAGCATCGACTGGATGTGGGGTGCGCACCGGATCTGGGCGTACACCTTCGAGATGTACCCGGGATCGGCCTCCGGCGGCGGCTTCTACCCGCCCGACGAGGTGATCCCCGCGCAGACCTCCCGGAACAAGGAGGCCGTGCTGCTACTGTCCGAGTACGCCGACTGCCCGTACCGGGCGATCGGCAAGCAGACCCAGTACTGCTGACGCGACTCGCGGGTGGGGGCTCCGAGGCACCCCCGGCGGAGCCCCCACCCACTCCTCCCGTCCGGACGATCTCCGCTGGTCATGCGCTACCGTGGCACCGACCAACCCGCAGCGAAGCCGGTGCGAAACCGGCGCTGTCCCGCAACTGTGATGCCCCGCACGCGGCGTCGGCCCACCGGCCGGCGCTGACAACTGCGGGGACGAGCCAGGTCGCCTGCGGCACGGTCGCGACACGCGCTCTCGAGGAAGGGCGCCTCGCGGACGGGCGAGCCCAGGCGGTCCTGTCGGCGAAGCACCAGCTCCTCGACCGACAGGAGGACCAATGTCCAGACGTACCCCCCGGCTCTTCGCCACCGCCCTCGCGGTCGGCGCGCTCCTCCTCGGCGGCTGCGCCGAGAAGACCTCGACCGACACCCCGGCCGCCGGCGGCAGCTCCGCGGCTGCCGCGTTCCCGGCCACCGTCGGCAAGCTGACCCTGGAGAAGCGCCCGGAGAAGATCGTCTCGCTCTCGCCGAGCGCAACCGAGATGCTCTTCGCCATCGGGGCCGGCAAGCAGGTCGTCGCCGTCGACGACCAGTCGAACTACCCGCCGGAGGCGCCGAAGAGCGACCTGTCCGGCTTCCAGCCGAACGCCGAGGCGATCGCCGGCAAGAACCCCGACCTGGTGGTGCTCTCCAACGACATCAACAAGATCGTCGACCAGCTCACCACGCTGAAGATCCCGGTGCTGCTCACCCCGGCCGCCGCCACGCTCGACGACACGTACCAGCAGATCACCGACCTGGGCACGCTGACCGGCCACGCCTCCGAGGCGGCGGACGTCACCAAGAAGATGAAGGACGACATCGCCGCGCTCACCAAGGACCTGCCGCAGCGGGCGAAGAAGCTCACCTACTACCACGAGCTGGGCCCGGAGCTGTACACCGCGACCAGCAAGACCTTCATCGGCTCGATCTACGCCCTCGCTGGTCTGGAGAACATCGCCGACCCGTCGGACGCCGACGGCGCCAAGGGCGGCTACCCGCAGTTGTCCCAGGAGGTCATCGTCAAGGCGAACCCCGACTTCGTCTTCCTGTCCGACACCAAGTGCTGCCAGCAGTCCCCGGAGACCGTCAAGGCCCGCAGCGGCTGGGCCGGGGTGACCGCGGTGAAGAACAACCAGATCGTCGCCCTCGACGACGACATCGCCTCGCGCTGGGGCCCGCGCGTGGTCGACCTGGTCCGGGCGATCGTCGACGCCACCGCCAAGGTTCCGGCGTGACCCACCGGTGACCGTGCGACCAGCGGATTCCGCCGGCCCGGCGGCCGGGACGCCCAACGCGTCCCGGCCGTCCGGCGGGTCCCCGACCGACTCAGCGACCGCGCCGGCCACCCGCACCGGCCCCGGGCGGGCCGGCGGGGCGCTGCCCGGTCATCGGCGCGCCGCGGCCGGGCCCGGTGCCCCGGTCCGGCCGGCCGGGCTACGGAAACGATGGCTGTTCGCCGGCCTCGGGGCGGTGCTGGTCGCGCTGGTGGCCGGGGTGTCGCTGGGCCCGGTCAGCCTGCCGCCCGGCAGCGTCGCCGCCGAACTGCTCAACCTGCTGCCCGGGGTGCACCTGGACAGCGGGCTCACCGAGCGGGAGATCGCCATCGTCACCGAGCTGCGGCTGCCGCGGGCCGTGCTCGGCCTGCTGGTCGGCGCGCTGCTGGCCCTGGCCGGCGGCTGCTACCAGGGCGTCTTCCGCAACCCGCTGGCCGACCCGTATTTGCTGGGCGTGGCGGCCGGCGCCGGGCTCGCGGTGACCACGGTGATCGCGCTCGGCGTCGGGGCGGGCGGGGCGCTGAGCGGCATGCCGCTGACCATCCCGCTCGCCGCGTTCGTCGGCTCGCTCGGCGCGGTGGCCATGACCTACCTCCTCGGCGCGGCCGGCGGGCGCGACCGGTCGCCCGCCACGCTGATCCTGGCCGGGGTGGCGGTGTCCGCGTTCCTCGCCGCCGGGCAGACCTACCTGCTGCAACGCCACGCCGAGAGCATCCAGCAGGTCTACTCGTGGCTGCTCGGACGGCTGGCCACCGCCGGCTGGCAGGACGTCCGGCTGGTGCTGCCGTACTTCGTGCTCACCGCGGTGGTGGTGCTGCTGCACCGGCGGGAGCTGGACGTGCTCTCCGTCGGCGACGACGAGGCCACCAGCCTGGGGCTGCACCCGCGGCGCTCGCGCTACCTGCTGATCGCCGCCGCGTCGCTGGGCACCGCCGCCGCGGTCTCCGCCTCCGGGCTGATCGGCTTCGTCGGCATCATCGTGCCGCACACCGTACGCCTGCTGGCCGGCTCCAGCTACCGGGTGATCCTGCCGCTGTCGATGCTCTTCGGCGGGGCCTTCCTGGCGCTGACCGACGTGGCCGCCCGGACCGTCGCCGCCCCCGCCGAGCTGCCGATCGGCGTGGTCACCGCGCTGCTCGGCGGCCCGTTCTTCGTCCTGGTCCTGCGCACCTCCCGCCGGGTGTTCACATGAGCGCGCGTCCGCGAGCGCATCGTCAGCTCAGCGCGCGGAGCGCCACGACGACGAGCGCCGTCGAGGTGCGCGACCTGCACGTCGACCTGGGCGGGACGTCGATCCTGGCGGGCGTGGACCTGACCGTCGCGGCGGGCGAGTGGGTCACCGTCATCGGCCCGAACGGCGCCGGCAAGTCGACCCTGCTGCGCGCCGTCGGCGGCCTGCTGCCCGCGCCGGGCGCGGTCGCCCTGTTCGGTACGCCGATCCAGTCCCTCCGCCGCCGCGACCGGGCCCGGGTCGTCGCCACGGTGGCGCAGTCCCCGGTGGTGCCGGCCGGCATGTCGGTGTTCGACTACGTGCTGCTCGGGCGAACCCCGTACATCCCGCCGCTGGGCCGGGAGTCGACCGCCGACCTGGCCGCCGTGCACGAGGTGCTGGACGGGCTCGACCTCGGCGCGTTCGGGCACCGGGAGCTGGCCACCCTCTCCGGTGGGGAGCGGCAGCGGGTCTTCCTGGCCCGTGCCCTGGCGCAGGGCGCCACCCTACTGCTGCTGGACGAGCCGACCAGCGCGCTGGACATCGGCCACCAGCAGGAGGTGCTGGAGCTGGTCGACCGGCTCCGCCGCGAGCACGGCCTGACCGTGCTCGCCACCATGCACGACCTCTCCGTGGCCGGCGAGTACGCCGACCGGCTGGTCCTGCTCGCCGACGGCCGGGTGGCCGCGGCCGGCCCACCTCGGGAGGTGCTCACCGAGGACCTGCTCGCCACCCACTACCGCGCCCACGTCCGCGTCATCCAGGGCGACCACGGCCCGCTCGTCGTCCCGGTCCGCCCCCGGCCCCTGGCAGGTTGATCAGAGGTTGTTGCCGCAGCCCGTCGGGGTCGCGCACGACATGATCAACCAGTGTGGTGGGGACGTAGGGTGAGGACGGAGAAGAGGGCGCCCTCGGGGTCGCGGAGGGCGGCGAGGCGGCCCCGCGGGGTGTCCCGGGGCGGGACCAGGACCGTGCCGCCCAGCTCGGCGGCACGGGCGGCGGTGGCCTCGGCGTCCGCCACCGCGAACCACACCGACCAGTACGCGGGCAGGTCGGCCGGCAGCTCCTCCAGCGGTGGCGTCATGCCCGCGACGATCCGGGCACCACACCGCCAGCCCGTGTAGGGGGCGGGCTGCGTCGGCTGCTCCTCCGCGTGCCAGCCGAAGACCAGCGCGTAGAAGTCCCGCGCGCCCTCCGGGTCGGGAGTGACCAACTCGTTCCAGCACATCGCCCCGGGAGCGTTGAACAGCTCCGCGCCGCGCATCGCCATCGGCTGCCAGACGCTGAACACCGCGCCCGCCGGGTCGGAGAGGACCGCCATCCGGCCCTGGTCGAGGACGTCGAACGGGGCGACCACCACCTGTCCGCCGGCCGCCTCCACCCGGGTGGCCACCAGATCGGCGTCGTCGGTCGCCACGTACGTCGACCAGATCGGCACCTGGTCCGGGGCGGCCGGCGGGCCCGCCGCGGCGACCGCCCGCCCATCCTTGAGGAAGATCGTGTAGCCGCCGGCCGTCGGCTCCGGGGAGACGCGGCCGGTCCAGCCGAACAGCTCCGGGTAGAACCGCTTCGCGTCCTCCAGCCCAGGCGTGGCCAGGTCGGTCCAGCAGGGCGTGCCGGGCTCGACGCCGCTCACGCTGACCCCTCTCGCCGGGGGCGGCCCCGCTGGCACACCCTGCCGGCATCGTGGCACCGTCCCGCCGCCCCCCGGGCCGGAATCGGACAAGAGGTCAGGTGAAGCGCCGTCCCTCGTCCCGCCGGTACGCCCATCCAGCGACCCCGGCCAGCACCACGATCCAGACGCCGAGCATGGCCACGGAGACCAGGTTCGGCCGCCAGTCGGTGACCGCCGCCCACATCAGCTCCACCGCGCCCCGGGTGGGCAGGTAGGGGGCGATCGCCTTGATGAAGCTGGGCGCGTCGTCCGGGCCGGAGAGCAGGCCGCCGCCGAAGGCGAGGGGGAAGAAGATGAGCTGGGCGACCACGATCGCCGCCTTGCTCGGCAGCGAGTAGCCGATGGCCAGCCCGAGCAGGGTGAACGGCACCGAGATCACCGCGACCCCGGCGGCACCGAGCAGGAACTGCGCCGGGGTGACCCGGGCCGCCGTGGCCACCGCCGCGATCACCACCACCGGGAGCATGGACAGGTAGGTGAGCGCCAGGCCGGCCAGGATCCGGCCGGCGAGGCGCGGCCCCGGACCGGCCGGCAGCGTCCGGGTGTACGGGTTCCACGGCTGGTCGCGGTCCTCGGCGACGCCGATCCCGTACTGGAAGATGTTGGCGCTCATCACCGCGAAGGTGACCATGGCGCAGGTGGCGTAGGTGGCCCCGGCCGGGTCGTCACCGGCGAACGGCACCACGAAGAAGAGCATCGCGGCGGCTGGGAAGAACGCGCTGCCGAAGATGGCGACCGGGATCCGGACGGTCTCGAGAAGCTGGTAACGGGCGTGGACCAGGGCGAGCGGCACGAGATCTTCTCCTCAGACGGTGGCGGGCGCGGGCCGGTCGCCGGTGGTGATGGCGAGGAACGCCTCCTCCAAGGAGGTGGGCCGCACCTCCAGGTCGCGGAACGCCACGCCGGCGGCGACCAGGTCGCGGACGAGTTGGTCGGCGTCCGTGGTGAGCAGGTGGGTACGCCCGTCGGTGTGCTCGGTGGCGACCACCCCGGGCAGCGGCGGCAGGTCGTCGGCGACCAGGCTGACCCGGCGTACGCCGACGATGCCCCGGATCGCCTCGACCGTGTCGTCCGCGAGCACCCGGCCCTGGCCGATCACCACCACCCGCTGGGCGAGGGCCTCCACCTCCTCCAGGTAGTGGCTGCTGAGCAGCACGGTGCCGCCGTCGGCGTGGAAGCTGCGGATCGCCTCCCAGAGCGTGTGCCGCGCCTCGACGTCCAGCCCGGTGGTCGGCTCGTCGAGGACGACCAGCCGCGGGCGGCCGACGAACGCGAGGGCCACGGCGAGCCGGCGGCGCTGCCCGCCGGAGAGCCCGCCGGTCTGCCGTTTCACCTGGTCGGCGAGGCCGAACCGGTCGAGCAGTTCGCCCCGGGGGATCGGGTCGGGGAAGTGCGCGAAGACGAAGTCGACCACCTCGCCGACCCGCAACGTGCCGGGCAGGCCGGTCTCCTGCGGGGTCACCCCGAGCTGCCGCCGGCTCGCCGGGTCGCGCGGGTCGCCGCCGAACAGCTCCACCCGGCCGGACGTGGGCCGGCGCAGCCCCACCAGCAGGTTGATCAGGGTGCTCTTGCCGGCGCCGTTCGGGCCGAGCAGGCCGACCAGCTCACCGGCGTGGACGGTCAGGTCGACCCGGTCCAGGGCCAGCACCTCGCCGTAGCGGCGGCTGACCTGGTCGGCGCGGGCCAGGATCATCGAGAACTCCTCGGGGGTGCGGGCGACAGCTGTGCCGCCCCATGTGTAGCGCGCCGGCGCCAGTCCCCGCCGCCCCCTGGGACGGGGCGACGACGGATCCGGCGCATCACCTACTGTGGTAATCCCGTCGGCCGCTTCGCGCCACGGCGACGACGGACGCGTGCCGACTGGACACTGGGGAGGGTCAGTGACGAGTCCGAGCAAGAACCTGGACGTCCAACCGGAGGCGCTGAAGGCCTTCGCCGCAGCCAGCCGGGGCCGGGCGACCCGGTTCAACGAGTTGGCCCGGGTCTTCCGCGACGGGCACGTGCCCCGGCACGCCTTCGGGATCATGCCGGCGTCCTTCAGTCTCGCGGCCGCGTACGCCGAGCAGTTCGAGGCGTGCCTGCAGGGGCTGGAGGAGGGCGCGGAGACGATGGCCGACATCGCCGAGGGGATGAGCGACACGGCCGACGCGTACACCGGGACCGACGTGGCGACCAACGACATGTTCGTGCCGGGCGCCTGAGGGGGACATGTGAGCACCGAGGCGCTGCAGCGCAACAAGACCTACTTCGAGCAGGTCGTGTCGGGCACCCCCGACCCGTTCAAGCCGCTCTCCCAGGCCGTCCTGTGGCCGTTCGAGCAGCTGCTGGAACTGGTCGCCGGTGAGCCGGACGACCTGATGCAGGCGGCCCAGCTCGCCCTGACCACCGGCGAGGCGGTGCGGCAGATCGCTGGCGACCAGATCGCCGACCGGGCCCGGCTGCGCGGCGCCTGGGACGGCGACGCGGCGGAGAAGTTCCATGCCTCGATGGAGTCCGTCGAGCAGGCGATCGAGGAGCTGGCCAAGGGGCTGGACGGCACGAAGGAGGTGCTGGTCGACGCGGCGAACGCGGCGGTCGAGGCGTTCAACCTCCTGGTCGAGCTGATCCTGGAGTTCCTGCTCTGGTTCCTGACCGAGGTCATCATCGCCGCGGTGGCCGCCGTGCTCAGCGCGGGCGTGACGCTGGCCGCCACGGTGGTCCGGGTGCTGGCCCGGCTGGCCACCACGGTCGGCCGCATGGTCAAGATCGTCGCGCGGTTCGCCGAGATCCTCACCAAGCTGGTGACCAAGCTGGAGAAGGTCGCCGAGCTGCTCACCCGCTACCGCAAGCTGGTGATGGAGCTGCGCAAGGCCAAGAAGGCGTACAAGGCGTGGAACAAGTCCGGCTACACCAAGGAGGCGTTCGCGTTCAAGATGAAACGCGCCGCCATCCTGTTCCCCGGCAAGTTCGCCATCAACCAGGCATCCCCGGTGAACATCCCCGGCATCGGCGGCACCCTGCTGGACACCGGCGTCGGCCTGCACGACATCTCGGACGGGCACAAGGACCGCAACTACCTGGTGGACGGCACCTACAAGGAGGACCTGGGCCCGTACACCAAGGGCGTCCAGAATGTCTTCGACTCGATCGTCAACTGAGAGGCAGCCATGACCTTCCCCGCCCTGGACCGGATCGAGGCGCTGGCCCGCAACCTCGACGGGTGGCAGCGCGAACTCGGCGCGCGGATGGCCGAGCTGGAGCAGAGCAGCGCCGAGGGGGTGAGCGACTCCGGCCTGGTCACGGTCACCGCGGCCGCCGACGGCAAGATCCTCTCGACCGAGATCAACGCCCGGGCCATGCGCTTCGACTCCTACACCCTCGCGGAGGAGTTCACCGCCGCCGCGAACCGTGCCCAGGAGGCCGCCGCCGCCCGGGTCCGCGAGATCGTCGGCGAGGTGATGGGCAACGCGCCGGCCGCGCCGCGCCCGGCCGCCGACGACTACGGCTACGACCGGTACTGAGCCGATGGAGGAGACCAGGTACCGCGACCGGATCGGTCAGCTCGCCGATCCGGGCGAGCGGGTGCTGGCATCCGCGAAGGCCGAGGTCGCCAACGGGGCCACGCCGGCCCCGCCGCGCGACCCGGGCGCACCCGAGGTCTCCGGCCGGGCGACCGTCGGCTCGGTGCTGCTCAACGTGCTCGCCCCGCTGGCCACCTGGGACCGCGGCGACCGACTGGTGGACGTGATCGCCTGGGGGATCGCCGGCCGCGGCGCCCCCGGCTCCGCCGCCTCCCGGCTGCACCACGCGGTGCACCCGGCCCGGCCGGACGGGGCGGTGCGGCACACCCTGCTCGCCGTCACCGACCGGCGGATGCTGGTCTGCGTCACCGGTCCGCTGAAGCTGCTCGCCAGCCGGGGGGACGACGAGCGCGCCCTGGCCGAGACCCGGGTCGCCTGGTCGGCGTCGCGCGCCGAGGTGGCGTCGGCCCGGGTGGGCTGGCACCGGCTCAACCCGAAGCGGCTACGCATCGACTTCACGGACGGCTCGTGGCTCGCCTTCACCGTGCCGATCGCCGAATCCGGCCGCCCGCTCCGCGCCCTCGCCGCCGCCCTCTCGGGCTGAGCCGCCGTCGCCGTCCCCAAGATCGCGCTCGAACCGGGATGTAGTGGCCTACTGGAGTCCGGGAGGCCACTACATCCCGGATACAGGTGCTCTTGCTTGCGGTCGGCGACGGGCCCAGCCGCCGTCAGCCGGCCAGGGGAGCGGGCAGTGGGTCGTGGTGCAGCACCGCCAGCCGAGACACCGCCCGGGTCAGCACCACGTAGAGGCGGTGCAGGCCCCGCGGCTCGGCCGCCACGATCGCGGCCGGCTCGACCACCACGACGTGGTCGTACTCCAGGCCCTTGACCAGGGTCGCCGGGACCACGGTGACGCGCGCTGCGGTCTCCACGTCGTCGGCGGTCGCGGTCTCGACGCCCGCGCCGGAGAGCGCCGCGCGGAGCCGGTCCACCGCGTCGTCGGCGGCGATCACGCCGACCGAACCGTCGTGCCCGAGCGCCGCGTGCACCTCGGCCACCGTCGCCGCTGTCAGGTCCTCGACCGTACGCACGTCCAGCGTCCCGTCGCGGCGCAGCGACTCGGCCGCGGGTACGTCGACCGCGAGCGCCGGCAGCAGCCGGTTGGCGAACGCGACGACCGCCGCCGGCACCCGGAAGCCGACGCTGAGCGGCACCACGGTGGCGTCCGGCTTGCCCAGGTGGGTCAGGGACTCCCGCCAGTCCGTGGCGGCCCAGGGCGCGGTGCCCTGGGCCAGGTCGCCGAGCAGGGTGATCGAGCCGTGCTCGCTGCGCCGGGCGATGGCCCGGCACTGCATCGGGGACAGGTCCTGCGCCTCGTCGACCACCACGTGCCCGAAGCCGGCCGGCCGTTCGATCAGCCCGGCCGCCTCGTCGATCAGGACCGCGTCGGCGGCCGTCCACTTCGTCGCCTTCGGGGTACGGCCCAGCTTTGTCCCGGTGGCCGCCGAGCCGCGCCGCCGGTCGGTGCCTGCGCGCTGCGGCCCGCCCGCGCCGGCATCTCCTGTTTCGGCGTCTGCCGGGTCCGGTCGCCCGCCGGGGCCTGCGTGCCCGAGCAGCAGGGCCTGCTCGTCGGCGTCGAGTAGGCCGTCGGCCGCCGTGGCGAGGAATTCGGCGTCGGACCAGAGCCGGTGCAGCAGCCCGTCCGGGGTGAGCGCCGGCCAGACCGCGTCGAGGAAGGCGGTGACCGGCTGGGCCTTGCCCATCCGGCGCAGCCAGGCGTCGCTGGGTGACTCCGCCCGGCGGGCCTCGGCCTGGCGTTGCAGCAGCCCCACCACCCGGGCCCGGACGCGCTCCCGGCCGGTCGCGTACGGCAGCCCCTCCCGGCGGGTCTCCTCGACCACCCGGTGCAGCGGGTCGAGGCCGATCCGCCAGCGGAACGAGCCGTCCGACACCATGATCGGCTCGGTGGGCGTACCGATGTGGGCGTCGACCGCGCGGCGGAGCACCTCGGCCATCCGGGCGTCGTGCTTGACGGTGGCGACGGCGGGATCGTCGACCGCGCGTACCGGCACCCGGGCGACCAGGTCCTCCACCGTGGCCTGCTCGACCTCGACCTCGCCGAGCGCCGGCAGCACCGCGGCGATGTACGACAGGAACGCCCGGTTGGGCCCGACGATCAGCACTCCGGACCGGCGTAGCCGTTCCCGGTGCAGGTAGAGCAGGTACGCGGCGCGGTGCAGCCCGACCGCCGTCTTTCCGGTGCCGGGCGCGCCCTGCACGCAGATCGAGTCGGCCAGGTCGGCCCGGACCAGTTCGTCCTGCTCGGGCTGGATGGTGGCGACGATGTCCCGCATCGGGCCGACGCGGGGACGCTCGATCTCGGCGGTGAGGATCCGGCTGGCCGTGCCCAGTTCCTCCCCCCGGTCCAGGTGCTCGTCCTCGAAGCTGGTCAGCAGGCCGGAGCTGAACCCGAAGCGGCGTCGGACGGCGACCCCCTGTGGGTCACGGGCGCTGGCCCGGTAGAACGACCGGGAGACCGGGGCTCGCCAGTCCAGCACCAGCGGCTCGCCGAGGTCGTCGGTCACGTGCCGGCGCCCGACGTGGTACACCCCGACGATGTCGTCGGGCTCGGCGTCGCCGCTGTGCCGGCTGTCGGCGGTTCCGCCGCTGTGCCGGCTGTCGGCCGTCCCGCCGAAGTCGAGCCGGCCGAAGAAGAGGGGCGTGGTGGGGTCGTCGGCCAGTTCCTTGACCCGCCGGGCCATGTGGCGGCCCAACTGCTCGGCGGTGTAGGCGTCACCGGCGACCTTGTCGCCGGTGGCGAAGAGTGCCTCTGCCCGCTCCCGCATCCGGCGTAGTGCCGCCCGGGAGGTCTCCAGGTGGGCGCGTTCGGCGGCGAGTTCGAGGTCCAGGGTCTGTTCGGGGGCGTGCAGGGTCATCCACGTACTCCTCGTCACGGGGAAAAACGCTGCCGCTCGCGTTTCCGACCACGGGTCGGCGCGGGGACGTCCGCTGCGGTGCTACTCACCTCGGCCGTCGGGCGGGACAGAGCAGCTTACTCCGACCGGGGTGGCGGGCAACTGAATTTCGTCGGGTCGTGCCCGGCGCGGGATCATGGGGGCATGACCGAGGAGCGCCCCGAACAGCGCCGGGTGACGATCAGCGACCCGCAGGTGATGCGGGCCCTCGCCCACCCCGCCCGTATGGCGATCATGGAACATCTCAGCACGGTGGAGGGCGGTGCGACCGCCACCGAGTGCGCCCAGATCGCCGGCCTCTCCCCGAGCGCGACCAGTTACCACCTGCGGGAGCTGGCGAAGTACGGGCTGATCGAGGAAGCCCCCAGCCGTGGTGACGCCCGGGAGCGGGTCTGGCAGGCGTTCAGCCCTTCGTACTACATCGAATCGGGCCCGGACGCCGACTCGGAGGCCCGCGCCGCCGAGGCGGCCCTGGTGGAGGCCCACATGGCTCGGGACAGCCAGCGCGTCCGGGACTGGATCCAGCGCGCCCCTGACGAGCCGCGCGAGTGGTACGAGGCGGCCTGGTTCAGCGACAGCCTGCTGCAGCTCACCGCCGAGGAGCTGACCGGACTCAACAACGCGATCCAGAAGTTGATCGAGCCGTACCGGCGGCGGCTGCGGGCCAACCCGCCCGCCGGATCCCGAAGCGTCGCCGTGCAGTACCGGGCGTTGCCCCTCGACTGACGGGGGTTGCGTCGACCAATTGTGAAGGATTATTTTCGAAATATGTCCTTCGCATCTGGCCGTTCGCGCTGGTCCGACGTCTGGCTGGTCACCGGCTCCCGCGCCGTCTCCACCTGCGGCGACTTCCTCGCCGCCACCGCCCTGGCCCTGGCGCTCCAGTCCGCCGGCGCGGGCGGGCTCGCGGTGTCCGGGCTGATGCTCGCCGCCACCGCGCCGCTGGCGGCGCTCGCTCCGCTGACCGGCCGGCTCGCGGACCGGGTGGACAGCAGGCTGCTGCTGGTGGTCGCCGGGCTCGGCCAGGCCACCGCCTGTGTCGCCCTCGCCTACGCCAGTCACCCGGCCCTGGTCATCGCGCTGGTGGCGCTGCTCGCGTCCGGCCTCGCGGTCACCCAGCCGGTGCTCTCCGCGCTGGTGCCGGCCATGGTCCGGGCCGAGGACCTGCCCCGGGCCGCCGCGCTGAACCAGACCGCCGGGACGCTCGGCGCGCTGGCCGGCCCGGCCCTGGCCGGAGTGCTGGTGGGCGGCTTCGGCACCCGGCTGCCGCTGCTCCTCGACGCCGCCAGCTACCTCGCGCTCGTGGCGGCCGCGCTGCTCATCCGGACCCGCCGGGGTGGCAGCCGGCGATCGGACCCGGCGACGGCACCCGGCACGTCCGCCGCGCCCGCGGTCGCCTGGCGGCTGCGCGGCGACCCGATGCTGGTCGCGATGATCGTCACCATCGCCGGCGTGATCGCCGCCGTCGGGGCGATCAACGTGGTCGAGGTCTTCTTCATCCGCGAGACCCTGCACAGCTCCACCACCATGTACGGCCTGGTCACCGGCTCGTGGACGCTCGGCATCCTGGTCGGGGCATGGCTCTTCGCCCGGCTGGCCCGGCGGTTGGTCGACGACCGCCGGCTGCTCGTCGGATACCTCGTCCTGCTCGCCGGATGCTGCCTGATGATCCTGCTCTCCGCTGCGGTGCCCTCCGCACTGCTGCTGGTGCCGGTCTGGCTGCTCGGTGGAGTGGGCAACGGCGGGGCGAACGTCTTCGACAACGTGCTGCTGGCCCGGCGGGTGCCCGAGGCGAGCCGCGGCCGGGCGTACGCCGCGCTCGGCGGGTCCGTCCAGGGTGCCTCCATGGTCGGCTTCCTGCTCGGCGGTCTCCTGCTCGAGGCGGCCACGCCCCGGTCCCTGGTCGCCGGTTGCGGTGTCGCCGGGCTGCTGGTGATCGCGCTGGTCGTGCCCTCGGTCACCCGGGCCGTCCGGGCCGTGCGGGCGCCGGTCGGCGTACCCCCGGCCGGGCCTGCCGAAGCACCGGCGCTCCGGCCCGGCGGCGTGGCCGAAGGCGGACCGGTCGGTCCGGCGGCGTCCGGGGCGCGGCAGGTGGCCGCCGGTGCGGAGTTGGCCACTCAACTGCCCTCCCCGTGAGCCGGCGAGGCGGCGCGGCGATAACGTCGGGTCATGGCCGACCGCATCGCCCGCCCCCGGGTGGGACACATCCAGTTCCTCAACTGCCTGCCGATCTACTGGGGGCTGATGCGGTCCGGCGCGCTGATCGACGTCGACCTGCACAAGGACTCGCCGGACCGGCTGAACGCCGCACTGGTCGCCGGTGACCTCGACATCGGGCCGATCTCGCACGTGGAGTACCTGCGGCACGCCGACGAGCTGCTGCTCCTGCCGGATCTGGCGGTCGGCAGCGACGGCCCGGTGCTCTCGGTGAACGTGGTCTCCACCAAGCCCCTCGCCGAGCTGGACGGTGCCCGCGTCGCGCTCGGCTCGACCTCCCGTACCGGGGTGCTCCTGGCCCAGCTGCTGCTCGCCGAGCGGTACGGCGTACGTCCGGAGTACTTCCGCTGCCCGCCGGAGCTGACCCAGATGCTCCTGGAGGCCGACGCCGGTGTGCTGATCGGCGACGTGGCGCTGCGCGCGCTCTACGAGGCGCCCCGCAAGGGCCTCCAGGTGACCGACCTCGGGCAGGCCTGGCGGGAGTGGACCGGGCTGCCGATGGTGTTCGCCGTCTGGGCGGTCCGCCGCGACTTCGCCGCCGCCCACCCCGGCGTGGTGAAGGAGGTGCACGAGGCGTTTCTGCGCTCGCGCGACCTCTGCCTGGCCGAGCTGGATCAGGTGGCCGAGGCGGCGGCCCGCTGGGAGCCGTTCGACGCGGCGACCCTGGCCACCTACTTCCGTACCCTCGATTTCTCACTGGGCGAGCGGCAGGTGACCGGGCTGCGTGAGTTCGCCCGCCGGGCGGCCGCGATGGGTGAGGCCCCCGCCCTCCCGGCCGGCGGGCCGGAGTTCTTCCTTGGCTGACGCCGAAACGGCGATGTGGCGGTCTCCCCGGAGCCGGGACACCGCCACGTCGGCGAGCTGAGGAACGGGCGGTTACGTGGCCGGGCGGAGCAACGCCTCGGTGATCTTCTCGCAGTTCTTCATGCCGTAGTCGTAGCCCATGCCGATCGGGTAGCGGACCATCACGCCCATCGTCCAGGTGTCGCCGATGGCCAGGCAGTTGATGTGCATCTCCTGCTCCTTGGTCCGGTCGATCCAGCCGTTCTTGATGGCGATGGTCTTCTGCACCTTGGCGGGGAACGCCTTGCGGATGCCGAAGTCGCCGGCACCACGGACCAGCCGCATCTCGTTGAGCAGCCACTTGGTCCACTTCGGTCCGGCCGCCCGGCTGTCGTCGATGCACAGACCGAGCCGGGCGGTGTCCCGTGGGGACAGTTTGGTCCGGCTCCAGCCGCCGTCACTGGCGACCTTGCTGTCGGTCAGCCCGCACATCGAGATCAGGCGTTTGATCGAGGCGGACCGGCCGACGCTGTTGTAGAACTGCTCGGCGCGGGTGTTGTCGCTGTCCCGGATGATCTTCGTGGCGTCGGCCAGCTTCGCGTCGCTCGGGGTCTGCCCGTTCTCGGCCGCCCGCCGCAGGTAGTCGGCCACGATCCACGACTTGATCATCGAGGCGGTGGTGCTGGTCTCGGCCATGTTCTCCGAACCGATGATTTTCCCGGTCCGCTTGTCCAGGACACTCCACGCGTACCAGCCCTTGATCCCGAGGTCGTCGAGGTCCTGCGCGGCGAACGGCAGCGGCTCGAGGGACGGGGAGGGTGAGGGCGAGGCAGACGGGGCGGGACGGGTGTTGCGATCGGTCGGCGTACCCGCGGACCGGCCGCCCGCCGCGGCCGGCTGCGAGGCGACGGCGGGGCGCAGCGGCGAGCCGGGCACCAGCCGGAGCGCCACGAGCGACAGGCCGACCAGGATGACGGCGACGGCGGCGAGGGCCAGCGGGCGATGATTGCTGCCCGGGCGGCGGCGGGTGCCGGCCATCAGAGCTTCCCGAGCGGCTGCTGCGGCACCTTCAGGGCGGCGCCGGGCTGCGGGGTCACCAGCTGGGTGGCGACACTGGCGCAGACCTTCGCGCCGTACTCCAGGCCGGCCTTCTGCGGGTAGCGCATCATCACGGTGAGGGTCCAGTCGTCGGTGATAGCGAGGCAGTTGACGTGCCACTGGACGTCGGCCCAGAGCATGGTGAAGCCGTTCTTGATGCTGACCGGATGCTGGGACGTGATCGAGTCGGGCAGGCCGTCGATGATGCCCCAGCGACCACCCTGAACGGTCGTGCTCTTCTGGTCCTCGACGCCACCGCGGACCTTCGTCATCTCGCCGAGGACGAACTTGGTCCACTTCTTTCCGGCGGCGGTGCCGTCACCGATGCAGTCGCCCATCCGCACCGCGTCGCGCGGCGACATCTGGGTGTACGCCCACTTCGCCCGGGTGGGCTCGATCGTCGTGTCGGTCAGCTTGCACATCTTGATCAGCCGCTCCAGCACCGGCCGCCGTCCTCCGGCGTTGTACAGCGCTTCGGCGGCCACGTCGTTGCTGTCCCGGATGGCGGTGACAACCTGTTGCTTCCGCTGCGTGGTCAGCGGCTTGTTGCCGAGCTGGCGCAGATAGTCCGAGACGATCCACGCCTTGATCATCGACTCGGTCGAGTTCGTCTCGGTCATGTTCTTCGCGCCGCTGATCTCCCCGGTCTTGCGGTCCATCAGCGCCCAGGAGAAGAACTCGCCCGTGAAGTTCACCGAGACCGGTGCGGCGGCCAGGGTCGGCAGGGCTGGCGCGGTGGGCTCGGGCGCGGGGACCTTTTCGCCGCCACCGATGCCGCCGAGGCTGGCGATGGCGTCGCCGCCACTGAGGCGGGCGTACGCGGCGGGCACCAGCATGACGCCACCGAGGAGGACCGTCACGATGGCGAGCACCATGATCACGCGATGTCGCATGAGTGGGTGAACTCCAGATGTCTGGCCGGGGGGACCGGCTTTTCCGAATGTGTTCGGCCTGATCGCCGGGGCCGGGGGAGTGGCCTGGAGCCGGTGGCGATCGTCAGCAGCCGATCGGTGTGCCGGGGGAAGTCTACTTCCGGACAGGCCCGATGCCAGAACTCGTGTGGTGGCAACTCGCCGTGAAGGCGGGGTAATTCGCCGTTGTGCCGTGCTTGCGAGGATTCACCTTCTGGACGTGGCCGACATCACAGCGCGGTGGCAGATCGGCGCCACTGACCGTAAGCGGTCATCGGGTGACGGAAGGTGTGTCCGGAAACCTGTTACACCCTCTGGTGTCATCGGTCGCGAGCTGTAACACTGGCCTCATGTATGGCAACGACTTCGCCCCGCCCGAGGAGGGTCCGGGCGGCGGCCTGCTCGGCGAGGTGGAGGCGGCGGAGGTAGCGCTGCGGGAGGCCGCGGCGCGGGCCCGACGCGGCGGTCCGGCGCCCGACGAGGACCTTGAGGCGTACTTCGCGGACGTGATCGACGCCGATCAGAAGATCGAGCCGCGGGACTGGATGCCGGAGGCGTACCGGAAGTCGCTGATCCGGCAGATCGCCCAGCACGCGCACTCCGAGATCATCGGCATGCAGCCGGAGGGCAACTGGATCAGTCGCGCCCCCTCGCTCAAGCGCAAGGCGATCCTGCTGGCCAAGGTGCAGGACGAGGCCGGCCACGGCCTCTACCTCTACGCGGCGGCCGAGACGCTGGGCGTGAGCCGGGACGAGCTGGTGGAGCTGCTGATCGAGGGCCGGCAGAAGTACAGCTCGATCTTCAACTACCCGACGCTGACCTGGGCCGACGTGGGTGCGATCGGCTGGCTGGTGGACGGCGCGGCGATCGTCAACCAGGTGCCGCTGTGCCGCTGCTCCTACGGTCCGTACGCGCGAGCGATGATCCGGGTCTGCAAGGAGGAGTCGTTTCACCAGCGCCAGGGGTACGAGATCCTGCACACCCTGGCCCACGGCACGCCGGAGCAGAAGGCGATGGCCCAGGACGCGGTGGACCGCTGGTGGTATCCGTCCCTGGCGATGTTCGGCCCGCCCGACGGTGACTCGACGCACAGCGCGCAGTCGATGGCCTGGAAGATCAAGCGCTTCTCCAACGACGAGCTGCGCCAGCGCTTCGTCGACATGTGCGTGCAGCAGGCGGAGATCCTCGGGCTCACCCTCCCCGACCCCGACCTGCGGTGGAACGAGGAGCGGCAGGCGTACGACTTCAGCCAGCCCGACTACGACGAGCTGATGCGGGTGATCAAGGGCGACGGTCCGTGCAACCGGCAGCGGATGGCGCACCGGCGCGGCGCCCACGAGGAGGGCGCCTGGGTACGCGAGGCCGCCGCGGCGTACGCCGCCAAGCGGGCGGAGACGCAGAAGGAGAAGGTGGCGGCATGAGCGAGCGTCAGCGAGCGAGTCATCAGCACAGCGCGGAAGTGCCTCATGCCGGCGCCGAGCGGAGCGAGGTGGCGGCATGAGCAAGGAACAGACCCCGCTCTGGGAGGTGTTCGTGCGGGCCCGGCGCGGGCTGTCGCACACCCACGTGGGCAGCCTGCACGCCCCCGATGCGGAGCTGGCCCTGCGCAACGCGCGGGACCTCTACACCCGCCGGCAGGAGGGCGTCTCCATCTGGGTGGTGCCGGCGAGCGCGATCACCGCGTCCAGCCCGGACGAGAAGGATGCCTTCTTCGACCCGGCCGCCGACAAGGTCTACCGCCATCCGACCTTCTACCAGGTGCCGGACGGGGTGGCCCACCTGTGAGCGAGCGAACCATTCGGCTCAGCAGCGTGGTGCGAAGCGCCGCCGCCGAGCGAAGCGAGGTGGCGGCGTGAGCGCCCCATTCGACTTCGCCCTCGCCCTCGGCGACGACGCGCTGATCGCGGCGCAGCGGCTCGGCGAGTGGACCTCCCGCGCGCCGGAGATGGAGGAGGACGTCGCGCTGGCGAACATCGCCCTCGACCAGCTCGGTGCGGCCCGCCTCCTGCTCACGTACGCGGGCGAGCTCGAGGGCGCGGGGCGGGACGAGGACGCCCTGGCCTACCTTCGCGGCGACCGGGAGTTTCGCAACTGCCTCCTGGTCGAGCTGCCCAACGGCGACTTCGCGGTCACCATGGCGAAGCTGTTCTTCCTGGCCGCGTACCAGCTCCCGCTCTACACCGCGCTGGCCGGGTGCGGCGACGAGCGGCTGGCCGCGATCGGCGCGAAGGCCCGCAAGGAGTCCGCGTACCACCTGGACCACGCCTCGCTCTGGGTGCGGCGGCTCGGCGACGGCACCGAGGAGTCGCACCGCCGGATGCAGGCCGCGGTCGACCAGGTGTGGCCGTACGTCCACGAGCTCTTCACGGCGGACCCCGGGGCGCCGGTCGACCCGGCCACCCTGCGGGCCGACTTCGACGCCCACGTCTGCGCCGTGCTGGCCGAGGCGACGCTGACCCGCCCGGCGGACGGCTGGGCCCCGGGCGGTGGCCGGGACGGCGTCCACACCGAACACCTCTCGTACCTGCTGGCCGAGATGCAGGTGCTGCACCGCGCCCATCCCGGGGCGAAGTGGTGAGCGCGAGGAGTGCAGCGGAGCGGAGCCCCGCAGTCGCGAACGAAAGGTGGCACCGGTGAGTGACCCCAGGGCGGCCGTGGCGGCGGTGGTGGACCCGGAGATCCGGGTCGTCACCATCGACGAGCTGGGCATCCTGCGGTCGGTCGACGAGGACAAGGCCACCGGCCGGCTCGTCGTCACCATC
Organism: Micromonospora sp. NPDC047738; assembly: GCF_040642675.1. Lineage (NCBI taxonomy): Bacteria > Bacillati > Actinomycetota > Actinomycetes > Micromonosporales > Micromonosporaceae > Micromonospora > Micromonospora sp. NPDC047738. The sequence continues at coordinate 521,333 of NZ_JBEYSO010000002.1, forward strand.
ACCCCCACCTACACCGGCTGCCCGGCGATGGACGTGATCCGGGCGGACATCCGCCGGGCGCTCGCCGCCGCCGGCCACCCCGACGCCGAGATCCGCACCGTGTACGCCCCGGCGTGGAGCACCGACTGGATCTCGGCGAGCGGCCGCGCCAAGCTGGCCGCCGCCGGCATCGCCCCGCCCGCGCCGGCCCGCGCCGGCACCGTCGTGCCGCTGACCCTCGCCGTACGCTGCCCGCGCTGCGGCTCCCCGGAGACCGAGCAGGTCAGCCGCTTCGGTTCCACCGCGTGCAAGGCCCTCTGGCGCTGCCGCTCCTGCTCCGAACCCTTCGACCACCTGAAGGCGCTGTGACTGTCACGATCACCCGACCGGTCCGTCGCCGGCCGGTCTTCCACCCGCTCCCCGTCGCCGCCGTCGACCGGCTCACCGCCGACGCCGTGGCGATCACCTTCGCCGTACCCGAGGAGCTGCGGGAGACGTTCGCGTTCTCCGCCGGTCAGCACCTCACCGTCCGGCTTCCCGCCGGTGGCGGGCTCACCGGCTCGGCCGGGGAGGGCGGGGAGGAGGTGCGGCGGTCGTACTCGATCTGCTCGACGCCGGCGGAGTTGGCGCGGCACGGCCGGCTGCGGATCGGGGTGCGGGAGATTCCCGGCGGCGCCTTCTCCGCGTACGCCTGCGGCGCCCTGCGCGGCGGCGACACCGTCGAGGTGCTGCCCCCACTCGGGCACTTCACCACGGCGTTCGCGCCGGACCGGGTCCGCCGGTACGGCGCGGTGGTGGCCGGCTCGGGCATCACCCCGGTGCTCTCGCTGGTCGCGACCGCGCTGGCCGTCGAGCCGGCCAGCACCTTCACCCTGGTGTACGGCAACCGCACGGCGAACTCGGTGATGTTCGCCGAGGAGTTGGCCGACCTGAAGGACCGGTGGCCCACCCGGCTGCATCTGGTGCACGTGCTCTCCCGGGAGCTGGGGGAGTCGCCGCTGCTGTCCGGGCGGATCGACGCCGACCGGCTCACTCGGCTGCTCGACACGATCGTCCCCGGCGACGCCATCGACGAGTGGTTCCTCTGCGGCCCGTACGGGATGGTGGTGGACGCCAAGGCGGTGCTGGCTGCCCGCGGTCTGCCGGATTCGGCGGTGCACACCGAGCTGTTCCACGTCGACGCTCCGCCGGAGCCGGTCCGCCGCCTGACCGACGAGCCCGGCGCCGGCGCCGAGGTGACGATCGTGCTGGACGGGCGCTCGTCGCGGTTCACCATGGGTCGGGACGAGCGGGTGCTGGACGCGGCGCTGAAGGTCCGCGGCGAGCTGCCGTACGCCTGTAAGGGCGGGGTCTGCTCGACCTGCAAGGCCAAGGTGGTCGAGGGCGAGGTGACCATGGCCCGCAACTACGCGTTGGAGCCCGACGAGGTGGCGGCCGGCTACGTCCTCACCTGCCAGTCCAGCCCGGTGACCGACAAGCTCACCGTCGACTACGACGCCTGACGCCACGCCACGCCGCGTGCCGGTCCGTCCGTGATCCGGGACCGGCACGCAGCGGGCAGAGGCCAGCGAAAGGAACTGTCACCCGTTCTGGCCGAGGCACAGCAGGAGCTTGCGCGAGTTCTGTTCTTCGGTGTAGCTCGCGACCGTGCTGGGGAACTGCTCGCACTTCGCATCGTCGGTGGTGTCCTCGACCTTGCCGAGGATGACGTACGCGGCGGCCGGGTCGCCGCAGTCGACGACGGTGACATCCGGGTTCGTGCTCGTGCCCTCGGCGCTGACGCAGGCGCCGACTTCGGCGTAGGCCGGGTCACTGGAGATGGCCCAGCCGAGAGCGAAGGCGATGACCACGGGTACGACGAGGCCGAACGCCGCGGCCCGCTGCAACACGGGCTTGCCCGGCACCGCCGGTACGCCCGGCGCGCCGGGCACCGGCTCGCCCAGGCGGCCGAGCCGGACCCGGGTGATGAGGTTCCCGATCAGGACGAGTGGGGTGATGATCATGGAGAGGAAGCCCCACCAGCCTTGCCAGAGGGTCTTCGCGCTCATGTCGCGACAGGTGGCGATGCCGCACGCCCTGCAGAACGGGCCGTGCTGGGTGAGGACACGCATGAAGATGAGGAAGCCCTGATGCCCGTGCAGCGTCGCCTTGATCGCCGGAATCGATCCACAGAAGCGACAGGTGAGGGGAGCGACGCTGGGCGCGGCCGCCGGCTGCGGGGCGGGCGGAACCTGAGGTTGGTGCGGGAATGGTGCGGTCACGACTCTTCCTTGAGAGAGGCCTGAGAACCACCGCACGATAGGCGACGACCAACTGCTTCGTTGTCCCGCCGGGCACGTCACATGGCGGAACACCCCGACAAGGCGTGGCGTCAAGCGGGCGTAGGCTCAGAGGCGTGACGGTGAGCCGGGAGATCGACGACATCCTGCAGCGCGGCGCGGACGGCGGGCGGATCACGCCCGAGGAGGCCCTGCTGCTCTACACCGAGGCGCCCTTCCACCCGCTCGGCGAGGCGGCGGACGCGGTGCGCCGGCGGCGCTACCCGGACAACGTCGTCACGTACCTGATCGACCGCAACATCAACTACACGAACGTCTGCGTGACGGCGTGCAAGTTCTGCGCGTTCTACCGGGCACCGAAGCACAAGGAGGGGTGGACCCACCCCACCGAGGAGATCCTGCGCCGCTGCGGCGAGGCGGTCGAGTTGGGCGCCACCCAGGTCATGCTCCAGGGCGGCCACCACCCGGACTACGGCGTGGAGTACTACGAGGAGCTCTTCTCCGCGGTCAAGCGGGTGTACCCGCAGCTCGCCATCCACTCGATCGGCCCGAGCGAGATCCTGCACATGGCCAAGGTCTCCGGGGTGAGCCTGGACGAGGCCATCGCCCGGATCAAGACGGCCGGGCTGGACTCCATCGCGGGCGCCGGCGCCGAGATGTTGCCGGACCGCCCGCGCAAGGCAATCGCCCCGCTCAAGGAGTCGGGCGCGCGCTGGCTGGAGGTCATGGAGCTGGCGCACCGGCAGGGCCTCGAGTCGACCGCGACCATGATGATGGGCACCGGCGAGACCAACGCCGAGCGGATCGAGCACCTGCGGATGATCCGCGACGTGCAGGACCGCACCGGCGGTTTCCGGGCGTTCATCCCGTGGACCTACCAGCCGGAGAACAACCACCTCAAGGGCCGCACCCAGGCGACCACGATGGAATACCTGCGGCTGATCGCGGTGGCCCGGCTCTTCTTCGAGACGGTGCCGCACCTGCAGGCGTCCTGGCTGACCACCGGCAAGGACGTCGGGCAGCTCGCCCTGCACATGGGGGTGGACGACCTCGGCTCGATCATGCTGGAGGAGAACGTCATCTCCTCGGCCGGTGCCCGGCACCGGTCCAACCTGCACGAGCTGATCGGCATGATCCGCTGCGCCGACCGGATCCCCGCGCAGCGGGACACCCTCTACCAGCGGCTCGCGGTGCACTGGACGCCGGCCGACGACCCGAGCGACGACCGGGTGGTCTCGCACTTCTCCTCGATCGCCCTGCCGGGTGGCGGGGCCGGGAAGTCGTTGCCGCTCGTCGAGGTCAACTGAGCCCGTCCCGTCCACCGGTCGCGCCCGCCTGGGCACCGTCGGTGACCGCGTCCGGCCTGACCGGCGTCGGCCGAACGGCCAATGGTTGGCTGTCGATGGGCCTTTCCTGTCAGCCGTTCTACGGAGGCTCGTCCGGGACCGTCGGTGTCAAGTGCCATCAATTCGGGCAATCCTTAAGCGACTCTTAGCCCTGCAGGTGGTGAAGGTTCGGCGTGGGGGGTGGCGGGGGTGATCGCGGGCCGCTAACGTGCCCGCTCGTCCCCGTTCATTCACCGATCCCGCGGGGGGATTGATTTCATGATCTTCCGTAACCGGCCGCTGGTGCGGCTCGGCGCTGCCACGTTGCTCGCCTCCGGGGCGATCACCGCCTTCGGCGCGCCCGCCCACGCCGCCGGCACCGAGACCGACCTTGAGCTGAAGGTCGCGGGCACGCGTGTCGCGGCCAACGCCGAGGGCAAGATCGCCTTCGCCAAGGTCACCAACCTCGGCACGAACACCCCGAGCGAGTTGGCCGTCCGGGTCGACGTCTCCAAGGTGGACTTCAGCAAGGTCATCGCCGTGCCGCTCGTCGAGGACGGCTGCGACGTCGAAGGCACCGACGAGAAGCCGACGGCGTTCACCTGCCACGCGACCGGGGCGGGCCTGCCCGGCCCGGGCGAGACGACCGATCTGCCCCTCGTGATCTTCAAGTTCGAGGTCGAGGGCACCTACCAGGCGCCGCTGTCGTTCAAGCTGATCTCGAAGGACGACACCAACGCGGAGAACAACAGCGCGTCCGCCACGCTCGAGCTCTCCGACGAGAGTGGCCCGGACCTCGCGGTCATCGCCGACGACGTCAAGCAGGCCGCCAAGATCGTCGACGGCAACCCGGTCTACTCGGGTGGCCTGCACCCGGGCGGTCAGTCCGCGCTGACGTACTTCGTCGCCAACCAGGGTGACCAGGCGACCGCGGGCCTCAAGATCACCGTGAAGCTGCCCAAGGGCGTGACCCCGGCCGAGACCGAGCAGGACTGCGAGTACTCCGCCGACAAGTCCACCTTCACCTGCACCTACGCGGACTTCGGCCTGATCCCGCAGGACCAGGACACCGGCGAGGACGACAACCTGTACTCGGCTTACGGCTTCTACCACCTGTTCAACGTCGGGTCCGATGTGAAGCCGGGTGCCCTGACCGGCGGCCTCGTGTCGGTCGAGCCGGTCGGCGCCGCCGTGCCGTCCATCACCCGCGCGAAGCCCGTCAAGCAGCTGCCGAAGAACGTCGAGGGCATGCAGGCCAAGGATGTCGACGCCAGCGACAACAGCGACGGCTACGCTGTCATCGTCGCCGCCAAGGGCGGCGCCGGCGGTGGCGTGGGCGGCGGCGACGAGGGTGGCCTGCCGGTGACCGGTGCGAAGGCCGGCCTGATCGGCGGTATCGGCGCGGCTGTGCTGCTCGCGGGTGGCGCGATGTTCCTGGTTGCCCGTCGGCGCCGGGTGGTTCTGGTGACCCCGGGCGACGAGAAGCCGACCGCCTGACGGTCGTCCTCCATCGGCCCGCGAGGGTCGTTCACATAACGCACGGCAGTGGGGCGGGATGGTTCACCATCCCGCCCCACTGTCTTCGCACCATCCCGCCCTCAACGGGTCCGGGGTGGCACCCGTCGGGGGCGGCCCGCGGCCCAGCTGGCAGAGTGGAGGGGTGAGCCGTACCCCGCAGGGCCAGCGCGCCAACCTGGACAAGCAGCCGCACGAGGTCGCCGCGATGTTCGACGGCGTGGCGGCCCGCTACGACCTGACCAACACCGTCCTCTCCTTCGGGCAGGACCGGTTCTGGCGGCGGGCCACCCGCGAGGCGCTCGGGCTGAGCGCGGGCGAGCGGGTGCTCGACGTGGGCGCGGGAACCGGCGTCTCGACCGAGGAGCTGTCCCACTCCGGCGCGTACGCGGTGGGCGCCGACCTGTCGCTGGGCATGCTGCACGCCGGCAAGCGCACCCGACCGGCGGTGCCGCTGCTGGCCGGGGACGCCCTGCGGCTGCCCTTCGCCGACGCCAGCTTCGACGCGGTCACCATCTCCTTCGCGTTGCGCAACGTCAACGACACCGACGCGGCGTTGCGCGAGCTGGCCCGGGTCACCAGGCCGGGCGGCCGGCTGGTGGTCTGCGAGTTCAGCAGGCCGGTCAATCCGGCGTTCCGCACGGTCTACCTGTCGTACCTGATGCGGTCGCTGCCCGCGGTGGCGCGGGCGGTCTCCAGCAACCCCGACGCGTACGTCTACCTCGCCGAGTCCATCCGGGCCTGGCCGGATCAGGCGGCGCTGGCCGCGCGGATCGGCGCGGCGGGGTGGAGCCGGGTGGCCTGGCGCAACCTCACCGGCGGCGTCGTCGCCCTGCACCGTGCGGTCCGGGACTGACAACGGGCCGGCCCGTCGCCAGCGGCAGGGCAAACCACCCTATTTCGTGAATATCCGTTTTTGGTCTACTTAGTTTCGTAGGCTCGGCCCATGACGGGACCCGAGCAGGTGGCCACGGACGATGACGCCGCGGAACTCATCGCCCAGCTCAAGGAGCTGGCCGGTGCGGATCCCGCCGACGTCCGTCAGGTGGTCGCGGAGGTGCTGGCCGCTCTCGACCGGGCGGCCGGCGGCGCGCTGCGCGAGCACCTGCCGGAGGCGATCCGCCTCGACGCCGGCCTCGGGCCGGCCACTTCCGCCCGCCCGTAACGTCGAAATGGACTCCTACCGGCCCGTTTCCGCGAAGTTAGGTACCCCTCACCACCTCCAGGTGTAACCCCGGTCATAGACTCCAACCCGATCGGCTTGTGAACCATTTCACGAGCATGCGGGAGGAGGCGCAGATGACCGCGGTGGAGAACGACGCCGACGTGATCGTCGTGGGCGCCGGTCCCGGAGGATCGGCGACGGCGTACCACCTGGCGCGGCACGGCGTACGCGTGCTGCTGCTGGAGAAGACCGAGTTTCCCCGGGAGAAGGTCTGCGGCGACGGGCTCACCCCCCGGGCCGTGCGGCAGCTGATCCGGATGGGCGTGGACACCTCGCCCGAGGCCGGCTGGCTGCACAACAAGGGCCTGCGGGTGATCGGCGGCGGGGTACGCCTGGAACTGGACTGGCCGGACCTGGCCAGCTTCCCCAACTACGGCCTGGTCCGGACCCGGCTCGACTTCGACGACCTGCTCGCCCAGCGGGCCGTCGCCGCCGGGGCGAAGCTACGGACCAGCGTGAACGTGGCCGGCCCGGTGCTCGACGCCGACGACCGGGTGATCGGCGTGCAGGCCGAGGTGGGCCCGGACAAGGAGCCGGCCACCTTCCACGCCCCGCTGGTGGTCGCCGCGGACGGCGTCTCCGGCCGCTTCCCGCTCGCCCTCGGGCTGGCCAAGCGGGAGGACCGGCCGATCGGCGTGGCGGTCCGCCGCTACTACCGCTCGCCCGCCAAGCACGACGACGACTACCTCGAGTCGTGGCTGGAGCTGCGGGCCAAGGGCAACGACGCGCTGCTGCCCGGCTACGGCTGGATCTTCGGCCTCGGTGACGGTCGGGTCAACGTCGGCCTGGGCGTGCTCAACTCCTCCGCCGCGTTCGGCAAGACCAACTACCGGCGGCTGCTCACCGACTGGCTGGCCAACACCCCGGAGGACTGGGGGATGACCGACGAGGCGAACGCCGAGGGGCCGATTCTCGGCGCCGCGCTGCCGATGGGCTTCAACCGGGTGCCGCACTACACCCGCGGGGCGATGCTGGTCGGCGACTCCGGCGGCATGGTCAACCCGTTCAACGGCGAGGGCATCGCGTACGCGATGGAGTCCGGCGAGCTGGCCGCCGAGGTGGCGGTGCAGGCGCTCGCCCGGCCGGCCGGTGCCGAGCGGGAACGGGCGCTGATGGCGTACCCGCAGGAGCTGAAGACCCGCTTCGGCGGCTACTACCGGCTCGGCGGGATCTTCGTGAAGCTCATCGGCCGGCCGGAGATCATGCGGCTGGCCACCAAGCACGGCATGCCGCACCCGATGCTGATGCGCTTCGTGCTCAAGCTGCTGGCCAACCTGACCGACCCGCGCGGCGGGGACGCGATGGACCGGGTCATCAACGCGATGACGCGGGTGGCGCCGGCAGTCTGACAACGGCGCCGGCGGCCGATGAGGCCGCGGGCGCCGACAAAGATCGACCCCCGCCGGCCGAGGTCACGAGGGACGTGAATAGTGTGATTTTTGCCAACCACCGAGGTCAGGGAAGGACGAGCAGGAGACAACGATGACGCTCTCTCCTTACGCACCCATCATCGGGCTGTTCGCCCTCGCCGCGGGGTTCGCGCTGTTCTCCGTGGCCGCCGCCCGATTCGCCGGCCCCCGGCGTCTGAACAAGGCCAAGCTCGAGGCGTACGAGTGCGGTATCGAGCCGAGCCCGCAGCCCGTCGGCGGCGGCCGGTTCCCGATCAAGTTCTACCTGACGGCGATGCTCTTCATCGTCTTCGACATCGAGATCATCTTCCTCTACCCCTGGGCGGTCTCCTTCGACGCCCTGCCGATCTTCGGCTTCGTGGAGATGGTCCTGTTCATCGTCGCGGTCTTCGTCGCCTACGCCTATGTCTGGCGGCGCGGCGGCCTGGACTGGGACTGAGGGAGGTACGGCAGATGGGCATCGAGGAGAAGCTTCCCTCCGGCGTCCTGCTCACCACCGTCGAGAAGCTGGTCAACTGGTCGCGGAAGTCGTCCGTCTGGGGCGCCACGTTCGGCCTGGCCTGCTGCGCCATCGAGATGATGGCGGCCGGTGGCCCGCACTACGACATGGGTCGCTGGGGCATGGAGGTCTTCCGGGCCTCGCCCCGGCAGGCGGACCTGATGATCGTGGCCGGCCGGGTGAGCCAGAAGATGGCCCCGGTCCTGCGCCAGATCTACGACCAGATGGCCGAGCCCCGCTGGGTGCTCTCGATGGGCGTCTGCGCCAGCAGCGGCGGCATGTTCAACAACTACGCCATCGTGCAGGGCGTCGACCACATCGTCCCGGTCGACATGTACCTCCCGGGCTGCCCGCCCCGGCCCGAGATGCTCATCGACGCGATCCTCAAGCTCCGCGAGAAGATCATGTACGAGCCGCTGGGTCCGAACGGCCGCAAGATGCTGGAGGCCCGCAAGGAGCGCGGTGACGTGCCGGTCGTGCCGTACGGCTCGATGCCGTCGTCGTACCGCAACGACAAGGCCCGGCGCGCCGAGTGGACCAGGGCGGTCCGCGAGGGGCGCGAGGAGCAGTTGCGGATCGAGAACTGGATGAAGGCGCAGAACCACCTCCACGCACACGGGGGCCCGAAGTGACCGCACCAAACGACAGCAACAACAACGGCGGCGTGCCGGTACCGGTGCCGCCGGCCGGTGCCACCAGCGGCGCACCGGCCGAGCTCCCGCCGGCCAGCCCCGCCGGCCGTGGCATGTTCGGCATCCACGGCACCGGCGACGTCTCCGGCTTCGGCGGCCTGGTCCGGCAGCGCACGGCGATCGAGGACAGCCCCCGGCCGTACGGCGGCTACTTCGACGAGGTCCGGGACGCGCTGGAGGAGGCGTACCCCGACTTCGGCGACGCCATCGAGAAGGTCGTGGTCGACCGGGGCGAGCTGACCCTGCACGTCCGCCCGGAGCGGATCGCCGAGGTCTGCCAGGTGATGCGCGACGACCTGGCGCTCCGCTTCGAGCTCTGCTCCTCGGTGTCCGGCGTGGACTACCTGGGCGCGGAGGAGCGCCGGCTGCACGTCGTCTACCAGCTCACCTCGATGACCTACCGGCGCCGGGTCCGGCTGGAGGCCGCGGTCTCCGCCGAGGAGCCGCACCTGCCGAGCGTCACCAGCGTCTACCCGACCGCCGACTGGCAGGAGCGGGAGACGTACGACATGTTCGGCATCGTCTTCGACGGCCACCCCAACCTGACCCGGATCCTCATGCCGGACGACTGGGAGGGGCACCCGCAGCGCAAGGACTACCCCCTCGGCGGCGTGCCCGTCGAGTACAAGGGCGCGGAGATCCCGCCGCCGGACAAGCGGAGGTCGTACCAGTGACGACGTCGAACTACGCGACCGAGCGCGAGACCACCGAGGGCAAGGTCTTCACCGTCACCGGTGGGGACTGGGACACGGTCGTCTCCGGCACCGACCCGATCAACGACGAGCGGATCGTCGTCAACATGGGTCCGCAGCACCCGTCCACGCACGGCGTGCTCCGGCTGATCCTGGAGCTGGAGGGCGAGACGGTCCGCGAGGCCCGCTCGGTCATCGGCTACCTGCACACCGGCATCGAGAAGAACCTCGAATACCGGAACTGGGTCCAGGGCTCGACCTTCGTGACCCGGATGGACTACCTCTCCCCGCTGTTCAACGAGACGGCGTACGCGCTGGCGGTGGAGAAGCTGCTCGGGATCACCGACGACATCACCGAGCGGGCCAACACCATCCGGGTGCTCATGATGGAGCTCAACCGGATCTCCTCGCACCTGGTCTGGCTGGCCACCACCGGCATGGAGCTGGGCGCGATCTCGATCATGCTGTACGGCTTCCGCGAGCGGGAGTACATCCTCGACATCTTCGAGACCATCACCGGCCTGCGCATGAACCACGCGTACGTGCGGCCGGGCGGGGTGGCGCAGGACGTGCCGGACGACGCGATCGTCAAGATCCGCAACTTCCTGAAGATGATGCCGAAGAAGCTCAAGGAGTACGAGGACCTCCTCTCCGGCCAGCCGATCTGGGTCGAGCGCACCAAGCACGTCGCGGTGCTCGACGTGACCGGCTGCCTGGCGCTCGGCGTCACCGGTCCGGTGCTCCGCTCCGCCGGTCTCGCCTGGGATCTGCGCAAGACCATGCCGTACTGCGGCTACGAGACGTACGAGTTCGACGTCCCGACCCACACCGACGGCGACGTCTGGGGCCGCTACCAGGTCCGGCTCGCCGAGATCCGGGAGTCGCTCAAGCTGGTCGAGCAGGCGGTGGATCGGCTGAGCAAGCCCGGCCCGGTGATGGTGGCCGACAAGAAGATCGCCTGGCCGGCGCAGCTGGCCATCGGCGTCGACGGCATGGGCAACTCGCTGGAGCACGTCGCCAAGATCATGGGTCAGTCGATGGAGTCGCTGATCCACCACTTCAAGCTCGTCACCGAGGGTTTCCGGGTCCCGCCAGGCCAGGTGTACGTCGGCATCGAGTCGCCCCGCGGCGAGCTGGGCGTGCACGCGGTCTCCGACGGTGGCACCCGGCCGTACCGGGTGCACTACCGGGAGCCCAGCTTCGTCAACCTGCAGGCCCTCCCGGCGATGGCCGAGGGCGGCCTGATCGCCGACGTGATCGCCGGTGGCGCCTCGCTGGACCCCGTCATGGGGGGGTGTGACCGGTGAGCGCGAGGAGCGCAGCGAAGCGGAGCACCGCAGTCGCGAACGAAGGGCGGCTCTGATGACGACGAATTTTACTGAAGAGACCCGGGCCCGGGCGCGGGAGATCATCGCCCGGTACCCGGCGGACCGGTCCCGCTCGGCCCTGCTGCCGCTGCTGCACCTGGTGCAGTCGGTGGAGGGCTACGTCTCCCCCGCCGGCGTCGAGTTCTGCGCCGAGGTGCTCGGCCTGAACAAGGCCCAGGTCGGCGCGGTGGCCACCTTCTACACCATGTACAAACGCAAGCCGACCGGCGACTACCTGGTCAGCGTGTGCACCAACACCATGTGCAACGTGCTGGGTGGCCAGGAGGTCTACGACACCCTCGCCGAGCACCTGGGCGTCGGGCACGACGAGACCACCGAGGACGGCCGGATCACCCTGGAGCACGCCGAGTGCCTGGCGGCGTGCGACTACGGCCCGGTGATGACGGTCAACTACGACTTCTTCGACGGGGTCGACCCGCGGACCGCGCTCGGTGTGGTCGAGGAGCTGCGCGCCGGCGGCCGGCCGATGCCGACCCGGGGCGCCCGCCTCTGCAGCCTCAAGGAGATGTCGGTCCAGCTCGCCGGCTTCGCCGACGAGCGGGAGGGCGCGGTCGCCGACGGCGGCCCGGGCGAGCCGACCCTGCGCGGCCTGCGCCTGGCCGAGCAGCACGGCATCTCGGTGCCGGGCTTCGACCCGAACACCCCGATCCGCAGCAAGGCCGAGGCCGACAAGGTTGCCGAGCAGGCCAAGGCCGCCCAGGCCGCGGGCACGGCGGCCAACCCGCCGGCCACCGACCGCAAGCCGGCCGGCGACGGGGCCGGGGCGCAGCAGCGCAACCTCAAGGAAGCGGAGGCCAAGAAGTGACGACGCCTCGGCCGGAGACGCTGGCCAAGCTGACGCCGGTGCTCACCAAGCGCTGGCTGTCGCCGGACGCCTGGCGGATCGGCACCTACGAGAAGCTGGACGGCTACGCCGCCCTGCGCAAGGCGGTCAAGGCACACCCGGACGACCTGATCCAGCTGATCAAGGACTCCGGGCTGCGCGGCCGGGGTGGCGCGGGCTTCCCGACCGGCCTCAAGTGGGGGTTCATCCCGCAGGGCGACGGCAAGCCGCACTACCTGGTGGTGAACGCCGACGAGGGCGAGCCGGGCACCTGCAAGGACCTGCCGCTGATGACCCACGACCCGCACTCGCTGGTCGAGGGCGTGATCATCGCCTCGTACGCGATCCGGGCCAACCGCGCATACATCTACATCCGGGGTGAGGCGGTGCACGCCGCCCGCCGGCTGCGCAACGCCGTGCAGGAGGCGTACGCCAAGGGCTACCTGGGCCGGAACATCCTCGGCAGCGGCTTCGACCTGGAGCTGGTGGTGCACTCCGGCGCCGGGGCGTACATCTGCGGCGAGGAGACCGCGTTGCTGGACTCGCTGGAGGGCTTCCGGGGCCAGCCCCGGCTGCGGCCGCCGTTCCCGGCGACCCACGGCCTCTACGCCAGCCCGACCGTGGTCAACAACGTCGGCACCATCGCCAGCGTTCCGTACATCGTGCTCGGTGGCGCGGACTGGTGGCGGACCATGGGCACGGAGAAGTCGTCCGGCCCGATGATCTACTCGCTCTCCGGCCGGATCGCCAACCCCGGCCAGTACGAGTGCTCGATGGGGATCACCCTGCGCGAGCTGATCGAGCTGGCCGGCGGGATGCAGCCCGGGCACAACCTGAAGTTCTGGACCCCGGGCGGCTCGTCGACGCCGCTGCTCACCGCCGAGCACCTGGACGTGCCGCTGGACTTCGAGGGGGTGGCGGCGGCCGGCTCGATCCTGGGCACCACGGCCACGCAGATCTTTTCCGACCAGGACTGCCCGGTGTACGCGACGTACCGGTGGCTGGAGTTCTACCACCACGAGTCGTGCGGCAAGTGCACCCCGTGCCGCGAGGGCAACTACTGGATGGTCCGGGTCTACCGGCGGATCCTCTCCGGCCAGGGCACCCACGAGGACCTGGACACCCTGCTCGACACCTGCGACAACATCCTCGGCCGCTCGTTCTGCGGTCTGGGTGACGGTGCGACCAGCTCGGTGACCTCGTCGCTGCAGTACTTCAAGCAGGACTACCTCGACTACATCGAGGGACGTACCGCGCCGAAGCTCTCCGACAAGCAGTTGGTGGGAGCCCACTGATGACCGACGTAGCCAAGCAGACCGAGACCGTCACCCTGACCATCGACGGCGTCCAGGTCACCGCGCCCAAGGGGGCGCTGCTGATCCGGGTCGCCGAGCAGATGGGCACCGAGATCCCGCGCTTCTGCGACCACCCGCTGCTGGCCCCGGCCGGCGCCTGCCGGCAGTGCCTGGTGGAGGTGGAGGGCCAGCGCAAGCCGGTCGCCTCCTGCACCCAGACCGTCGCCGACGGCATGGTGGTGCGGACCCAGCTCACCTCGCCGGTCGCCAAGAAGGCGCAGGAGGGGGTGATGGAGCTGCTGCTCCTCAACCACCCCCTGGACTGCCCGATGTGTGACAAGGGCGGCGAGTGCCCGCTGCAGAACCAGGCGATGTCCACCGGCCGGACGGACTCCCGGTTCCACGAGCACAAGCGGGAGTACGAGAAGCCGCTGGAGATCAGCACCCAGGTGCTGCTCGACCGCGAGCGGTGCGTGCTCTGCCAGCGCTGCACCCGGTTCTCCGAGGAGATCGCCGGTGACAAGTTCATCGACCTCATGAACCGGTCGTCCGCCGAGGAGATCAACATCTACCGGGACGACGCGTACGGCGCGGAGTCCGGGGACGAGGCGGGTGACGTCCCGTTCAACTCGTACTTCTCCGGGAACACGGTGCAGATCTGCCCGGTGGGCGCGCTGACCGGCGCGCAGTACCGGTTCCGGGCCCGCCCGTTCGACCTGGTCTCCACCCCGAGCGTCTGCGAGCACTGCTCGGCCGGCTGCGCCCAGCGCACGGACTGGCGGCGCGGAAAGGTGCTGCGCCGGCTGGCCGGCGACGACCCGGCGGTGAACGAGGAGTGGAACTGCGACAAGGGCCGCTGGGGATTCCAGTACGCCCGGGCGTTCGACCGGCTCACCACCCCGCTGGTCCGCGACGAGCGGACCGGTGAGCTGCGCGAGGCGTCCTGGAGCGAGGCGCTGACCCGGGCCGCCGAGGGCCTGCGGGCCGCCCGGGACGGCGGGCCGGGCACGGCCGTGCTGACCGGCGGCCGGCTGACCGTCGAGGACGCCTACGCGTACGCCAAGTTCGCCCGGGTCGCGCTGCACACCAACGACATCGACTTCCGGGCCCGCCCGGTCTCCCGCGAGGAGGCCGACTTCCTGGCCAGCAGCGTCGCCGGGGTCACCGACGTGACCTACCAGGACGTGGAGAACGCGCCCGCGGTGGTGCTGGTTGGCCTGGAGCCGGAGGAGGAGTGCCCGATCCTCTTCCTGCGGCTGCGCAAGGCGTACCAGCAGAAGAAGCTCACGGTGTACGCGATCGCGCCGTTCGCGACGCGCGGCCTGGAGAAGCTCGGCGCCAAGCTGGCCCGGGTGGTGCCGGGCGAGGAGGCCAGCGTGCTGGCCGAGCACGCCACGGTGGCCGAGGCGCTGAGCCAGCCGGGCGCGATCCTGATCGTCGGCGAGCGGCTGGGCGCGGTGCCCGGCGGGCTCTCCGCCGCGGCGGACGTCGCCCGGCGTACCGGGGCCAAGCTGGCCTGGGTGCCGCGGCGCGCGGGTGACCGCGGCGCGGTCGACGCGGGCTGCCTGCCCAACCTGCTCCCCGGTGGCCGCCTGGTCACCGAGCCGGCCGCCCGCGCCGAGCTCGGCGAGGCGTGGGACATCGCGGCCGGGGTGATCCCCAGTCAGGCCGGCCGGGACACCGACGGCATCCTCGTCGCCGCGGCCAACGGCCAGCTCGGCGCCCTCGTGGTGGCCGGGGTGGACCCGGCCGACGTGGCCGACCCGCGCCTGGCCGAGCAGGCCCTGGACGCGGTGCCGTTCCTGGTCAGCCTGGAACTGCGGATGAGCGCGGTGGCCCGCCGGGCGGACGTGGTCTTCCCGGTCGCCCCGGTGGTCGAGAAGGCCGGCAGCTTCCTGGACTGGGAGGGCCGGCTGCGCACCTTCGAGAAGGTGCTGGACACCGCGGCGATGAGCGACGGGCGGGTGCTCGACGCGCTGGCCGCGCAGCTCGACGTCCGGCTCGGCACCGGCGACGTGACGAGCGTCCGCCGCGAGCTGGCCGCGCTGCCGCCGACCCGGGTGGATGCCCCGGCCGCCCCCAGCGTCGAGCCGGGCACCGTCCAACAGCCTGGGCCGGGCGAGGCCGTGCTGGCCACCTGGCACCAGCTGATCGACCTGGGCAGCCTCACCGACGGTGACGAGCACCTCGCCGGCACCGCCCGCCCGCCGGTGGTCCGGCTGGGCAAGGGCACCGCCGAGGCGCTCGGCGTCGCCGACGGCGACCCGGTGACCGTGGGCACCGACCGCGGCGCGGTCACCCTGCCGGCGGCGATCACCGAGATGCCGGACGGCGTCGTCTGGCTGCCGACCAACTCACCCGGCTCGACCGTCCGGCGCAGCCTCGGCGCTACGTCCGGCGACGTCGTGCAGGTCTCCGCCGCGTCGGTCGGCGCTCCGGCCGTTCCGGCCGGGCGCGTCGCCGCGGACGCCGATGGCCGCCCGGGTCCGCTCCTCAACACCGGGAGTGTCCAGTGAACCTCTACCTCGCGGCGCAGGATCCGACGCTGGCCGACTTCGGCAAGGACCCGTGGTGGCTGGTCCTTATCAAGATCGTCTTCGCGTTCGTCTTCGGCCTGCTGGCCACGCTGCTCGGCGTCTGGTTCGAGCGTCGGGTCGTCGGCTACATGCAGGTGCGGCCCGGACCCAACCAGGTCGGCCCGTTCGGCCTGCTGCAGACCCTCGCCGACGGTCTGAAGATGGCCTTCAAGGAGGACATCCTCCCGCGGACCGCCGACAAGGTCGTCTACTTCTTCGCCCCGACCATCTCGGTGATCTGCGCGGTCACCGCGCTGTCGGTGGTGCCGTTCGGCCCGAAGGTCAGCATCTTCGGCCACTGGACGCCGCTGCAGGTGACCGACGTGTCGGTGGCGGTGCTGGTGCTGCTGGCCTGCTCATCGATGGGCATCTACGGCATCGTGCTCGGCGGTTGGGCCTCCGGGTCGACGTACCCGCTGCTCGGTGGTCTCCGGTCCAGCGCCCAGATGATCTCGTACGAGGTCGCGATGGGGCTGAGCATCGTGGCGGTGTTCATGACCGCCGGCACGATGTCCACCAGCGGGATCGTCGCCGCCCAGGCGCACGGCACGCAGCTGAACATCCTCGGCGTCGACGTCCCGGCCCCGGGCTGGTACGCGATCCTGCTGCTGCCGAGCTTCATCATCTTCTTCATCGCCACCGTCGGGGAGACCAACCGGGCGCCGTTCGACCTGCCCGAGGCGGAGTCGGAGCTGGTCGCGGGCTTCATGACCGAGTACAGCTCGCTGAAGTTCGCGCTCTTCATGCTCTCCGAGTACGTCTCGATGGTCACCATGTCCGCCGTCACCACCACGCTCTTCCTCGGCGGGTGGCGGGCCCCGGCCCCGATCACCACCTTCTGGGCCGGCGCCAACTCGGGCTGGTGGCCGATGCTCTGGTTCTTCGGCAAGGTGCTGATCCTGGTCTTCGTCTTCGTCTGGCTGCGGGGCACCCTGCCCCGGCTGCGGTACGACCAGTTCATGCGCTTCGGCTGGAAGGTCCTGCTCCCGATCAACCTGATCTGGATCCTGGTCCTGGCCGGGCTCCGCTCGATCGAGGACTGGCAGACCGAGGACCGGATCGTCGCCACCAGCATCGGCGCCGGCGTCCTGCTGCTGGCCACGCTCTTCTGGCCGAGCCGGAAGAAGGAGCCGATGCCGTCGCTCCAGGAGCAGGTCAACAGCCGGCCGCACGGCAGTTTCCCGCTGCCGCCGATGGATCTTCAGGTACCACCGAGCCCGCGCACCAGGCGCGTGGTCGCCGAGCGGGAGCCGGCCAACGTCGGCTCGGACTCCAGGGAGGTGTGACGTGGGCGCGATCACCGGAACGTTCAAGGGCTTCGGGGTCACCTTCTCGCACATGTTCAGGAAGGTCGTCACCACCGACTACCCGTTCAAGCCGCCGGTCTCGGCGCCGCGCTACCACGGGCGGCACATCCTCAACCGGCACCCGGACGGCCTGGAGAAGTGCATCGGCTGCGAGCTGTGCGCCTGGGCCTGCCCGGCGGACGCGATCTACGTGGAGGGTGGCGACAACACCGAGGAGCAGCGCTTCTCCCCGGGTGAGCGGTACGCCAGCGTCTACCAGATCAACTACGCCCGGTGCATCTTCTGCGGGCTGTGCATCGAGGCGTGCCCGACCCGTTCGCTCACCATGAGCAACGAGTACGAGCTGGCCCGGGACAACCGGCAGGACCTGATCTTCACGAAGGAGCAGCTGCTCGCGCCGCTGCTGCCCGGCATGGAGCAGCCGCCGCACCCGATGCGGCTGGGCGACAGCGAGAAGGACTACTACGTCGGCGGGCTGACCAACCCGGGCACGTCCGCCGGCGCGGAGCACTCGCCGAACGGCGCGGGGCCGTACCGGGTGGACGAGCACCCCGGGGTGACCTTCCCCGGCGCCGAGCAGGCCGCGCAGCGGGCCGAGGCGGGCAAGGGAGCAGGGGCATGACCACTCAGACAGTGCTCGCCGCGGCGGGCCAGGTGTCCGGGGGTGAGGAGGTCACCTTCTGGATCCTCGCCCCGCTGGCGCTGATCGGCGCCATCGGCATGGTCTGGGCGCGGAACGCGGTGCACTCGGCGCTCTGGCTGGTGCTGACCATGCTCTGCCTGGGCGTGTTCTACGTCCTGCAGGCCGGGCCGTTCATCGGCATGGTGCAGATCATCGTCTACACCGGCGCGATCATGATGCTCTTCCTGTTCGTGCTGATGCTGGTCGGCCGGGACGCCTCCGACTCACTGATCGAGACGCTGCGCGGCCAGCGGGTCGCCGCGGTGGTGCTCGGTGTCGGCTTCGCCGGCCTGGTGGGCAGCGGCCTCTACCGGGCCCTGGAGGGCGTCCAGGCGGTCGGCCTGGACAAGCCGAACGCCGAGGGCAACGTGCAGGGCATCGCCCGGCTGCTCTTCACCAAGTACGTCTTCGCCTTCGAGCTGACCTCCGCGCTGCTGATCACGGCGGCCGTGGGCGCGATGGTGCTGGCGCACGTGGAGCGGCGCAAGGAGGACCGGATGGACCAGATCGCCACCATGAAGGCGCGGTTCCGCCCCGGCAACTACCCCGGGCCGAAGCCCGGACCGGGTGTCTTCGCCACCTCCTCGTCGGTGGCCACCCCGGCCCGCCTGCCCGACGGCCGGCTGTCCGACCGCAGCATCCCGGAGATCCTGCCGGTGCGGGAGCTGACCGCTGAGGAGACCTCGTTGAAGGGGACGGAGAAGTGACCCCGGACTACTACCTGATCCTCGCCGCGGTGCTGTTCACCATCGGTGCCGTCGGCGTGCTGATCCGGCGTAACGCGATCGTGCTGTTCATGTGCGTGGAGCTGATGCTCAACGCCGCCAACCTGACGCTGGTCACCTTCAGCCGGATCAACGGCGACCTGAACGGCCAGATCATGGCGTTCTTCGTGATGGTGGTGGCGGCGGCCGAGGTCGTGGTCGGGCTCGCGATCATCATGTCGATCTTCCGGACTCGACGCTCGGCGAGCGTCGACGACGCCAACCTGCTGAAGTACTGAGGGGCCTGCGGTGGAACAGACTCTGACCTTCGCGTCGGCTGAACCGACCGGGGCCGTTGCTTTCGCGACGGCGGATGGGCTGCTCGGCAGCGTCTGGCTGCTGGTGGCGATCCCGCTGGTCAGCGCGGCGATCCTGCTGCTGCTCGGCCGGCGGGCGGACCGCTGGGGCCACTGGCTGGGGGTGGGCGCGATCGGCGCCGCCTTCGTGCTCGGCCTGACCTACTTCCTCCAGCTCCGTGGTCTGGAGAGCAAGCAGGTCCAGCTGAGCCTCTGGCAGTTCATCACGGTCGGCGACCTGAAGGTGGACTTCGGTCTGCTCTTCGACCCGCTGGCCGCGGTGTTCGTCCTGCTGATCACCGGGGTGGGCTTCCTGATCCACCTGTACGCGGTCGAGTACATGGCGCACGACGAGGGCCGGCGACGGTTCTTCGGGTACTTCAACCTCTTTGTCGCCGCCATGCTGCTGCTGGTGCTCGGCAACAACTACGTGATGCTCTACTTCGGCTGGGAGGGCGTCGGTCTGGCGTCGTACCTGCTGATCTCCTTCTGGTACGGCCGGCCGAGCGCGGCCACCGCCGGCAAGAAGGCGTTCCTGATGAACCGGGTCGGCGACGCCGGCCTGGCCATCGGCATCTTCGTGCTGTTCGCCCAGCTCGGCACCACCCAGTACGACGAGGTGTTCAGCGGCGTCGGTGCGTTGAGCCAGACCACGGTGCTGGTGCTCGGCCTGCTGCTGCTGCTCGGCGCGGCCGGCAAGTCCGGCCAGTTCCCGCTGCAGGCGTGGCTGCCGGACGCGATGGAGGGCCCGACCCCGGTCTCCGCGCTCATCCACGCGGCCACCATGGTCACCGCGGGCGTCTACCTGATCGCCCGCTCCAACCCGATCTTCTCGGCCAACGCCACGCTCCAGCTGGTGGTGGTCAGCGTCGGCGCGGTCACCCTGCTGATGGGCTGCCTCATCGGCGCGGCGAAGGACGACATCAAGCGGGTGCTGGCCTGGTCCACGGTGAGCCAGATCGGCTACATGTTCCTCGGTGTCGGCCTGGGCGGCGCGGCGTACGCGCTGGCCATCGTGCACCTGCTGGCGCACGGCTTCTTCAAGGCCAACATGTTCCTCGGTGCCGGCTCGGTCATGCACGGCATGAACGACCAGGTGGACATCCGCCGCTTCGGCAACCTGGCCAAGTACATGAAGGTCACCTGGCTGACCTTCATGATGGGCTGGCTGGCCATCATCGGCATGTTCCCGTTCTCCGGCTTCTTCTCGAAGGAGCCGATCATCGTGGCGGCGTTCGCGCGGGAGGGCTGGACCGCCTGGCTGTTCGGCGGCGCGGCGCTGCTCGGCGCGGGGCTCACCGCCTTCTACATGACCCGGCTCTTCGTGCTCACCTTCCACGGCCCGGCCCGCTGGACCGAGGACATCGAGCACCCGCACGAGTCGCCGAAGCTGATGACTATCCCGCTGATCCTGCTGGCGATCGGCTCGGTCGGTGCCGGCTTCCTGCTCTCCACGTCCGTGCCGGACTGGCTGACCGCCACCGCCGGCCTCGGCGGCGAGCACGCGGAGCACGAGGCCGTTCTCTCCCACGGGCTGATCACCGCGCTCTCGCTGCTGGTCACCGTGCTCGGCGCCGGACTGGCCTGGTTCCTGTTCCGCAGCGGCACGGCCACCGCGCCGCAGCCGGCCGGCGTGCTGGTCACCGCCGCGCGCCGGAACCTCTACACGGACGCCTTCAACGAGGCGGTCTTCGAGAAGCCGGGCATCTTCCTCACCCGGGCGCTGGTCTTCCTCGACAACCGGGGCGTGGACGGGCTGGTCAACGGCCTGGCCGCCGCCGTGGGCGGGGGCTCGGGCCGGCTCCGGCGGCTGCAGACCGGTTTCGTGCGGTCGTACGCGACCTCGATCCTGACCGGCGCGCTGCTCGTGGTGGCGGCGTTCCTGGCGGTGCAGGCGGGGTGGCTGGCGTGATCGACCTCAACGCGGCCGCCCCCGCCGGCGGGCCATGCAGTCACGACGGAGGTAAGGCCGAATAATGTCCAACTTCCCGTTCCTCTCGGTGCTGACCGTGGCGCCGCTGGTGGGCGCCCTGGTGGTGGCCCTGCTGCCGCGCCGCAGTCCGGACCTCGCCAAGCTCGTGGCGTTCGCCTGGTCGCTGCTGGTGCTGGTGCTCTCGGTGGCCATGTGGATCGCCTTCCAGGTGGACGGCGACCGCTTCCAGTTCCGCGAGTCGTACGCGTGGATCCCCAACTGGGGGGTCAACTTCACCTTCGCGGCGGACGGCATCGCGCTGGTCATGCTGATGCTGATCGCGATCCTGGTGCCGCTGGTGATCCTGGCCTCCTGGCACGACGCCGAGTCGTCCAAGCGCTCGGTGCCGGTCTACTTCGCGCTGCTGCTCGTCCTCGAGTGCACGATGATCGGCGTCTTCGCCGCCGCCGACGTCTTCCTGTTCTACGTGTTCTTCGAGGTCATGCTGGTGCCGATGTACTTCCTGATCGGCAGCTACGGCGGCCACCAGCGGCAGTACGCGGCGGTCAAGTTCTTCCTCTACTCCCTGGTCGGCGGTCTGTTCATGCTGGCCGCGGTGATCGGCCTCTGGGTGGTCGGCGGGAAGACCTTCGACTGGCAGGCACTGAGCCAGGCCGACCTCCCCACCGACACGGCCCGCTGGCTCTTCCTCGGCTTCTTCCTCGCGTTCGCGATCAAGGCGCCGTTCTTCCCGTTCCACACCTGGCTGCCGGACGCCGGTGGCGCGGCCCCGGCCGGCGCGGCGGCACTGCTGGTCGGCGTGCTGGACAAGGTCGGCACCTTCGGGATCCTGCGATACTGCCTGCCGCTCTTCCCCGAGGCGTCGAAGTGGTTCGCCCCGTGGGCGCTGGCGCTGGGCCTGATCGGCATCATCTACGCCGCGCTGCTGGCGGTCGGGCAGAACGACCTCAAGCGGCTGGTGTCGTACACCTCGATCGCGCACTTCGGCTTCATCGGGGTCGGCATCTTCGCCTTCACCACCCAGGCCGGCACCGGCGCGGTGCTCTACATGCTCAACCACGGCCTGGCCACCGGCCTGCTCTTCCTGGTGGTGGGCATGCTCATCGCCCGCCGCGGCTCGGCGTTGATCAGCGACTTCGGCGGCGCGGGCAAGCTGGTCCCGGTGCTGGCCGGGGTGCTCTTCTTCGCCGGTCTGGCCTCGCTGGCGCTGCCCGGCACCGCGCCGTTCGTCTCCGAGTTCCTGGTGCTGATCGGCACGTTCACCACCAACAAGCCGGTCGCGGTGATCGCCACGCTGGGCATCATCCTGGCGGCGGCGTACGTGCTGTGGATGGTGCAACGCACCACCCAGGGCACGCTCAACCCGGCCCTGACCGAGGTCGACGGCATGCGCCGTGACCTGAGCCTGCGCGAGAAGGTCGTGGTCGCCCCGCTGATCGCGCTGATCGTGCTGCTCGGCTTCTATCCCAAGCCGGTCACCGATGTCATCAACCCCGCCGTCCGGGCGACCATGCAGGACGTCGGTCGGACCGACCCCGCCCCGACGGTCGGCAGCGTCCAGGAGGCCGCGAAATGACCGAGCTGAAGTTGCCGTCGATCGACTACGCGGCGCTCGCCCCGATCCTGATCATGTTGGGCGCGGCCCTGTTCGGCGTCCTGGTCGAGGCGTTCGTGCCGCGTCGGCTGCGCAACCCGGTGCAGCTGCTGCTCGCCCTCGCGGCGGTGCTCGCGGCGCTGACCATGGTGATCCTCAACGCCGACGACCGGCTGATCACCGCCGGGCACGCCATCGCGGTGGACGGGCCGACGCTCTTCCTCCAGGGCGCGATCCTGATCCTGGCGGCCATGGCGCTGCTGCTCATCGGTGAGCGCGCCGTGGAGCGGGGCGGGGCGTTCGTGGCCCACGCCGCGGTGACCGCCGAGTCGGTCGACGACCGGCGGCAGGCCGCGGGAGCGGGCGGCACCACCGAGGTGTACCCGCTGACCACGTTCGCGATCGGCGGCATGCTGATCTTCGTGGCGGCGAACGACCTGCTGACCATGTTCATCGCGCTCGAGGTCTTCTCGCTGCCGCTCTACCTGCTCTGCGCGCTGGCCCGCCGCCGGCGGCTGCTGAGCCAGGAGGCCGCGCTGAAGTACTTCATGCTCGGCGCGTACGCCTCGGCGTTCTTCCTCTTCGGAGTGGCGCTGGTGTACGGCTTCACGGCCGGTGTGCCGGACCGCGCGGCCGGCGTCGACTTCGCCACCGTGCACGCGGCGGTCGGCGAGTCCTCGTCCAGCCAGGTGCTGCTCTTCGCCGGCATGGCGCTGCTCGCCATCGGCCTGCTCTTCAAGGCCGCCGCCGCGCCGTTCCACGTCTGGACGCCCGACGTCTACCAGGGCGCCCCGACCCCGGTGACCGGCTTCATGGCCGCCTGCACGAAGGTCGCCGCCTTCGGCGCCCTGCTGCGGGTCTTCCACGTCGCCTTCTCCGGGGCCGCCTGGGACTTCACCCCGGTGCTCGGGGCGGTTGCGGTGCTGACCATGCTGGTCGGCGCGGTGCTGGCGGTCACCCAGACCGACATCAAGCGGCTGCTCGCCTACTCGTCGATCGCGAACGCGGGCTACCTGCTGGTGGGGGTGCTCGCGCCGGGCAGGGACGGACTGTCAGGCACGATGTTCTACCTGGTCGCGTACGGTTTCTCGGTGCTCGCCGCGTTCGCCGTGGTGACCCTGGTCCGGGACGCCGACGGGGAGGCCACCCACCTGTCCCGCTGGGCCGGGCTGGGCCGCCGGTCGCCGTTCTTCGCCGCGATCTTCACCTTCATCCTGCTGGCCTTCGCCGGTATCCCGCTGACCAGCGGGTTCACCAGCAAGTTCGCGATCTTCGCCCCGGCGTTGGACGCGAACCAGGCCTGGCTGGTGATCGCCGGTGTGCTGACCAGCATGGTGCTGGCCTTCCCGTACCTGCGGGTCGTGGTGATGATGTGGCTCTCCGAGCCGGGCGACGCCACCCCGACGGTCACCGTGCCGGGTGCCCTCACCTCGGCGGCGCTGGTCATCGGGGTGCTGGCCACCCTGGTCCTGGGGGTCGCCCCGGCACCCCTGCTCGATCTGGCCACCGGTGCCGCCGAATTCGTGCGATGACCGAGGTTCTCCCTCCGGGGGCCGGTACGCCTGGCGTACCGGCCCCCGTCGTATCCCCTCTTCGGGCAGGTCGAACGGGTGTGGCATGGTTGAAGGCGTGGTGATTCCGGCTGGCGAGCGTTCAGGTGCCACCGGCTCCGGCGGTCGCCGGGGTCCGGAGAGCACGGGTCAGTTCGGCGCGCTCGGCCTGCACCTCGCCGACCCGCACGTCGAGGCGTCCGTGCTGGGTCTGCTCGAGCGGGTCGAGAGCGAGCTGCGGGCCAGTGTGGCCAGTGCCGACCCGCTCGTCACCGAGGCGGCCCGGCACCTGGTCGAGGCCGGCGGCAAGCGGTTCCGCCCGCTGCTGGTGGCGCTGGGCGCCCAGTTCGGCGATCCGAGCGGTGCCCAGGTCGTACCGGCCGCCGTGGTGATGGAGCTCACCCACCTGGCGACCCTCTACCACGACGACGTCATGGACGAGGCGGCGGTGCGCCGGGGCGCGCCGAGCGCCAACTCGCGCTGGACCAACTCGGTCGCGATCCTGGTCGGCGACTACCTCTTCGCCCGGGCCGCGGACATCGCGGCCGACCTGGGCCCGGAGGCCGTACGGCTGCAGGCGCGCACCTTCGCCCGGCTGGTGCACGGGCAGATCGCCGAGACGGTCGGCCCGCGGGACAGCGACCCGGTCGCGCACTACCTGCACGTCATCGCCGAGAAGACCGGCTCACTGATCGCCACCTCGGCCCGCTTCGGCGGCATGTTCGGCGGTGCGTCCGCCGAGCACATCGAGGCCCTCGCCGGGTACGGCGAGATCATCGGCGTGGCCTTCCAGCTCTCCGACGACCTGCTCGACATCGCCTCCGAGTCGATGCAGTCCGGCAAGACGCCCGGCACCGACCTGCGGGAGGGCGTACCGACCCTGCCGGTGCTCTATGCGCTCGCCGGGGACGATTCCGACGCCGCGAGTGTCCGGCTGCGAGAGATCCTGGCCACCGGTCCGCTGGTCGACGATGCGCTGCACGCCGAGGCGCTCGGCCTGCTCCGCGAGTCCCCGGCGCTCAAGCGGGCCCGGGAGACCGTCCGCAGCTACGCCGAGGACGCGAGGGCGCAGCTCGCCCCCCTCCCCGACGGCCCCGCCCGCCGCGCCCTCGAGTCCCTCTGCGACTACATCGCCGACCGCACCAGCTGACGCCCCCCGCGTTGATCATGAGGTTGGCGGCGATGTTGATCGCGATGAGTGCCGCCAACCTCATGATCAACGGAAGTGGTCAGGGGGTGGGGTGGGTGAGGAGGCGGCTGCCGGTGAGCATGAGGAGGGCGGCCAGCAGCATCGAGGCGGCGGCCGCGGTCCACATGGTGGGGTAGCCGAGCGCGCCGGCCAGGGTGCCCAGGCACAGCGGGCCGAGGCAGCCGCCCGCGTACACGCCGGTCTGGGTGATCGAGGTGGCGGCGGCCGGAGCCTGCGGGTGGAGCCGGACCACCGCGAAGTTCATCAGCCCGGGCCAGGCCCAGCCGAGGCCGAAGCCGAGCAGCACGCCGACGACCAGCGGCACCGGCCCGGCCACCGCGAGCAGGGCCAGCCCGACCGCACCGACCACCAGCATGCCGGCGATCAGCGCGACGTGTCCGGTCTCCCGGCGGTCGGCGAGCCAGCCGGTGCCGATCCGGGCCACCACGCAGACCGCGCTGCCCAGGGTGAGCGTCAGGCCGGCCAGGGCCGGTGACAGCCCCCGGCCGGCGGACGAGTCCACCAGGAAGGTGCCCAGCGCGTTCGCCGCGCCGGAGGCCAGGGTGGCGGCCAGGCCGATCACCACCAGCGCCACCGTGGCCCGGCCCGCCCGCCCGCCGGTGGCCGGTCGTGCCGGGTCGCGCTCCTGCTCGGGCACGGCCGGCAGCGCGGCCAGCGCCGCCCCGGCGGCGGCCACGAACGCCCACCGCCAGCCGGCGGTCAGCGCGATGGTGGGCACCGCCGCACCGGCCAGCAGGGTGGAGACCGGGATGGCGGCCTGCTTCACCCCGAAGGAGAGCCCCTGCCGGTGGGCGGGGACGTGCCGGGCCAGCGCCGCGTTGCTGGCGAGCTGTCCCAGGGCGTTCGCGGCGGCGCTGAGGCCGAGCAGTGCGACCAGCACCGGGTACGACCGGGCCAGTGCCGCCACGGCCAGCAGCGAGCCGGCGGAGAGCACGATGGCGGCGCGGGCCACCACGGCGGAACCGTACCGCTCGACCAGCGCGCCGGAGGGGACCGAGGCGAGCGCGCTGATCCCGAAGTAGACCGCGACGGCCAGCCCCAGCCCGGCGGGGGAGAAGTGCAGCTCGTCGCCCATCTGCACGGCGAGGCCGCCGACCAGGAAGACGGGCAGGACGCAGGCGATGGTGGTGGCGATGGCGCCCGCGCTGGCGCGGACGGTACGGCGGGACGTGGGCGGCGAGGGGTGCAGCACGGTCTCAGTCATGGCCAGGCAAACCTACGCCGGTCACGTTTCGGCGACCGCCGTCACGTTTTGGCAGCTGATCGTGTCTGTCGGTGCACGGTCTGTGCCCGGTGATCTGGCATCCTCGATCCGAACAGGCATTTCGCGCGCGGCCTGTTTTTCATATGGTGTAAGTCCCCGGCGGCGGAGGTGGTTGTGCGCGACCCCTTGGCGGAACCTTCGGACCTGATCCGAAGTGTCTCCCGCGCGCTTCGAGTGCTCGAGTCGGTCGGCCGTGCGCCGAGGGGACTCACCGTCAAGCAGATCGCCCGCCGCTGCGAACTGACCGTCGCCACCACGTACCACCTGGTGCGCACCCTGGCGTACGAGGGATACGTGATCCGGCGGGAGGACGGGACGTACATCGTCGGCCTGGAGGTGGCCGACCGGTACCGGGAGCTGGTGACCGCCTTCCGGGGGCCGCCGGCGGTCGGCGAGTCGCTGCGGCGAGCGGCCGCGGACACCGGCTGGAGCCACTACCTGGGGCGCTTCGTGGGCGGCCAGGTGGCGGTCACGGCGGTCGCCGAGGGGCCGCGCTCGCCCTATCTGGAGGACCTGGTGCCGGGCTTCGACGAGGGCGCGCACGCCACCGCCCTCGGCAAGAGCCTGCTCGCCACGCTCACCCCCGAGCAGCGCTTCCGCTACCTGCGCGAGTACGGCATGCGCCCGTTCACCAGCGCCACCCTCACCAGCCCGGAGGCGTTCGAGGCGGACCTGGCGGCCGGTGACCGGCGCGGCATGCAGTTGGAGCTGGGGCAGTTCCGGCAGGGGGTGGCCTGCGCGGCGGTGCTGGTCACCCCGGACAAGGACATCGAACGCCGGGTGGTGCTGGCGTGCGCGCTGCCGGCCAGCGAGATGATGACCTCCGCCCGGGTGGTCCGGGCCAAGCTGCTCGCCGTGGCCCGCGCGGTGGCCGACGGCATCGCCGCCGACACCTGAGTACGCCGAAGGGCCCCTCCCGGCGGGGGAGAGGCCCTTCGGGAGCGGTCCAGCGCCGGACCGCTCGGGGTGGGGTCAGCTGCCGATCGGGCCGCCGTCGAGGCGCCAGGTCACCACCACGCCGGGCTTGGCGAAGTCGCCGTCCGGCCAGGTGGAGGCGGGGTTCTCCACCGACGCGCCGGTGATCTCGCCCGGGTGCTGCACCGCGACGAAGACCGAGCGGTTGTCGTTCGTGATGAACGGGCCGCAGGTCTCCGCGCCGTACGGCACGGTGAGGAACTGCTTCAGGTGGCCCCGCTCCGGGCCCTCCAGCGCGGTGGCGAACAGGCCGTCGTTGCTGCCCAGCGCGTTGCCGTCGGTGGCGATCCAGAGGTTGCCGGTGGCGTCGAACGCCACGTTGTCCGGGCAGGAGATCGGCGAGACCTTGGTCTTGTCGTACCCGGCGAAGTGGGTGGACGCGTCGGCCGGGTCGCCGCAGACGATCGGCAGCGACCAGGCGAAGGACTCGGCGGTGTTGTCGTCGCGGTCCTCGACCAGCTCCAGGATCTGCCCGTGCTTGTTGAGGTTACGCGGGTTCGCCTCGTCGGCGCCGGCCTTGCCGGCCTTGCCCCGGTCGGTGTTGTTGGTCAGCGCCACGTACACCTTGCCGGTGAGCAGGGACGGCTCGACGTCCTCCGGCCGGTCCATCTTGGTCGCGCCGACCTTGTCGGCGGCGAGCCGGGTGAAGGTGAGCACGTCGGCCGCGGTCATCCCGTCGACGTACGAGCGGTTGCCGCTGACCAGCTTGATCCACCGGCCCCGGCCGTCGAAGGCCCCGTCGGCGGGGAGCTTGCCGGTGCCGTCGATCTCGGCGGCGCTGTTGCCCGTCAGGGCGGCCACGTAGAGCGTGCCGGACTCCAGCAGGGTCAGGTTGTGCCGGCGGGCCACCGAGGAGCTGCCCGGCATGAACTTCTTGTCCGAGACGAACTTGTAGAGGTAGTCGAACCGCTCGTCGTCGCCCATGTACGCGACCACGCGGCCGTCCTTCGCCACGATGACGTTGGCGCCCTCGTGCTTGAACCGGCCCAGCGCGGTGTGCTTGCGCGGCTTGCTGTCCGGGTCGAACGGGTCGATCTCGACGATCCAGCCGAACCGGTGCGCCTCGTTCGGGTGCTTCGCCAGGTCGAAGCGCTCGTCGGCGCGCTCCCACTTGCGGCTGCCACTCGGGTAGCGCGAGTCGGTCGGGATGCCGTACCGGGCCAGCTTCGGCTTCAGCTCCGCCGGCGCGCCGTCGCCGCCGACGAAGTACTGGTTGAAGTTCTCCTCACCGGAGAGCACGGTGCCCCACGGGGTGACCCCGCCGGCACAGTTGTTCAGCGTGCCGATCACCGTACGGCCCTTCGGGTCCGCAGCGGTGCGCAGCCAGGCCGAGCCGGCCGCCGGACCGGTCAGCTCGAACTTCGTGGCCAGCGCGGTGACCCGCCGGTTGTACCGCCGGCCGTGCTTCACCGGCCGCCACTGTCCGGTGCTCTCCACCCGCTCCAGCTCCACCACGGACATGCCGTGCGCGGCCATCGCCACCCGCAACTGCTCCACCGAGAGCGCGTCCTGGCTGGTGAAGCCGGGGAACATCAGGTCCTCGTTGGTGTATTCGTGGTTGACCACGAGCAGCGCCCGCTTGCGGTCGATGGGCAGCACGCCCACGAAGTCGTTGTTGTAGCCGAACTGCTGCGCCTGCGCAGCGGCGGTCTGGCCGTGCAGGTCGAACTCGGGCGCGCCCTGGACGACCGGGTCGCCCCACTTGATCACGACGGCGTGGTCGTACCCGTTCGGGACGACCAGGGCGTCGAGCCTGTTCGGCGGGATCGGCTTGAAGGTCAGCGCGCCGCTGCCCACCCCGCCCTGCGGCGCGGCGGCGTCGCCCGCGGCGGGAACGGCCGGCGCGGCCGGCGCGGCGGCGGCCGGGGCGGCGCCGGCCAGCGCACCGGCGACGCTGCCACCGAACCCGAGCACCAGGGCGCCGACGGCGCCGGCCCGGACCACGCCGCGCCGGGACACCTCGGCGTCGACCAGGTCCCCGAAGTACGGGTTGTCGGAAGCGTTCGGCACCGGGTGGTCGCAGGCGTTGCCGCAGCGGTACAGACAGGTCATCGCATCACGGGAGCCGTGCCGGGTGGCGCCCAGCAGGGGGAGCAGCCGGGGACGGTCGCTCATCGGAAGGTGCCTCCTGGGAAGACGTGGATGGCGCGCCCGGGATCGTCCGCGCGCGTACCGGCCGGACGCTGCCAGGGCGCGGTGAGCGGGTGTCGGCCGTAATGTGAACCACTCGTGAACACCTGCGGTGTGAGCTGGGCTGAACCGAACGGCGTCACTACACGTATCCAGGAATGAACGCACCACCGGACTCGTCGTACGGGAGCGAGGAGACCGCCATCAGCGACCACGACGCCCAACTGCTGCGCGCCCTGCACGACGAGCATGCCGACGCGCTTTTCGCGCACGCCCTCCGGCTGGTGAACGGCGACCGGCCGCGCGCCGAGGACCTGGTGCAGGAGACGCTGCTGCGGGCCTGGCGGCACCCCGAGTCGCTGGACCCGGCCCGGGGGTCGGTGCGCGCCTGGCTGTTCACCACCGCCCGGAACCTGGCCATCGACGCCTGGCGGCGCCGCTCCACGCGGGTCGGTGAGGTCTACACCGACGAGTTGCCCGAGCCGGTTGACACGGCGGACGAAACCGAGCGCGCGGTGGAGGCGTGGACCGTGGCGGAAGCGCTGAACCGGCTGAGCCCCACTCATCGTGAAGTTCTGGTGGAGTGCTTCTACCAGGGGCGGTCGGTGGCGGAGGCGGCCGCCCGGCTCGGCGTGCCGCCGGGCACGGTCAAGTCGCGTACGCACTACGCGCTGCGCTCACTCCGGTTGGTCCTGGCCGAGATGGGGGTGACCCGATGAGCCGCTGCGAGTTCGCGTACGACGACGGCGCGTACGTGCTGGGGGCCCTCGCCCCCGCGGAGCGGGCCGCCTACGAGCGGCACCTGGCCGGCTGCGCGGCCTGCCGGGAGGCGGTGGCCGAGATCGCGGTGCTGCCCGGCCTGCTGGGGCGGCTCGACCCGGCCGGGCTGGAGCAGTTCCTGCCGTCGGCGTCGGAGGCCTCTCGGCTGCCCGCGCTGCTCGACGCCGCCCGGGAGCAGCGGCGCCGCGAACGGTCCCGGGCACGCCGGCGGTACGCGCTGAGCGGGCTCGCCGCAGCCGTGTTGGCCGTGCTGGCGGGCGTCGGGGTGAGCCTGGTCCGCCCGGCCACCCCGTCGGCGCCGCGGGTGGCCCTGGCCGCGATGCGGCCGGTCGCCGGCCCGGTCCCACTGCATGCCGAGGTCGGGCTGACCGACAAGAAGTGGGGCACCGAGGTCACCCTGCGCTGCGGGTACGACCAGCGGACGGGTCACCGGGAGGCGTACACCTTCCGGCTGGTGGCGCACGGCCCGGACGGCGCGACGGAGCAGGTCGCCACCTGGCTGGCCGCGCCCGGGGACGACCTCCGCATGGTCGGCGCCACCCACTTCACCCATGGCGAACTGGTCCGCCTCGAACTGCTGCGCGCCGACGGCACTCCCGTCCTCGCCTACGACTTCCGCTGAGGACCGGTCAGCGGGTCGCGGCGGGGACCGGGGTGGTGGTGGCGGCGCGCGCCTCGGCGCGGGTCCGGCGGGCGTTGCGGTAGGCGTCCGCGGTGAAGATGACCAGGGCGAGCCAGACCAGGGCGAAGCCGGCCAGCCGGGCCGGCGGCATCGGCTCGTGGTAGATCAGCACCCCGGCGCCGAGCTGGAGGATCGGGCCGACGTACTGCAGCATGCCGAGGGTGGACAGCGGCAGCCGGTTCGCCGCCCCGGCGAAGAGCAGCAGCGGGATCGCGGTGGCCGCGCCGGCCAGCACCAGCAGCAGGGTGTGCGCGGCCGACACCTGCCCGAACGTCGCCGCGCCACGGTGCGCCAGCCAGCCCAGATACGCCAGCGCGGGCAGCGCCAGTACCGCCGACTCGACGAAGAGTCCCTCCGCAGCGGGCAGCGCCAGCCGCTTTTTGACCAGGCCGTACCCCGAGAAGCTGAAGGCCAGGACGAGCGCCAGGTAGGGCAGCCGGCCGTAGTCGACGGTGAGCACCGCCACCGCGAGGCCGCCCACCCCGAGCGCGACCCACTGCGCCGGGCGCAGCCGCTCGCGCAGCAGGAAGACCCCGATCAGCACGATGACCAGCGGGTTGATGAAGTAGCCGAGGGCGGTCTCCACCACCCGGTCGGAATTCACCCCGTAGATGAAGGTGCCCCAGTTGACCGCGATCAGCGCGGCGGCGGCGCCGATGCCGGCGAGCGCCCGGGGCCGGCGGGCCAGCGCCCGCAGAAAGCCGATGTTGCGCAGCGCGGCCAGCAGCAGGGCCACGAAGACCACCGACCAGACGATCCGGTGCGCGAGGATCTCCATCGGGCCGGCCGGCCGGAGCAGCTTCAGGTAGATCGGGAAGAAACCCCAGATGAAGTACGCGCCGAAGCCGAACAGGTAGCCGAGGCGGGTCTGGTTCACGCCTCCACCGTAAGTGGTGAATCGGCACTCTGATCCTTTCCGGTGACCTGGCTCACCGGCGCTGCCCACGTCATCCACATGTCGGGTTCGACCGGGGTGAAGCCGACCTTGGCGTACACCCCGTGCGCGTCGGCGGTGGCCAGCACGATCCGGCGTACGCCCAGCTCGGTCAGGTGGTCGCGGACCGCACCGGCCAGCCAGGTGCCCAGCCCCCGGCCGCGCTCGGCCGGGTCCACGTAGACGTCGCAGAGCCAGGCGAACGTGGCCCGGTCGGTGACCACCCGGGCCACGGCCACCTGCTGCCCGTCACCGGGCCGGTAGACACCGAAACCGAGCGAGCCGGCGAAGGCCCGCTCGACCGTGTCCCGCTCACGCCCGAGCGCCCAGTAGGCGTCGGTGGAGAGCCAGTGGTGCACCCGGTCGAGGTCGAGCCGGGTCGGATCGGTGCTGAGGTGGTAGCCGTCAGGGCGGGTCAGGGCGAACACGCCTGCCACGCTAAGCCCTGTCCACCCGCCCCTCACCAGCCAATTCCCGCCCACTGGCCTGGCCGGTGGGCGGGAACCGACGGGTGCTGGGGATCAGTCGCGGTCGAGGATGGCGCCGAGGATCCAGGTCACGATGCCGACGAAGAGCGCGCCCAGCACCGCGGCCGGCCAGAAGCCGTCCACGTGGAAGGGCAGCCCGGCCTGACCGGCGATCCAGCTCGTGAGCAGGAAGAGCAGGCCGTTCACCACCAGCGCGATCAGGCCGAGGGTCAGCAGGTAGAAGCCGCAACCGACGGTCTTGATGATCGGCTGGAGCACGGCATTGACCACCCCGAAGATCGCCGCGACCAGCACCAGCGTGATCACCTTGTCGGTGACCGACTCGGTGTTCAGCGTGATGCCCGGGATGAGCAGCGCGGCCAGCCAGAAGGCGACCGCCGTGGTGGCCAGCCGGATCAGAAGACCCTTCAGAAAATCCATGGCCGGGATCGTGCCACGGTCCGTCCACCTGGGGAACCCGGGAAGATCGACGAATCGCGGCCGGATCAGCGGCGTACCGGGCGACCGACCAGTTGCGACTCGATCGGCGTGGGCGAGAGCAGCGCCCAGCGCAACGCCCGCCGGTTCACCACGGCGACCATGTCGTCGCGGATCCGGGTCAGCCGCCGAGCCGCCGAGGCCGAGGGCCGTGCCGGCCAGCGCCGCCTCCGCCGGGTCGAGCGGTTGCAGGATCGCCAGGTCGGCGCGGGCCAGCGCCGCCGAGTCCGCCGAGGTGAGTTCGCCCCGGACCACCAGGACGGACCGCCAGGGCGCCTCCGGCCCGGCCTCGGGCGACACCGGCCCGGCGTCGACCACCAGCAGCAACGGTGGCAACGGCGAACCCGATGCGCCGCCCACCGGCCGCCCGGGCGGGATCAGCGGCACCGCCCCGCCCACGCCCCGCACGAACGGCTCCCACACCCGGGGCCGGGCGGTCTGCACCACCACCCGGGCGCCCAGCGCCAGCGCGCGTAGTGCGATGAGCTGCGCGGCGCGTACCCCGCCGACCAGCAGCAGCCGGGTCGCCCCGGGCCGGAACAGGCGCACCGTCACCGCCCCGCCGCGGCGGTTGGTGCCCACCATCAGCCCCGACTCGCCGAGGGAGAGTTCCAGGTCGGCCGGGGCCGGGGCGACGCCGGCCGGGGCCGCCCCGAACGGCAGGGTGGCGGCCAGGCCGGCCAGGTGCTCGCCGTCGAGCCGCCGGACGTCCGCGCCGAGATCCCCGGCCAGCCGGCGCAGCTCCCGCTCGGCGACCGACAGCTCCGCGGCGGTCCAGGCGGCCAGCCGTACGGTCAGCCCGGCCGGCACCGGTGCGGAGTCGGTGCGCGGCCCGACGCAGAGCGACACGGTGGTGGCCGTGGCCGGCAGCGCCAGTAGCCGCGACACCAGCCCGCGGGCGGCGCCGGTCCGCGGGTCCGGCCAGCGCCGCAGCCGCCAGGTGGCCTGGGCCAGCCCGCCCGCCGTCAGCGTTGGCCAGCTCTCCCGGACCGGCGCTCCGACGTCGTGGTGGGCCAGTTCGGCGACCACCCGGAGCGCCGCCGGCCCGCCCAGCGGGCGGCCGGTCAGCGGGCCGAGGCGGCGGACGATCCGCCGGACCGTGCCGGACAGGGTGCGCCGTAGTTCCTCGTCCGACCAGCCGTCGACGCGCAGCACCCGGACGGCGAGCACCGCCCGGGTCCGGCCCGCCAGCCGCCCGTCGGTGAGCTGCCGGTACGACGTCCCGGCGGTGCCGGCCCCGCCGGCCGGGGCCGGGGACGCGGCGAGCAGGAGCTGGATCCGGACCGGCGGGCCCTCCGGGCCTGATGGGGGCAGCAGGGACAGCGGTGCGGGGAGGGCCTGCGGGCCGTCCCCGAGCAGGTCACCGGGGTCGCCGATCTCCAGCAGCGCGGTCATCCCGGCGGCGTCGTCCAGCACGGCGGCCGGACCGCCGGCCAGTTCGGCCGCGCGTACCGTCGTGCCGGGCGCGACGAGCTCCACCAGCGCCGCCGGCCCGGCCGCCGCGGGCAGGGCGCGCCGCCGGGTCAGGTGCCCCAGACCCACCAGCAGCCACTCGTAGAGCCACCGGCCACGGAACCGCACCCATGCGGCAGGGAGCAGCAGCGCGGCCAGCAGCAGGGCGGCAGCGGTCACCGCCACCCCCCCCCCCCCGGCCGACGGCCGCGACCAGCGCCGCCACCGCGATCTGTGCCGCCACCACCTGCCCGGCCCGTACGGCGGACACCGTCCACTGTGCCGCCCTGGCGGTCGCCGGCGCAGGCCGTCCGGTCGCGACCGCCGTCATCGGACCCTCCTGGTGCGCGGGGCTCGCCGACCCGGCTCACTCCTCGCGCTCACGGTGACCTTCCTGGTTCGCGGCTGCGGGCTCGCAGATTCGGCTCACTCCTCGCGCTCACGGTTCCCTCCGCGTAGTCGCCGGGTGACGGTGGCGTGGCTCATCGTAAGGGCAGCGTTGTCCACAGGGGAGCCCGAGGGGTAGCAGAACCGCAGTCGGGCGGCTACCGTCAGCGACGAGTTCCGCCGAGCGCGCGCCGTCCCCCGCCCCACCACTCCGGCTCTCGCGCTCCGGCGAGTCCACGTGGTCGTTCCAGCGACCAACCACGACCGAGGAGACGAGGTGACGTCCGGGGTGTCACAGACCCAGGCAGAAGCCGCGGTGATGCAGCAGACCGCCGCGAAGTTCGAGCAGGTGGACCAGTCGTTGCAGACCATGCTGAGCGGCCTGATGGCCGAGCTGGAGGTGTTGCAGCAGGCCTGGCGGGGCGCCGGTGGGCGTTCCTTCGAGCAGGTCAAGCAGCAGTGGGCGCAGGACCAGGCGGCGCTGCAGCGGGCCCTGCGGGAGACCGCGACCGCGATCCGCACCGCCGGCCAGCAGTACGACGTCTCCGACACCGAGGCCGCCGGCCGGGTGGCCGGCACCCACCGCGGCATCCAGCTGCCGCTCTGACGAGGAAGGACCGATCTCATGGATCACGGTGTGCTGGTCGTCAACTTCGCCGCGTTGCAGCAGGCGAGCGCGGACATCCAGAAGGCGCTGAACACCCTCGACAGCCAGCTCGGCCAGCTCGAACGGGACGCCGCGCCGCTGGTGGCGAGCTGGACCGGCGAGGCCCGCCAGGCGTACGAGCAGCGGCAGGCGCGGTGGCGGGCCGCCTCGCAGGATCTCCAGGCCATGCTGCGCGACATCAAGCTGGCAGTGGAGGAATCCGCGGCCGACTACCTCGACACCGAGAAGCGGAACGTCAACCTGTTCCAGTAGTCGTCGCCGCCCGTGCCGCCAAGATCCGCATAACCTCCCGGAAGGTGGGCCCGTGCTCAGCCGGTCGCAGCTTCCCCGAAGTTGTGCGGATCTTGGCGGCTGGCGTGGCGGCGGCCGGGTGGGTCAGCTCGGGTCGGCGGGGCGCCAGCGGCGCCGGGCTCCTCGGGGCACCACCACGGCGAGCAACACCACTGCCGTCGCCGCCGCTCCGATCGCGCCGGCCACCAGCAGCGCCCGCTGTCGGGCCGTCGCCCGTCGGGCCCGCTGTGCCACCGCGGCCGGGTCCGGCCGGTCCACCGCCAGCGCCGCGCCCCGAGCCGGGCGGGCCGTCACCGGCCCGGGTGACTCGGTGACCGCCCGGTACGGGTTGAGCACCCCGGCACCGTAGCCGTCCCCGCGCCCCGGGGCCGGGTCGGCGGTCGCCACCAGCCGCCGGGCGACGTCCACCGCGCTCAGTTCCGGGCGGTACTGCCGCAGCAGCGCCGCCGTCGCGGCCACGAACGGCGTGGCGTAGCTGGTTCCCTCCGCCCGGTGGTGCCCCTGACCGGGTGCCGCCATCAGCACGTCACCGCCGGGTGCGACGAGGTCCACGTACGGGCCGGTCTGGGAGAAGGGCGCCCGGCTGCCGTCCGCCCCGATCGCGCCCACCCCGAGCACTCCGTCGTACGCGGCCGGGTACGGCTGCGGGTCGCCGCTCTCGTGCAGGTTGCCGGCGGCGGCCACCACGACGACGTCGCGGCGCACCGCGTAGGCGATCGCGGAGCGGACGGCGGGATGGTCCGCGTACAGCACGACGGAAAGGTTCAGCACGTCGGCGTCGTGGTCGACCGCCCAGCGGATGGCCCGGGCGAACTCGGCCGCGCCGACCATACGCCCCGACTCCCGGCCCTCGACGACCTGCTGTTCGCTGACCCGTACCGGCAGGATGCGCGTGCCCGGCGCGAGTCCCCGGAACGCCACGCCCGGGCGGGGGGTCGCGGCGATGATGCTCGCCACACCGGTGCCGTGCCCGGCGCAGTCCCGCCTGCCGTCACCGCCCGGGTCCAGGAAGTCGGTTCCCGCGAGCACCCGTCCGGCGAGTTGCAGGTGGGTCCGATCCACTCCGGAGTCGACCACCGCGACGACCACCCCGGCGCCGGTCGCGAGCGGGTCGAGGCGGTCCGGCGCGTACCGCTGTTGCGGCCACGGCTGGTCGGCCACCGGCCGGGCCGGCGCGGGCGGCGTGGCGCAGCCCTGCGGCGCGCGCGCCACGGGTCCGGCGGCGAACGCGGGCCGCCGCGCGGTGCCGGGAACGGCTGGCGCGGCAGCGACGGTGGGTAGCGGTGCGGTGGCGGAACCGGCCGGTGGCGCAGCCGCGGCGGCGGGTGGTGGCGCGGCGCCGAAGACGGCCGGTGGCACGGCGGCGAGAAGGGCCGCCAGGGCGGCCAGGGGCGGGCGCGTGACGGGCCGGGACATCGACCGCCTCCGTATCGTGTCGGCTCCGGAACGGGATGTTAGCGCCTCGCTCGTGGTTCGGCAGACCGCCGACGGCCAGCCATTGTGATCTTGTTACCACCTTGTAGGTTGTAGGCGATGCCTATGGCCTGTTCGCGGGAGGAGAGGTGGCCGTGACCGGATGGGAGCCGGCCACCGAGGCCGAGGTGGCGCTGCGGGACGCGTTGCGGGCCCAGGACCAGCAGCTCTACTTCCGCATCCTGACCCGGGTCGATCTGCTGCTGCCGGTCGCCGCGGAGGGGCTGGCGGGACAGGCCCAGCTGGGCTGGGGCACCTGGACCACCGGCGGCCGGACCCACGTCCTCGCCTTCACCTCCGCCACCGCGTTGCGCGCCTGCCTGGGTGAGAACACCGGTGCCACCCGCCGCGTCCGGTACGCCGATCTGGCCGCTGCCTGGCCCAACCACGAGTGGTGGCTGGCGGTCAACCCTGGCCTGCCCATCGAGGGCTACCTGCCGGCCTGGTTCGTCGCCCAGCTCGCCCGGGGCGACGTCCGGCTGCCGGGCCGGACCATGGGCGCCCGCGCCCGCCTGGAGCGGGTGGAGGCCACCCGCGCCCGGCCCGCGGGCTCGACCGAACCGCCCGGCCCGCCGGCCGCCCGCCGGCCGGATCCGGCGAACGGCCACCGCGCCCCGGGCCCTCCGGCGCCGCTCGGCCGGTCAGCCGAGGACGACCGGCCGGCTCGCGACGGGTGGCCCGGCGGGTCGACCGTCGGCCCCGCCCGCGTCGGCGATCGGTCCGCCGCCGAGCCCGGCGCCGACGGCCGGTCCGGTTGGCTCACCGACCGGCATCGGCGTCCCGACGAGCAGGGTCCGCTCGCCCGCCCCGGCCGGTCCGGCGAGGCCGCCCCACCGCAGCCCGCCCGGTCGTTCTTCGAGCCCGCCTCGGGCCGGGCGTCCCGCCGCCCGCCGCCGGAGGCGGCGCCACGGGCCGTGCCGCCGTCCCGGTTCGCCAGCGGCAGCCAGCCGTTCCCGCGTCGCCGCCCGCTGAGCGAACCGGTGCCGGCGGACCCCACCCATGCGTTCCGGTCGGACGCCGCCGAGGCCACCCAGGCGATCCGTCCGGCGGAGCCGCCCCGACCGTCCCGGCCGGCCGCCCCGATCGCCGCCGAGGAGGCCACCCAGGCACTGCCCCGCCGGCATCCCCGCCCCGGGCCAGGTGCGGAGGAAGCGACCCAGCCGATTCCCGCTCGCGCCCACCCGGGCGGCGCCGCTGACCGGACCCGCTCCGGGCCGGCGGACGCGGAAGAGCTGCCTCCGTCGATCGCCGAACCGGTTTCCGGTCCGCCCGCGCCCCGCCGGGGCTTCTCGCCGATCGTCATCGAGGGCACCGTCATCGAGGCCCGGGACCTGACCGAGCCGGCGGAGCCGGGGGTGGCCCCGGCCGCCGGTCCACCGCCGATGGTGCCGGAGCCGTACGCCGTACCGACCGTCCCTGCCGCCGCCTCCGCGATGGCGACCGCGACGGTGCCGACGGCGTACCGGGCCGACAGCGACGACGCACCCGCGCCCTGGGCCGGTCCCGCTGATCCCACCGTGCCGATCACGGTCGACCCGCCCCCGTCGCCCGCCGCCGAGGAGGCCGTCCCGCCGGCGTTCCCGGCCGACCGGGCCACCGCCCCGACCGACGAGCGGACCGATCAGGCCGGGATCGACGACCGGACCGCGTCGCTGTTCGAGCCGGTCGCGTCGTCCGCCGAGCAGACCGTGCCGCTGTTCGGCCGGAGCGCCTCCCCGGAACCAGGCACCGGGTCGCTCTTCCAGCCCGCCGGCCCGCCGGAGCAGCGTCCCACGTCGCCGGCCGAGCCGCCCAGGATGGCGGAGGAGCCCACGGCGCGGGTGAGCGTGGCGACGGCACCGGACGAGGTGGCCGCGCCGACCGTGCCGACGAGCGGCCGCAGCCGGGAGACCGCGGGCGCGGACGCCACCCCCGCCGGTCCACCGCCCCCGGCACCCGTGCCGGCCAACTTCGTGCCCGCCAACGAGGTGGAGGAGGAACTCCTCGGCGCCGTGGGTAGCGGCAGCACCGACGGTTTCCTCTCCACCCTCCTGCTGGCCCGGGTGCTGCTGCCGGTCGCGGCCGACTCCGCGCCGGGCGCCCGACCCGGCGACTCCGCGTTCGTCTGGCGGACCGAGGAGCTCGACGGCGAGACGTACGTGGTGGTCTACACCTCCCCGGAGCGGCTGGCGGACCGGGTCGACGGGCCGGTCGAGACGGTACGCGTCAAGTTCGTCCAGCTCATCCGGCGCTGGCCGGACGAGAACTGGTCGTTCGCGGTGAACCCGGGCACCCCGGTCGGCGCGAAGTACCCCGGCGAGCAGGTCCTGGCGTTGGCCAACTGGGCCGCCGAGGTGGGGCTCGGCGACGACCCGGAGGGCGAGCCGGAGCCGCCCGCGCCGGAGCCGGCGGCCCCGGCCCGACCCGCGGTGCCCCCGGTGGACCCGAGCCGGCCGGTCACCATGCAGAAGGCGGTCGCCCCGAGCCAGCTCGCGTACTACCTGGAGCGTGGCTACGACCGGGTGTCCGGCTTCGTGCACCGGGCCGGCGAGCTGGCCCACCTGAGCACCCCGGCCAGGCTGTACGACGCTCTCGGCCTCGGTCATCCCGACTCGCCGTTCGCCCGCGACGCCGAGGAGATCTACGTGCTGCGTTGGCCGGCGTACCGGCCCAGCCTCTACCGCATCCCGTACGGCGGGCAGAACGAGGCCGCGATGCGGGCGATGGAGGGCTGGGTGATCGAGCGGCCCCCGTTCCGCGGCAACGGCTTCGCGCCGGGCGAGAGCAGCGACGTGGTGGCCGAGTTCAAGGTGGACAGTGCCCGGCTGCCGCACGGCGCGCAGCTGTGGCGGATCGGCGCGGACGGCAGCGAACGGATGGTGGCGATGCTCGACACCGACGCGCTGCGCTGGCTCCCGGTCGGTGACGAGTCGTGAGCCGCGACGGCTACGTGGCCCGCTGGCGGGGCCGGGAGTACCAGGCCAGCCCGGACGGCGACGACGTCCGCCTCTACCAGCCCGAACCGGGCGAGGGCTTCGAGGAGGTACGCCCCGGCCGCCACGTCCGGGTGGTGCCGGCCGCCGAGGTCGACGACCTGGCGTACGTGCGGACCACCTGCACCTGGCAGGGGCAGCCGTTCATCGTGCTGGCCGAGCACGAGGGCTGGCTGCGGGTGGAGTACACCGGCGGCCGCTGGCCGGTGGCCCGCGCGATGGGTCTGGAGGCGTTCGAGTTCGGCGTCTACCAGGGCTGGGCGCCGGCGCGCGAGGTCTCCGACCTGCGCGAGCAGCGGGTCTGAGTCAGGATTTCGCCCAGCGCAGGATCTCGCCGAGCACCACGTCGTGGGCCTCCACGTGCGGGAAGTGGCCGACCCCGTCGAGCAGCCGCCACTCGTACGGCGCGATGACGTAGCGGCCGGAACCCTGGGCGGTCCGCGGCAGGGACGCCTGGTCCAGCGCGCCGTGCAGCTGCAGGGTCGGCGTGACCAGCGGTTTCTGCATCAGCTTGACGAACCGGTAGCCGTGCAGCCGCAGCACCGAACGGAACGCCCACCGGTAGCCCTCCATGGCGCAGAAGGCGGCCTGTGGGATCTGCATCGCCTCCCGGCAGCACCGGGCGTACGCCGCGAAGTCCGGGCCTTCGACCCAGCGGGGTCCGCCCCAGCGACGCAGGATCGCCTCCACCTCGGCGGCGTCGTCCCGGGTCAGCACGTGCTCGTAGCGGGGTAGCTGGAACTTCAGCGTGGGCGTGGAGGCGGCGAACTGGCCGCGCGGGTCCGCGAAGATGGCGGCCCGCAGCCGGAGCGGGTGCGGCGCCCCGAGCACCACCAGTCGCCGGACCAGGCTGGGGTGGAACGAGGCGGCGGTCCACCCGATGAGGCCGCCGGCCCCGGAGCCGACCAGGGTCGCCGAGCGCTCGCCGAGCGCCCGGATCAGCCCGGCGACGTCGGCGGCGAGGGTGTAGCCGTCGTACCCCCGCGGTGGCTTGTCGCTCGCGCCGTACCCGCGCAGGTCGACCGCGACGGCCCGGAACCCCGCGTCCGCGACCGCCGGCAGCAGGTCCTTCCAGGCGTACCAGTACTCGGGGAACCCGTGCAGGAAGAGCACCATCGGGCCGGTGCCGGCCTCGACGACGTGGAAGCGGCTGCCGTTGGCGCCGACGAACCGGTGCGCCCACGGCCCGTCGGGGAGGACGCAGGACTCGTCGACAGGTCCGCCGCGCTGGTCGGTCATGTGCCCCAGCGTAGGCGCTGCGCGCGTGCGGCCGCCGCGCGCCGTCGGGCCGGCGCTCCGCACGGCTGCCGCCGTTCCGGGGCGACCTGCGTCGCTGCCGGCGCCCCGCGGCGACGGGCCAGGCCGGAACGGCGATGCCCGGGCAGGTGGCCTGCCCGGGCATCGCGTCGTGCGGTGATCAGCGGCTCAGGAGAACTGGACCTTCATCGAGGTGCCGTTCTGCTTCAGAACCTTGATCTTGGTGCCGGTGGCCGGGAGCTTGACGCCGTGGTTCGGCAGCTCCGGGAACCAGTACTGCTTGGTGTCGTCGAACAGCGGCTGCGCGTCCTGGCCACGGATGTACTGCGGCTGGCTGTTGATGTGCAGCGTGAACGAGTCCGCCTGCTTGAGGCTGAACGGCGCGTCGTAGACCTGGACCCGGGCCCGCCAGGGGTTGCCGGTCAGGTTGTAGATCGGCCGCGGGTGCGCGTCGATGATCATGTTCCGACCCTCGCCCGGGTGGGCGAAGGTGTCGTTGTCGGCCCAGCGGAGGTTCCAGTAGGAGATCAGCAGACCCTGCTGGTACGCGTAGTGGTCCACCCAGTCGGGCCGGCTGTTCAGGTAGCCGAAGTAGTACGGGCCGGTCTTCAGGTACTTGTCGTACGAGACGTACGACCGGTTGCCGGCGATGTAGTAGTTGGCGAAGTCCCGGGTGTAGGTCTCCTCGGCGATGCTCCAGCCCTTGAGCGCCCAGTCCCCGGCGCCGTTCTCGGCACCGTCGCTGAGCAGGGTCTGCCCGCCGGCGGTCACGGTGATCGCGTCACCGAAGAAGCCGCCCGCGGAGAGCCCGCCGTCCGTGACGTAGTGGAACCGGAACTGGGCCACCTTGCCGGCCGCCGCGTCCAGCGGGATGTTGACGTCCACCCACTTGCCGCCGCTGCTGCCGCTGAGGGCAGGACGGGGGTCGCTGCCCGAGACGGGCGGGAGTGCCTTGCCGTTGACCGTGCCGGGCAGCGCCGACCAGGTCTTGCCGCCGTCGGTCGACGCCTCGAAGAAGAGGTAGTCGAAGCCGGACTCGATGGAGTAGCGGCCCTTCATCGACAGGGCGGCCGTCGACTTCCCGGTGAGGTCGATCGTCCTGGTCATGGTGTTGTCCAGGTCGTCGTCGTTACCCGAG
This sequence comes from Micromonospora sp. NPDC047738, assembly GCF_040642675.1. Lineage (NCBI taxonomy): Bacteria > Bacillati > Actinomycetota > Actinomycetes > Micromonosporales > Micromonosporaceae > Micromonospora > Micromonospora sp. NPDC047738. Next base: position 563,733 of record NZ_JBEYSO010000002.1, read on the forward strand.
AAGTACTGCTTGGCGCCCTCGAACGGCTTGCCGTTGTTGAAGGTGTACGTCCGTGGCGGAAGCACCACGACCGCGGCCTGGGGCTTCTTGGAGTTGTACTCCTGCGGCCCGAGTTCCAGGGTGCGCTTCTGGCCGGCCTTGACCACCTCGTAGTCGAGCCAACCGAGCTGGAGCTTGTTCCACGCGCCCAGGTCGCCACCGCGCTCGCCGATGCCGCGGTCGTTCTTGTCGCCGAGCCGGCTCTGGGCCATCAGGGTCCAGTGCTCGTTGTTGTTGTCGCCGCCGCTCAGGACGTTGTAGTCGTCCGGCAGGCCGAGGTCGTGGCCGTACTCGTGGTAGAAGACGCTGCGGCCACCGTTCTCCGGTTGAATGGTGTAGTCACGGATCCAGACGCCGGTGTCGCCGATCTCGGTGCCGCCGATCGGGAAGTTCGCCGGACCGGTCTGCGAGGTGTTGTACGCCGCCCAGCGGTGGCTCCAGATCGCGTCCTCGCCCTGGTGCGGGTCGCCGTCCGCCTGGTCGCCGCCCGAGTGGACGATCTGAAAGTGGTCGATGTAGCCGTCCGGCTCGTTGAAGTTGCCGTCGCCGTCGTAGTCGTACCGGTCCCACTGGTCGAACGACTGCATGTCGGTCTTGATCTGGGCGTCGGTGCGCCCCTTGGCCTTCTGGTCGGCGACCCACTGGTTGGCGGCGTCCCGGATCAGGTCCCAGGTGTTCTGGCAGACGTTGCTGTCGCAGACCGCCGGGTCGTTGGCCGGGTTGTCGACGTCGTCGTCCGCGATCGGGTCGTCCGAGCGGCCGTACCGCGCGGCGTTGTACTTGACCTTCACCCAGTCGGTGACCATGCCGTCCACGGTGTACCGCCCGGACGACTGGGCCTCGTAGTACTGCTTGAGCGACTCGTCGCCCGGCTTCGTGCCGAAGTACAGCTGGCGGAAGTGCTCCGGGCTGTAGTTGGCCTGCCAGACGGTGGAGTTGTCGACCGCGCGGTTCGGTGCCGGGATCTCGTTGTGCCGCGGCCCGTCGAACCGGGTCGGACCCGGGATGTCCGGGTTCATGTCCTTGTCCGGGTAGGCCGGGTCCCGCTCGTCGCCGAACTCGGCCAGGATCACGAAGATCTTGTCGGTCCGCTCCCGGGCCAACTCGACGTACTGGTTCTTCTTGCCGCCCTTGCCCGGGGCTGCGGCCCGGGCGCCGGCCGCCGTCGCCGCGCCGCCGGCGGTCTCGCCGACCTTGACGACGGTGCTGCCGTTGATCTTCTGCGGCGTGGCCTTGCCGGACAGGACCTCGCTGAGACCCTCCTGACGAAGCGCGCGGCGCTTCTCTTCGAACTTGTCCGGCAGATCATGCTCAGCCTGCGCGGGCTCGGCCACCGACGGAGCGGTGGCCGGCAACTTCGGCTGCGGCGCGGCGCTGGCGGCCGTGCCCGCCACCAGTCCCGTCGCTGTCAGCGAAAGCCCGAGCAGACCCACTGCGACTTTGCGCACGTGGTACCTCCGGTGTGAGGGAACCGGCCCACGGGGTCGGGCCGGTGAGGCGTCCCACTAGTGGGACCATTGGTGAAGATAGACATTCCCGTGACGGGTGGGAAGACAAGCACGTCGATTTGTGGCAACTTCTTGACGGGATGGCTCTTCACCGTCACATCCGCATCGGTCGATCGGATGGATCGAGCAGGGCGACCGTCCGGGTACGCGAAAGGGGCCGGTGGCGTCGCCGCCACCGGCCCCTCCGTTGGTGCTACCCGATCAGTTGGTGACCTTGACGACCATGTCGCTGGTCGGGGCGGTGCCCTGCTGCAGGATCTCGATCTTGGTGCCGGTGCCGGCCATCTTCACCGAGTTCCACGCGTTGCCCGAGTTCCAGTACGTCCCGATGCCGCTGTCGTCGAAGATCGGGTTCGGGTCGAGCGCCGGGACCGTGACCGCCACGCCGTTCTTGTGGAAGGTCTGGGCCGGCTTGGCGTACAGGCTGAACGTCGCGTCGTAGCCACCGCGCCGGTTGGTGATCGTGCCCTGGCCGCCGATGTTGATCTTCTGCGGACGGACGTCGACCGGGAGGTTGAGGCCGTAGCCCGGGTGCTGCGACGTGTTGTTGTCGCCGTACGCGTAGTTCACGTACCACACCAGCATGCCGGGGTGGTTCGAGAACCGCTCGACGAAGTCCGGCCGGGTGTTGCCCCAGCCGAAGTTGTACCCACCGGTCCGCAGCGCGTCGTCGTAACCGAAGTAGGTCCGGTTCTCGGCGATGTAGAAGCGGGGGAAGGTGTCGGTGACCGAGCCGCCCATCCGGGTCCAGCCCTTCGCGGTCCATTCGGCGGCCAGCGTCTCCGCGTCGTCGGTCCACGCGACGGTGCCGTTCTTGGTCAGCGCGACGTTGTCCAGGAACGGACCCGCCAGGTGCACGCCGCCGTCGGTGGCGTAGCGGTAGCGGAACGTCACGGTCTTGCCGGCGTACGCCGACAGGTCGTAGGTCAGGTCGACCCACGCGCCGCTGGTGGAGCCGTCGACCCCGGTCTCACCCGGGTCGATGAGCGAGTTGCTCAGCGCGTGCCAGGTGGCGCCACCGTCGGTGGACACCTCGGCGTAGAGGAAGTCGTAGTCCTCCTCGATGTCCCACTGGGCCTTCGCGGTGATCGACGCGGAGGTCGAGCCAGTCAGGTCCAGGGTGCGGGTCAGCGTGGTGTTCAGGTCGTCCGCGCTGCCGCCCCACCACTCGTACGACCCGCCGAACGGCGTGTTGTAGTTCGTGGTCTGGGTCTGCGAGGGCAGGTTGACGACGACTGCCTGGGCCTTCGGCCCGTCGCTGTCGCCCGCCGGCCCGAGCGTCACCTGGGTGGTGCCGCTCTTCTGGTCGACCACCGAGTGGTTCAGCCAGCCCAGGAAGAGCTTCGACCACGGGTCCATGTAGCCCGGGGTCGAACCGATGTCGTCGGTGCCGTGGCTCAGCCACGAACCCGACGCCATCAGGCTCCAGAAGCCGACGCCGTTGTCGCCGCCCGCGGTGTCGTACAGGTCCGGCAGGCCGAGGTCGTGGCCGTACTCGTGGGCGAACACGCCCAGGCCGCCGTTCTCCGGCTCCGTGGTGTAGTCCCGGATCCAGAAGCCGGAGTTACCGATCTGGACACCACCGGCCAGGTTGCCGGCCGGGCCGGCCTTGCCCTCGAGGTTGGGGAACGCGGCCCAGCGGTGCGACCAGATGGCGTCCTCGCCCTGGGCGCCGCCGCCGGCCTCCTCGCCCTCGCCGGCGTGCACCGCCTGGAAGTGGTCGATGTAGCCGTCGGGCTCGTTGAAGTTGCCGTCGCCGTCGTAGTCGTACCGGTCCCAGACGTCGAACTGGGCCAGGTAGTCCTTGATCTGCTGCGGCGTCTTGCCGGCCTTGACCTGGGCGTCATACCAGGACGTGGCGCTGTCCTTGACGAAGTTCCAGGAGCCGTCGGCGTCGGAGATCTTGTTGCTGCCGTACCGCGCCTCGTTGTAGGGCACGGAGATCCAGTCGCTGACGTCGCCGCCGACCGTGTACCGACCGCCGGACTGCTGCAGGTAGAAGTCCCGCATCGACTCGCCCGAACCGTAGAACATGTCCGTGTAGTGCTCCCGGTGGAAGTCCGGGCGCCACAGGGTGCTGTTGTTGTCGGTCGAGCTGCCGTCCCACTTGCGGTCCGGCTCGGGGATCTGGTTGACCACCGGGCCGGGGGTGCCCCCGGTACGCGGGTCGGTCTTGTCGCCGAAGTTGACCAGCATCGTGAAGATGGGGTCGACCTTCGGCGCCTGCTGGTACTCGACGAACAGGTCGTCCTTCACCTGGATGACCTTCGAGCCGTTGCGCGTCTGAAGCTTGGCCTTGCCCGTCAGCAGGTCGGCGATGGCCTGCTTCCGGACCTCCCGGTGCTGATCCGCCTTCGGATCCGGGAGGTTGTCCTTGCCCTGCTTCACCTTCTCGGCGCCGGGGGTGGGCTCCGCCGCCGGGGCGGCGGACGCCGGCGCCGTGACGACACCGGCTGCCAGCAGCGCGGCCGCGGCCGAGGCCAGGCCTGCTGTGACTCGTCTCCTCAAAGGTCCTCCTCCTTTGTGGATCTGTTACATGACAGGGGCAGCCAAAGCCATCACTGTCATGTAGTGCGTCACCACCTTGGCAGAGGTCCGGATCGTTGTCACGGGTCAATCACCGGTGCGGGTGCCCATCTTTCTCGGGCAAATCCGGATCAAAAGGTGCAAGGATCTGACTGTGATTCGCATTGCGTTTTGGCCACGATCACGCTGCGTGAGCGTGATTATGAGGTCCCCGAGAAGGAGCGCTGGCATCCGCCGAAATGTCACGCGGCGGCTGGAAGAATCTGCCCCCGTGTAACGAGGGCGGGGCCCGTCCGGAGCAACTGCTCCGGACGGGCCCCGCCCGTGTCGGGTTAGCGTAGATAGTTGGCGTACACGTGGCCGGCGACCGCGTCACCGGCCGCCACGCCGTTGTCCCCGTCCCACTGGTAGTGGACGCCGAGGTAGATCCGGCTGCGGGCGTTCTCCACTGCAGCGGCGGTGAAGGTGCTGAAGGTGCGGGTGACGCCCACGGCGTGCGGGTCCTCGGTCGTCGCGGTGTAGGTGACATTGTCGGTGCCGAAGTAGCGCTTCATGATGCCGGCCCACGCCCCGCCGAAGGTGGCGTGGCCGGAGACGTACGCCGGGAAGTTCGGCGAGAAGTGCACCCCGGCGTTGTTGGAGAGCGGTTGCCAGTTCGGGTCCGCAGTCGTCGCCGCGTTGCCGTCCGTGCCGGCCTCGCGGATCGCGGTGACCGGCCGCCACAGGTCGATGGCGGTCCGGTACTTCGCGTCCCAGGCGGTGATCGCGGCGTCCGCCATCGCCATGCCGACCAGGGCGAAGAGCTTCGCGTTGGCGCTCTGGCTCAGGCCACGCTGCTTGGCGACGGTCTGGGTCAGCTTGAACAACTGGCCCGGCGGCTTGTACGTGCCGTCCAGGTCGTTGGCCCAGAAGTAGGCGATCGTGGTCTGCTCTGCCGTGCGAGTGGTCGAGTTCGCCGCGCCCAGGGACTGCACCTCGTTCACCTGCGCCGCGTATTCCGGACTGGCCAGCAGGCTGGCCGGGGTGCTGTAGCCGCCGGGCGGCCCCGGACGGAACTGCGAGCCGGAGGTGAGCCCGAACGGCTTCACCAGACCCCAGTTCGGCGAGGCGGCGTCGACCCCGTCGGTCGGCCGCCACTGGCCCGGTACCGGGTCCGGCGTGTAGGGGGTGTTGTTGGTCGACCCGTCGCTCGTCCGGTTCGCCCGCATCTGGTCGACCACCGACTCGGCGACGCTGGTGCTCCAGCCGCCCGGACCGGGCTCGCCTAGCGGCACGTCCAGCCGCGCCCGCTGGTAGTCCGCCGAGAAGTCCAGGCTCGGGAAGAGCTCCAGCTGCAACAGGTTGTAGGCGGCGACGTCCAGGTTGGCCTTGAGGTCATAGCTTGCCCCCGGCTCCCGGTTCACGTTGCCGCCGAGATACGGCGTACCGATCGGGCTGAGCGCGGTATAGGTGTCGAAGAGCGCGATGTGCAGCATCGCACCAGCCCGGGACAGCCCGGTCGGCGGGCCCCCCGTCTGCCGGTACGCCTTCAGCAGCACGTCGTTCCAGAAGAGGATGTGGTCGAAGCTGGTGGGCGCCGCGACCGCCGGAGCCGGCGCGGCGGCCACCGGGACGGTCAGCGTGAGCGCAGCGAGCGCGGCGATCCCCAATTTCCGAATTCTGGACAGCGTCTTCAACCCGGCCCTCCCATGTCGGTCGCTCCCTGCTCCGGCGTCGAGGCGGTGCCCCGGGCCGAAGTGGCTCCACTGTGGCGGCCGGGCGGCCGGGCCGGGAGGGCAAAGCGGCCAGCCTGGCCGCAAGCTGCACTGTGCAAACTGCGGCAGTGGTCAGACCAGTCCGCTCCGGGCTGCCGCGATGCCGAGGGTGAGGCGGTTGGTGGCCCCCAGCCGTTCCTCCAGCGATTCCATCTGACGTCGAACCCAGCGGGTGCTTCGGCCGAGGCTGCGCGCGATGGCCTCGTCCTTGAAACCGGCGGCGGCGAGCCGGAGCACCTGGAGCTGCGCGCTGCTGGGGCCACCGGTAGCCGCGGACGCCGGAGGGTCCAGTGGCACCGCCCGCCGCCACAACAGCTCGAACCAGTCCAGCAGCGCGTCGACGAGGGCCGGGACCCGGACCAGCAGCGCGCCACCATCCATCGATGGGATGCCGACGAGCGCCACCCGATCCGCGATGGTCAGTTGCACCGGTAGCCCGGGCAGGAGGCGGATGCTGCCCGCCCGGTCGTGCCCGGCCGCCGGCCCGGTCGACTGCGCCACTGTCTCGGGAGTGCGGATTGCCCGAAACCGGACGCCGGCCTCCGGTGCCGGCGCGGGCCAGCCGTACGGATCTTCGCCCCGCCGGTTGGTGCGCAGGTGGTGGCAGTGGTGCCGGGCCGTGGTTACCAGTTCGTGGAGCCGGGCGGCGATCTCGTCGCTGCCGCTCAGCAGCTCCAGCTGGGTGCCGGTGCCCCAGGCGGCCCGGGGCGGCTCTCGTTCGAGCCGCTCCAGCTCGGCGTACCGGTCGGCCAGCTCCCGGTTCGCGTCGGCCAGCTCCCGCTGCCGGGCCAACAACAGGCGACGCAGTGCCGCGGCCGGCGACACCGCGCGCAGGCTCCCGGCCGGGGTCTGGAACACCAGTGCGTGCCGGAGCAGTTCGGCGAGCGCGGGTGTCTCCGGTGCCTCCGGTGGGACGAACGGTGTCGAGGCGTCCGCCAGCAGAGCCTCGTACAGCTGTCGCGCATCATCGGAGAGCAGCCCAGCAAACATCCTCGTCCCCCGTCCCCCGCGGCCGCCGGTGGCGGCGTCGCGCTGCCGCAGCCGGTGCCCGGTTGGCGTGACGCTCCGTACGTCTCCGGTACGGCACTGTGACGACAGCACTCAGATGGTCACAGCGGAGTTCGGCGGATGTCAATATGAGACGCAGGCGTTCCGCTGGATGGCCCATCCGGGCCGCCGGGACAGGGCGAGGGCCCGCCGGGAGCAACAGCTCCCGACGGGCCCTCGTGGTGTTCGCCGGGTCGGTTCAGTTCTTCGCCGGGGTCACGAACACCGTGGCGTACGAGTTGTCCTGGGCGGCCCGCTTGATGGTGATCGAGACGCCGTACGCGACGCCCGCGTCACCGGGGTTGCCGGTGCCGAGCACGGTGAATCCGAGGTCGGTGCCGTACAGCCCCGTCGCCGGGCTGCCATCCGGGTTGGTCACCCGGGTGGTGTACGGCGCGCCGCCGCGCGACGGGATGACGACGGAGGCGTCGCTGTCCCGAGCGTAGAGCCGCCCGTCGCGGACCTCGATGCCCGGGTACCAGCCCTTGGCGTCGGTGAAGGCCGACACCGGAGCCTGGGCAGCGAAGTCGGTGCAGTACTCGCTGTACGGCTCGTCCGCCGCCTCCAGGCACTCCTTGAACGGGTACGTCGGGTTCAGGGAGAAGGCCGCGTTCGAGGACTGCGGGCGGCTGGGCAGGTTGTCCAGCAACGACGGGTCCTTGACGGCCGCCTCACCCTGCCGGCGCAGCGGCTCGTTGTGCGAGTCGACGATCAGCAGGCCGCCCTTGGCGCCGTAGCTCGGCAGGGAGGTCAGCTGTGCGGTGACGTGGTTGACGTTGCCGAGCACGGTGTCCCGGTACCAGACCAGCATCCCCGGCGCGTTGTACGCGACCTTGTCGACCTTCCACGCCTCGCGCGAGTAGACCGTGTCGTAGGCGTACTTCAGGCCGGCGTCGAAGCCGTCGAAGTTGCGCCACTCGGCCAGGTAGTACTGCGACTTGACCTGGGAGCCGGCGTCGAGGTGCCAGCCCGCCCCAGTGGTGTCGGTGAAGGTGCCACCGGTGAGGGTCCAGCCGTTGGCGCCGTTCTCGGCGTCGTCGCTCCAGGTGGTGGCCCCGCCGCCGGTGACCGAGAAGTCGTCGGCGAACCAGCCGCGCTCCACGAACGCCGCGTCCGTGCAGTAGCGCAGCCGCAGTTGCACCGTCTTTCCGGCGTACGCCGACAGGTCGACGTAGTCGTGCCGCCAGCCGTGGGTGTCACCGGTCAGGCCGTACTTCTTGTTGCCGTAGTCGGCCATCCGCCCGTTGGGGTCGCCGTAGCCGTCGTTGGTCGTGACCAGCTTGCCGGCGGCGTCGTAGACCTTCTGCTCGGTCCAGGTGGCGCCGCCGTCGGTGGAGACCTCGACGAAGCCCATGTCCCAGTCGGCCTCGATGACGTAGTTGTTCCACATCCAGAACTTCGCGTCGGCGGCGTTCGGGACGGTCACCGTGCGGCTCAGCTTGACGTCGGCCCAGTCCTGGTCGGCACCGCTGTACCACATGTTGGCGCCGCTGTGCGGATCGGCCAGGGTGATCACCTTGTCCGGCAGGTTGATCTTGATGCCGTCCTTGGTACCCACCGGGGTGCGCGAGGTCTGCCCGAGCTGCACCGCGCGTGGGTCGTCACCCGGGTTGACGTTCAGCGGGTCGGCCCAGCCGAGCACCCACTTGTCCCAGATGCCCATGTGGGTGGGCAGCGCCTGGAAGATCTCCCCGGAGTGCGATCCCGAGGACATCAGGTCCCAGAAGTCGACGTCCGAGTCGCTGTTGTTGCCCGAGGTGTCGTAGAGGTCCGGCAGGCCGAGGTCGTGCCCGAACTCGTGGGCGAAGACGCCGAGGCCGGCGTCCTCCGGCTGCACGATGTAGTTCGACACCTTCAGGTTGGTGCCGGGGACGGTGTAGCCACCGGCCACCGCCGAGGAGTGCGCCCAGACCGCGTAGACGCCCTGGTCGCCGCCGCCGCTGGACTTGCCCTTGCCGGCGTGCACCAGCACCAGGTGGTCGATGACGCCGTCCGGCTCGTTGTAGTTGCCGTCCCCGTCCCGGTCGCCCTGGTCCTCGATGTCGTAGTCGGCCCAGGGGAAGTTCGGGTCCATCTTGGCCAGCGCGTCGATCGCGTCCGTGGCGAGCCGTCCGGCGCCCAGCGGGTTGTCCGGGTGGCCGTTCATCGACTGCTGCCGTCCGGCGACCCAGTTGCCGTTCGCGTCCCGGCTGCAGCGGGAGGCGGCGTACCAGGCCTCCGAGTGCGGCACTGTGATCCACGGGCTGGCCTGCCCGTCGACCGTGTACGCGCCCTTGGACATCTCCAGGTACATGTTGTGCATGGTCCGGCCGGCCAGGCTGATGCCCGGCTTGCCGTCCGGCCCGGTCAGGTCCTTACGGACCCGCTCGGTGATGCCCTCCTTGGTGTAGAGCATCTTGTCGTAGTGCGCCGGCGAGAAGTCCGGCACCCACATCGAGTTGTTGTCCTTGTGGGGCAGGGTGGCCGGGTCGGCGATCTTGTTGTGCGTCGGGCCGTTCTGGACGGTGCCGGGGACGCAGGTCCGGTCGTCGAAGACCGTCCTGGGGACCATGACGTTGGTGAAGTCGTCGTTGGCCTGGTCGTTGAACTCCACCAGCAGGGTCAGCAGCTTGGCCGTCTGGGTGCTCTTGGCCTGCTTGATCTGGCGCGGGCTCTTGCCCGTCTTGATCGCCTTGGCCTCCAGCTTGGCCAACTCCCGCGCGGTCACCGGGTTACCCCCGGCGAACTTCCGGTCGTAGGCCTTGGCGTCGTCCCCGGGCGAGGTATAGATGCCGTCCTTGCCCTTGACCTCCTTGCCGCCGGTGTCCGGCTGCACCTCGGGCTCGGCGTAGTTGATGTAAAACTCGTCCGCCCCGATCGTGGCCGGAGCCGGACCGGCCGTCTGGGCGGCCGCGCTGCCCGTCACGGTCAGTGACGCTGCGGCGAGGGCGATGGCGGGCAGCGCGACGAGTATGCGCCGGCGTGACCCGGATTGCGGAGAGGTACTCATTCCGCTCCATTCGTGGGGCATGGGACAAGAAATCGGCCGGTGCCCGGCAGTGATGCCCGTCGAACCGGTCCAATGTGGCTGAACCTAAAGGAGAAGGCACCCCCACCGACAGAGGTCGAGTTGCCGCTCTACCCGTTCAGCCCGCCATGCCTCCACCGAACCGCTGATCCGTACGCCACGAAAATGATGATGGGTGACGGTCCGTGCGGACCGTCACCCATCTCGGGGTACGCCAGCCGTCAGTCCTCGTCGGACTTGCCGCCACCCATGCCCGAGGCGATCAGCTCCATCACCGAGGAGTCCTGCAGCGTCGTCACGTCGCCGAGCGAGCGGCGCTCTGCGACGTCCCGCAGCAGCCGGCGCATGATCTTGCCGGAGCGGGTCTTCGGCAGCTCGGGCACCAGCATGATCTGCCGCGGCTTGGCGATCGGGCCGAGCGTCTTCGCCACGTGGTTGCGCAGCTCGGCGATGAGCTGCTCGCCGGCCTCGCCCGAGGTCTCCGCGGTGCCCCGCGGGATGGCGAACGCGACGATCGCCTGGCCGGTGGTCGGGTCGGTCGCGCCGACCACCGCCGCCTCGGCCACCGACGGGTGGCTGACCAGCGCAGACTCCACCTCGGTGGTGGAGATGTTGTGTCCGGACACCAGCATCACGTCGTCGACCCGGCCGAGCAGCCAGATGTGCCCGTCGTCGTCCTTCTTCGCCCCGTCACCGGCGAAGTAGACCCACTCGTCGCCGGCGTTGGCGCCGGCCCCGAACCGCGACCAGTAGGTCTCGATGAACCGGTTGTCGTCGCCCCAGATGGTGCGCAGCATCGACGGCCACGGCTCGGTGAGCACCAGGTAGCCACCGCCGCCGTTCGGCACCGACTGGCCCTGGTCGTCCACCACGTCGGCGACGATGCCGGGCAGCGCGGTCATCGCCGAGCCCGGCTTGGCCTCGGTGACGCCCGGCAGTGGCGAGATCATGATCGAGCCGGTCTCGGTCTGCCACCAGGTGTCGACGACCGGCAGCTGACCCCGGCCGATGTGCTGGCGGTACCAGATCCACGCCTCCGGGTTGATCGGCTCGCCGACGCTGCCGAGCAGCCGCAGCGAGGACAGGTCGTAGCCGGCCGGGATGTCCTCGCCCCACTTCATCATGGTGCGGATCAGGGTCGGCGCGGTGTACAGGATGGTGACCTTGTACTTGTCGACGATCTCCCAGAACCGGCCCTTGTGCGGGGTGTCCGGGGTGCCCTCGTACATCACCTGGGTGGCGCCGTTGGAGAGCGGGCCGTAGACGATGTAGGAGTGGCCGGTCACCCAGCCGATGTCGGCGGTGCACCAGTAGACGTCGGTCTCCGGCTTGACGTCGAACACCGCGTGGGTGGTGTACGACGTCTGGGTCAGGTAGCCGCCGGTGGTGTGCAGGATGCCCTTCGGCCGGGCGGTGGTGCCGCTGGTGTAGAGGATGAAGAGCGGGTGCTCGGCGTCGAACGGCTGCGCGACGTGCTCCGGCGAGGCGGTCTCCACCGTCTCGTGCCACCAGTGGTCCTTCTCCGACCAGGCGACGTCCTCGCCGGTGCGGCGGACCACCAGCACGTGCTCCACCGAGGGGCACTTCGCCACCGCCTCGTCGACGGTCGGCTTCAGCGCCGACGGCTTGCCCCGCCGGTAGCCGCCGTCGGCGGTGATCACGACCTTGGCGCTGGCGTCCTGGATCCGGTTGGTCAACGCGTCCGCGGAGAAGCCACCGAAGACCACGCTGTGCGTGGCACCGATCCGGGCGCAGGCCAGCATGGCGGCCGCCGCCTCCGGGATCATCGGCAGGTAGATCGCCACCCGGTCGCCGGCGGTGACCCCCAGGTCGGTCAGCGCGTTGGCCGCCTGGCAGGTCAGCTGGTGCAGGTCGGCGTAGGTGAGGGTGCGGGTGTCACCCGGCTCGCCCTCCCAGTGGATCGCCACCTTGTCGCCCCGGCCGGCCTCGACGTGCCGGTCCAGGCAGTTGTACGCCACGTTGAGCTGGCCGCCCACGAACCACTTCGCGAACGGCGCGTTCGACCAGTCGAGCACCTGGTCCCACTGCTTCGCCCAGGTCAACCGGCCGGCCTGGCGCTCCCAGAACCCGAGTCGGTCGCCCTCGGCCTCGGCGTACGCGTCGGCCTTGACGTTGGCGTTCGCGGCGAGTTCGGCCGGCGGCGGGAACTGCCGCGTCTCGTTCAGCAAGTTGGCCAGTGCCTCGCTCATGCGGTGCTCCTTCGTCGCGTGACCTGCGTCTCGTACGCCGCTGAGGTTAGTCGCGCGGTGCCCGCCCCGCGACAGCCTGGTCCGACCCCGCGCGCCCAGCGGCCCTCGGCGCGCGCCGGGTGGCGCGCTCGGTCCTGCCCGTCTCGTGCGGCGCGGGCCCGGTGCGGCGGGGGCGGGCCTGGACCGGCGGGGCTCGGCATGGCGGGCGCGGGATTGCGGCATGTGGGCGGGTCATGGGCAGCTAAGGGCGCGGGCCACCGCAACCGGTGTCGATCACGGCGGCCGGACCGCCGTCCGGGCGGGCGGGTGCCCAGCCAGGGTGGCGGGGTGGATAGCGTGGCGGGGTGACCACCGATCCGCTCGCCCCGCTGCTCGCGCTCGCCGACATCGCGCCCGCCGTCGAGCAGGCCCGCGACCGGGTCGACCAGGCGCACCGGCACCGCGCGCTGCGCCGCCACGGTGGTCAGGTCGCCGCCGAGGTCAGCCTCCGCTCCGCCGTGGCCAGCGCCGCGCTGGACGGCCGGGTGCACGACCGTGAGGAGGTACGCGCCGGCACGGTCACCGACCCGGTGCTGCAGGGGGCGCTGCGGGTGGCCGGGGCCCTGCCCGGGCTGAGCGAACTCTGGCCGAAGGCTCCCCGGCAGGCCCTCGCGAGGTTGCACGTCCTCGCCGCCCGGGACGTCGTGGCCGAGTCCGAGCTGGGTCGGCCGGTGTCCGACCCGGTGGTCGCGGCGCGCCTCGACGGGCTGGCCGGGCTGGTCGCCGGCGGCACCCGGGTACCGCCGCTGGTGCTGGCCGCCGTGGTCCACGGCGAGCTGCTGAACCTGCGCCCGTTCGCCGGCCCGTCCGGGGTGGTGGCCCGGGCCGCCGCCCGGCTGGTGCTCATCTCCAACGGTTTCGACCCGCGTGGGCTGGTCGCCGTCGACGTTGGCCACCGGGAGCGGGAACCCGAGTACGTCGGCGCGGCCGGCGCCTTCGCCACCGGCACCCCGGACGGGCTGCGCTCCTGGCTCCGCCACTACATGACCGCCGTCGAGGTCGGCGCGGACCAGATCGCTGTCATCGGCGACGAAATCCTCGCCGCCTCCTGACCCGCCCCCGCGCGGTGCGCTCCGCCCGTGCGGCATCCGCGCGGTGCGGCATCCCCGCATTTTCGCCGAGAATGGTGCTATCTGACGCCGGGAGGCCGCACTTTCCGCGTAAGTGCGCGGTCTAACCGGTGGGCGCGAGGTGGGGAGGCGGAGTCAGGTGGTGGGGGTGGTGGCACGGGTGCGGCGGTGCCGGCCGTACCAGGCGATGCCGATGGCCACCCCGACGCCGACGCCGAGGGCCGCCGCGGCGACCGGCACGGCGGGACGTTCGCGCAGCCGCCGGCCCAGCGGGACCGGGTGCCGGAACTCCAGCACCGGCCACGAGTTCTCCACCGCCAGCTTCCGCAGGGCCCGGTCCGGGTTCACCGCGGTCGGGTGCCCCACGCACTCCAACAGCGGCCGGTCGCTGTACGAGTCGGAGTAGGCGTACGAGTCGGCCAGGTCGTAGCCGCGCTCGACGGCCAGCTCGCCGACCGCGTCGACCTTGCTGGGGCCGGCCGCGTAGAACTCGACCTCACCGCTGTAGCGGCCGTCCTCGACCGCCATCCGGGTGGCGATCACGTCGGTGACCCCGAGCAGCTCGCCGATCGGCCGGACCATCTCCTCGCCGGAGGCGGAGACCAGCACCACGTCCCGCCCGGCGGCCTGGTGCTCCTCGATGAGGGCGGCGGCCTCGGCGTACACGTAGGGGTTGATCAGCTCGTGCAGCGTCTCCGCGACGATCTGGCGGACCTGTTCCACCTGCCAGCCCTTGCAGAGCGTGGCGAGATAATCCCGGGTCCGGGCCATGGTCTGCTCGTCGGTGCCGCCCAGCCGGAACATCAGCTGCGCGTACGCCGACTTGACCACGTCACGCCGGGTGATCAGCCCGTCCCGGTAGAACGGCCGACCGAACGCCAGTGCGCTCGACTTGGCGATGACGGTCTTGTCGAGATCGAAGAAAGCGGCGCTTCGGCCCACGGCGCGAAAGTCTAGCCCGAGGGGTGACGGCCAGCGTGGCCCCGGGGTCGCCGGCGAGAGCCCGGCCCGCAGGTCGCTGCCCTGAGTGACGACCGTCACACTCTGCGAATGCGGATTAGCGGTGTGTGGAGCAGACACCACTCGACGTATACCGGTCCGCTGCGGCATGCTTGTGCTCGCGATGAGAGTTCACGTCTCATCGGCTGGAAGGCCCTCGGCGGTTGCACCCCCCGTGACCGCTGAGCCGGTTCGGCTCGACCCCCCCGGAGCCGAACCTCACGACGACCCCCGTCTCCCCCCGACGGGGGTCGTCCCATTCTGGGAGCGCTGCTCCACCGCAGGTCACCGGCCGTCCTCGTCCGGTGGCCGGCTTCCTGGTTGACCGTCGGCCCGGGAGTCGGGCGGAACCCCGTTCGGCCGCCGGTGCAGCCAGGTGCCGGCCGGGCGAACTGGCTGACCACCGGGACCACCTTTCACACCGTCGCTGACCGCCGCGCCTTCGGCGGCCGGATTGCCCTGCTCCCGGCGCCCATAGCAGATCGACTCGCCCGGGCGTGGCCTGTCCACAGCTGCTCTCGCCGTCCACAGGGGATCGCTGACGTGTTCTACGACGAGACTGACGGACTGTCGCCCAAGCTGCGCCGGATGGTCACGCAGGCCATTCAGGACGCCGAGGCCGACCTGAAGGCCAAGCACCGGGAGCAGTACCGCGAGAAGCTGAAGGCGCGGAACACCAAGCGCAACGAGCGCGTCATCGGCCGGTGTGACGAGCTGTGCGAGGAACTGGAAGACCTGATCGAGGAAATGGAGTCCGGGCGGATCGACCCGTGAGACGTGCTCGTGAAGTACCGCGACATCGGGCAGGAGCACGGCCGAATCACCGAGCTGCAGGACAACCTGCTTGCCAGCGACGACGAACTGGAGCGGTTCGAGGCGCTGACCCCGGACGAGCGTTGAACACCGGCCACGACGGCGGCGCCGGGACCTGGACGCCAGCTCCCCGACGGACGTACCGGCCCGGTTGGAGGCGCTCGGGCTGCTCGGTGGCCTGCCCCGGGCCGCCCTGCACGCTCAGGTCGCCGCGGTGCTCAAGGTCCTCCTCAACGTGCGGCGCACCGCCGAGGGGCGGGTGCTGGAATCCGTCAGCGTCTGACCGGAAAATGAGCCTGACCAGGGCGGGTCTTGTGCAGGGGGCATCGCCGGGCTGGTGGGGGCCGGTCCGGTGTGATGTTGGTGGTT